>NZ_JBEZFW010000015.1:0-308382 GCF_040649695.1 Nonomuraea sp. NPDC048901 | reverse complement strand
CTTCCACGCCCGCCTTCGCGGGCCCGGCGAACGAGCGAACGCCCAGCTGAAGAGCTGGAAGATACTCCGCAAGCTACGCTGCAGCCCGAGCAAGGCCGGCCACCTCTGCAAGGCCATCGCCGTCCTGCAAAATCACCGCGTTGCCCAAGCCGCCTGGGGATGAAAAGGGGTCACTGCGTTATCGATGGCTCGGGCGTGGGGGACGGCGTGGGGTCGGCGGGTGTCGCGCCGGCCGGTGCGCCGAAGAGCGCGGGTACCAACGCGGCGATGCCGAGAACGCCTAATAAGCGGTTGAGAGGGCGAATAGTCATGGATGTCGCTGTCCTTCCGTTGACGGGTGGAGCGGCGGCGGTCGGGGCCTCGTGTTCCGGCGCGAGCGTGGCCGCCGGTCGAACTGCCCGCGACCGTAACGGCGCGCTGTTGCGCCCCGGTTGAGTATTCGTTGAGTCCAGCGGCCGGACCGGCCGCCACGGACGATCTCCTACGTCAGCGGCGGCCTGGAGAGGAGGCAGTAGCGCAGCTGGTCGCGGCGGCGGGTCAGGGAGGCGGTCTCGGCGGTGTTGCCGGCCAGGTCGATGACCTTGTTGTAGGCCGCGCCTCCCGGCCCCATCGCTATCTTGGGTCTTTGGGTTCTTCTCGCGGGTCAGAGCCATATGATCTTGTCAGGCACGTAAGGTACGGCGGGTCCTGCTCGCCGGCCCGCACAACCGGCTGATCGAGGTCCATTGCTTCTCCGGCAGGCTGTGGAGCATCCAGCAGCCCGCCGACCCCAGCGCCGGGCTCGGCAACTGGACCACCATCGATCGCCAGGGCGACAACGCCTGCAGCGACCGTGCGTGCGCGATTGATGGACTGGCGGTTAACCCCGCCACCAGTGCTTCGGCCATAACTGCCGCAACGGCGGTGTCCTCGTGCGAGTTGTGCGCATGGTGCATCTCCTTTGTTGGATTCTCCATCGTGGTGACGAGATGGTTCGGCAGCCCCTCGACAGGCAGGCAAACCATGCGTTGCTGGAAAGGTAAAGGAGACGAGCCGATAGCAGCATCAACCCCAGGGTGGATTTCTGCCTCCATCGCACGGTATACATCACCACGCACCTCAACCCAGCGTGGTAGATGAACGCCTTCCTTGGGAGGGAATACACGGCGATCCGGGGAGCCTGTAAGACTGCCTGCTGCCGGTCCAGAGCCTTCAATTCGGCCACCTTGGCCAGGCGCCGGCTGGTCAAGGTCGTGGTCCGGGTCGTACTCGGTTTCGGTTCCTCCGGGCTGTAGGATCCGCAACTCGGTGTCGGATGGCAGCGTCTGGACCTGCGCTTAGTGGCGAATCCGCGTGATCTGTCGGACCTGACCATCCGCGCGGGCGTGTCGAATCCTCTCGTCATGCGATCTGGTCGGGACGCTGAGGTGAGAGCGCCGACATTCGGCCCCTGCCAGTCCGCCTCGGCATGTCGAATCCGACAACTACCTGACACGGAGGCGCGGATTTCGACAGCAAAACGCGGATCCTACACGGGCCTGGCCGCAGCCGGTCGCCGCTGTGAACCCCATCGTTATCTTGGGTTGTTGACCGCTTCTCGCAGGTCAGAGCGCGATGATCTTGTCTGGCACGTAAGGCATGTTGACCGGCTCTCACAGCATGTTGCGGGGACCGGGCGCGAGGTCTCGACGGCGTAGCGCGCCGCGGACCTTCGCTGGCCCGAAGACTTGGCTAGGTAGCTCCCAACGGCGTGGATGCTGGTTGCGTCCGCGGGAGTGGTGTACGAGTTTGACCTGGTCAGCAGGTGTGGCACCGTGAAATGAGAACGGCCATCGCGTGATCCTTCGTAGCAACGATTCCAAGAAGGAGAACGGCGATGACCGCGGACAACAGTGTGACGCCTGCCCGGTGGCTGGCGCAGCAAATCGATACTGGCGACCCCGACATGTTGCGATCCATGGTGAAGACCATGCCGTGCTTATCTAGGGTTGGTGGACTCTTTCTGCAGGTCAGCGCCAAATGATCTCTTCTGTCACGTACGGCAAGTCGGCGAGATGATCAATTCCAAGGGATGCCTGCAGAGGGTGTGGGGTAGGCGGCGGCCGAAGCCACCGCGAGCCGGTCAGGCGTCAGGGTCGACTTCGGGGTCCGTGAACCACACGGGCTTGCCCAGCGACCGGGCGTAGGCGATTTCGGCTCGGGTGCTGTCTCCGATGTAGTCGCCGACTACGAGCACCTCATCAGCGAGCCGGATCTTCGCCCGGTGCAGCTCGCCGAGTCGAACCTTCAGCGCCTCGGCCTCGACAGGATCGGACCAAAGTTCGTGCGGCGACTTCATGTCACAGCCCGGTTTGACGACAATCTTTCCGGCTTTGGTCTCCCGCAGATCGGCCTCGTTCATCTCGGACATGAAGCGGGTGGAGCCGCAGATCACGACGATACCCGGGAGGCTCAACGAGCGGGCCCGTTCGAACCCGTGACGCTGGCTAGACCCCGGACTGAGGCTCAGCCTGACATCGTCGCGAAGAATTACGCGGCATACGTCGCCGGGTACGGTGAGCCCGCGTAGTCACGGGGCTACCTGGCGGCTGGGGACACGTTCGGGTGCGGAGGGCCCGAGAGGAACGCTGTGCGTCCCAGGATGATGACCACGAGGTCGCCGCTGGGCTGGGCTGGCCCTGTACGAGGTGGCTTCCGTGCCGATCGACGCCCCTCAGGGCCTTCAGGGGCCTGGGCAGGCGTCGGGGGCAGCGAGTCGACGACGGCACCATGTGGCCGACCGTCTTCCCGCTGACGACGTTGCCGGCCGACGACGAGGCGGGAATCTCCGCCCTAGTGAAGCAGGCGAGCTGAGATCGCCGAGGTTGATCAGGGGCTGTGTGACGACCATGGGCGGCACCGCTCCGTGAGGGCATCGGTCTGGGTGGAGAGCGGCTGAGGCGTCGCGGGGACGGCGACGGCGCACCATCCCCGCGACTTGATCAACGGGCTGGGCCGGCGGGCTGATAGGCCTTGAGTGGATGTGGAAGGAAGGGCTTGAGCTCGCGGGGCGGCACCCGGCCGGCCGGAGCCCGGGAGGGGCCGAGGCTCAGGGGGAGGGACGTGCCGTCCGTGGTGAGGTCGTACCAGAGCCCTGGCACCGTGGCCGCGGTGAACGACGTATTCACTTCATCCACATCGCGCCACAAGGTGTAGACGAGCTGCTGGTTGTCGTCGGTGATGAACGCCATGCTCGGCCAGGTGTTCGGTGAGCCGCCCGCGATGTGGGTGGTGGCGTTGTCGTAGTACACCCGAAGGCTTATCTGGTTGGGGGCGCCGCTGGTGTAGGCGATCCAGCGGTAGGCGAGGGCCCGGCCGTCCTTGCTGAGGAAGGTCGGGTCGGCGTACCCGGCGTTGGTGTCGCTGACCCGGCAGTCGGCGGCGGTCGGGGGCGGGTTGCTGAGTGCTTTGATCACGAAACATGACGTGACATGGTCGGGCGAGGTGTAAGACAAGGCGACGACCTGCCCGTCGCCCGAGATGAGCGGGCGGGCGACGTCGGCGCCGGGGAAGATCTCGGTGGTGGTGCCGCTGGGCGCGTTGTAGAGCCAGCTGTGCTGCTTTCCGGCGGAGTCCATCGTGGACCACACCACCCGGTTGCCGTCGCCGGACAGCATCCCTCTGCCCGGCGGCGTCAGAGCGCACTGCGGGCCGCTCATCCCGGTGCAGTTGGTCAGCTTCTGCGCCGCGGCGCCCTTGACCTGGCGGTAGAGGTTGGCGGCCTGGCCGGACGCTGACTTCCAGTAGATGACCACCTGCCCGTTGTCGCTGACACCGTAGATCTCGCTGCTGTCCTCGGTTGTCCATGAGGTCCCGGCTGCGATGTCGCGGACCACGCCCCTGAAGACGTCGGGCTTGGCGTAACTGGAGCCGGTGTAGGCCACCACGTTGCCGTCCCTGCTGATCAGCGGCTCGGTGTACATGTTGTAGCTGGGATTGCCGTCCGGCTCGATCGAGGCCACCACGAATCCGGCTCCACCGGTGACCTGCTTCCTGACCACATAGGGGTACCTGCTCGCCGGGTGGTAGTACGGCGAGTCCTGCGGCATGAGGTTGCTGCGTCCCTGGGTCTCGAAGACGATGTACTTTCCGTCTCCCGAGATGGAGCCGCCGCCCATGCCGCCGGCGTCGCCTGTGGAGTCGGGCCGTCCCGGATACTCGGTGCTGCTGGCGAGGTCCGCGCCGAGCGTGGTCGGCGGGCCGGGGAAGACGACGTCCAGCGGCTTCAGGAGGATGGTCCCGGACGGCTCGCCCGTGCCGTAGTTGTTCTGCGCGATCACCGACACGACGTAGGTCACGCCGGGCTTGAGCCCCTGGATGAGCTGGTGCGTGGCGTCGCCGCCGTAGGCGTACACCGTTTTGATGCCGCTGCCGTCGCCGGCGGTGGCGGTCACGATGTAGCCGCTGATGGGGCTGGACCCCTGATCGGCCGGTGGCGTCCAGCTCACCGAGGCGCCGCGCAGGGTGGGCTTGGTGTAGGCGTCGAGCTTGGGTGGGCCGGGGGTGCCGTACTGATTGCCGACGATCATCCCGCCGCGGCCCTCCAGCTGGGGATGCCCGCCGGTGGCCGGGCTGACCACGGCGACCTCGGCGACCCCTTCCTGCGGCGACATGTAGAGCCCGCTCGGGGTCACGGTCCCGGGGCCGCTCACCATACTCCACTGGGTCTCGATGTCGTCGGGATACCCGGAGACGGTGACCTTGAACTGGTAGTTCTGCCCGGGGCCGACGGTGCCGATCGGCGGTGAGACCTTGATGCCCTGGAACGGGCCGGCGGCCTGGGCGAAAGTGTAGGAGGCGTTGATGATGTTGTCCTTGCGCCAGAGCGAGTAGTCCTTACCGATGGCGCCGAGGTCGATGGCGACGCCCAGGCGAGTGAGGGCTCGGAGCTCCCACCAGGGGGACTGCGTGGTGTCGGCCTTGAACTGCACCCCGGGCGCCTCGATCACCAGGGCCGGGCCGACGTAGCCGTACAGCAGGAGCTGGACGTCGGTGGAGAGGATGGCGGCGATGCTGCCGTCGCCGTAGGCGCCGAACCCGGTGTCCAGGTAGAAGCCCTGCCCCTTCTCGATCGGCGTGCAGTTCGAGCCGCTCTTGGCGGTGTGGCAGTGGGTGCCGAACTCCTTGTCGTAGTGCACCGAGAAGGTGACTCCGGCCGAGGCGCCGCCTTCGATGTTCAGTGCGACGGAGAAGCGCACACAGACCACGACCGGGAGCCTGCCGAGGTTGAAGTGGAAGCAGGGCCCACGGACATGCCCGACGTGCACCCGCTTCTCGAACTCCTGGGTGACGTTCTGCTTGACGCGCACCTCGGCGCTGACACTTGTGGTGTTGGTGATGTCGCTGCCCTTGGCGGAGTCGGTGCTGGCGCCCATCGTGGTGTTCTGCTTGAGGCTGGCCTGGGCCTCGACCTTGGCGACCAGGCGGCCCTTCTCCTTGAAAGCGTGCTCGTACTCGATGATGAGGGCACCGTCGCGGACGACGGGCTGTGGCGAGCCTGCGGTGACGCGGGAGTCGCCCTTGCGGATCGCCTGCACCATGCGCGCTCCGGGCACGGACGGCACGAATTGCACCTGGTCGCCGCTGTCCACCTGGCCGTCGACGGAGAAGTCGGCGTCGGCGAAGGCTTCGGCGAGCGTCGCGGACACGGTGTAGACGATGAACAGACCGTTCTGCCGGGCGGTCCCGGTCACCTTGCCGAGGAACCCTTCAGGGGTGAGCGTGCTCTGCCCGATGACGACCAGGGTGCTCGGGGTGAGGGCGGTGACCTCTTGCGGCGGGTTCTCGAACTCAAGGCCCTGAGCGGGGTGCACGGCGCGCAGGGTGGCGAGCGCCGCCGGTGAGAGCACCACCGGCGCGCTCTTGACGGTCAGCTTCGGTGTGATCGCCTCGGTGGGGGCACTGGCCGCGCCTGTGCCGGAGGCGTTGGTGGCGCGGACGGTGAAGGTGTAGGCGCTGGCCGGGTCCAGTCCGGACAGTGTGGCCGTGGTCGCGGTGACCGTGGCGGTCTTGCCACCGGGGCTGGCCGTCACCGTGTATCCGGTGACCGGGCTGGTGCCGGTGACGGCCGGCGGCTCCCAGATGAGCTGCACGCTGCCCGAGGCGGGCAGCGAGGCGCGCAGATGGTCGGGTGGGCCCGGCGGCACGCTCGCCGCGGGCGTGGCGGGCTTGGCGGTGGAGGGGGCGCTCGCTCCGGCCGCGTTCCTGGCCACCACCGACACGGTGTACGCGGTGCCGTTGGCCAGGCCTGTCACCGACGTCAGGGTGGTGTCGGCCGCGATGTCGATGGAGCGGCCGCCGGGCTGCACCGTCACGGTGTACCCGGTGATCGCCGAGCCGCCGTCGACGGCGGGCACCCACTGCACGTCCACCCGCTGGTCGAGCGGGGTGACCAGCAGCCCGGGCGGCGGCATCGGGACGTCAGCCGGCTGCGGGCGCACCGGGTCGGACGGCGCCGATTCTGGCCCCGTGCCGGCGGTGTTGACGGCGCTCACGGTGAAGGTGTAGTCGGTGCCGTTCGTCAGGCCGCCGACGGTGGCCTGCGCCGCGGTGCCGGGCGCGGTCACGGTGGCCCCGCCGGGGGACGCCGTGACGACGTAGCCGGTCAGGCCGTCCGCGCCGGTGTCCGGGGGCGACCACTCGACGCGCACCTCGCCGTCGCGGCCGTACACCGAGGTGATGAACGGCCTGCCGGGCTTGCCCGGCCCGCCCGGGGTGACCGGATCGGACGGCGCGGACCGTCCGGAGGTGCCGACCGCGTTGGCCGCCGTCACGGTGAAGGTGTACTCGCTGCCGTCGGTGAGACCGGTGACCGTCGCCTCCAGCTGGCCGGCGGGCACGGTCGCGGTCTTGCCGCCGGGGCTGGCGGTCACCGTGTACCCGGTGATCGGCGCGCCGCCGTCCGCCGGCCTGCGCCATTTCACGCCGGCCGACCCTTCACCGGCCGTCGCGGTGACCCCGGTGGGCGGCGACGGCACGGCGGGCGCCTTGTAGTAGTCGAAGGTGTCGATGGCAACGCTGATGCTCGCGCTTCCGGCGTTGCGGATCACGAACGTGCCGCCGGTCCCCAGCTTGACCGGCACCAGGCCGGACCAGAAGTCGTTCGGCTGGTAGGCGATCGATCCGCCTGACGGGACGTTCGCCTGGCCGGAGGGATAGACGCGGAGCGAGCCGTTGGCGGTGCCCTTGGCGGTAAGGTTCACGCCGACGGCACTCACTCCCGCGGCGGGAACGCCTGCCTTACCGAGCGGGGCGACGGTGTAGGTGCCATTGGCCTCGATCGTGATGTTGTTGGCGATCCTCGCGGGAGCGACGGGTGTCTGCGTCGAGGGGGTGACCGCTGCGGCGGGCGTCACGAAATAGCCCGATACGTCGGCGTACACGGTCAGCGCGGCTGAGCCGCTGTTGTTGACGGCGATCTTGCCATCGGGGCCCGGGGCAACGATGACCAGGTTGGACTGGAAGGAGCCCGGCCGGTACTCGATGTCCGCCCCGGTGGGCAGCGTCCCTTGCGAGGGGTATGCGAACGTCTTGCCGGATCCGGTGCTCTTGACGATCAACGTCAGGGCCACGTACGCCGCTCCGCTCGCCGGGACGCCGCCTACCCCTGTCACCGTGAAGGTCGAGGTCGAATTGGCGGCGACGCTCTGGTTGGCGACGATGCGGGCGGTGTCCAGCGGGACGTACGCCGAGCCGGCCGTGCCGGCGGCCGCGGCGCTGAAGTAACCCCGCACCTCGGCGTACACGTTCACGGCCGCCGAACCGGTGTTCTTCACCTTGATCGAACCATCCGTACCGACCTTGACCGTCAGAAGCTGGTCCTCCCACACACCCGACCGGTAACGAGTGCCGGTGACACCCGGCGCGGTCATCAGCTCCGAGGGGTAGACGATGAGGCCACCCGTCCCGCTCGCGCCCTTGGCCGCGAAGTTGACCGCGACACTCGACACCCCGCCGGCGGGCACGCCGCCCACCCCGGCGATCTTCACCGTCACCGTCGCACCGCCCGCGATCGACGCGTTGCTCAGCACGCGGACCCGTGCCTCGTAGTACTGGCCGGGGCCCGGCTGCAGCGGGTCGGCGACGGCCGCCCGCACCGCGGCCGCCGCGGCGGCCGGAGGCGCGCCCGCCAGGCCGGAAAACGCGAGGGCAAGGGATAACAGCCACCGTACGATCACATCGGCCTCCTCGCTGGAGCGCACGATCCCGGCGCCCCAAGCCACCGAGTCCGCGCGAGGGCACTTGGAGGGCAGTGTGCCGTAAGCCGCCGACAGCCTCCAGATGTTTGCACCTGGATGCAAACACCCAGGTCAACGGCTCGGGTCTGCCGTAGCTCCTGCTCGTAGGCGCTGAGCGGCCGCGCCAGGGCGGTGGCCTCCGTGCGTGTCCGCAGGCCACCGCCCTGGGACATCGGCACGACACCCCACGATGGCCAAGGAGTGGTTTCCTACGAGTACGTTCCGTGGAGCGAGGGAGCGACTTCGACGGCGTCACGGCGGTGAGGCAAGCCCCGTCGACTGACGCTTCCCCTCGTCCAAAGCCGGTCGGGACAGCGCAATTGCCGGATTGCCCACCGGCCGCCGAGCCCGCCGTCCCATGGGCGTGACCGGGGCTCCTCGGTTGCCGTTGGGCTCAACCCGACACGCCCGAGTGCTCCTCATACGCAAAGAGCCGCTGAGGGGCTTCCGCGGTCGAGATTTTCGAGGAAATGACACGGATCCTGAGACAGCTCACGGATGACACGGTGTGAGACGCCGTGAGAATACACAGGTCACAGCGTCGACGTATGACACGGAGCTTGATGAGCACCCGCTGCCCATGACCAGCCAGCAGGCCAGCCAGATCGACCGCAGCCTGGCTATTGTCCTTGCCGCCGTGTTGTCGATCGTGCTGCTGGCTGTCCGCTTCGAAGAGCGCGACACTATCGCCTTGGTCGATCGCATCGCCGGGTACCCCCGTGACGAATCGGCCCGTACCGCCGAACGACGTGCCCGTGAACCAGCAGGCGCAGTTCGCCGCTGACGGCTCGACCTTGCCCGGCCGCGGCCAGGCCCTCGCAGGCGACGCCGTCGCGGAGCCCGCGGCGGAGCGTGCGGTGGAGGGCGCGGGCACGCTGACGTTCCGCGCTCGGCCGTGCGCGGGAGAGCGGGTGTGCCCATGGCGTCGCGACGCCGATCTCACCGTCTACACCGACGAGGACATGCGACGGCTGAAGGAGGCCAGCAAGGGCGACACCCGGGGCGGCGCGCACAGCTTGGCCGAGGCCGAGCAGATCGCCGACGGCCGCCGGATGGCCTGCCACCTCGACCAGCCGGACTCCGCGCACCCGCTGCGGCTGTGCGCCGGCTGGCTGGCCGTCATCGGCCCGCACCACTTCCGCGCCCGGCTCAGCGTGCTGACCGGCCAGCTCCCGGTCGAGGCGATCCACCCCGACACCAGCCCCTGGCCGCCGCTGGTCAACGACCTGGACGAGCTTTTGGAGCGCCGCATCGCCCAGCTGGCCGCGCTGGACCTCGACCCGGCCGTGCAAGCAGGATCCGATGCGGAAACCACAACCGACATGGCAAACCGACCAGCCGGACCCCAGGCATGGCCGGCGAGCAGCCGGGCGAGCGGCTGGACAGGCTCGTCCCCACCGCGGTGTGGCGGCCTGGCCCAGCGGGCCCGCGCCTGGGCACCGCCAGTACCACGGGCGCCTCCACGACGCTGGCAGCCTCTCGCGGACGAGGGAGCGGGGGAGCGGACGAACTGGCCGGGCGACAGCCGCCCATGCCGCCGCTGCTGCCGCCGCGCCCGCTGGTGGACTCGGTCGGTGACATCGCCGGGCCGCGGCCGCCATGCTCACGACGGCGGCGAGGTGCCCAGCGCCGACGTCGACCTCATCGACGAGCTACCGCGTACCGCCGACGACACCGCGGCCGCTGGCCATGACGCATCGCCCGTACAGGTGGAGAGCTACGGCGCTCTCGGACCTTCAGCACCGTGATGCCGTGCGCGGGCAGGGCCGCGCTCCAATTGACGAGGTCGTGCAGCAGGGCGGCGCGTTCGGCGGTGGTGATCGCGGTGCCGCGCACTACCCACTCGCCGGTGATCCCGGTGATGGGCGTGGCCAGTGCCTGGACCGGGATGCCGTCGACGCGGCCGTCCGCTGTCAAGCCACCATTGACGTCTTGCAGGCGGCGCCACAGTTTTCCTGCTCGTTCGCTTGCCACGGTGGAACAATCGCCACATGAGCACCATCGCCGAGCGACTTCTCGCCGGGGCAGCCGACCATGAGCCTCACCGTCAAGCCGCCATCAGACTCCTCATCGAGGACGACCACAGCGCGTGGCTCGACAACGAGGCCTTCACCAATGCGTGCGTCGACGACGCCGGCGAGCGCGCCTACATCGATTGGGCCGCCGCGCGTACCGCGTTCGACAACGGCGCTTTCGACCGATGGGCCACCACCGAGCGGGCTCTCCTGGACTTCACCATCGCGATCGGCGAGGACCGCTTCGGGCTCAGCCGTATGAATCTGCGCCAGACGGCGCTGATCAACATCGCCATGATTCGTGCCCTGCCGGAAGCCGTCGCCCAGCGCATTGGGCCCTGATCGCAGGTCGGCTACGTCTACGATTCGGACGACACGCCGACCTGCCGCTGGCGATCATTTCTCTGAACGGAGATCGATCCTGCATGCGGCTGCCGCTGGCACACGCTGCCGCGTCCCTGCCCGCAGACAGTGCATCGCCATCAAGACCGAGATCACCACAGGGTTGGTCCCCTAAGAACCGTGCATGCCACTCATCGCGGCACACGGCAAAGGCAAACCCCAGAGGGCGGTTCAGGATGGTGCTGGCTGCGTTGGCGGGCGAGGGCCCGCGAAGGTAGGAGGAGTGCACGAGGCGGGTCGGATTGCCGTCTGGTGATGCCGGGTTGCGCATGGAACACGAGATAGTCGGCGCTGATCGCGCCGGGCAGCATGCAGCCACCAGCGTTCCCACTGATCGGGGGAGTGCGGTGGCTGCTCGACGGTCAGCAGGTGGTCTCCGCAGAACAGGCACCGCGTGTTCTGCCTGGTAATCAGCTGGAGCGTGTATCCGTCGATGCGAGGTTTGACCTGCCTTCGCCGTTCGGCCCAGTAGTGGGCGTGAGCGGGGTCGTCGGGTGATGCCCTTCATGTCCACCGAGATCAGCACCCTGGTCGTCACGTGATCGTCACCTTGTTCCTCCGGGATGTGGTCAGCGCGTGTGCAGGGCGATGCCGCGGCCGCCGAAGAACGGCTCGAAGGTGTCGATGGGCAGGCTGGCCTGGCGGGCGCCGGGGGTGTGGCCGGAGGGGTTGTGCAGGTGGATCAGGCCGTGGTCGTGGCCGGTAAGCAGGACCAGGTGCCCGCCCCGGCCGGGAGCCGGCAGCTCGGGGCGGCGGATCTCCTTGTGGACCGAGGCCATGACCAAATGCCCGTCGGCGAGCAGGCCGTGGAGGTCGGCGACGGCTAGGTGCGAGTGCACCTCGGCGTGCAGGCCATGTGCGGCGCGTACGTAGTCGGCGAACGGCGCGTAGTACAGGCCCTTGATCCGGCCGTCGTTGTGCTCGACGTAGCCGCCGTAGGCGCGGCAGCCGTGCAGGAGCTCCAGCAGCGGCGGGGCGTGCCCGTCGCGGTGGTCCAGGGCCATCTGCAGGCAGGCCATGCCGCACGCGTGCCGGCACCAGCGGCCGTACTCGGCTCGGGTGCGTGCCCCCGAGGCGTGCCATCGTGGGTCATCAGCGGGATCGGCGCCTTCGTAGGCGATGGCGCCGATCCGCTGGGGGCTCATGTACTGGGTGAACAGGGCGACACCGTCATGCAGCGCCTGCTGGCTGCTGCCTGCTCCAGGCGTGCAGGCCAGGCACACCACTATCGCCCCCAGCAGTCTCGGCGCGGCCGAGGAGCGACCGCAACGTGGTCCAGGCGGTGTTCCCGCCGGGCAGGACCACACCGATTGTGCCGGAAATGATCTCGATCCGCCCGCACATCGCCGCGGCCAGGGCGGACGTGCCGCTCGGCTCGATGACGACCTTCAGGTGGGCGAAGCAGGCCGCCATCACCTCGACGATCTCGACGTCGCCGACGGCGACTACCTGGTCCAGCAGCGCCTGGTTGATCTCGAACGGCGGCGGACTTCACGGTCTCGGAGGGAAGACGCCCTGGCCCGGAGTGAGGATTCCGTCGGGGTCGTAGCGTTCATGGGCCGCCTCGAAGGCGGCCCATGAAGGGCCGTAGTGGGTGCGCCACTCCTCAGGCGTGGTGGGTATGGAGCCGACCGGGTACTGGTAACCCCCGATGGCTTGGGCGCGCAGGTAGAGGGAACGGTTGGCCTCCACCATGTCCTGCGGGCTCTCGGCTCCGTGCGAGGCGGTTCTGAGCAGGGTGAAGAGGAAGACCGTCTCCTCGTCGGGCATGCGCAGTAAGGGCAGGTGCAGGCGGGCGCGGGGGAAGGGATAGAGCAGGACCACGCCGCTGGCGCCGACCTCGGTCTCGGTCAGGTCCTTGATGGCGGCCTCCACGAAGGCGTCTGTGTGGCTCGCGGGCAGGAACATGTTCCACCAGGGGTGCGGGCGGTACCACTCGCCTGTGGACTTCAGATAGGCGACGCCCGCGGCGAGCCGGTTGAGGAAGTCGAAGTAGGACATGTCCTGGATCTGCCGGTCGCCGGGCTGGTCGCCCAGCCCGGCGAGCAGCCTGGTGTCGTCGGGCGGGGTCGTGCCGTTGAAGAAGGCGGCCGCTTCAAGCTGGTAGCTCCAGCCGGCGGAGTCGGTCGGCAGCCCGAGCTCTCCCTCCACGTAGGCGAAGCGGCCGTCGTTGACCACGCGCCGCTGGTCGGCGGTCAGCGCGGCGACGCTGGGGTAGGAGAGCAGGTAGTGGCGGACCATCGCGGGGGCGGGCAGCAGGCGCATGGTGGCCTTGGTGATGATGCCGCACTGTCCTCTTCCAGCCAGCGCCGCGCGGAAGAGGTCGGGGCGTAGCCGCGCGGAACACCTCCTCAGGCTGGCCTCCCCCGTGACGACCTCCAGTTCCACGACGCTGTCCGCTTGGGATCCGTGGTGGTGGGTCTGGCCGCCGACACCGCCCACCGAGAGCGTGCCGCCGACCGAGAGCTCCAGGTAGTCGGTGAAGACCGGAGGGGTCAGGCCGTGGGCCAGGGTCGCCTGCGCCAAGCTGCTCCAGAGCGCGCCCGCCTCCACAACAGCCGTGTTCTCCCGCACCTCAACCGCGTTGAGCGGGGTCATGTCGATGATCAGACCGCCCGCGACCTGGCCCTGACCGAAGGTGGCGTGTCCCTGGCCGCGCGCGGCCACGGGCAGGCTGTGCGTCCGGCAGTACTTCATCATCAGCATGATGTCCGACACGGCGCCGGGCTCCAGCACGGCCCCGGGGGTCCGATGGACCAGGTGCCCGAAGTCGTCGGCGGCCTGGCCGCGCGAGGCGGGATCGGTCACCACCTTGCCCTTCAGCAGCGGCAGGTCGGCCATCCCCTGAGACCGGGCGTCGGTGACCCATGTGCGCGTGGACGGGTCGAAGCCGACCACGGCCGCCCCCGCCGTGAGGAACGCCTGTCTCCACGGATACCACGTCATACCCGATCCTTTCGCAGCGCGGTCACGTCGCGTCGATCATCGCTGACGGCACCCGGCGACGCCACCCGGACGAAACTGGATGACAGCCACAAAAGGGTTACCACGGCGCTTCGGGCCGCGACGGGCCAGCCGTGGGGCACTTGGCGGCGGTGGGCTGGTTCTTCGGCATGTCGTACGGCTCCCAGCTCGGCGAGGCCCCCCGCGCCTGGCCAGTTCGGCTCAGCGTGCGACACGCGCCGGACAGGGATGAACCACTTCACCGGCCCCGCAAGACCTTGGTCGGCTCTGCCAGCGGCGTGGGCGCTCGGCGGCGACGAAGGGCGCGCGTGTCTTGCCGTGGCTCGATAGTGATGGTCACTGACACAAACCAGCCTTCTGCAGGCGGGGACCACCAGTTCAGTGGCGGCCCACACTCACGTCGCTCAGATCGTGCCCGGTCGGCAGGAGGCCGGCACCGGCGTACCCGGACCAGCCACGGGGTCAGGATTCACCCGTTGTCGACCGTGAGTTCCGGTCGAGGCGTACGTCGCGGTGGGCAGGGCGCAGGAAAGGTTCACGTGCGAGGAAATCACGGTGCGCCGCAGTCACCACGGCCGCCGCCTCTGCCGATCGCTCCATCACAGCTCCGGTGGCAGCACCAATATGCAGACCAGCCACACCCAAGCGTGACCGCATCTGCCTGGTGTGCCGTGCAGCACAGGTCACCGTCGCCGACCACCAGCCACTCTCCCGCCGACAGCTTGAGCTTGAGGGCCTAGACCCCAACGACGTCCACGGCCGTGGGCTTTGCGCCTCATGCCACGGGCGTGAGACCCAAGCCAACACGATGATGTGCCATCGCGTCCTAGCGATGCTCTGGCTAGGTGTCGTCCCGCTCTGCGCCGCGCTCTGGGGGCCTCCCGCCTATGGAGAGCCGCACTCGGCCCCAGAGAGGGAATCGGTAGCTAGCTTGGACCGCATGCGCCTTGACGTCCCTAACGTTGATGCGCTTGAGATCCCCATGGGAGTCTCTCCGCCACCGCCGCCCCAAGGCATCACGGAAAGTTAGCGTCGGTAGCTGAGTGATCTCGGTGAACCACGTCATGCCCATCGAGAACCCCAGCCACGTCTCAACACTCAATTTCCTGGTCAGGGTCTTGGACGGCGCGACATCCTGCAGATCCGCCTGCGCTGTCGTAAGGGACGGCAACTCGCCGAGAGCCAGAGGCTGCTGATCCGACACAGTCACAGCAAGATCGAATACGCTAGCATCACTCCGGTTGGCCACATAAAGCACTTGATGTCCGGGATCGGCGCCAGCGACAACCCATGCCCCGACAAGATGCGCCTGCTCTCGCTCTCTTTCGAGCACAGTACGCCTGTACGCCAGGGCAGCGATGAGGGCAGAAGTGCCGGTCATCAACGCGCCGATGTATTCGGGTACACGCCCCCATTCCAACGCAAGCCAGCCTGCCAACATCGCCAGAACCTCCGATCTTCTGCCCATCTTCACTGACCGAGGAAGATCGACGCAGGAGGAGTGGAGCGACACGCGACGCCCCTTGTCTCCGTCTACCGCGCCGCTTGACCAAACGGTGGGAGAGAGATCCCCGCAGGGCTGATCTGGAGACCCGCTGGGGAGGCTTTCCGCTGGCAGCGCAGGTGAACGGGTTTTCGCGGGAGCGGGTTCGTAGCCGAGCGACATGCGCGATCAGGACTTACCCGGACGGGTCGCTGTTCCCCCGGCTCAGCATGCGGGCAGGTCCTATGGTCAGTACGCATGAAGAGTGCACTGATCATGCAAGTTCCGTCCCTGCGGGACACCACGGCGCCAGCGCCAGGCGACGGCGAAGAAGTCGACGTCGAGGACGAGGCTGCGGCCAAGGGTAGCAACGCTGATGTGGAGGCGGAGTTTACGGCAATGAGGGCGGTCCACGACGTGCTGGACAGCCTCAAGAACCCCGCCGCGCAGCGGCGTGTTCTGGGGTGGGCGACAGCAATGTTCGCTGACGGCGCACGATAGGCAAGCGAACGAAGGTGGACCCGCCTTGAAGCCGCGGCGGGTCTTGCCGGCCCGGTCGAAGTCAGCCGCTCACATGGCGTACACCGCGGCCAACATGGTGGGGGAGTCACCCGCCCGTGTCGCTTCGAGGTCATCCGCCCCTGTGCCTTGTGTGCTGTCGTGATCGGGAGCATCCCGGATGGTGCGGAACGGTGCAATCTGCTCCTGGCCCGGCGCCGCACATCGCCGCTGGCCGCCGCTTCGCCCAACTGGCCCTCTGC
Organism: Nonomuraea sp. NPDC048901; assembly: GCF_040649695.1. NCBI lineage: Bacteria > Bacillati > Actinomycetota > Actinomycetes > Streptosporangiales > Streptosporangiaceae > Nonomuraea > Nonomuraea sp. NPDC048901. Next base: position 292,502 of record NZ_JBEZFW010000015.1, on the reverse strand, counting down.
TGCTGCCAGTGCGCCCGCGCCCTGACCAATGCGCTGTCCAAGCGCCTACGGCATCGGCCCCGACTGCCGGGAAGGCATCCAGGACGAGGTCCTCGCTCGGTACTTTGCGCCCCAGGTGGGCGCAGCTCACGCCGCCAACGACGCCAGGAAGGCCCTCAGTTGATCACCACCACGCCCCCCGCCGCCGGCATCGGCACCGCCACCGTGGACCTGAAGACCCTGACCGTCAACGGCAGGCGGATGACGCTCACCGTCTTCCGGCAGATCCGCGAGCAGCCACTCATAGCCGACGACGGCACGCTGAACGGCCAGCCGTGGGGCATGGTCAACTACCACCCCGACCGGTGCGGCGACAGCCAACTCACCCACTGGCACATCGTGTGGCAGCGCGGCTCCGAACTCCTCCGCACCCGCGTCCACGAGAAGCCCACCTTCGACTGGCCCACCCACTACGTCAACGCCAACCCCCAGTTCCAGTCCCCCGATACCGACAGGTACCTTACCGCCGCCGTCCACGAGTGGATCAACGACCTCACCGAAACCCTGGTTTTGAAAAAGGAGACCTACCGCAGCTACAACCCGACACTGACGCTCATCGACAACGGCATCACCGTGCGCGGAACCGTCTCCGATAAGGCCATCGCTGCGGTCAACAGCAAGCACCAGGCCGACAACCCCGAACCCCAGCCCTGGGCGAACAGCCCCCACATGATCGAGCAACGGAAGATCGAGCAGCAGCAAGCCACCGCCGAGGCCGAGCAAGCCCGAGACGCGCTCAACGAAGAGATAGACAACTGGCATCTCACACCCATCGAGGTCAACCACGCCTACCACGCCGCCATCGCCGCCGAACTCGAACGCCGGCAGCGCCACCGTGACATCCGCGCCCAACTCGCCGAGCTACCCCAACTCTTCATCGCGCTATGACCGAGCCATACGCTCCAGGCGCCTCTTACGAGGGTGTGCACGCGCGCGAGCCGGGCCGCTCTGTGCGGTTGAGGTAGGCCGGCGTAGTGTCGGGGCACGGCGAGCATCCGGCCAGCCGACTCCGTTGACGCAGGCCGAGTCCTCTTCTCCACCCCTAGCGTGAGCGGACGCTGCTGGAGGCACGGCGGCACCTTGTTGGGTGTGATGCGGCAGCGCTTGGCGAGGTCTGCGAGCGTATCTCCGGTCTCGACGGCACTCTGGACGCAAAACAGCTCCTGCCTCACCTCGACCTGCCCGGGTAAGGCCGAGCGGGTGCGCAAGTTTCGCCGGACGCCGCCCTGCGCTGCCTCGTCGACGCGGCTTCGCGTGACGGAAGGGTCGTGGGCGCCCCTGCGGCACTCACTCGCACCAAGGCCTGCGCGCGCCGTTCCTTGGCATCTCCTGCTCGGCGAGGTGGCGCTGAACACCGCGGCCGCCTCGGGCAGCGCCATGACATGGCGCCCTTACCCGCTATGCCTGTTGAAGTGGTTGAGGTTGAGGATCAGGTGGCTGATAACGATCAGGAGCGTCAGTGCCCCGGCAGTTGCGTACGGAATCGAGGGCAGACCGGGTAGCGCGTACGACCCTGGGGGAGGGTGGTGCCGCCCGGTCCCTGCCTCCGGGGACATCCGTGATCTGAGAGCCGGACAGCGAACGCGCCCAACGACATCGCTGCCGGATTTCCAGCGGCGCAGAGCGCCGACGCCTCCTTCCGCAGCGACCGCAGGCTCTACGCCGCCGGCCGTCTCGCTGAAATCGGCGACCCGCGCGCCGCCGATGTGCTGGCGGCGCTCGCCGCCGGTGACCTCCCCTACATCGACGCCGTCTCCGCCGCGGCCAAGCTGGCTGGAAGGGGAGACCCTCGCGGGGTGGCCGCGCTGACCGAGCGGGCGCTGCACGATGACGACCTGCACGTCAGAGGCTTCGCAGCGGAGATGCTGGCTGGCCTGGGCGATCCAGGCGACCTTGTACGGCAAGCGTTCGCCGACACGCTCGCCCGCTTGGCGGCTGATCCGGAGCTCGACCTGTCCCGCGTCACGGTCGCGGCCGCTCTGGCCAACCTGGGAGATCCACGCGGTGCCGTGACGCTCGCCCAGCTCGCCACCGACCCCAGCCTGCGGGACCATCTGCGGTTGCAGGCGCTGCTCAAGCTGTGTGACCTGGCTCCGGAGCAGGCCGTCTCCGCCCTGACCGACGTGGTCGGCGATCCGGCGCTGCGGTTCCCGGCGGTGAAGGCCCTGGCTCGGGTACCCGGTCTGGACGTGTCGGAGCTGTGGGCCGCCCTCGCTGACGCCTCCGCCGCGCTGAGCCCGCACCGGATCGTCCAGGTGGCAGCCGAGGTGGGCGGACGCGGCGACCCTCGCGGCATCGAACTGCTCAAGGGGGTCGTGGCCGATCCCGAGGTGTACGACGGCTACCGGCTGGACGCCGCCAAAGCGCTCGCTGACCTCGGCGACCGGGACGCCGTTGAGCTGCTTGCCGCTCTCGCCGCCACAGCCTCGCCCGACCTCACGCGGGTCCACGCGGCCGAGGCTGTGGCGGCTCTCGACGCTGAGCGCGGCGCGCGACTGCTAGCCAGGCTGGCCACCGAGCACTCCCACGCCGCAGCCGCGCCCGTCCGGCTGCGCCGGCCCGACGGCATGCTGCTCCTGCACGCTGCCGCCCGGCGCGAGTCCCACCCGTGGGCTGCGGAACGGTTCATCGAGTACGCCGGTCCTGACGAGGCCGACCTGCTGGTCGACCTGGCCACCGACCCCCGCTACGTGGGGGTTCTCGCCGCCTCCAGGCTCTTGGAGGTGGGCGACCCCCGAGGTGTCGCCTTGCTGACCGGCTTCACCGGCGAGGCGCTGCATCCGTCGCTGCGTATCAGGGCGGCGGCGGCTCTGGCCCGTGCCGGCTCTCCGGCAGGTCGGGCTCTGCTGCAGCGGCTCGCGGGCGAGCGGGCCCAGGAGGCGGCGCACCGGGTGTGGGCGGCCAGGGAACTGGCCGACCTCGGTGACCCGAACGTGCTCGTCCAGCTCGCGGAGGGTCCCGAGGGGAATGGCAAGCAGCGCACCGACGCGATTGACCGGCTGGCGGAGCTCGACCACCCGAGGGCGGCCGAGCTCTGGGCGGCCATCGTGGCCGACCCCGCGCTCGAGGACTACTACCGAAGGCTCGCCCGCGGCCGCCTCACCGGCCACTACCCCGTCGGCTTCGACGAGGGGTGACCTCCCGGACTCGATCGTTATCTGAGGTTCTTGACCTCTTCTCGCAGGTCAGAGATGAGATGATCTTTTCAGGCACGTATGGCACGTTGACCGATCTTGAAGGCATGTTGCATCGATGTTCGGCGGGGCCGCTTTGCTATGTCTTGGCTGCGCACCACTTCTGACCTGGGTAAACTCCCTCATCGCACCCCCGTGTCGGTTGAATCCGAGGGGGAGCATTATGGCTACGCTTCGCACGGCCGGCCCCATGCTGGCACTGGCGGTCGACTACCTGCCTGAGCCGTCGACTGGGCGCGGGGGGTGCCTTTTAAGAGCCGAAGTATGACGGCTACAGGGCTCTGGCTCGGACCGACAGCGACGGCGGGGTACAGCTCTCCTCACGGCACGGCAGCCGGCTCAACGAGATGTTCCCCGAAGTCGTGTTCGCGGTATGGGAACACCTCCCGAAACGGACGATCGATGGCGAGATCGTCCGCTGGAGCGCCGCCGGCAGGCTCGACTTCGCCGCGTTGCAGCGCCGCGTGGGCGGCGGCAACCACGCCCGCCACCTGTCGATAGTGGAACCCACTCACCTCGTGCTCTTCGACGTCCTGGAGGTCGACGGTGTTGATATCCGCACCCAACGTCTGGCTGAGCGGCGCAAGCACCTGGAGGAACTGTTCGCCGGCATCCCGGCCGCCTGCCCGCTCGCCCTGTCCATGCAGACCAACGACCCGGTCGAGGCTCGCCTGTGGTTCACCTCACTGGCCACGCACGGCATCGAGGGACTGGTGATCAAAGCCGCCGCCGAGCCCTACCAGCCCGGCGCGCGAAGCTGGTGGAAATACAATTCTGTTGGGGTTAGGGCGCGGTATCGAGAATCCTCGCCGCGTGTTCGCCGGTCATCCGGCGTTGCTGGCTAATTGCTGGTCGGCGACAGGTGTCGCTCATTGCGGACAACGGTGACAAACCTCCGCTGGTCGTCTGCGACTGCGATCATTCCGTTGAAGGTCATGTAATCCCTGAAACGGTCCCGAACTCAAGAGTTCCGACCAAGATCATTAAGGTGTGTGTCAGTTTCCGAAGTCGAGTGCACGGATGTCAGGAGTCGTCTGCACACACGCGCTGAGGGGCGCAGCGTCGCGGGAATGGACCAGCGCGGCGGTGCAGTCGATCGGAATTCGGTGGTTGGGCTCCTTGCGTAGGCTCGCTCGCAATAGGTCTTTATGCGTGATATCGGCCGGATTCTTTGTGTCCGGTGGAGGCCATTTGGTTGCAGTTCCATGTCGCTGGGGTGCCGGTGGGGGGTGGCGTGTCTAGCCTGAGGATGCCGGTGCGGTGCTCGCGGGGGCGCGGGCTTGTGTCTCGTTATGGAATGGCGGGCGGGGCTGGTGGTTGATCGGTTACTGGTGGACATCGATGCTGATGGCCGGGTGTCGGTGGCGATATGTCTGGCTGGCGAGCAGTTTCCCAGGGCGGTGGGGCGGCCTGTTGAGGTGGCCTGGCCGCTCGATGAGCAGGCGTTGGAGGATCTGCGCTGGTATTTGGAGGACTATCTGCGTTACCCGTTCGCGGTGTATTCCGAGCGTGGAAGCGATATCGCCGCGAAACTGTCCGGGTGGGGGGAGAGTGTTTTCGAGGCGGTGTTCGGTTCGGCGCCGGTGCGGGCGGCGTACGCGACGGTGCGGGCGCGGGGCCATCCGGTTGAGGTGGTTCTGCAGTCGGCCGCCGCGCAGCGGCTGGGGCTGCCGTGGGAGTTGATGTGTGATCCTGCGCGCGGCCGCCCGTTGGTGCTGGATCAGGTCGCGCTGACCCGCAGCCTGCCGGCGGCTGACCTGAGCGAGGCCTTCCCCGCGGGCGGCGCGCGGCTGCGGGTGTTGATGGTGATCTCCCGGCCGGCCGGTGAGCGTGATGTGGGCTATCAGATGATTGCCCGGCCGCTGCTGGAGCGGCTGGAGGCGGTACGCGGCAGCGTCGATCTGGTCGTGTTGCGGCCGCCCACATTGGACCGGTTGCAGCAGGTCCTGGACGAGGCGGTCGCGGCGGGCGAGCCGTTCCAGGTCGTGCACTTCGACGGGCACGGCGTGTTCGGCGGCGGGCACGTCCCGGCCCCGGGGTGGGACCCGCTGCGTTTCCAGGGGCCGCTCCCGCGCGGGATGCTGGCCTTCGAGACGCCCGGCGGTGAGCCGGATCTGGTGTCGGCTGAGCGGGTGGCGCAGGTGCTGTCGGCCGGGCGGGTGCCGGTGGTGGTGTTGAACGCCTGCCAGTCGGGGCAGGTCGGCGGCCAGGTGGAGGCGGCGGTGGCGACCCGGCTGGTGCAGGGTGGGGCGGCCTCGGTGGTGGCGATGGCCTACAGCGTGTACGCGGTGGCCGCGGCGGAGTTCATGACCGCCTTCTACGAGCGGCTGTTCGCCGGGGACCGGGTCGCCGACGCGGTCACCGCCGGCCGCTCCCGCCTGGCCCTGCACGACAAAAGGCCCAGCCCCAAGGGCCCGCTGCCGCTGGCGGACTGGGTGGTGCCGGTGCACTATCTGCGCCGCGACGTGAGCTTTTCGAACCTGCGTACCGATCGCCGGGGGGCGTCGCTGGAGGAGATGCTCGACCGGCTGCGGACCAGCCCCGGCGACAGCACCCAGGCAGACGATGATCTAGCTCCGGCCAGCACGTTTGTGGGCCGTGACGACCTGTTCTACACCCTGGAGGCCGCCGCCAGGTTGCAGCGCGTGGTGATCCTGCACGGGCCCGGCGGGACGGGCAAAACCGAGCTGGCCAAGGCGTTCGGCCGGTGGTGGCGCGACACCGGCGGCGTCGATCGCCCAGACTTCGTGCTCTGGCACTCCTTCGCCCCCGGAGTCGCCTCCTTCGACCTGGACGGGGTCATCACCGCCATCGGGCTACACGTGTTCGGCGTCGACTTCGCGCAGCAGGATCCCGGCGAGCGCTCCCGGATCGTGCGGCGGTTGCTGTCCGAGTATCGGCTGTTGCTGATCTGGGACAACTTCGAATCGGTGCATTCCATGCCCGACCCGACCGCGGCCACCCCGCCGCTGTCCGACCCCCAGTTGGAGGAGTTACGGCGCTTCCTTTCCGAGCTCGCCCGCTCGGGCAAGAGCTCGGTCCTGATCACCACCCGCGGCCCCGAGACTTGGCTGGACAAGGAGCTTCGGCGGATGAACGTCGGTGGCCTCGGCGAGCACGAGGCGATCGAGTACGCCGATCAGCTCTTGCAGCCTTTCCCGAACAGCCGGCCGCGCCGCCAGACACCGGTGTTCGCCGAGTTGATGCAGTGGCTGGATGGCCATCCGCTGGCCATGCGGCTGATCGTGCCGCATCTGGACACCACCGAACCCGGCGTGCTGCTGGCCGCGCTGCAGGGCGCCGCCCCGATCCCCGGCCGCGACGATGGGGACCGCAGCACGTCCCTGTCGGCCTGCGTCGCCTACTCCTTCACCCACTTGCCCACCAACGACCGGCAGGCCCTGACCACGCTCGCGCTGTTCCACGGCATCGCTGACGCCGACGTCCTGGCGATCATGTCGCAGCAGCCGGAGGTCCCAGCGCTGTTTCAGGGCCGAAGCCGCGAGGATTGGGTACGCGTGCTGGACGGGGCCAGCGCGGTCGGACTGCTCACCTCGCTGGGTGTCGGGATGTATCGGATCCACCCCGCTCTGCCTGCCTACCTGACCAGCAGCTGGCGCCTGGACCTCCCGGCTGGCTTCGACCAGCAGTACACCCTCACGACCCGAGCACTCCTGAGCGCCTACGTCGCCCTCAGCCGATGGCTGCGCCAGCAGATTTCCAGCGGGGCCGCACAACTGGCGTTCACCGTGATCGGTCTGCAGCGCCGCAGCCTGGGCAGCATGCTCGGCTACGCCCTGGACCACCAGCTGTGGGACCACGCCCAGCACATCATCCGACCCCTCGATGGGTTTTGGGTCCTTCGGGGGCTGAGCGAGGAAGCCCAAGGTTGGACCGACCGGGCTCGCCTGGCTCTCGAAGGGCCCGACGGAGCCGCGCCCAGCCTCGACACAGACGGCGGTCAGCTCTGGCTGTTCATCCTCGGCAGCGAAGCCGACCGGCACCTCCGGATTCATCGGCTCGACCAGGCCCAGCACACCTACCTGAACCTTCTCACGGCCCTCCAGCAGCAATCCCCCCTGCACCTCGGCTCCATTGCCGCCGCCTATCACCGGCTCGGCGTGGTCGCGCAGCTGCGGGGGCTGCTGGATGAGGCCGAGGACTGGTACCACAAGTGTCTGACCATCGAAGAGGAGCTCGGTAACCGGCCCGGCATGGCCACCAGCTACCACGAGCTTGGCGTGGTCGCGCAGGAGCGGGGGCTGCTGGATGAGGCCGAGGACTGGTACCACAAGTCTCTGACCATCGAAGAGGAGCTCGGTAACCGGCCCGGCATGGCCACCAGCTACCACCAGCTTGGCGTGGTCGCGCAGGAGCGGGGGCTGCTGGATGAGGCCGAGGACTGGTACCACAAGTCTCTGACCATCAAAGAGGAGCTCGGCATCCGGCCCGGCATGGCCACCAGCTACCACCAGCTCGGCATGGTCGCGCAGGATCGAGGGCTGCTCGATGAGGCCGACGCTTGGTACCACCGATCCCTGACCATCAAGGAGGAACTCGGTAACCGGCCCGGCATAGCCAACAGCTACCACCAGCTCGGTCTTCTCGCCGAATCCCGGAACCAGCTCGGTCAGGCGTTGCATTGGATGATCCGGTGTGTGGCGGTGTTTGAGGAGTTTCCCCATCCCGCCACCGGCCCAGGACCGCGCGACCTCAAGCGCCTGACCGCTGAAGCCGGCCTGCCCGCGCTTGAAGCCAGCTGGGAGAAGATCACCGGCCGGCCGCTTCCCTCCGCCGTGCGGGACTATGTCCTCGCTCCCGACACATGACCGATCTCAGGAGCCAACCATGACCGACCCTGCCGCCGAAGGCGCGCGAGCCGCCGCCCATCGCCTCACCGCCCAGTACGGGCCTGGCCTCGTCACCGACGTCGAAGCCGCCCTCCACACTCGCGACGCCAGCCGCCGGCCCGACCAGTACCTCGATCCCATCTCCCTGAGCTCGCTCATCGTCAGCGTGGCCGCACTCGCCTGGACCGTCTACACCGACCTGAAGCAGAAGACCAGCACCCCGGCCGCGGACGTCGTCACCCGGACCGTCCGTACCGAGCTGCGGCGTACCCGCACGATGAGCGTTCACGATGACGAGGTCATCGCCATCACCGTCCAGGAAACACTCACCATCCTCAGCGCCCAGCCCGAGCCCCCGCACGCCCCGCAGTAGACCGGGCTGCCACCCTCGATGACCTGAAGATCACCACGACCGGCGCCGCGTCTGTCTTGCTGTTTCAAAGGCGACCATCCGTGAGACACCGCACGCGGCCGACCAGGTCGAGGGCGAACACCGTTTCACCGGTGAGTGCAAACGGGGTAGGCACGCGAAACGCTCCAATGAATGGTCCCGTGGACGCTAACCCTCGCCGTTGATCTTGCTCACCGTAGGCGAACTTCTGCGATGCTCGCCGCGTGAGTGATGTTGAGCTGTGTCATCAGTTCTCGATTGGTCGCGCGAGCTGCGTCGAGATCGTCGGTGAGGTCGCAGATCTGACTACGCAGGTTTTGGATGAGTGCTTCGAGTTCGGCGACCCGGCTGCGGAGGACATGCAGATCCTCGTTCGGCTGAAGCCCGACATCCTGGGCCACCGACTGTCCGAGGGTCTTGGAGAGGCGGCTTTCCAGGGTGATGACGCGCAGGCGTAGACGGTCACTGTGCTGACGCGCGTTGAGCAGGTCGGCCTGCAGGGAGGCTGCGCTGACCGCAGGGGCTGGTCGTGCCGGAGGTATGGCGGCGGCAGTGTTCAGGACGGCCGCGTGGAGTTCGGAGTGGCGGTGGATGAAGCTGCGATGGACACCGGCGGCGCGGGCGACGGAGGAGATGGTGATGTCGGCCCCGGCCTCATGGAGGATTTGGAGTGCCTGCCGGACACGTTGCTTGCGTGTCTGGGTGTCGCGGTGCCGGGCCTTGACCAGCGGGTTCAGGGTGTCGTCGGTGGAGGTCATGGGCGCATGGTGACGTGTCGGGTGTCGGTAGGGATGGCAGGCATGCCGAGGTGGACGGTGCGGCGGGTGGAACGCACGACCCTGACCGCTTCGGCGATCTGGGCGCGCTCGTCATCGGTGAGCTCGTCCATGTGTTTCTCGACGCGGCGGATGAGTACGCGCATCGCGGTGATCTCCTCCTCGCTCGGGGCGGCTTCGGTACGCGCCCAATCAGTGAGCTCGGTGGCGGCCAGGACCCGCTCGCGATCGGCGAGCAGCCGGTCAAGGTAAGTGCGGAGCTCGGGAAGGTAAGAGGCGTCGGTGCGGAAGTGCCCGCAGCCCAGGCAGCGGAACCGGAAGGGGCAGGCGCCCCCTCCGGCCTGGACGTTGGCGGGTTCCACACAGATCCCGTAGGGGACCGAGATCTGGCCGACGCGCATCCGGGCGCGTTCGCTGTCGAGAACCTGCGCGGTCTGTCGCCAGATGCGGTTGCCGGCACCGTCGAATTGATGGGTGGCGACCTGCTCGACGGCTTCTCGGCTGCGTTTCTCGGTGATGCGGTAGTAGACCTGGGTGGAGATCGTGCTCTTGTGGCCCATGAGCTCGCGCAGCACGTCGATCGGAGTGCCGGCGTCTGCATGCCGCTGGGCGTAGGTGTGGCGGTAGACGGCCGCCACGACGTCCTCCTGCGGGAAGATACCTCCGTCGCTGAGTTGGAAAGGCGGCATGGTGTCGACCCACTCGCGGTGGAAGTTGCTCAGTGACGTGGCGCGAAGCGAGCGCTTCCCGTCGGGGTTGCGCAAGGTACCGGGAAACAGCGCCAGCTCTTTAGGCGAGGTGTCAGGGAAGGCAGCGCGGACAACTGCTTGCTGATCGAGGATGAGCTTGGCGGTGTCGTCGGCGATCGGGAGCCGCCGGTCGAGCCGGTTCGATCGTTATCTTGGGTTCTTGGCCTCTTCTCGCAGGTCAGAGCTCAGATGATCTTTTCAGGCACGTAAGGCACGTTGACCGATCTTGAAGGCATGTTGCATCGATAGCGTGGCCAGGCGTTTGGGCCGATCACGCGATGGCGGCAGAGGTCGATACCGGCGCACGGGCTGGCCGGGGTGCGGCCGTCCGGGCCGAACGCCAGCCCATACACCACGCTGTCGTCGTCGCTACCGACCAGTACGAGACCACGATCACCGAGACGGCGGCCGACGCCGTCCGGGACCACCTTCGGCCCGCCACCGCCTGATGCCTTCCCTCACTACGCCCGGTGTGCAGCCCAGCCGCGGTGGCCGACTGCAATGCCTCGAGTGCGGGCGCTGGTGTCGGTCGCTGGCCGTGCACCTCAACCAGGGTGAAGGCATGACCGCTGACCAGTACCGGGAGAAGTACGGCCTGCCCGTGACGCTGCCGCTCGCCTCCTCCGACCTGAGCGAGCTGTGGCGCGAGCAGGCCAAGGAACGGCTGAACGCGGGCGTGCTGATCTCGATGGAGGAGCAAGATCCGGCCACGCGCAGACGAGCAACCCGGACCGGCAATCGTCATACCGAGACGGCGCCCCGGCCTGGTGTGCGGACAGCGCACCAGGCCGGCTTCGTGAAGGGGCGGACGCAGGCGCACCAGAATGCCCGCGACGTCCTGTGCCGCAAGGCCGTGGAGCTCGGATACCACGATTGGGATGAGCTGATCCGGCAGACGAAGGACGTGAGCGTGTACGCGCTGGCCGAGCTCGTCGGCCGGTACCCGGGCACGGTGGCCTGCTGGCCAACCAAGATTCTCGGACAGGGGTGGAAGACAGCCGGTGGACGGCTCCGGCCCCGGCGTGCTGCGGCCTTCGCCCGGCGGGACTGGCCAGACCTTGAGACCGCGCTGGCCCAGGCCGGGACCATGAAGGCTGTGACGAAGGCGGTTCACAGCACGGCACGAGTCCTTCGTGAATGGAACAGCCACCGGGTCGGCGCTCAGCGAGACATGCTCGGCGGGCGATAACGGGTTTGCGACGTATGCGCGCTGGGCGTGGTTGTAGCCTCACGCTGGAGGAGTGACGGCCTCTCCTCCTCTGCCGGGTGAGCCACGGCCTCGGCGCTGGCCGCGGGCGCTGGCCTGGACGGCGGCCCTGGTGACGCTGCTGGCCGGCGTGGCCGGGTTCTTCCTGGCTGACCCGCTGAACCTCCCCACAGATCTGCTGGACGTTCTCGACAAGCGCGCCAGCGTGATCAGCATGGTGGCCGGGCTGCTGTTCGGTGGGCTAGGGGTATGGCTGCAACGACGTCCGCCTTCCGCTCCCGCGTCCTTACCGCCGGAACCGAGCAAGGCCCTGGAGCCAGTGGACATGACAGCGCCACGGACGCCTGCTCGACCGTTCCACCTGATGCCGCGCCCGCTGCACCTGGTCGGCCGTGATGAGACGCTGCCCAGCCTGCACGACCGCCTGACCAACGCCTCGACGTTGCCCTACTGGGTGGCGGTCCATGGCCTGGGCGGCATCGGCAAGACTAGCCTGGTAGCCGAATACAGCCACCGCTACCAGCACGAATACCAACTGGCGTGGCATCTGCCCGCCGAGGATCCCACCATGTTGTCGGCCGCGTTCGCCGAGTTAGCCGCCCACCTCGGCGTGCAGCAGGCTGACCAGGCTGATCCCGTACGTCAGGTGCACGCTGTACTCAACGCCCATCCTGGCCGATGGCTGCTGATCTTCGACAACGCGCCCGACGCCGACGCCCTCCACGGCCTCCTGCCGCCCACCGGCTCCGGGCATGTCCTGATCACCAGCCGGTCGGGAAGCTGGCCGGACCCGCACGGCCTGGAGCTGGCCGTTCTGGACTCCGGTCCGGCCACCGCCTTCCTGCTGGAGCGCAGTGGTCGCGAGGATGCGCAGGCGGCGGCCGCCGTGGCGGCCAAACTCGGCGGCCTGCCACTGGCGCTGGAGCAGGCTGGCGCCTACATGGCCGAAACCGGCACCGACCCCAGCGGCTACCTCGACCTGCTGACCCGCCACCGGCCGGCGCTGCTCGCCGAGGGCAAGCCCTGGGGTTATGCCGAGAAGGTCACCTCCACCTGGCAGGCCGCCTTCGACCAGCTCACCGGCACCCACCCGCAGGCGATCGCCCTGCTGCGGCTGCTGGCCTGCTACGCGCCTGAGGACATCCCTTACCACCGTTTGCTTGACGATCTCACCGTTGACTCGCTCGTCGGACTCGGTGAGGGCAAGGGCGCCAAGAAACAGCTGAGTCTGCTCCCCGCCGGACGCCTGCAGGTCAACACCGCGATGGCCGCGCTGCGCCGCTACTGCTTGATCAGCCGACCGCATGACGGGCTGGTCTCGATGCACCGCCTGGTCCAGGCCGTCACCCTCGATCGGCTCACCGACGGCCAGCGCAACGCCTGGTCTGCCGTCGCCAACACCATCCTGGAGCAAGCCCTCCCCGGCACACCCTACGTACCTGCCGCCTGGCCTGATTACCGGCGCCTGCTGCCGCACGGCCTCACCGTCCTGCCTCCCGGGTCTGATGCCCTCCACGAAATCTCCACGTATCTCGGCGCCGCCGGCGACTCCCGGACCGCTCGCACTTTGGCCAGGCAGCTGTGCGACCACCGCACCGAGCACCTTGGCGCCGAACACCCCGACACCCTGACCACCAGGCACAACCTCGCCGAGTGGACGGGGCAGTCGGGGGATGCGGCCGCCGCCCGCGATCAGCTCGCCGCCCTGCTCCCCATCCGCCAACGTGTCCAGGGTGCTGACCACCCGCACTCCTTGGAGACCTCGCATCATCTCGCCATCTTCACCGGGCTGGCGGGAGACGCGGCCGCCGCCCGCGATCAGCTCGCCGCCCTGCTCCCCATCCGCCAACGCGTCCAGGGTGCCGAGCACCCCGACACCCTAAGGACCCAACACGACTACGCCGACTGGATAGGGGATGCAGGGGATGCGGCCGCCGCCCGCGATCAGCTCGCCGCCCTGCTCCCCATCCGCCAACGCGTCCAGGGTGCCGAGCACCCCGACACCCTGAGGACCCGACACAATCTTGCCCATTTCACCGGGTGGGCGGGGGACGCGGCCGCCGCCCGCGACCAGTACGCCGCCCTGCTCCCCATCCGCCAACGCGTCCAGGGCGCCGAGCACCCGCGCACGTTAGACACATGGCACCAGCTCGCCTACTTCACCGGGCTGGCGGGGGACGCGGCCGCTGCCCGCGATCAGCTCGCTGCCCTACTCCCCATCTGCGAACGCGTTGAAGGCCCTGAACATCCCGAAACCCTGACCGTTCGACACGCCCTCGCCCGCTGGACGGGGCAGGCGGGGGACCCCGTCGCCGCCCGCGACCAGTACGCAGCCCTGCTCCCCGTACGCGAGCGAGTCCTGGGCGCCGACCACCCCCACACCTTGGCCAACCGACACGCCCTCGCCAACTGGACCGGGCAGGCGAGGGGCGCGACCGCCGCCCGCGACTAAATTAGGCGCCGTCCGCCGCACCAACCGCTCTCTCATCCACACCCGGGCCGGCCACAGGCTCCGCACCGATGCGCCGGCTGTTCGCCGCCGATTGCGGTAGAGCCTGTGAGAAGGTGCTTGCGACTTCGCGTGGCCACGTCGTGACTGAGGGAGCTTTTCTGATGGTTTCGGACGTCTACTTTCTCGCCTTGCATGAGCCCTACCATTCGCCGCAGCATCCAGTGGCGATCAACGCCTCGATCGTGCATGCCCGTACCCTGCTGCATTCGGCTCTGCCGCAGCCGGACGGCGCGCTCATCTACCGCTGCCTGACCGAATTCCCCGATCGCCGGCCGGGCTGCGTCGTGCCGCTGTCGACCTTGACGTTCGAGCTGGACGGTGGCCGGAGCTGGGCACAGATCGGCGACTGGGAGCAGGTCGTCGAACACCTGGTGGGACTCACGCGGGCCGGCCGCTGTGATGCGATGCCGCTTGGGCTGCCGGATGTGATGGCCGCACTGCTGGCCAACGGCCCCATGACCAGCGTCCGCTTCGGCGGCGGAGTACCCGTTGATCCAGCTGGCCGTCAGCGGCACCTGGACGAGCTCGCTGCGCTGGTGAAGCAGGCCAGCAGTCAGGGCGCGTTCTGGCCGGGAGACACCCTGGTGCCTGTGCCGAGGAGTCCGAAGACGCTGCCGTACCAGCTGTTCCGGTCGGGCTTGGCAGGGTTCAGGTTCTCTTGGCAGGGTCCCGGTTCCAGCAGCGATAAATAGGTCGAGTCGAGGAATCGCCGAATGGTCAGAGACGGTGGATGACGGGGTGTGTTCCTGGCGGGGCACGAGGGGAGCGGGAGTGTGCGCAGCCTGGGCATGAGCGATCTGGTGGGCGTCACGTGGGCGGTCATCGACTTCGAGGGGCTCACCCCCGCAAGCCGCTCGCCGGTTCCGATCGAGGTCGCCGTTGTGGCCGGTCGCCTGACCGGCGACGGCGCGTGGGTGGAGAGCGGCCGGTTCACCTCGCTGATGAGCCCGCCCGCCGACGTGCCCGTCACTGCTTTCACCACCGCCCAGAGCGGCATCACCGCGGCGATGCTCGCGGCGGCGCCGCCCGCGGACCAGGTGATGTGCGCGCTGGATGCCTGCTTCGTCGCGCCACCGTACCGGCTGGTTGCCCACTCGGCGCATACCGAGGCCACGCTGATCGGCGGCCAGCGTCGGCACTGCCCGACCGTGGCCGCGATCCCGCTGATCTGCACGGTGCGGATGGCCCGCGTCGTGCTGCCCGAGCTGGGTTCGCACACTCTGGATCGTGTCGCCAGCCGCCTGGGGCTGACGATCCCGGCCGACCGGCACCGGGCCCTGCCCGACGCCGAGCTGACCGCGCAGGTGTTCACTCGCCTGGCTGTGGAGGGCGTGCGGGCGGACCGCTGGCGCACTCTGCTAGAGCTGCAGGCCGTCGGCGGGGTGTACGTCAAACCCGAACCCAGCCGCCAGGCAGCCCGAGTGGTGCAAAGCGAGCTGTTCTGACATCGGTCCGCCAAGGACTCGACATGGTGCGGCCAGCCCGGACGATAGCGCGATCGTCCCGCGCCGGCGATGGAGCCGAAAACAGGAACCCGATCGGATCCAAAGAGATCGAGGCGTCGATGTGATCATTGCGGAAGCGCTCCTCGTGGCCGCGTCGCGACGAGCCTGGGAGTGCGCGCTCCCAAGTGGCGATCGCCAAACTCCTCACCGGCCTGTACCTGCCCGAGGAAGGGTCGGTCACCTGGGACGGCGTCGACACCGCCCACCTCGACCGCGACCGCGCCTTCGACAGCGTGGCCCTGCTGTCGCAGGGCTTCGAACGCTGGCCCTTCACCTTCTCTGAACTAAAAAATTGATCATGAAGTTGGTCAGAAGCGACCTGTTAGCGCATGGAGCGTAGGCGCCGCCTGCCCGTTTGTTCGTTTATGAGTTGCATGAAGGATCTCGCCGCAGCACTCCGCCACTTCGCCCTTCTGGCTCCACCTGCCAACCGGGCGGCCACACGTGCCTTGCGCCCATCGCCGAGGATGTCACTAACGCCCCATCGAGGTTGACAGCCTGTTCCCAGCCATCTCGTGGGAACTCGGCGATACCGCCAAAAGTCGCCTTGTCGAACGTAGTTTCGCCAGTGAAGGTGGCGCCGAGGAATCGGACTTCTTCGGCGAAAGACGCCCCGTTGAACCCCGCGTCGCCGGTGAAGGTCGCCCCGTTGAAACTGGCTGCCCCCTTGAAGGCAGCCCCGTTGAACGCCGCCGTACTCGCAAAGGTCGCTCCTTCGAACCAGGCGTCGTTCATGAAGGTCGCCCCCTCGAACTGAGCAGAGCCCCTGAAGGTCACCGCGACAATGGCGGCGGGAGCTGTGAAGGTCGCTCCGTCGAATCTCGCGCCGTTCATGAAGGTCGTCTGGACGAACTGGATGTCACTCGTGAAGGTCACCCCTTTGAACCAGGCGCTGCCTTTGAAGGTCGCGCCGCCGAACCAGGCATTAGTGAAGGTCGCTCCTTGGAACGTGGTGAAGCCGAAGACCGCCCCCGGGAACTGAGCGGCGTCTGTGAAGGTCGCTCCTTCGAACGTGGTGAAGTCTGTGAAGACCGCCCCGTTGAAGAGAGCGGGCCCGATGCGGCAGCTGCTGAGGTCAAGGTCCACGAGGGTGGCTCCGGTCAGGTCCAGGCGGATGCCGGGCCAGAAGGCGTCAGAAGGCGATGTGGCGGGTCGCCACCAGCGGCGGGCCGCGGGAGCAGGATCGCGGATATGGGCGGCCAGAATGCGCTGGGCGGTGAGCCGGACTTGGCGTTCCTCGTGCGGATCGCGGCCTTTGGTGCTGTCCAATTTGGTTATCCCACCGATGGCCGCGCGCGGGACCGCGGGGCCCAAATCCTCGTGGTTGCCGTCCCGAGGCGGCGTGTAGGGCATGCGTAGGTAGGCGCAGATCACATCCACGATGGTCTGCCGCATTGCAGGGTTGTTCTGGGCAAGCTGTTCCAACGCATAGAGGCCAGCCAGCCGGACCGGAGCCTGATCGTGGCCAAGCTGCTCGGCTGCCTTGCCGAAGCGGTCGGTGTCATGACCGCGCTCGCCGAGCTGGAAGGTGCGTCGGGCGGTGTCGGCGTTGCGCGCGGTGTAGTAGACCGCGCCGAGGGCGGCCAGGCCGGTGGCGAACGCCAGGGTGCGGCCGCGGACCGCGTCGACCGCGGAGGCGAGCTTCTCGCCGGTCAGGCCAGTCACGCCGTCAACGTGCCCCAGCCACCAGGACGCGCCGGGGCCAAGCATCCAGCCGATCGCCGCGGCTAGCACCAGTCCAACCACGAGGACCACAATCGAGGCAGGCTTCACGTCCATACCGTGGCCCATTTCAGGTATCGCGGCCACGGCTTTCCGGCAACAGGGCGATGCGGCGCTGGCCGACCGCGCGGCGTATGGCGATAACCAGCAGATCGACCTTGTGCTGATCGATTCCAGTCACCGTCTGTCGAAGGTCGACCGGGACGCCGTCGGCCAGACTCGCGATGATGCGCAGCATGCGTTGCTCGCCTGCAGAGCAGGGCAGTGTCCCGTTATCGAGGGCGGTGATGGCGGCAGTCCAGTCGACGGTGGCCATCGGCAGGCCGTCGAACAGGCCGTGCTCGAGGGTCACGAACCGGCCGGTGAAGTCGCTGCGCTGCAGCCAGGTCTGCGCGATGAGCAACTCGGCGGCGGCTTGGAGGCAGTGGACTCCTTGGGCTTGGTGTCGCAATGCGGCAGCCAGCTCGATGGGCGGGGTCATGTGGTCCTCTTCGGGAGTACGGCGGTGCGGCCGGCGATGTCCGGGAAGGCCGGCATGCCCAGGTTGATGGTGGTCGCGCGGCGGGCCCGCTCGTCGAGCTGGGCGAGCTTGCCTTCGGCCGCGGCCAGGCTGACCCGCAGACCTTCGGCCTCGCCGAGCCAGCCCTCACGTTCAGCTTCGGCGATGCGGGCGATCAAGTTGGCGCGGATCTCCTCCAAACGCGGCCGCTGATCCGCCGAAATTCTCAAAAGTGGGCATCTGACGCAGGAGTGTTCGTGCTGGCAACTGGCCCCATAGGCGCGACCGCAGTCGCCCAGCGCGACCTTGCGGCGTTCGAAGTGCCCGAGGAACTCATCCCATTCCTCGTCGGTCGGGGTGCGGTATTCGATGCCAGGTCGCAGCGAGCGGCGGCGGGCGATGAAAGCGCGATGGCCGTTGATCGCTTCCTCGGGATAGATCGCCTTGTAACCCATGGTCGTGTTGATGTCTTTATGTCCGAGCAGGAGCTGGGCGATGTGGGGTGGCATCCCGTTGACGATGGCTTCGGTCGTGAACAGCCTGCGGAAGTCGTGGGGTGAGTAGGTGAGCGGTCGGCCGGAGGCATCGGTCAGGTCGGTGAAGAGCAGGATCTCGTTCAAGGCCCGGCGGATGGTGCCGGGCGAGATCTCTCGGATCTGGCCGCCGCTGGTCCACTGGAGCAGCAGCGGCAGGGGCGGGTTCCGGAGTTTTTCGGAGGTGTCCCAGGAGGAGACCAGGGGGATCACCCCGTCTTCGCCGCGGATGCGACAGACGATCGTGCTCAGAACATCGGCGAGTTCGGGGCTGACGACCAGCAGGCGTTCTTCGTCGGTCTTGGAGGGCGCGATGTGCAGGAGCGGGATCAGTTCGCCGGTGTTGGGGAGTCGGTATTGGGTGATGCTGTGGTGGCTGAGCTCGCGGAGTTCCTCAATCCGGATACCGGTGTGCCGAAGGATCTCGATCGTGGCCCAGCCCCAAAACGCTCGGTTCTCCTCCCTGGCCAGCTCGCGGCGGCGCCCGGTCGAGTCGAAGGAGGTCAGGGAGTCGCGGCGGCCTAAGTGGTGGCCGCGGGCCTTGGTGAAGGTCTCGCCCAAGACCGTGAAGGCCTCGCTTGGGCGGGCCTGCCGCAGAGCGGCCAGCCGTGCTTGAGCATTCCGGAGGTGCTGCTCAGCGGCGCGGACCAGGTCCGGCAGGGTCGGGAGCCGTTCTCGAGTGCGCTGATCCATGCGGGCCTTGCGGCGGGAGAGCTGCTTCTTCTGAGAGATCTCCGCCGAACTGATCGGGCAGGGCGCGGCCCAGGGCCCCCAGCGAGCCGGGTCTTCCAAGGCCCATTGAGCGATGTCGAGGTAGAAGGCTCGAACGCAGGTCAGGGAGTCGATCGCGTTCAAGCGGGGAGCGAGAGTCTCGCCGATCGTTACCTGCTCGGTGAACGTCTTGCGCGGGCACACCGCCGTCGAACAGATCCAGCGCCTCTTGCGCCACAGCAGCTCACAGCGACGCCCGGCAACCGGCAGATCCCGCGGCCGAGTGGTCACCCACTCCTTCACCCGGGTGGCCCGCACCCCGCAGCCGGGGCACACCCTCGCCCGTTCATCCATCGTCGCCAACCATACGATTGGCCCCTGACCAGCGTGTTCATCTCTTGCGATGACCTCGGCGACGGCCAGGCCATCCAAGCCCAGTAATCGGGTCGTATCGTTGACCATGCTCGCGGCTTCTCTGTCGTGATCTTCTGCGTCGACAACAGAAATGATCGACGGAAGCCGCGAGCTCCCTCAAGAGCCGACCGCACCCCAGCCACGCGAGCACGAACGGTCAGGCCTCAACCCCGATCAAGTTCGAAGAGCCGTCATGCCCCGGCGCGGGGCCAGCATTGTCCATCTTTGTGTAATACGGTGGCCTTCTCCCGAGGAGCATGGTGAGTACAGCGAAAGTCATCGTGGTGGCTCCACCCGCGGTCGCATGCGAAAATCCTGCGGAAATGCGATACGGCGGCGTCGAAAGGGTCGCCTGGCGGTTGGTGCGGATGTTGACAGCGCTCGGCTGTGACGTGGTGCCCATTGCCTCCGCCGACAGTGACTTCGGCTCCTCTGTCACCACGCGCGGATTGTCGCCGGTTCCGTCCTGGTGTCGGCCGGATCGGACGCCCCAGGTCTACGCCGAGGACACGACGGCGCTGCTCGACCGCTTCGGTGATCATGTGCGACGAGTTGTCGAGGTGGAACGGGCGGATGCGGTCCTGATGCTGGGCCCTAGCTTTCCGGTCCTGCGGGAGACGTTGACCGCCGCCCGAGCGGCCGATTCCCGGGCGGCAGCAGTCCTGCACAATGGTCCGGTTGACAACGTCGACACAATGCCATTGCTCGCCGCCGCCGATGTCACGCTCTTCTGCCTCTGTGAGGCTCAGCGCTCTTCTTTCGGCGCGTTGGCGCAGCGTATGGAGGTCGTGACAGACGGCATTCCGGTTGATGCGGTGCCATTCTCTGCAGACCCCGTGCTGACGCGAAACCGACTATCCAGTGACCCCGCATATGCCGGCCTGCACCTCCGCGCTGAGCGTCCCCTGGTTGGTCAAATTGACTACTTCCATGCGAACAAGGCCATGCTGACCACACTCCAGATCTTCCTCGACTCGGGGCTGTGGCGCACTCACGATCTGCTGCTCGCCGGCGGGCCTGGGTGGCAGTTGCCGAGCCGGTCGGACTCCGCCGAGGAGCCTTACCTGAATCAGATGCGCGCCTTCGTGGCGCGAAACGATCTCGCCGGTTGCGTGCGCATCCATGGCGAGTTGACCGGCGCCCAAGCTACTGAGCTGTACGGTGCGATGGATGTCTGCGTCAGTCCAGTACGGCTGGAGAACCAGCCGGAATCCCGGGACGCCGAGTCGTACGGTCAAGGACGTGCGATCGCTAACAGCGCTGGCACGCCGGTGCTCATGTCCACTGCCTACGATAGCTCTTTCAGCGCCCGGCCAGAGTTCCGGTTCGAAAGCGCCGAGCAGGGTGCGGAGTTGCTCGGTGAGCTTACCGTCTCCGCCGAGATGCGCCAGGAGATGAGGGCCTTCGCCGAGCGTCGTGATGCGATGGCTCCGGCCCTGGTTCGTTACGCCCAGTTCGTCGGGCTTCACCGCACCCAGGACGACGTGGCGCAGGCTGTCGCGCAGGTGGTGGACAGCGAGGTCAACCGAGGCCGGCGTTGAGTCATTGGTCGTGTGCCCTGCCGCTTGTCGCCGCCTCTCGGGCATCTCGGCCTGCTCGTGAGCTGGCCGGTGGGTCTCGGCAGGTGCCGTCGTCTCGGCTAGAGGTCGCGTAGGAGCAGCTCGATCGCCGCTGGAGTGCTCGATGCCGATTTCGGTCAGCATTCCCAGGGTTTCCTGTATTCGCAATGCTTGCCCACACCAGAGCGCAATGCGTAAAAGTAGGCATACAAATCTGGCAATCCTCGTTTGATCACGAAAATGTCATGTTTTGGGTGGTGATGGCGTCTGGCACCGGTGCTGCAGGCACCGCCGAGATCACCTTGAGGGCGACGAAACGGGAATAAAGGGCGCATATAAGGATAAAAAGGCGCGCGCCTTGCAGGCCTGAGGGGATGAGCCCACACTGTCGTCACGCCATCATTAAGGGGGCCAGCGCGTGTGGGCTCAGATATTGACTCTGGCAGGAGTCTTGATCGGCGCAAGCGTGTCCTTCGTCTTCACATCGCGTGCTGAGAAGGCGCGCAACCAAAGAGAGATGCTCATCCGCTGGGATGTTCGCAGATATGAAGCGTTTGCGGACTATATCGGTGCGGTCACCCAGATGGCCCGGGTGGCCGGCCAGCTCACTCAGGGGCGTGGTTGGGATAAGATCGCCTGCCCGGTCGACCGCGAAGCCGGACTCGCCGCGATGGATCGATTTGAGAGCACTCGCACAGCTGCGTACGAACGTCTGGTCATGCTCGCCAGCCAGGACTGCATAGATGCCGCCGACATTCTTAACAAGGCTGTTTGGCGGCTGGAGTGGATAGCGCGAGAGGCCATTAACGGCTCGACGGAGGAATGGCAGCTAGGCCTGGATGCCTACACCTCGGCGTTGGACATATTCCAGCAGGCTGCCCGGACTTGCCTGGTACTGCCCCTGGCATCATTCGCGCGGCAGATCCATCGTCCCGCGATCGAGTCTCCTTAGGTTGCTAGGGCAGAATAGCCAGACCGTCGCAGCAACATGGCGGTTGCCTACGGCTTGCCGCAACTCATTGTCCTGATCACACAGATCGGGCCGTAATCACGGTACCAAGCAGCGGACCGCGACCTCTGCGGAGCTCGACCCGTTTACGGGACGGGTTCAACCTGTCCGGGGCTTCTTCGCGCTTCTCCAGCTCAGGCGATCACGCCACTCCCGCGATCGTCGCGAAACTCGTCCCAAAATCCTCTACGGACACTCAAAGTCATGGATCTTGCACGTAGAGCGACGATCTCTGATAGCTGTGATCCATGTCTACCTGAATGCGGCGCACCGCCGCTGTCTTCACCCTGCCCCTCGCTCTGGCCGTCCTCGCCACCCCGCCGGCGCCGCTGCCCGCAGCGCTCTGGTCCCCGCGCATCCGGCCGGGCTGCCGACCCCCATCACCGCGGCGGACGCCCGGACGGCACTGGATGTCCTGCTGGTGGCAGAGCCGCGACCAATGACTGGCTACAGCCGCGCCAAGTTCCCGCACTGGAGCGGCCAAGGAGAGGCGTGCGACTCACGCGAGGTCGTGCTGGCCCGCGACGGCCAGGGCGTCGAGCGCGACGAGCAGTGCCGCGCGACGGCCGGCAGCTGGTATTCCGAGTACGACGGCCGTACTCTCACCGCCGCCTCCCAGGTCGACATCGACCACGTCGTGCCCCTGGCGAACGCCTGGCGCAGCGGAGCCGACACCTGGACCACCCCCCAGCGCAAGGCCTTCGCGAACGACCTGCAAAACCCGCAGCTCATCGCGGTCAGCGCGGCGAGCAACCGGGCCAAGGGTGATCAGAACCCCGCGCAGTGGTAGCCCACGCTGCGCAGCTACTGGTGCACCTACTCCCGGGCCTGGGTGGACATCAAACAGCGCTACGCGCTGGCCGTGACGGCCGAGGAGAAGACCGCCCTGGCTGGGATGCTGGACACCTGCCCGGCCGACGGCGCTCGCCGTGGCCGATAACACCTCTTACGAAGACCAGGTCACCGCCGGGTCCGGCGGCGTCATGACCCAGGAGGTCGGGGTGGTGACCGGTGACCTCACTATCCGCACCGAAGCCGCCGTCGACGACGCCCAGGCGGTCCGGGTGCAGGTGCAGTACACCGGAGCCGAGGAGTGGTACACCCTCACCGGAAGCCCCGTCGCACTGGCCGGCCGTTCCGCCGAGCAGGTGCATCAGGCGGCGCTACGGGCCGCCTGCGCGGGCGCGGACGGCGGAGTGACCGCCGCGCACCTGCGGTACTGACTCCCTTGCGCTGCTACGGCGCCCGCAGCCCGGATGGGCTGCGGGCCTTCGTGGGTGGATCAATGAAAACGGGCCCCCGAGCGAACGCCCTGGGGCTTTCCGGCATGAGACGGCCATCGGCCTGCTACCTGCCACCTGCTACCGGGCTGCCCAGGTGCCGTTTGGGCAGCTGCCGGAAGCAGCCCTCCCGACTGCACACCGTGAGTTGCGCATCGTGACGCTAGGTGACTATCGTTGTCGATATAGGGTCCCCGACGACAAGGAGGCGACCCGGTGTGACCACGCCCACTCGCCCGGTACGGCTCACCACGCCGGTACGGCTCGTGCTCAGCGCATTAATGGCCGCCCACGCGGAGGATCCGCCGTGGGGCTACCGGATCTGCGCCGAGACCGAGTTGGGCCCCGGCACCGTGTACCCGATCTTGGAACGCCTCGAGCAGGCGGGCTGGATCACCGGGCAGTGGGAGGCGGACACTCCGCACGCTAGGCCCGCCCGCCGGTTGTACACCTTCTCCTCCACCGGGCGGCAGTTGTACGCCGAGGCGCTGGCTCGCAGCAGCACGCGCCGTGGCGCCCTGCTTCGTCCCGCCTGGCTGCGCTCGGCGGGCTCCCCCCAATGAGGATGAGTGCACTCCTATTCGTTCGTCGACCAGACGCGTCGTCAGCGCCAGCTGGCGGCCGCGGCGCTGTGCTCGGGCGGCGCCTTGTCGGTCACCGGCGCCGTGGTTCTGATCTTCAGCTCCTCCGCCACGCTCTGGTTCGTTCTGGGCCAGGTGGCCACCGCGACGGGCGGCACCGCGGCGGCAGTCGGGGCGCTGGTCATGGTCCACGCCGACGCCCAGCCCTGGTCGCCACGCCCTCTGGCCGTCACGCGCACGCTGTGGCGGCGCTACCCGCCGCGCCAGGTTCTCATCCTTGGACTGTGTGAGATCGCCGTCCTGATCGCCGGCCCGGCGCGCCGCTTTCGCCAGCAGGAATGGCAAGCCGATCTTCGCGAGAGCCGCACACCGCTGCGCTACGCCCTCGGTCTGGTCGCGGCGAGCGTCCGCACCAGGTTCTGCCGCTGAGACCAATATTGACCTTGCGTGCACGAACGTTCACTGTGAGAGATTGATGCTCGGGGTCGGCGGAAGGAGACGGGCGATGAGGATCGGCGTATGGGTGGTTGGTGCAGCGCTGGTGGCCTCTACCGCAGTGCTGGCGGGTCCGGCACATGCGGCATCCGGCGACCTGACATGTGATGGCGGCTACTTCCAGTTTCAGCTCCAGTCGCCGCTGAGCACCCTCGGCCAGCAGGCCTCCGCGATCGTCAGCGGAGGGCTCGTGAACTGCCACACGGCGTTGCTCTTGCCGTGACCTGCTTGTGGCGTGCACTGCCACAGGTGCACCCGAGTGCCGTTGGTGCGGGCGTTGGGCCTCTGAAACATGCCCCGGGACCACGGGTAGCCCGTGGTCCCGGGCCCGGTGCTGAGGCCCGAGGGCCTCGGCGCCGGACGTCGTTCAGGGGACGTCGACCCCGACGTGGATGTTCATGGAGATGTGGTCGCCCTCGTAGGCGGTCGTGATGCGTTCGTCGCGCCAGTACCCGCCGTACTTGAGTGCTTCGAAATGCACCTCGTGGTGCCCGCTGTCGGCCTCGAAGGTCTGCGTGACGGTGAGGTTGCTGCCGCTCCAGCGTCGATGGAAGGGCTCGGCGGCGACCTCGCGGCCGTCTTTGCGCAGTTTGAAGGCGCCTTTCATGTAGCAGTAGGTTGGGCAGTCGGAGTACCAGGCCGCACCCCAGTAGTAGAAGTAGTCGCCGGAGAGGTCGGCCCTGATGACCTTGGTGCCGTCGTCGCGCTGCTCCACGCTGACGCACAGATTTACGTTGGCCTTGGTGTAGGTGTCCTCGGATGCCATCGTCTGCGTACCACTGCTCGGGGCGCAGGCGCGGGTGAGTACGCGCTGTTGTGCCGCGGCCGGTGTGGGGGCGGCCGTGACGGCGACGACCGCCAGGGCCGCCAGGACCGTTGCGAGCGCTCGCATCCGGCGCTGCGGGTCTCCCTCGCGAGTGATGTTGCCAAGTGTGATCATTCTGTGACTTTAAGTGACGGTAGGTGGTCGCAGGTAATCTCCACTCCGGTTCGGCGAAGAGACACCTCTGCAGGATCGCCCTCCAGCCGCCCGGGCGGCGAGACCGAGGTCGAAGGGCCCCAAGGCCGGGTGTCGCCTGAAGACGGCCGACGAGGCGATGTCCAGCAAGCCGCCTTTGTGTAATCAGTCGAACGCATATAGTAGCGGGATGGGGAAATTCACAGTGAGCCACGACCTCCACGGTGAGCCGGCTGCGTTCTTCGGCTGGTTCTTCGACCGGAGCCGGGCAGAAGATCTGTACCAGGGGCATTTGGGCTACGTCGACTACAGCACTATCAGCCTTGCTGATGCTGACGGGCAGCTGACCCGCACCACCACGTTCGCCAAGCAGATGTCACTGCCCGGGCCAGTGGCAAAGCTCCTCGGCTCGGGCTTCCGCCAGACCGAGGACGGACAGTTCAACAAGTCCGCCCGCGTGTACCAGTGGAAGGTCACGCCGAGCACCATCACCGACAAGCTCCGCGAAGAAGGCACCCTGCGAGCGGAGGAACGCGGCGACGGCTGCCGCATCATCGTGGACTACGAGCTGGAAGCAAAGGTGTTCGGGGTCGGCGGCCTGCTGGAGAGCACCTTCGAGACGAACCTGCGCGAGGAGTGGGATCAGATCGCCGGTTTCTGCAACCGCCAGGCCGCAGCCTAGACATCCTCGACCGTGAGGCCAGAGCCATGGTCCGAGGGCGCCAGGCACCTGCACCCGAAGCCCTCCTGGAAACTGGGCGAAGCCCGGACCTCGGTGAGCACACTCTTGGCCGCGTCGATCAGGGGCCGTATTCGGGGGCCCGGTCGACCGGCTCCAGCCGGTCCAGTTCCCGCAGCGCGTCAATGAGAGCGGCCAGGGTGGTTTCACTTCCTGGTCTACGACGCCAAGTTCGTCCGCCGTCACGACGACGACCAGCCGTGGCTGCACGCCTTCAGCGAGGCCGGGCCGCGCGGGGAGTACGACCACCTGCGGGCCGGTCCGCCCGGCAACTGGCCCACGCCCGAGGAATGGGCGGAAGGGTTCGACCTGACCGAGGCCGATGACCGCTACTCCGAGATCAACCCCTACGACGGGCCCAAGCGGTAGGCATTGCCGAACCGCATGGGCCTGGTGATCGACATGTTCGGTAACACATGGTAACGATTCGGTGACATGTGGTACCCGGCGGGCATGCACCAGCCTTGTCGCCGCGAACAGATACGGAGATCGCCATGCGGGCAGCAACCACACGAACCCACACTCGATCCATACGGTCAATCGCCGTCGTCAAACACGGCCGTCGGCAGCGCACTGTTGACGGCCCTCATGGCCGCACCGGCCTACGCCGGCGGAACGCCGAACGTCTCCGGCAAAGCCCGCGCATCCACGGCCACCGTGGCCTCCCAATCGGGGGGCCAGGAATGGGTCCAGACCGGCCCGCTCACCTTCCTACACGCCCTCGCCGGTGCCAACAATGTCTACGAGAAGGTCTCCGAGGTCCCGGCGCTCACGATCCCCTTTCCCGGCGTGTGGGAGATCTCCTATCACGCCCGCACAGCGACCTACCCAACCGCGAACACGGGACTGTGGGTCACCACAGCGCTGTTCAAGAACGGCGCGCTCATCCCCGCAAGTGAGGCACTGTCCGGCCTCAACACCTCGAACGTCCCGGGAACCCAGAACACCATCGGGCAGACGGTCATAGAAACCTTCGCCGCCGGGGACACCGTGACGCTCCACGCCTTCCGCATCGGGCAGACCGGCACCGCCGGCGTCTACAGCAACTCCGACGGACGGACCACAGTCACGGCGCACTGGGTGAGCCCAACCTGAGCCGAACCAAAGCAACTCCCGCATTGAGGTGATCTCGCGCCGTCGGGGAAGCCGCCTCTCAGCCGTGCATGTTCTCGGAAGTTGTGGCCGTTCCGCTTCCGAGAACATGATCTTCTCGGAAGTCCAATGACCTGCGCGGACCGGCCCACTTTGGGGCTGGGGCCGGGTTCGGGAGGAGAACGCCAGGTAGAAGCTCACTTGTAGGATCCGCAGTTTCGTGTCGGATGGCAACGTCTGGACCTGCGCTTGGTGGACAGTCCGCGTGATCTGTCGGCTGTGCTGGTCCGCGCGGGCGTGTCGAATCCTCACGTCATGTCGGCTCGCTTGGAAGCTTGAGTCGAGTGGACTGAAACCCTGATCTGCCGGTCCGCCTCGGCGATCGTTATCTGGGGTTCTTTGCCACTTCTCGCAGGTTAGAGCGAGATGATCTTTTCAGGCACGTAGGGCACGTTGGCTGGCGCTGAAGGCAAGTTGCATCCAAGGCTTGTCCCGGTGTTTTGGCCGAGCTCGCGATCTGCAGTGGCGGCATCGGGTGAGGGTTGGTCTGGTCAGCGGGTGTGTCGGCGGCGGGCTGGGTCGTGCTCGGCCGTGATGCGGGCCGGAGGTCTTTTCGCCCAGGCGTACGTAGCGGCCGAGACTGGGCAGGTGCTGGTGGGGGGGCTTGGCCTGTACTTCGATCGGCACGCTGCAACACAGCGACCATGTACCGATGCAAGCAAGGCGACCAGTCCCACGCCATGAAGGTGAGACGAGCCATTTTCATGGCGCAAGGTGTATGCCGCCCCGGTGAGAATCAGCGAGACGACGTAAGCCGGCACGAGGCGTAGCCTCGACGCTGTTGATGATCAGAATCGTTTCCCGGGGAGGACATGTGATCCAGTGGACCCCTCCCCGAGGCGGCAGATCGAGAAGTCACTCGCCACCGCCGCGCAGCACAAGCCGATCGCCTGGAGGCTGATCCTTCCGCTGGAGCACACCCCGCCCGAGAAGGCGTGGTTCGACGAACTCCAGGCGCAGTACCCGAAGATCCTGCTCGCCTGGCAGGGCATCGACTGGCTTGACGAGCAGCTCGCGCGCCACGTCCAGGCGCCTGGCGGTGGGTGGCGGCGACCGCGGGAGCGTGGCTGGTCGCGCTCGGCGCGTTCACGGCGGTGACCACTCCGTTGTGGCAGCCGGGTCAGCCGGGCTGGCTCATCGCCGTCATAGGGGTGCTCGGCGGTGCGGTCATGGCGGCCACGGTCGCGGCGCTCACCGGTGCCGCTCTGGTGCGCCTGCTACGCCGTGGCCAACAGCTGTAGGACGATGGGGACAGTTCCTCGTCGTGCAAACGTGAGAGCGTGTGCCGTGCACACGGCGCCGAACGCTCGGCACTCGCCGTAGGAGGACGGTACGACGACCGGCCGGGCGGCATGGCGCCTTCGGGTCGGCTCGGTGCGCTCAGTCGCTCGGAGCCACGCCGGCTGACGCGGGGTGCAGGTTCTCCACGATCCGGACGAGCGTAAGGTTTGCCGCGGTCAGCGTCCGGACCAGCTCCTCCAGCTTCTCGACCCGCCTCTTCAACGACAGCAGTTCGACGTCGAGCGCCGACGACTCCATGACCATGCGTCCGCCGATCATGATCGGCTCACCTCCATAAGACGGTACAAGCACATGGTGGGCGCCCGCAGCCGTTGTGCGACAGCGGCGAACGTCCCCGGGTGGCAGGACCAAAGACACTGGCCGCACAGATCCGGTGAGCGGATGCCCGGGGGAAAGGAGGTGACAGTGATGAGGCCGACTTGGATGGACGCCACGGCGACAGTGGTCGCCGGGGCGAATGTCGCCATCTAGGTGGAGGCATGGACGTGATCACGCAGGCCCTTTGGGGCGCTGAACGACGCCGAGGCGGCACGCCTGCCGTTCGGACAGATCGTCCGGGTCGAGGACTACATCGCCGACGGCCGGTACGTGCTGCGCGCTGAGCTGCCCGGAATCGACCCCGACAAGGACGTCGAGGTCACCATGGGTGACGGCGTACTCCACATCCGGGCAGAGAGGACCCGCAAGGTCTCCGAGGCGCACCGATCGGAATTCTCCTACGGGTCACTGTCGCGATCGGTGACGCTGCCGGCCGCGGCCAAGACGGATGACGTCAAGGCCACCTACAACGGCGGCGTCCTGGAGGTCAGTGTGGGGCTGGCCGACGGCAAGTCTCGCAGGAAGTCCCGGACGGACCGGCCAATGGCCGGCGTAGATGAGGCGGCATCGGCCGGGGTCCGAGCACAGCCCGCTTCTGGGTATGGCCGGGCCTCACAGGCAGTGCCGGACGGCCCGTGGGTTGGTGCCGAAAGTCCCTGCCCAACGCAGGGGGCCGCGGCAAGAGTGGTGGTCATGACCATCCTGTCGCAATCCCGTTGCGGGCTCAGCGCCGTCGAAGCGGCGGAGCGGCTGGCCGCCGCCGGCCCGAACGCCCTGCCTGTGGCTCGCCACGTCTCGCCTGTGGTGTTGCTGCTGCGCGAAATGGTGCATTTCTTCGCTCTGCTGTTGTGGGGCGCCGCCGCGCTGGCCGTGTTGGCCGGGATGCCGCAGCTGGCCGTGGCGATCGCGGTGGTCGTGGTGCTCAACGGTGGCTTCGCCTTCGCCCAGGAGTACCGTGCCGATCGGGCCACGCAGCGGTTGCGGGAGCTGATCCCGGCCAACGTGGTGGTCCGGCGGGACGGCAGGCGCATGCTGATCGGCGCGGCTGATCTGGTGGTCGGGGACGTCGTGCTGCTGGAGGCGGGGGATCGGATCTCAGCCGACCTGGAGCTGGCCGAGGTGCATGCGCTGGCCGTCAACGAATCCATGCTGACCGGGGAGAGCCGTCCCGCCCGGCCACGGGAGGGTGGCCCGGCCTACGCGGGCACGTTCGTGGTCGAGGGGGAGGCCGAGGCCGTCGTGGTGGCCACTGGGGCGCGTACCCGGCTCGCCGCGATCGCCAAGCTCACCCGGGAGGCGATCAGGCCGCCCAGCCCGCTGGCCGTCCAGCTCGGCAAGATCGTCAAGATCGTCGCTGGGATCGCGGTGGCGGTCGGCACCGTGTTCTTCGGGCTGGCTGTGCTGCTGGGGATGGACCCGGGACAGGGATTCCTGTTCGCCATCGGCGTCACGGTCGCGCTGGTACCCGAAGGGCTGCTGCCCACCGTCACACTGTCCCTGGCCCGCGCCGCCCAGCGGATGGCCGCCCGCAACGCCCTGGTACGCCACCTGGAAGCGGTCGAGACGCTCGGCTCGGCCACGTTCATCTGCACCGACAAGACCGGCACGCTGACCCGCAACGAGATGACCGTGGCCGAGGTGTGGGCGCCGTCGAGCTCACCGGCCGAGGTCATGCGCACGGCGGTGCTGAGCTCCACCGGCCGCCTCAGCGGCGGCAAGCCCGTGGGCGACCCGATGGAGGTGGCCCTGCACGTCGAAGCGCTGCGTCTTGGTGCTGACGTGGAAGGGCAGGTCACCCGGCGCTTCCCGTTCGATCCGGTACGGCGCCGCGCCTCCGTCCTGGTGGACGGCGGGCTGCATCTGAAGGGCGCACCGGATGCCGTGCTGCCGCTGTGCCGGGTCGTACCCGGGGCCGATGAGGCGCTGGCCCGGATGAGCGACCACGGTCTGCGGGTGCTCGCCGTCGCGCGTGGCCGCACGGCCGAGGAGTCGGAGCTGGAACTTCTCGGTTTGGTCGGGCTGTACGACCCGCCACGCGAGGATGTGGCCGAGGCGATCGGGAAATGCCGCATCGCCGGGATCAAGCTGGCCATGGTCACCGGCGACCATCCGCGCACCGCCCGCGCCATCGCCGCCGAGGTAGGGCTGCTCGGCCCGGACGAGCTGGTGGTCACCGGGGCCGAACTGCCCGCCGACGATGCCGCACTGGGCGAGCTGCTCGACCACGACGGCGTGGTGATCGCCCGCGTGACGCCCGAGGACAAGCTGCGCATCGCCCGAGCCTTGCGCGGGCGCGGCCACGTGGTGGCGATGACCGGTGACGGTGTCAACGACGCGCCGGCGCTGCGCGAGGCCGACATCGGCATCGCCATGGGCAAGTCGGGCACCGACGTCGCCCGTGAGGCCGCCGACCTGGTGCTGCTGGACGACCACTTCGCCACCATCGTCGGCGCGGTCGAGCTGGGCCGGGCCACCTACGCCAACGTGCGCCGCTTCCTCACCTACCACCTGACCGACAACGTCGCCGAACTCACCCCGTTCGCCATCTGGGCGCTGTCCGGCGGCACCATCCCGCTGGCCCTGACCGTGCTGCAGGTGCTCGCCCTCGACATCGGCACCGACCTGCTGCCCGCCCTCGCCCTGGGCGCCGAACCGGCCAACCCGCGCACCATGCACGGCCCCGCCCGCACCGGAAACCTCATCGACCGGCGGCTACTCATCCGCGTCTTCGGCGTGCTTGGGCCCGCCCAGGCCCTGGCCGAGATGGGCGCGTTCATCGGCGTCCTGCTGCTCGGCGGCTGGCAGGTCGGCACCGCCCCGAGCCTCGGCCTGCTCGCCGCAGCCTCCGGTACGGCCTTCGCCGCCGTCGTGCTGGGCCAGTTCGCCAACGCCTTCGCCTGCCGCAGCGAATCCCGCTGGATCGGGCGCATTCGCTGGCGCACCAACCCCCTGCTGCTCGGCGCGATCGCCGTCGAAGCCGTGCTGCTGCTGGCCTTCCTCGGCCTGCCGCCCGTCTCGCACCTGCTCGGCGGCGCCTTCCCACCCGCCGCGGGATGGGCCCTGGCCGCGATGGCGATCCCCATCATGATCCTGGCCGACACCGCGCACAAGGCGTGGCAGGCAAAGCGCGCGCGTGAGGACGCGGGCTCTCCGTCGGAGACGACCGGATCAGCATCTGTTATGGCGGCACCGCCGCCTGTAAGGAGGCAACTGCCATGAACCACATCGTGCTCGGCTACGACGGCTCGGACTTCTCCGTGCAGGCCCTCGACTGGGCGCTGGACGAGGCCGAACTCAGAAGACTCCCGCTGACCGTCGCCCACGCCTGGCAGTGGCCCTACGGCGAAGCCGACGAGGAGACCAAGAACCACCTGCGCAAGGCCGCCGACCACGTACTGTGGCACGGTGCCGACTGCGCCCGCGCGACCAGTTCGGTCGTCGGCATCGAGACCGACCTGCACGAGGGCCCGGCGGCACAGCGGCTCGTCGAACTGTCCAGCGGCGCCGCCCTCGTCGTGGTCGGCTCGCGAGGGCTGCACGGGTTGCCCGGGGCCCTCGTGGGCTCAGTGGCCCGATACGTCGCCGCGCACGCCGAATGCCCGGTGATCGTCGTACGCGGACCAGGCCCGCTGCCCGCCCCCGCGCATCCAGGGCCGATCGTGGTCGCCGACAAGGAACCGACCGCCTCGGTCCTGGAGTTCGCCGTCGGCGAGGCGGACATGCGCCGGCTCGCCCTGGTCACCACCGCCGAACCTCAGACCTGGCAGGAGAGCCATCCGAACGTCGCCTCCAGAGTTCAGGAAGCGCGCGAGACGCCGGCGCTCATCGTGGCCGGTCGCAAGAGGGCTGACCATCTCGGAATGATCGCCTCGCTCCTCCAGCACGCTCCGTGCCCGGTCGCCGTGGTGGGTACCTCTATGGGCAAAGGCCCTCGGGACTGAGGGTATGTCCTGTGCGCCGATCAGCCGGGGGATCAACCTGCGGGCGTGATGCGTGTGTCCGATGGTGGCCCATCCCGGTGCACTGCGCGGGGGACAGGTAGTTCGAGACCGTCGAAATCGGCGCTGAGAAGAATCACGCTGGGCTGTCTCGCTCACCGGAACAGTCCCGTTGAACGAAACCGGACATTGGCCTGATTATCACCCAATGTCCCTTATTTACCCGTCGTCGTCTCCCCTCCCCGTCTCCGATGCCGACGGTGAACCCCAGCCGGTGGCGATCGCCTCCCCGGCCGAGCCCGACGGGTCGGCGAACAGCGTGCTGGGCAAAGTGCGGCTGATCCTTGAGGCGTTCGGCCCGGATGACGAGAGCCTCGGCCTGTCCGAGATCGTCCGCCGCACCGGCGTCGCCAAGGCGTCGGTCCACCGGCTGGCGCAGGAACTGCTGCAATGGGGCCTGCTGGAGCGGCGCGGCTCCGAGTACTGGCTGGGCATGCGCCTGTTCGAGATCGGGCAGCGCGTGCCGCGCCAGCGGATTCTGCGTGACGCGGCGCGGCCCTTCATGGAGGACCTCTACCAGGCGACGGGCGAGACCATCCATCTGGCGGTGCTGGACGGGCTGGAAGTGATCTACCTGGAGAAGGTGTCCGGTCACGGCCAGGTGTCCAGGCCGTCGCGCATCGCCGGACGCATGCCGCTGCACTGCACGGCGACCGGCAAGGCCCTGATCGCCTTCGGCCCGGGGGCGCTCTTCAACGACGTCGTGGCCACCTCCCTGACGCGCGTGACCCCCCGTACGATCACCGCGCCCAAGCTGCTGGCCCAAGAGATCCAGCAGGCGCGCAAGGCCGGGTACGCCATCGAGCGGGAGCAGACCCGCGTCGGCTATCTCAGCGTGGCCATCCCGCTGACCGGCGCCACCGGGACGGTGGTCGCGGCGCTGTCGGTGACGGCGCCGACCTTCCGCGCCGACGTCAACAAGTACGTGGGGCTGTTGAGCATGGTGAGCAGGCGCATCACGAAGTCGATCATGGTCGCCGACGGCGGCAGAAGCTGACACCGGCCACGAAGCGCCCTCGACCGGCCAGGCTCATCAGGGCCGCAGGTTACGAGGCGTCCTCGACCGGCGGGTCCGTCAGGAACATCGTCACGATCTCGGCCACTTCCGCGGCTTTGTGCTCCATGAGCGGGATCATGCCGCCGTCGACCACGGCCGACGTCACGCTCAGCGCCCCGGTGAGGTTCTCCCGGAGCGGGGCCATGGCCGGTAGCGCGAACGGGTCCGCCGCGGCGCCCAGCAGCAGCACGGATGTCTTGACCGAGCCGATCTTGTCCTCCATGTAGTACCGCGCGCACGCCCGATGCCCCTCCGCCGGATCGACTCCAGGGGCCAGTGCGTCGTGGACGAACCGGTCGAGCAGGCCCGTGGCCGGGTCGGGATAGTACGGCTGCCGCAGCCGCCACAGCGTCAGCAGGTGGTCGCCGCCGGGGGAGTGCACGGCCTCGTCCACCCCCGGACCGTCCGCGTGGGACCGGCGGAATCGGGAGTCGGTCCACGGAGTCGACGACAGGACGAGCAGCCCGACCCGCTCCGGCGCGGACGCCGCCAGCTCGACGGCCACCACGCCGCCGGTGTGGTGGCCCAGGACGTCGGCGCACTCGATGTCCAGGGCGTCCAGCAGGGCCAGCGCGCCCGCCGCGAAGAGCTCGATCGTGTGGGGTGCCGGGGCCTTCGCGCTGGCCCCGAAACCGACCATGTCCATGGCGATGACGCGCCGGTGCGGCGCCAGGAGGGGGATCAGCTCCCGGAACTCGTCCCAGGACCTGGGGGTCTGATGCAGGAGCAAGAGAGGGCGGCCCGCGCCCTGCTCGGCGTAGTGCAGCTGGCCGAACGGCGAGTCGGCGTACCCGAATCGAAGGGGCGGCGTAATGTCCAAAACGTCCTCTTATGTCGGCCGGAGGTAAGGTTGGCTTTCCCATCCGGAGTCTTGCCGGGCGCATCGGCGATCACTACCGGAGGGGACCGGTGACCGGACCGGCGTGAAGGAGTCCCGATGTCGTCACAGATGTTCGCTGAGGCGTCCGGCTCCGGCGATGGCGCGGACTATCCCAACTCGGTCCTCGGCAAGGCCCAGCTCCTGCTGGGCGCCTTCGAGTCGGGGGCCTTCGAGCTCCGGCTCAGCGAGCTCAGCCGGCGCTCAGGGGTGCCGAAGGCGTCGGCGTACCGGCTCGCGCAGGAGCTGGTGCAATGGGGGCTGCTCGAACGCAGGGGGGACGTCTACCAGCTCGGCATGCGGGTCTTCGAGCTGGGGCAGCGGGTGCCGGTGGCGGCGGTGCTGCGCCGGGTGGCCCGGCCCCTGCTCATCGACCTGTTCGCCGCCACCCGGGCGACCATCCACCTGGCGGTCCTCGACGGCGGCCATGTGCTGTACGTGGAGAAGGTCGCGGGGGAGGCGAACGTCCACACGCACTCCCTGGTGGGCGGGCGGCTGCCCGCGTCGTGCACGGCGACGGGGAAGGTGCTGCTCGCGACGTGCCCCGACAGGGAGGAGCGGCTCCGCCGCCTCGCGCTGACCGGCTGGCCCTCCCTGACGCCACGGACGGTCGGGTCCGTCGAAGACCTGCGGCGGCAGCTTGAGGTGGTCCGGCAACGCGGTTACGCGGTCGAGACGGAGGAGATCCTGCTGGGGTTCGGCAGCATGGCGGTGCCCGTCGCGCTCGCCGACGGAACGGTCGTCGCGTCGGTGTCGGCCGCGGCACCGGTGGCGCGCCTGGTGACCAGGCGGCTGCTGCCCGAACTCCGCTCGACCGCCGCGGGCATCGCCCTGGCCATCGACCGCCGGACATGACCTGGCCGAGGCCGAGGACTTCTCGGCCTCGGAGGCTCAGGCGACGCGGTCCCGGCCCGGCCTCGCTTCAGAAGAGCTCAGGCGACGCGGTCCCGGTCGGCGGCGAGTTGGAGGGCCACGTCGATGATCATGTCCTCCTGCCCGCCGACATACCCCGCCTCGCCGACCCGCTGCAGGATCTCGTGCGCGGGCACGTCGTACCTCAGCGCGGCCCGCTCGGCGTGCAGCAGGAAGCTGGAGTACACCCCGGCGTACCCCTGGGTGATCGCGGAGCGGTCGGCGAACGGCAGGCGCGGCAGGAACGGCTTGACCACGTCCTCGGCGGCGGCGAGCGCGCCTTGAACGTCCACGCCGGTCGGGACGCCGAGCCGTTCGAACGTGGCGACCAGCACCTCGGTTGGCGCGTTGCCCGCCCCGGCGCCGAGCGCGCACAAAGCGCCGTCGATCTGGCGGGCGCCGTTCTGGGCGGCCAGGACCGAGTTGGCCACGCCGAGAGATAGGTTCTGGTGGCCGTGGAAGCCGACCTGCGCCTCGTGGCCGATCTCGGCGACCAGCGCGCTGACGCGCGCCTGCGCCTCGCCGAGCACGAGGGCGCCGGCGGAGTCCACCACGTAGACGCACTGGGCGCCGCCGTCCACCATGATCCGCGCCTGCCGGGCCAGCTCGGCCGGGCCGACGCGGTGCGACAGCATGAGGAAGCCGACGGTCTCCATGCCCAGCTCGCGAGCGGCGGCGAAGTGCTGGAGGGAGACGTCCGCCTCGGTGCAGTGGGTGGCGATCCTGGCCACCGACGCGCCCGCGCCGTGCGCCTGCTTGAGATCTTCCACCGTGCCGAGGCCGGGCAGCAGCAGTACGGCGATCTCGGCGGAGACCGCCTCGTCCACCGCGGCGGCGACCAATTTGATGTCGTCCTCGAGAGAGAACCCGTAGTTGAAGGACGAACCGCCGAGACCGTCACCGTGCGTGACCTCGATCACCTCTACCCCGGCCTGGTCCAGGGCGTGGACGACACCACGTACCTGCTCCTCGGTGAAGCGGTGGGCCATGGCGTGGCTGCCGTCACGCAGTGTGGAGTCAGTGAGCCTGATCTTGTCGCCAAAACTCTTGTCAGTCACGCGGAGACCTTTCCGAGCGCGAGCTGCTCGCCCACGCGGGCGGCCGCGGCGGTCATGATGTCGAGGTTGCCGGCCCACGGCGGCAGGTAGTCGCCGTTGCCGCGCACCTCCAGGAACACGGCCACGCGGGCATGACCGTTCCAGACCTCGCGCGGGCCGTCGAACTGGGGATCGGCGCGCAGGGCGTAGCCGGGCACGTACGCGGCGACGTCGGCCACCATCGCGTGGATCGAGGCGGCGATGGCGTCGGTGTCGGCGTCGGCGGGGATCGCGCAGAACACGGTGTCTCGCATGATCATCGGCGGGTCGACCGGGTTGAGAATGATGATCGCCTTGCCGCGGTCCGCGCCGCCGACCTGTTCGATCGCGCGGGCGGTGGTCTGGGTGAACTCGTCGATGTTGGCCCGGGTGCCCGGCCCGGCCGAGCGGGAGGCGATCGAGGCGACGATCTCGGCGTACGGCACCGGCACCATGCTGGAGACCGCGTGCACGATCGGGATCGTCGCCTGCCCGCCACACGTGATCATGTTGAGGTTGGGCACGTCCGACAGGCCGGCCAGGTTCACCGGGGGGCACACGAACGGTCCGGCGGCGGCGGGCGTCAGGTCGATGGCCTTGATCCCGGCCTCGGCGTAGCGCGGGGCGTTGGCCAGGTGCGCCTTGGCCGAGGTGGCCTCGAAGACCAGGTCCGGCAGCCGGTCCTGGGCCAGGAGCCAGTCCACACCGCCCGCGGACGCCTCGACGCCGAGGGCGCGGGCACGGGCCAGGCCGTCGGAGGCCGGGTCCACCCCGACCATGGAGTGCACGTCGATCGCTTCGCTGCGCAGCAGCTTGACCAGCAGGTCGGTGCCGATGTTCCCGGGGCCGACGATGGCGGCGCTCAGCCTGGTCAAGCGATCTCCTCCTGGAAACGGGCGGTCACGGTGCCGATCCCGGCGAAGGTGGCGCTGACGATGTCCCCAGCGGTGACCGGGATGGCCACGGTGATCGAGCCGGGCAGGACGACGTGTCCCGCCTCCAGGGCGACACCCTGCTCACCGAGGGTGTTGGCCAGCCAGACCAGCGCGTTGAGCGGGGAACCGAGCACGGCGCCGCCCGCCCCCGTCTGGACCAGGTCGCCGTTGCGGTGCAGCAGGCAGCCGGCCAGCGCCAGGTCCACGGTCTCCAGCCGGATCGGGCGGGTGCCGAGCACCACGCCGCCGCTGGAGGCGTTGTCGGCGATGGTGTCGGCCAGGGTGATCCGCCAGTCCGCGATCCGGGAGTCGATGATCTCCAGAGCGGGCAGCAGGAAGTCCACCGCCGCGACGGCCTCGGCCGTGGTCACCCCGGGCCCGGACAGGGGGCGCTTGAGCACGAAGGCGATCTCCGGCTCGATCCGCGGCTGCAGGAAGCGGCGGGTGTCGATCGGGGCGCCGTCCAGGTGGAACATGGAGTCCAGCAGGTGTCCGTAGTCGGGCTGGTCCACGCCGAGCTGGCGGCGCATCGCCGCCGAGGTCAGGCCGACCTTGTGACCTTTGACGACCGCGCCGTCCGCGACCAGGGCGTCGATCTGGTGGCGCTGGATGGCGTACGCGTCCGCCACCGACAGCTCCGGATAAGTGGTGGTAAGTGGCTGGATCGGGTCGCCGGTACGGTACGCCGCCAGCAGATCGGCGGCGGCCTTCTCCACGGAGCCTGGCTCCACAATCGCTCCTCTCGCAGTTCTTGACATGGGTCGTTCAGAAGTGCCGACGCGGCCGGAAGGGGGCCGCGCCGGCGGTGGGCGTCAGCCCTGGGTCTGCGAGGGGAACGTGCTGTGCATCCAGCGGGCCGACACCTGAGCGCTCTCGTAGGGGTCGGCGATGTCGGGACGGTCCACCTCGACCATCAGCCACCCGTCGAAGTCGCCGGGCAGGTTGCCGATGATGCCGGGCAGGTCGAGCTCACCCCGGCCGGGTTCGACCCACAGCCCGGCGAGGACGGTCTGCTGGTAACCCCAGTCCTTCTCGCGCCCTTCGGCGGCGACGCTGAGCCGGCAGTCCTTCACGTGCACGAACGGGATCCGCTCGGCGTAGTCCTTTACGAACCGGCCGACGTCGGCGCCGGCCCACGCCAGGTGCCCCGTGTCGGGCAGGAAGCCGAGCCGGGAGGCCGGAATGGCGTCGAGCACCGCCCGGCCCTCCTCCTCGGTCTCGATCCAGGTGCCGACGTGCGGGTGCAGCGACGGCCGGACGCCCTCGGCGACCATGGCGTCGGCGATCCGTCCGATCAGCGCCGTCACCGCCTCCACACGGGAGTCGTCGGCGTCGTACGCCTGCGCGGGGTGCGCCACCCGCGGCTTGTCCTTGCCCATGCCCATGCCCAGACCGATCTCGGTCAGGCCGAGCCGGGCATGCTGGCGGGCGGTCTCGGCGGCGCCGGCCACGACGTCGTCCTCGGTGCCGTCCCTGCCGTCCGAGCGGCAGACGAAGTAGCCAGGAGCGAGCGTCAGGCCGGTCTCGTCCAGGAGCGCCTGGTACTGCTCCACGGTCCAGCCGGCCGGGACCTCCGCCATGACGACGTCGAATCCGGCCTGCTTGATCAGGGACAGCCGCTGCTTCGGCTCGGGCGCGAGGGACGGGTCCAGCCATCCGTCGGCGCTGGCCATCCATTGGATCGGGTTGAGCGCGATCTTCGGTGTGCCGGACATATGGCTTCCTTTCAATAGATGGGGGGTCAGGATTTGGGGGCGAGTTCGCCGGCGAAATGGCAGG
The DNA here is from genome assembly GCF_040649695.1 of Nonomuraea sp. NPDC048901. Lineage (NCBI taxonomy): Bacteria > Bacillati > Actinomycetota > Actinomycetes > Streptosporangiales > Streptosporangiaceae > Nonomuraea > Nonomuraea sp. NPDC048901. The sequence goes on along the minus strand of NZ_JBEZFW010000015.1, from coordinate 253,373 downwards.
CGGCCCGCTGGCCGGTGGCCGTGAGGGTGAGCTGAGGGTCGACCTCGGTACAGATCGTCCGCTCCGGGTTCGCCAGCGGGCCGATCGGGCACCTGGTACGGAACCGGCATCCGGAGGGCGGGTTCGCCGGGCTGGGCAGATCACCGGGCAGCACGATGCGCTCGCGCGAGCGCGCCGAGACCGTGGGGACGGGCGACGACGACAGCAGGGCCGCGGTGTAGGGGTGCTGCGGGTTGCCGTAGACGTCGGCGGCGTCGCCGTGCTCCACGATCCGGCCGAGGTACATCACCGCGACGGTGTCGCTGAGGTGACGCACGACCGACAGGTCATGGGCGATGAACAGGTAGCCGAGCCCGAGTTCGTTCTGCAGCTTCTCCAGCAGGTTGATGATCTGCGCCTGGATCGACATGTCCAGCGCCGAGACCGGCTCGTCGAGGATGAGCGCGCGCGGCTGCCGGGCCAGCGCGCGGGCGATGCCGATCCGCTGGCGCTGGCCGCCGGAGAACGCGTGGGGGTAGCGGTCGAGGTACTCGGGGCGGAGCCCGACCTGCGTCATCAGGGATCGCGCCTCGTCCTCGCGCTCCCGCCGGCCGATGCCTCTGAACGCGAGCGCCTCGGCCAGCGACTGCCGGATGGTGCGGCGCGGGTTCAGCGACGCGTACGGATCCTGGAAGAGGTACTGCACCGAGGAGCGGACCCGGCCCAGATCCTCCTCGCCCAGCCCACTCACGTCGGCGCCGTCGATGAGGATCGACCCGTCCGCGACCTGGTTGATGCCGACGATGCTGCGCGACAGCGTCGACTTGCCGCAGCCGCTCTCGCCCACGAGCCCGAGCGTGCGGCCCTGGTGCACCGTCAGGCTCACCGAGTCGACGGCGTACACGGGTGGCTCGCGGTGGAACAGCCCGCGCCGCCGGGATCCGACGTCGACCTTCAGGTCCCGTACCTCCAGCACGGCCGTGGCCGCAGGGGGAACGGCCTGCTCGGTCTGTACGGTGACGGTGGGTTCGTCCTCCACAGGCGCGGCGGGTTCGTTGACCGAGATGTCCACGGCCCGCTGGGCGACGAAGCAGGCCGCCGCCTGACCCGCGTCACCGATCTGGAGCAACGCCGGTGGCTCCTGCTCGCAGGCTTCCTCGGTGAAACGGCACCGAGGGGCGAACGGGCAGCCGGGTGGCGGCGCGGCGGGGTCGGGCGGCGCTCCCGGGATCGCGGGCAGCGGCCGGCCGATCCGGTCGTCGTCGAGGCGGGGCATGGCCGCCAGCAACGCCGCCGTGTAGGGGTGGCGCGGACGCTCGAAGACCTGCTCGACGGTCCCCTTCTCGACCGTGCGGCCGCCGTACATGACGACGACGTCCGTGCAGAGCTCGGCCACCACTCCCATGTCGTGGGTGATGATCGCGATGGCGATGCCCAGCTCGGTGCGGAGCCTGGCCAGCAGGCGCAGGATCTGCGCCTGGATGGTGACGTCGAGAGCCGTGGTCGGCTCGTCCGCGACCAGCAGCGCGGGGTCGTTGGCCAGGGCGATCGCGATGACGACGCGCTGGCGCATGCCGCCGGAGAACTGGTGCGGATAGTGGTTGATCTTCGTCTGGACGTCAGGGATGCCGACCTGCTCCAGGAGTTCGATCGCGCGCTCGCGCGCCGCCCGCTTGTCGACGCCGTGTACCGTCATGGCCTCGACGATCTGGTCGCCCACCTTCATGACGGGGTTGAGCGCGGACTGCGGGTCCTGGAAGACCATCGCCACCTTGCTGCCGCGCCGGCGCCGCATCTCGCGTTCGGGCAGCGTGAGCAGGTCCTCGCCGTCGAAGCGGATGGAGCCGGCGACGACCTCGCCCGGCGGGCGGAGCATGCGCATGATCGATCGGGCCGTCACCGACTTGCCCGAGCCGGACTCGCCGACGATGCCCAGCACGTCGCCCGGGTAGATGTCGAAGCTGACGTCGTTGACGGCCTTGACGCCGCCCTTCTTCAGGCGGAACTCCGTACGCAGGCCCTCGACCCGCAGGAGCGGCATGCCCTTGCCCGTCGCCGGCAGCGGTGACTCGGTGGTGTTGGGGGAGGTCATCGGCGGTTCACCGCCTCGTTGAGCGCGTCCGACAGCAGGCTGAAGCCGATCGCGAGCAGGAGAAGGAGCAGGGCGGGGCCGATGATGTACGTCGGCGCCTGGGTGACGAAGCGCAGGCCGTTGTTCAGCAGCACGCCGAGCGAGGGCGTCGGCGGCTGCACGCCGAGGCCGACGATGCTCAGTCCGGCCTCGATGTAGACGCCGACGACCATCCAGACGGCGCCGTTGACGACGATCGCGTCCATCGCGTTCGGCAGGACGTGGCGGACGAGCAGCTGCCGGCGCGAGACGCCGATCACCCGGGCGGCCAGGACGTACTCCCTGCTCTGCTGGCTCAGCCACGCGCCGCGGGCCAGGCGCCCGGCGGTGGGCAGGCCGCTGATCAGAATCGTCAGGAAGAGCGCCGGCCAGCCCGGCTGGAGGATGGCGACCAGGCAGATCCCCAGGATCAGGCCGGGGAAACCGATGATCACGTCGAGCAGTCGCTGCACGGCGGCGCCCAGGCGTTCGGAGATCGCGCCGGTCAGACCGAGTAGCGTGCCGATCGCCATGCTGAGGGGGACCGCGGTGAGGATGAGGCTCAGGTCGATGCGCAGGCCGTAGACGCTGCGGACGAAGATGTCCCGGCCGAACTCGTCGACGCCGAAGATGTGCGCGCCCGACATCCCGGTCAGCGACTGCGGGCCCTGCTGGTCGTAGCCCCCGGGGAACAGCACGGGCGCCAGCAGGGCGGCCAGTCCCAGGAGGAGGAGCATCGACAGCCCGACCACGCCCTTCGGTGTACGGAAGGCGGACAGGTAGCGAGCCAGGGTCGGGTTCAGCCGACGGCGGGCCTGTGGCGGCGCCGCGTCGGAGGTGGTCAGGGGAAGGTCTGCCATCCCTACTCTCCCAGTTTGATGCGCGGGTCGAGGGCCGCCAGGACGACCTCGGTGAGGATCTGACAGATCACCGCCACGAAGACGATGGCGAGGATCAGTACCTGCAGCACGGTGAAGTCGCGGGTCTGCACGCTGGAGACGGCCAGCTGGCCGAGGCCGTTGCGGTTGAAGATCGCCTCGATGATGACCGCGCCGGCCAGCAGGTTGCCCACCTGGAGCCCGACGGCGACGACCGCCGTGCCCACGCTGTTGCGCAGCACGTGCCGGACGGTGATCCGCGCGGCCGACGCGCCCTTGCTCAGCGCCAGGTCGACGTAGTCCTCGTTCTTGGCGGCGAGCATCTCCGCCTGCAACAGGCGGGCGACGACCGCCGCCGAGGGCAGGGCCAGCGCGATGGCCGGCAGGATCAGGAACTGGAAGCCGATCACCGGATCGTCGACGAAGCTGACCTCGCCGCTGACGGGCAGCCAGCGGTTCAGTACGCCGAAGACGAGGATCAGCGCCAGCCCGGTGAGGAACGACGGGATGGCGACGAAGAAACTGTTGATCAGGTCGAGGCCGGCCCGCGCCCAGCGGCGTCTGGCGGAGCCGACCAGGACTCCCAGGAGCGTTCCACCCAGGATGACCAGCAGCGTCGCGAACACCGACAGCTCCACGGTGCTCTTGAGCCGGTCGCCGATCAGGCTCGCGACGCTGCGGTGCAGGAGGTAGGACTCTCCGAGGTCGCCCTGGAGGAGCCCGGCGATCCAGTCCCAGTACTGGAGCACCAGGGGCCGGTCCAGCCCCAGCTGCTCCCGGATCGCGGCGATGGTGGCCGCGGTCGGATCCGTGCCGGCGAGGGTGACGGCGACATCCCCCGGTGCCAGGCGAGGCAGGGCGAAGGCGACGATCGAGCTCGCGAAGAGCACGAACACCAGCGATGGGATCTTGCGTATCAGGAACCGGACCATCGTCTCGATACCGCCAGTCGGTCTAGAGGTCGATTACTTGGACAGCCAGGCCCGGCTGATGTCGAGGAAGCCCATCTGGGTCGGCGCGAGGCCGTTCAGGGCGTTGGAGCGCACCGTGAGGGTGGGGCGCGTGATCAGCGGGAGCACGAACGCCTGGTCGGCGAAGTAGGCGCTGTAGTCGTGGAGCGCCTTCTGCTGGTCGGGCGTGGTGCTGGCGGTGGTGACCGCCTTCACGAGCTTGGTGTACTCGGGGCTCTTGAAGTGCGAGACGTTCTCGTCCGCCAGCAGCTCCGGGCGGCTCACGACGGCGCTGGCCGGCGAGAGGCCGTTGCTGTTCATCATCAGGAAGGCGGGCGTGCCCATGTCCTTGGCCGCGACCTTGGCGTCATAGTCGGCCGTGGCGATGACCGGCTTGGCCTCCAGCCCGACGGCGGCCAGGTTGTTCTTGACGATCTGGAAGACTCCGGTGGCCTCGGGCGTGTTCAGCATGGTCACCTCGAACGAGGTGCCCGCCTTCACACCCGCCGCGGCCAGCATCTGCTTGGCCTTGTCCGGCTGGTAGGTGTACTGCTTGGTCTGCGCGGCGTCGTAGCCGATCGTGGAGGGCCGCCACGGCAGGTTCGTCGCCTGGGCCTGCCCGCCTTCGACCTGCTGCACGATGCGGTCGCGGTCGATCGCGTAGTGGATCGCCTGGCGCACGGCCTTGTTGTCGAACGGCGGCTTGGTCACGTCGAACCCGAGCGGGATCGCCGCGCCGCCGGAGGACACGAGGGAGAAGCCCGGCTGCTGGCTCAGGCTTCGCGCGTCCAGCCCCGCCAGGCCGACGCCGTACTGGACCCGGCCGCTGCGGATGGCCGCGACCATCGCCGTCGGGTCCTTGATGAGGTTGACCTCGATGCTGTCCAGGCGGGTGTTCTGGACATCGCGGTACTTGGCGTACTTGGTGAGCTGGAGCTTGCCGCCCGGGGTCCACGACTTCCACTCGAAGCGCCCGGTGCCGTCCACCTTGGTGCCGGCCGCGTAGTCGGCGTAGGCGTCCTTGTTCGGGATCGGCATCGTCTCGAAGAGGTCGAAGATGTTCGGCAGCGGCTGCTTGAAGGTGAGCGTCAGCTCGTAGTCGCCCTTCGCCTTCATCTCGGAGATCTGCGCGGCGATCGACTGGTTGGCCGCCCCGGTCTTCGGGTCCTGGACCTTCTCGATGGCGAAGGTGACGTCGGCCGCGGTCAGCTTGCGGCCGCTGTGGAAGGTCACGTCGTCACGGAGCTTGATGTCCATGCTCTTGCCGTCGGGAGCCAGGGTCCACGACTTGGCCAGGACACCGTTGGGCTGCCCGGTCTTGGTATCGATAAGGGTCAGCGTCTCGAAAACGGCGTACTCCCACAGGATGTTGCCGAAGGAGGTCTTGAGGAAGGAGCCCGGCTCGGCTTCTGTGGTCTGCCCGACGACCAGGTTGCCGCCCTGGGTGGCCGGGCCGGCGGAGGCGGAGTTCCCCGGGGCGCCCTGGGTGGCGGCGCTGCACGCGGCGGACGCGAGCAGCGCCGCGCCGGCAGCGCTTGCTGTGAGCCGGCGGCGCCAATTCGTCACTGACATCGATACTCCTCGAGACGTTCTGGGGGGTGTGTATGCCGGGGTGTCGGGAATTGTACAGTCGGCCCGATTTGTCCCCTGGCGAGGAGCATGGTTCGCGACTCAGACAGGCACAACCCGCCGCTTTTAGTTTTGTTCCCGTCATAAAGGGAGCGTTTTCGGTACGGCCACGCCATCCGTAGCCGAGGACGGCCGAGATGATCACCAGGTGCCGAACGGGTGTCGGCAGCGTGATCGCCAGGCATTCGCACCGTCGCGTCACCGTCCTTCAGGTGGTGGCCTCACACCCTAGGACCGGAGGATTCCGACGTACCCCCGCACCGGTTCGCTCACCGGAACAGCCCATCCGTGGTCCCCGCCCCTGCTCGCCGGTTCACTGACCGAGACGGGGCGCCACGCCGGTCGGCCGGAGCCGGGTAGCCTCCGGGATCATGCCTCTGACATACGCGTTCATCGAGTACGGCGGTCCGGACGTCCAGCGTTTCCTGGACGTTCCCGCGCCCGAGCCGGGCGAGGGCGAGGTGCTCGTCGAGGTGCGCGCGGCCGGCGTCAACCCGGTGGACTGGAAGGTCCGTGAGGGCATGCACCGTGCCTTCCTGCCGCTGCGGCTGCCCGCGACCCTCGGCCGCGAGGTCGCGGGGACCGCGGTGCGGACCGGCCCCGGAGTGGCCGGCCTCGCCGCCGGTGACCGGGTCTTCGGCAGTACGGTCGGCGGCAGCGGCGGGTACGCCGAGCTGGCGCTGCTGCCGGCCGCCAAGGCGGCGCGCATGCCGGACGGACTGTCGTTCACGGACGCGGCGGCGCTGCCGATCGCGGCGGGCACCGCCTATGAGAGCCTCGCCGAGCTCGGCCTGGCTCCGGGGCAGAGGCTGCTGATCCTGGGCGCCGGTGGGGGAGTGGGCACGATCGCGGTCCAGCTCGCGGCCATGGACGGAGTCGCCGTCGTGGGCACCGCGAGCGCGGCGAAGCGCGCGTTTCTCCTGTCCCTCGGCGCCACAGCGGTGGCCTATGACCGCGACGACGTCGCCGATAGGCTCCGCGATCTACTTCCGGCGGGCGCCGACGCCGTGCTCGACCTGGTCGGTGGTGACGCGCTGACCGGCGTGGCGGGCGTGATCACCGAACGGACACGGGTGACCACCGTGGCCGACGAGAAGATCGCCGCCCGCTTCGGCGCGCGCCCGCTGAAGCGGACGGGTGGTACGGGGACGCTGCCGGCCTTGGCCGAGCTCGTGGCCGCCGGGAAGCTGGATCCGTGTGTCGGCCGGGTGTTTCCGCTGGCCAAGGCGGCTGAGGCGTTGGCGCTGGTGGAGTCCGGCCACGTGTCCGGCAAGGTCGTGCTCGACGTCGCCGGGCGTCGCTGAGACTCACTTACGCTTACGCCGGCGGCTCGTTGAGAGCCGTGCTCACCACTCCGCGCAGAGCCGTTCGGTCGCGCGGAAGGCGAGGGCCATGATCGTCAGAACCGGGTTGACGCCGCCGTTGGTGACGTGCACCGAGGCGTCCACGACGTAGAGGTTGTCATGGCCGTGGACCCGGCCCCACCGGTCGACGACCGACGTCCGCTCGTCGTCGCCCATCCGGCACGTGCCCGACTGATGCTGTCCGCCGTGCAACGCCAAGGGAACCGGCCCGCTCCACGTCCGGCGCGCGCCCGAGGCGACGAGCCATTCGCGGGCCCGTTCCCGGAGGTGGGCGGCGGTCCGCAGGGTCTCGGGATGGGTCGTGCCGGACAGGCGGGCGACGGGGATGCCCCAGCGGTCGCGTACATGGCGGTCGAGCCGGGTCCGCGCGTGCGGGCTGGGGATCTCCTGGACCGGCCCTCCCACACGCATGACACGCCGGTAATTGTCGCGCATGTACCGCTTGTTGAGCGCGCCCCAGCGGGGCAGGTCCGGCGGCAGGTTCCGCGCCCAGAAGGCGATGGGCAGCACCGTGAACTCGTCCGCGAGCATCGCACCACCGACGACGCCGTCGTTGTGATGCGCGAAGTCGAGCGTCGCGACCGAGACCCCGGGGCCGCGTCCGTCGTGCATGGGCTCGTCCATCTCGGCCAGCGCCCACACGTAGGCGTGGCCCTGCAGATGTCGCCCCACCTGATCGTGGTTGTTGCCCAGCCCGTACGGCTCGCGCCGGGTCGGTGAGTTCTGCAGCAGCCGGGCGGTCTCGATCGCGCCGGCGGCGCAGACCACCACCTCGGCCTCGACCACGTGACGTGCTCCCGAGCGGTCCACCCAGCGGACGCCGGTGACGCGGCCCCCAGCGTCGCAGATGACGCGTTCGGCGACGGCCTCCGGCTGCAGCCGGGCGTGGCCGGTGGCGAGCGCGCGGCGCAGGACGGTGTTGTGCGAGCCGTTCTTGGCGTCCACCGGGCAGGCGAAGCCGACGCAGTGCTGGCAGCGGGTGCAGGCGGCCCGCTCGGCGTACGGCACCGAGTTGATCAGCAGCGGCACCGGCAGCACGTCCCAGCCGAGGGCGGCCGCGCCCCGCCGCAGCGCCCTGGCCTGCGGGCCCTCGGGAAGCGGGGGCATCGGGTATGCCTTCGCGCGCGCCCAGTGACGGCTGCTCGCCGCGTGGTCGCCGCACACCCCGATCTCCCATTCGGCGCGCTCGTAGTGGGGTGCCAGGTCGTCGTAGCCGATGGGCCAGTCGGCGAGGCTGCTGCCCGCGGGGACGCCGTACGTGCCGGCCATCGTGAAGTCAGCGGGCAGGAAGCGCCACGCCTGGGCCCCGTAGAGCCGGGTGCCGCCGCCGACCAGCGTGGCGTTGCCGTGGAAGCCCGGCTCGTGTGCTCGTACCAGCTGCTCGCGGCCCGTCATGTCGACGGCGACGCGTGGGCTCCCCTCGAGGTCCGGTCCGGACCGGTGCGGATAGCGGGCGATCCGGTGATTGCGCAGGTGGTCGCGGCCGATCTGCTCGTAGGTGAGGTCGCGACCGCGCTCCAGGACGAGCACCCGCTTGCCCGCCTGAGCGAGGACCGCGGCGGCCACCCCGCCGCCGGCGCCCGACCCGATCACCACCGCGTCCACCCGCTCGCCCCGCCCGGCGTCTTCCCGCATCAGTCGCTCACCTCGAACCCGATCATCCGCCATGAGACGGCGTCGTGGTTGCCGCCATTGCCCGGATCGCCGTAGAAGCCCTCCATGACGTGCTCCACCACCGTGCTCACGAACGCCGGCGCGTCGAACGGCCACGGCGTGCGCGTCTCCCCGGCTTCGACGGCGCGCAGCAGAGCCTCCCGCCGGTCGGGTTCGAGCAGGCCGAACCGCACGCCGTACGTCTGGCCGGCCTCGGCGTCGAGGGCGTCGAGGCCGGCGCCGTAGTACGCGCGCAGACCCGCCAGGTCGCGCCCGAACTGCCCCTCGAGGTAGTCGAGGACACCGGCCTCGACGCCGCCCGGATGCTCGTCGGCGGGGACGATCGTGTCGACGACCGCGCTCAGGGTCGCGACCTGTAAAGCGGTCAGGTCCGCCATCACGGTCAGCTCTCGAAGCGGCCCGCCGGACGCTCACACGTGCTCTCCAAGGTGACGACCTGCGCGGATCCGTCGATCGCGGAAAGCGCCTCGAGCACATGGAAGGCGAACGCGGCGTTGGCGCGGTGCGGGCCGCCCTCGATCGCGTCGGCCAGATCCCGTACGCCGAGCCCCCGGCGGGCCTGCTCCTTGGTGCCGACCGCGCCGAACAACTCCACGACCGGCGGCAGGACGGTCCAGTCCGCCTCGCCGTGCCGCCGCACCCGGACGTCGCCGTCGAAGTGGTTGGGGTTGGGCACCGACAGCGTGCCTTCGGTGCCGTAGATCTCGATGGCGGGCAGATCGCTGTCCCAGACGTCGAAGCTCATCAGCGTCGTGCCGATGACCCCGGAATCGAAGACGAGGACGCCTGAGGCGTGGGTGGCCACCTCGACGTCGATGTGGTCCACGGCCCGGTCCGGCGCGGTCACCGTGCGTACGGGGGCGCCGATGCGGGCGGCCCCCGCCACGGACCTGATGGGGCCGAGCAGGTTCACCAGTATGGCGAGGTAGTACGGGCCCATGTCCAGCACCGGGCCGCCGCCGGCCTGGAAGAGGAAGCGCGGGTCCGGATGCCAGGTCTCGGCCTTGCTGTGCCGGATGAACGCCGACGCGCCGATGGGCTCGCCGATCAGCCCGTCGTCGAGCGCCTTGCGCGCGGTCTGGCTGGCGCTGCCGAGGAAGGTGTCCGGGGCCGAGCCCAGAACGCGCCCGCTGGCCGCGGCCGCCGCCAGCACCGTCTTCGCGTCGGCGACGGTCGTGGCGATCGGCTTCTCGACGTAGACGTGCTTGCCGGCGTCGAGCGCCCGCATGATGGTGCTCGCGTGGTGCGCCGGCGGGGTCAGGTTCACCACGATGTCGATCGAGTCGTCACCGTAGAGCTCGTCGGCGTCCCCCCACCCCGGGATGCCGTGCTCGCCGGCGGCCCGCTTGGCCCGGTCGACGTCGATGTCGCCGACGCGGACGATCTCGAGCTCCGGGTAGCGGGCCATGCCGGTGACGTACCGGCCGAAGATGTTGCCGCTGCCGAGGATGCCGATGCGGTGGTGTGTCGCCATGTTTTCGCTGTCCTTCCTTAGGGGATTCAAAGGTGCCTGATCGTGAGGGCCTGCCTCACATGCGTGCTGGGGCCCGCTCGACCACGGTCCAGGCGAGGCTGTCGTCGGCACGCAGCACCGCGTCGATCAGGTGCGCCGAGCGGACACCGTCCGCGGCCGTCGGCAGTCCCTCCACCTGGTGGCCGGCCATGGCCGAGTAGGCGTCGTCGACGAACGCGCGGAAGCAGTCGCCGTACCCCTGGGAGTGTCCCGACGGAAGCGTGGCCAGGCGGCGCTGCTCGGCCGAGCCCCGGCCCGGGTCCCGTACGACCAGCCGGGCGCCGTAGGCGTCGCCGAGCCACACCGACTCGGGGTTCTCCTGGTCGAACACGGCGCTGCCGTCCGCGCCGTCGAGCTCGAACCAGAGGCGGTTCTTGCGTCCGGCGGAGACCTGTGACACCGTCAGCGAGCCCAGGACCCCGTCGGCCGTCCGCAGCAGGACGGCGGCGACGTCCTCGGTCGAGACCGGCCGCAGTTCGTCCGCTGCCGCTCCGTTCGTCCCGCTCTCCGGACCGTCCGGACTGCTCGTTTCACTGCTTGTTCCACTGTCCGGACCATTCGCACTAAAAGTGTTGCCGCTGCCCGCCGGGCGCGCCGGGATGGTGACGCCGAGCCGGGCCGTCACCTCGTGGAACCGTACCCCGGCCACCCACTCGACGAGGTCGCACCAGTGCGACCCGATGTCGGCGAAGGCGCGGGAGGGCCCGCCCCGCGCGGCGTCGACGCGCCAGTTCGTGGTGCCGGTGTCGAGCATCCAGTCCTGCAGGTAGCTGCCGTGCAGGAGTTGCCAGGCGCCGAAGTCGCCGCTCATCCGGCGGGCCCGGATCTCGCGTACCAGGGGGTGGTAGCGGTAGACGTACGGGACGGCGAGCGTCCGGCCGGTCTCGGCGGACACCGCGGCGAGCCGCTCGGCGTCGGCGAGCGACGTCGCGATCGGCTTTTCGCAGATCACGTGCTTGCCGGCCCGCAACGCCGCCGCCGCCTGGTCGGCGTGCAGCGCGTTCGGCGTGCAGATGTGCACCACGTCGACCGCGTCATCGGCGAGTACGGCCGCCAGGTCCGGGTAGCGCGCCGGGACGTTCCACTCGTCGGCGAGCGCGGCCGAACGGCTCGGGGTGGAGCCGACGACGCCGCGCACGGTCGCGCCGACGCCGCGCACGGCCGCCGCGTGTACCGAACCGATGAAGCCGGCGCCGACGATCACGGCTTGAATATGCGGATGCGCCACGTTCAGACCTCCGGACGGGTGTATTGCCGTATAAGAGCATGATTGAGGCCATTGACAGCCACAAGATGCCGTCTTTAGTTTCGTCGCATGCAAAAAGACGACGAGCACGGGCCGACACCTGTGGCCATCGCGCTGCGCAAGGTGCTCCGTATGATCGCCACCGGCGAGGCGACCAGCCGCGCGGCTATCGCGCGGCTCACCGGACTGGCCCGATCGACGGTGAGCCAGCAGGTGGACAGGCTGATCGAGCTCGGCATCGTCGAGGAGACCGAGTCGAGCCAGTCCGTACGCGGGCGGCCGCCACGAGCGCTCACCATCAGCCCGCGCGCCGGCACCATCGCCGTGGCCGACGTGGACGTCTCCGCGACCCAGCTGGCGATCGCCGACCTCAGCGGCACCGTCATCGCCCGCGACACCGTGGACATGTCAGTCGACGGCGGCCCCGAGAAGCTGCTGGCCGTGGTGGCGGAGCGGCTGCGCTCGATGCTCGACGAGCACGACCACGATCCGGCTCGGGTGCGCCACGTCGTCGCCGGCCTGCCCGCACCGGTCGACTTCCAGCGCGGCTGCGCGGTACGCCCGCCGATCATGCCCGGATGGGACGCCTACCCCGTCGGGGACTACCTGCGCGGGCAGTTCGGCGCCGCGGTCACGGTGGACAACGACGTGAACCTGATGGCCCTGGGCGAGGCGACCCAGGAGATGGCCGACACGCCCCTGCTGTTCATCAAGGTCGCCTCGGGCATCGGCGCCGGCATCGTGACGGCCGACGGCTCGGTACATCGCGGCGCCGACGGCGCGGCCGGCGACATCGGGCACATTCGGGCGCCCACGCGCCGCGACGTCGTCTGCAGATGCGGCAAGACCGGCTGCCTGGAGGCAGTGGCCAGCCATCGCGCGGTCCTGGCCGACCTCGGCATCACGCCGTCCTCGTTCGACGACCGGCTGCACGCCTCGCGCGAGCTGGCCCGCCTGGTCGCCGACAGCGACACCAGCGCACTGCACCGCATCCGCCAGGCGGCCACCGACATCGGCGAGGTGGTGGCGATGCTGATCCACACGCTGAATCCGCGCACGCTGGTGCTCGGCGGCCCGTTGAGCGAGCTGCAGGACGAGATCCTGTCGGGGGTACGCGCCGCGGTGTACGAACAGGCGTTGCCGCTGGCCACGCGCAAACTCATCATCATGCCGAGCCAGCTCGGCGCCGACGCGGGGATCTTCGGCGCGATCGCGCTGGCCAGCCGGGAGGCCTTCAGCCAGGCGGGGGTGGGCCGCCTGCTCGCCGAGGCATGACCGTTCGTAAGGTGTCCGGGCTCATGCCGCTTTGGCCGCCCGATCGCGCGGCGGCTCGGCTAGGCCGATGCGCCGATCACGTCCCTGGCGCCCTGTCGGTCGGCGGCTGCCGGCTCTGTGGCCGGCCCATGGCCTGGAACTCGGGATGCCCGGCCAGATAATCCGGTCCATACAGCAGGTACGCCAGTACCACGCAGTGCCACGGCGCCCAGGGACCGGACAAGCGCAGCGGATCCTCTCCCTGAAGCAGCACCGTGAACGCATAGCCGCTCGGCGCCGGCCACAGCTCCATGACCCAGTCAAGCGGCCAACCGCGCCACTGGTTGCCCATGAACGCCAGGACGCGCTGATTGGTCACCAGAGTCTGCGCCCAGCCGAGCGGCCGCCACTGTTCTCGCGCCTGTCGCTCTGCCCGCGCCCGCCGGATGGAGTTGCCCACCAGGTTGGCCGCGAACCCGGCCGCCATCACGGCTGGATGGCCGAAGACCATGCGGTTCTGCTCGTAGGTGACGTCCATTCCGCACCAGGTCTCGTGCATCAACTGGGTGTCGCCGTGGACCACCTCGTAGGCGTTGAGCCGCACGTTGCCGGCGGAGAACGTCGGTAACGGACTTCCCGCCAGTACGGAGGCGCGCAGGACGCAGGAGTCATGCCAGCCCTGCGCGGCCGCGGAATCTGGAGATGGATTCACCGGTTCCTCGCTATGTCGATAGATGATCAGATGAAGCCGTCGAAAAGCACCTGCGGAAGCCCGGCGACGAAGGCGCTGAAACCGCCATCGCGATCTCTTCACTCCGCCGGACGGCTGTGCTCCCAGGCGATGGTGAACAGCTGCGACGCGTAGTCGTACAGCACCCCGGGCCGGTGGGCGACGATGCACGGCGAGTTGCGGCCGTGCTCGGCGGGGCGGTACACGGTGAGGTAGACGACGTTGTCGGTGATCACGATGCGGTGGAGGTTCGGCAGGTCGTAGAAGCGCAGCGAGATCGGTCCCCGATGCCGCGTGACCTCGCTGACGTACGCGGCGTTGATCCGCACCTGGTCGGCGAGCAGACCGGGGGAGAAGCCGAGGTCGGCGCGGCGCAGGTCCGACTCTCGCTGTGAGATCCAGTAGTCGTTGCCGCTCGTGGTGTCGGGCAGGAGCACCTGTACGGACGTCAGGCCCTTGCCCGCCGCCTCCCAGACCGGGGCGAAACTGTCGCGCGTCAGCTCGTTGCCCCGGCCGGCGAGGACGCGTACCCATCGCGCGCGGCCCAGCTCGGCCGCCAGATCCTGCGCGGCCAACTGCTGGCGCGGGAGGACGTGGAGCTCTCCCAGACCGGTCAGATGGGCCAGGACGATGGCCGGCCATCGGCGGGAACGCAGGGAGAAGGCCCAGCCGCCGACGATGGTGAGCGCGGTCGCGAACATGGAGCTCACCACGCCGAGCACGAACTCCGCCATGACGTCACGTGCTCGCGGCCGGCAGGTAGGGGAGCAGATGGCGCAGGGTGAGCGCGGCGTGCCGGGCGGCGAGGTCCTGGTGGTCGTCGTTCTTGCCCGCGCTGGAATCGTCGGAGATTCCGCGTACGACGACCCAGCCGCGGACGATCTGGGGGCCGTCCTGCTCGTGGAAGGCCTGGGTCAGGCCGCCGGCCTCCATGTCCACGGCGAGGATCTTGTCGTTGTACGCCTTCAGATACCGGATGATCTCCGACTCGGCGTCCGCGATGACGGCGTCACCCGAGCCGATCGGGCCGGGCAGCACCTGGAAGTGACCTGAGCCGTCGAGAGAGGGGAACTTGGCGGGCTCGCCGTGGGCGGTGAAGAAGGAGTTGACCGCGTGCCCCGTCGTGGCGGGCGCCTTCAGCTCCTCCCCTCTGCGCCGCCGCCCGTGAGGGGTCTCCTTGCGCAGGTCGTAATAGATGACTCGGGTGGTCACCACGACGTCGCGCACTTTGACGTCGCGGTGGATGCCGCCGCCGATTCCCGCCAGTACGACAATGGCCGGGTTGTAATGCCGCCGGAGCTGCTCGAAGGCGACCACGGTCGAGCGCTGCCCCTGCTCCAGGGCGCGGATCGCGACGATCCGGTGGTTCGTCCCCTGAGCGGCTACGGTTCCCTCGAAGAAGGGCAGCGAGCTGTCGGAAACCTGCCGCAGGCCGAGCACTTCGTGGACCGCGCCGGCCTCTTTGCCGAGTATGGTGATGACCCCCACGTCGGCTCGCCTGGCGGATGTCCGGTTCTTTTCGCGGACGGTGACCGTCGCTCCGTCCCCGACGGCGGATTGCCGGATCTTCATGGAGCCGCCGTAATTGATGACGCCGCTGTTGCCGGTCATCATTCGCCTCCCTCGTGCGCCGAGGATTGCTCGGCGTTCTTGTCTGGTTCGCGGCTGTCCGCGCGTACCCGGGCGTTGACGCCCACCGCTGACTGCTTCATTTCGACCTTGCCGCCCATGTTCAGGACGCCGGAATTGATGATGCCGATGGCCCGCCTCTTGAACGCGGAGGTGTCGATCTTGTGGTCTTCGAGGAAGTCCTCGACGGCTTTCAGCAGGCGTTGCTCGATGAGTTTCATGTGGTCGTGGATCGTGACCTCGTCCAATTGCGACTGTCGCCACGGAGTAGATTTCTCCTGTCTGATGCTGAGCTGGGCGCCGATGGCCATTCCGCGACGGGGTTTGAGCAAGCGGTTCTTCCTGGCTCTTACGGCTCCGATCAGGAGCGCGGGCGCCTGGGCCAGACTCCGCACGGCGGCGACCCGGTCGGGGAGAACGCCCAGCTCGCGCAGCGCGGACCGCAGAACCGCGGTCGCGCCGCTCTCGGCGAAGGCGTTCAGCACGTGATATTCGCTGGGGGTTCTGGTCAGCGCGCAGGCGGCGAAGTCGAGGCTCAAGGCCTTGCCTTTCACCGTGACTCTGACGAAGACCGTCGTGACTATTTCACCGGTCAGGCTCGCGCCGATCTCCAGGAAATGGTGTTCGGCCCCGTAGGGGGCGTCGATGATGCTGTTCATCTTGTGCCGGTCGGGTAACTCCCGCAGCCACTCGGCGTGCGGTGGCACGTCGGACTCGGCTATGTACACGCGGTCGTTGACCGTGAATCCGCTCAACGCGTTGGGGTCGTTGGCGTCGCCCATGGGCGCCATGGCCTTTTTCAGATGGTCCACGAGTTCGTGCGCCTGGAAAGCGGGGCCGGCGTACTCGCGCTCCTCCATCGACCTGTGCTCCATGGCGTCCACGACGTTCATGGCCTCCAGCAGCTGAATGGTCAGCGGGGGAAGCCATCGGTGCACGAGCGTGCCGCTACCGACGAAGGGACTCTGATCCTCGTCGATCAAATCCCAGGCCGGTCTCTCCTGTTCCTCTTCCGGGTCCGGTGGTGAAGGTCTGCGGTAGACGACGTACGGGTGCGATTGCTGCTCGGAGATCGCCCGCAGCCGCGGAGAGAGCCTCGCCGGGAGCAACGAGACGGCGTGGTACATGCGGTTGAGACATATCTGATGCGCGGCGCCTCTTCCTCCCACCACGACGGCGATCGAGAGGAGGAGGAGTCCCGCCGTCCCCGCCGTCTCGCCCAGCGGAGCATCGGAGAGTGAGGCGGCCAGGAACACCACGACGATCAGAACGACGCACCCCATGCCGCACAGGCGCAACAAGCGTTCGTGCCGGCGCAACTCCTCGCCCTCGCTCCGCCACCTCGCCCGTCGCAGCCAGTGGTCCGCGATCTCCTTGGCGCGAAGGGGGAGCACCACGAGCGCGCTCCTGAGGAACAGGCGGCCCGACCACCAGAACGCGAGCACGCTGAGGACGACGATGGCGGAGGCGGGGCGGATCATGAGTCCGGCCGTGAACACCGCGAGGACGCCGAGATGCTGCGCCGTCTCCAGCCGCCACGCCAGCCAGGCGTGCCCGACGACGGGCACGAGGTCGAAGCCGTACGAGGGCGCGACCATGTGCCGGGGGTCGTTGTGGACCTTGCGGAGGACGACGGTCCGTAGCTCGGGATCGAGATACACGCCTGTGCACAGATGCCTCGTTGCCGCGTCCTGGCGCAGGGCTCCCGCGTGATCTCTCCCGGATCTGCTCATACCGCCCTCATTTCTAGTTAAGGTCTACTTGACCATAAATGGTGGCGGGTATTGGGTCAAGGTGACCTTAGATATTCTGTGAGCGTGGTGAACCGGGCATCAAAGCATGACGGGACGGTGTCCGCGGCGGTCACCGTGGACTTGGTGATCTTCACGGTGCGCGATGCCAGCCTGCGTGTCCTGCTGATCGAGCGCGGAAAGCCGCCCTTCGAGGGTGGGCTCGCCCTCCCCGGAGGCTACGTGCGGGTCGGCGAGGACCTCGACCAGGCCGCGCTCCGCGAGCTGGCGGAGGAGACGGGCGTCGACGGCCGCGGCCTCTACCTGGAGCAGCTGCGCACGTTCGGGGCCCCCGAACGCGATCCGCGCGGCCGGACCTTCACCGTCGCCTACCTCGCGCTCGGCCCCGACCTGCCCGCGCCGGTCGCGGGCACCGACGCCGCGACCGCCCACTGGGTGCCCGTCGAGACCGCGCTGGCGTCCGAGCTGGCCTTCGACCACCTGACGATCCTCAGGGAAGGGCTCGACCGGGCCCGCTCGAAACTCGAATACACGACGGCGGCGGCGGCGTTCTGCCGCGAGCCCTTCACCATCGCCGACCTGCGGCACATCTACGAGGTCATCTGGGGGTTCCCGCTGGACCCCAGCAACTTCCGCCGCAAGGTGACCAAGGCGGCCGACTTCGTGGTGCCTACCGGAGAGTTGAGCACGCCCGAGATCGGCCGGCCCGCCGCGCTCTACCGCCGGGGCGCGGCCGCGCTGCTGTTCCCGCCCTTGCCGCGGTCGGGCGACGTGGATCGCGACGCCTACCCGTCAACGGTCACCGCCTGACCTGCCGTCCACGACGACCCGTCGCGCGCCGTCCGTCGATGCGGCATGGTGGATCCCGTGTCTCCTGAGCGTTCGCCGGAGACTCGCCCGCCGGGGGAGGCGAGCTCGGATCGGCTGCGAATATCGTTCCGTACCGCGCGTGAGGCGGCCGCGGTGCTCCGCCGCGCCGAGCGCGGCCGCGAGGTGCTCCGGACGATCCGGCCAAGAGGCATTTTCGGCCTGATCCGCGAGCGGGCGCCACTGTCGATCATCCTGTACGCGGCCGCGCGCGAAGGGCGGCTCGTCTGGCACGGATTGGACGCCTTCGCGCTGCTGGAGCCTCCTCGCGGCGAGCGGGTCACCGGTCGGCCGGGCAAACTGCTGCACCTGGTCGGCAAGAGCTGGGACCTCATGATGTTCATGGGGCCTCCAGCGGTGTCGCTGGCCGTGGCGGCGCTGATGGTGCTGCTGGGTGCGAGTTGGCACTGGTATGCCGCGTGGCTGATCGGGCTGCTGCTCTCCGTGCTGGCGTTGCTGTACGTCACGGTGCTGATGGGCGCGATGATCTGCACCATGACCGTCAGGTGGATCCTGAACCTGCCGGCTCGCGGTCGCCAGGAGCGGTGGGCGGCTGAGGAGATGATCTTCCAGTACTGGTCCATGCCGCTGTGCCACTGCGACGACACCACGGCGGCGCCCGCGCTGCTGGGCCAGGTCACGGATCGGCTGCGCGCGCTGGTGCGGGCCCAGGTGGCACGGGCGGCCGGGGACCTGGGAGCGCGTACGGAGACCGTCGAGGTCAACAGGCCGCTGCTCTGCCTTCTCGACGGGGCGACGACCGGGGCGATGCGCGAGACCATCACGGCGACCGTGGGCGCCGGCACCGCCGGGGTGACGTTCTTCGCGATGGGGTCGGCATCGGACGTGGGAACCCCGAAGTCCGCCAACCCCGTCCCCGGGTTCGGCCTCTACGTCTTCGCGGTCGCGGTCTCCGTGGCGGTTGAGGCGTGTCTGCTGGCCGACTGGGAGCGGGCGGAGTGTGCTGCCGACTGCGCGGGCAGGCCCGCGAGCTACGGCACCGCCCTGCGCTGGCTCGCCTGGCGCCTCGTCGGTGGCAACCCGGCCGATCTGGTGCCCGCGACCACGCAGGCATGGGTGGTGGGGTGGCTCAACACGATTCTGGGGATCATGGCCGTGCTGCTCTTCGTGGTCACGCTGCGGCGAGCGGCAGTGATGCAGAGGGAGCGCATGGACAACTTCCGGGAGGAGATGCGGCCGGTGCTCGGAACATCAACCGTCCTGATCATGGTCGCCACGCCCGAGGAGAAGCAGGCCGTGATCGATGCCGTCACCGGCGTCACCGGAACGACCCCGCGACGTCACCTCTTGGCGTTTCACACCGCGTTCGAACTGGGCATCGTGAGCCGCGCCCGGGTGCTGCTCGCGCAGACCCAGCCGGGTTCCACCGGTCCCGGCGGCGCCGCCCTGACCGCCCAATCCCTGATCTCCCAGCTCAACCCCGACTACCTGCTGCTCACCGGCATCTGCTTCGGCCTGCGCGAGGGCAAGCAGCGGCTTGGGGACATCCTGGTGTGCACCCAGTTGCGAATCACGGATCACAAGAAGATCGTCGAGCCCACGCCCGGGACCCCGGTCGAGATCCCGCGAGGCGAGCGGGTGGCCCCGTCGGTGACGCTGCTCGACCGATGCCAGAACGCCAGATTGACGCAGGACGGCCCCAAGATCCACTACGGCCCGCTCCTCTCCGGGAACGTGCTGCTGAACTCGGAGACAGCACGCCGGCTCATGATCGAGGCGAATCCCGACGCGATCGGCGGCGAGATGGAAGGGCTGGGCGTCTATGCGGCGGCGGCCAAGGGCAAGGTCGACTGGATCGTCGTGAAGGCCATCTGCGACTGGGGGATGGCCAAGGACGACGACTGGCACGAGCGGGCGGCGCACAACGCGGCCGAGTTCGTCCGCGACGTGCTGCGTACGGGCGGGCTGGACCAGCCTCCCCGTCGATCATGAAGCCTGCCCCTCTTTAGGGTCAACTTGACTTAAAGCGGGCGGCCGCGATATGGTCCAAGTGACCTTAAGGTGGCGTCTTGGGCGTCAGGTGACATGCGCGCGGTCGCTCTCGCGTTTTAGGTGAATCGCCCGTATATCAAATTCGATCCCTTCTCGAGGAATATCACTCCATCTGGCATACAGCGTCATATCCTGCATTCCCCGCGCTCTGTCGTGATGGAGGTCAGTGATGTTCGCAAATCGCCCCGGTCTCCCGGGGAATTCTCCGGGACGGCTGCCCGGCAGTGGGCGTGGGGACCTGTCGGGCAGTTCGGGAAGATTAGCCGGAATTGCCGTAGTTGGGGTGCTTTTCCTGACTGTTGTTGGGGCGGGGGTGATCTGGTATCTGAGCGGGCGGGGGGATTCGCTGGAAGACGCCACCCTGGCCGGGGCGCGGCAGACCAAGGGCGTCGTATGCCTGGATGTGGCCGGTGACTTCTCCGCCTCGATGGACGACAGCGTCGACACGCGGAACTCGGCGCTGGCCTTGCTCAAGCCCTTCATGGCCCGGGAGATGCGGCCGGACGATCTGCTGACGACGGTCAGGTTCGCCAACACGGCCTCGTTGACCCTCGCTCCTACTCGGGCGGCAGACCTCACGCGGGCCGCCGAAGAGCTCGGGAACGTGGAATCGGGCCAGTACACGTACTTCATCCCCGCGATCAAGGCTCTCGATCGCGGCCACGACGAGGAGGGCGGCGCCTGCGCCAGGCGGGTCCTCGTCGCCATCACGGACGGTGAGTTCGCGGATGACATGGACCAGCTCGTCCCGCTCGTCCGCCACTTCGATGGGGTCTACCTGGCCGTGCCGGACCAGCCCTCGGGCTACCGGCCGAGACGCTTCGCCGCCGACGCCAGGCTGGCCGCGGTCGTCACCGAGGGCTTCGACGACGCCGAGGCGCTCAGCCTGCTGTACGGAAAGGCGCTCGCCGCGGCCACCGGCCAACGGCTCGCGCATCGGTAGCCGAAAACCGGAATTAAGCACGCGCCGAATCTGGATAAGGTCGGTGACCAAATACCGTTTTAATCGAAAATCGCATCCTTTATTGGTATTCACTGTGCGGCGCGGCCCGATACACTCTGGTTCACGAATTTCCCCGTCCCCCTAGCAAACGGAAACTCGTTATGACAATCCCCCCATCCGACCCAGAATCTCCTGAAATAAGCACTATGTCGGATATCGGCCCAACTGCGGCCGCACTCGAACAGCTGTCCGCGGAAATCAGGGCGAAGTTCAAGCATGACCATGACCGTGCCGTTCATCGGGAAGAGATCATCGACCGGCTCTTCGAAGAGAACAAGGCACTCCGTCATGGTCTGCTCCAGGAGGCGCTGGCACCGGTGCGGGCCGGCCTCTACCGCCTGTACGACCTGGCTGACCGGGAAGCGGCCAGGCTCCGGGGGACGCCGGGCAATGATCGCCACGTCGGCTCACTCCTGGAGGCGATCGCCGCCGAGGTGGCCGAGGTGCTGGCCAGGACCGGGGCCGAGCTGATCGAGGTCGAGCCCGGCGACCCGTACGACTCCGCCAGGCACCGGGCGACCAGGGCGGAGCCGGGGCCGGACGGTCAGGTCATGGCGGTGCTCTCGGCCGGTTTCCAGCAGGGAGAGCGAGTCCTGCGCAAGGCCGACGTGGTGGTCGGCCGCGCCGTCGACGCACAGCCGCAGGGGGCGGCGGAAGAGCAGAGGAAGGACGGATAGATGGCCGTATACGGGATCGACCTCGGCACCACCTACTCATGCATCGCCGGCATCGACGAGGTCGGCCGGGCGGAGGTGCACCGCAACAGTGAGGGGGTCGACACCACGCCCTCCGTGGTCTTCTTCGAGACGCCGGACAACGTCGTGGTCGGCCAGGAGGCCAAGGACAGCGCGGTCGCCCAGCCGGACCTCGTGATCAGCCGCATCAAGCGCGACATGGGTCACGAAGTCACCAGGACCCTGCACGGTCGCGCGTACTCGCCGGAGGAGATCTCGGCGTTGGTGCTGCGCAAACTGGCCGAAGACGTCAAGGTCGCGACGGGCAAGACCGTGTCCGACGTGGTGATCACGGTCCCGGCGTACTTCGGCGCGGCCGAGCGCGAAGCCACCAGGAAGGCCGGCCAGATCGCCGACCTGAACGTGATCGACATCGTCTCCGAGCCGATAGCCGCCGCGATCACCTACGGTGTGCTCAACCCGGAGGAGGATTGCCACATCCTCGTCTATGACCTGGGCGGCGGCACGTTCGACACGACCGTCATCACTCTGCGCGGCGGCGACATCGAGGTCGTGTGCACCGACGGCGACCACAGCCTCGGTGGCGCCGACTGGGATGACCAACTGGTCGAGCACCTGGCGGACAGCTTCAAGCGGGAGCACCCCGACGTCAGCGATCCGCTGGACAGCAAGGCCACCGAGCAGGACCTGCGCAAGATCGCGGAAAACCTCAAGAAGACCTTGTCCACCCGGGTCAAGCAGAACGCCCGAGTCATGCACGAAGGGCGCGCGACCACGGTGGAGTTCACCCGGGACGCCTTCGAGGCGCTCACCCGGAACCTGCTGGAGCGCACCGTGGCCATCGTGCGGCGGACGCAGGAGACGGCGCGGACGAAGGGGGTCGCCGCCTTCGACCACCTCGTGCTGGTCGGCGGCTCGTCGAGGATGCCCGCGGTGGCCGAAACCCTGCAGAAGGAACTCGGACTGACGCCACGGCTCCAGGACCCCGACCTGGCGGTGGCCAAGGGCGCGGCCCTCTACGCGTTCGAGGAGACATATCGCCGGCTGCTGAGCTCGGGGGATCGGGCCAAGGCCGAGACGATGGCGCTCGAGGCGGGGCTGTCCGGCACGCAGCGGCAGCAGATCGAGGGCCGGACGATCAAGACGGTCGCCTCGCGGGCCTTCGGCATCGTCTCGACGGAGGGCGAGTCCCGGCGGGACTACGTCACCCACCTCGTGCACGCCAACGACTCACTCCCGGCCGCTGTCACCAAGCGCTTCGTGACCCTGGACGACGGCCAGGAGACCGTCGCCATCCAGGTGATGGAGCAGGCCGGCAGCCTCGAGTCCCGCGAGGTCGACGACAACGACAAGATCGGAGAGGGCGACCTGCGCATCCCCCCGGGCAAGCCCGCGGGCTTCCCGATCGAGGTGACCTTCACGCTGGACACCTCTGGCCTGCTGCACGTCACGGCCCGGGAGAACGAACGAGGCGAGCAACTGGACCTCGACATCCAGATCGGCGGCATGTCCGAGGAAGAGGTCGCCTCGTCGAGGGCCTCACTGTCCCAGATCCGTGTGGACTGATCCATGCCGTTCGAGGAGGCCAGATATGTCCGGGAGGTGCTCGATCCGGCCCGGCAGGCCGGTGGCGCCCCCCCGGTGGACCTGCGGCAGCGCTACCAGGTCACGGAGGACATGAGCGCCGCCGAGGTCACCGAGACCGTCCGGCAGGTCCGGCAGTGCTGGCGGCGTTCGCGGCAGATGCTGAAGTTCCGCAAGCTGATCGACGCCCTGGAAGCCGATCACGCCAAGAACTACACCTCGATCTTCCAGGCGGCGGCGGACGGTGATCGCGGCCCGCTGCACGCCGAGATCAAGCGGTCCGCCGAGCGCGACAGCAAGCGCCTGGCGGATGTGCGGCAGCGGCTGGACGACGCGGCGGGAAAGCTCCGGCTGCTGCCGCCCGGCGTCGTCGCGGGCATCGCCACGTCGGCGGGGCTCGGCGCCCAGGACGCCACCGGCCTGGCCGCCGCGCTGGGGATCGAGGTGCGCGAACCCGACCCGCTGCCGCAGTCGCCGCCGTACGCGGCCTACGCCCAGGTCCGCGCGGCGCTTGACACGTTGGACGAGCGCCACCTCGCCGGGTACGTCTTCCCCGACCGCCGCACCGGGATCCGGGTCATGGGCGAGATCCCCGGCATCCTTGATCGGGTCGCCAAGCTGGAACAAGACGCGCAGCGCAAGACCCGGGGCCCGTGGACGGTGAGCGCCGACGTGATCTTCAGCGCCCTGCGCAACACTCCGGACCCCGCGGCGCTCCTGCTCTACGACACCGTCGCCAGACTGCGCGAACGCGTCCGCGAGCATTCGACCGACCACACGCTGATGCGGCACGCCACCGACGACCTCGGCCTCGATCCGGATGACGCCAAACGGCTGGTCTTCGCGATCCGCCAGGAGAGCGGCGTGTCGGGCGGCCCGGGCGGTCGGCTGCGCGAGCTCATCGACGCGGGAAAGATCCAGGCGGCCGTGGACTTCGTCGAGGCGCTCCCGGCCGAGGCGCTGAGCGGCGAGACGGCCGAACTGGCGTCGGAGGTGCGCGCCCGGCTGGCCAAAGCCATCCGGCTGCGCGACGAGGCACGTACGGAGGCCGATCCCGACCAGGCGTGGATCATGATCGAGGACGCCCTGCGCCGCGCCCCCGACCTCTCCGGAGCGCAGGATCTGCTGGCCGGGCTCCCGCCCCGGCCGCCGGGCCAGGTGCGGGCGCGCCTGCGGGGCGACGTGGTGGCCATCACCTGGGAGCCGTCACCGTCCAGAGCCGGCGACATCGACTATGAGGTGTACCGAAACGGTGTTCCCTTCGCCCAGGCGACGCGTCCGAACGCCTCCGACGCACGGCCGCCGGTGAACACGCCCGTGATCTACTCGGTGGCGGCCCGCCGCGGGGAGGCCTCGTCGGCCCCGGTCGACTGCGCTCCCTTGACGCTCCGGCCCGAGCCCGAAGACCTGCGGCTGACCGCCGTGGATGGCGTCGTCACCGGTCAGTGGCGCACCCCGGCTGAGGTGTCGAGGGTCGTCGTCAAGCGTGACGGCAGGCCGATACCCGTGGAAGGCTCTGGTTTCCGCGATCGCGACGTGCGTAACGGCACCACCTACGACTACCTCATCGCGGCCGTCTATCCCGATGGCCGGGGCGAGGTCACCACGCCGGGGTTGCGGCGCGCCGTCACGCCCCAGGCGAGGCCGGTGCCGGTCGCCGACTTCACGGTGGAATCCGCCCTGGGCGGTCATGGCGAACTGCTGATCCGCTGTGCCGAGCCGCCGTCGGGCGTGCCGCAGTTCATGATGCTCGCGGCGGAGCCCCGCTGGCCGTACGGGACGGTCGTCTCCCTCCAGGAGGTGCGGGCGGCGGGCCAGGTCCTGTCCGCCACGCCCACACGGGACGGCTACCTGCTGGGCTCGGCCCAGGCGTCCGGCGTGCTCCTGGCCGTCACGGTCGCGGGAGACAGCGCGACCATCGGCGCGTACCGCGAGCACGTCAATCTGACGTCGCCCCGGCGGGTGAGCGCGGTGCGTCGCGGCGGAACGGTTCACATCGGGCTGGAGTGGCCGAGCGACGTGCCGGAGATCGAGGTCACGTGGGGTACGCGGCGCCTGGTGGTCTCGTCGGCCGCCTACCGGTCTCAGGGGGGCATCCGCCTCGACATCCCCGAGGGAGAGGCGCCGGAGATCCACCTGGCCCCGACGAGCGTGGTGAACGGCACGCGGGTCCGGGGGCCGGCCGTGCTCGCGCCGCTATCCGCCGTCGTACCCATCCGCTACGACCTGCGCAAAGAGGGGGCTCCCTGGCACCGCGAACTGGTCGTCCACCTGACGTCCGGGCGACCCGCGCGGGTCGCCCGCCTGGTCCTCGTGATCAAGGCGGGCGGGGTCCAGCCGGGCTCGGCCGAAGACGGCCGCGTGCTGGCCGAGTGGTCCGACATCAGCGCGCCTGCCCGGCTGGTCGTTCCGCTGCCCAGACAGCCGAAACCGTACTGGTTGCGGTGTTTCGCCGACGGCCCGATCGAGCTCATCGATCCGCCGGTACGCGTGCTCAAGGTGGGGTGAGGCTGTGATCACGTGTCCCTTCTGCTTCGTCAAGGTAGCGCCCAACCGCGTCGCCTTCCGCTGCCTGGGCCCCAGCGGCCGGACCGTGGGCTGCGCGCCGCAACCGGACGGCATGCTCGGCGCTTTCCGCGGCGGCCCGAACCCGCCCGTATTGCCACCGGTCTTCTCCGTGCGGCGCCCGGGACGGCGCGCCGTCTGTCCCACCTGCTCGCGGGAGTCCGCGTGGCGGGTCTGCCCGTCGTGCCACAACAGGCTTCCGGCGGAGTACTGCGCCAACCCCGGCAAGATTGTCGCGCTCGTCGGGGCGAAGCACGCGGGCAAGAGCACCTACATCGCGGTCCTGGTCCACGAGCTCATGAACCGGGTCGGAGAGGAGCTCAACGCCTCGCTCGTACCGTGCGACGACCGGACCATCGAACGCTACAAAACGGACTTCGCCCGCCCGCTCTACGCCGATCACAAGCTCTTGACCTTCACGCAGTCGTCGGCGAATGTGCCCCGCGACCCGTTGGTCTACCTCTTCACGCGTACGCTCGGCAGCCGGCTCCGCAGGCGTACGGCCTCGCTGACCCTGGTCCTGTTCGACACGGCAGGGGAGGACCTGCGCCAGCGCGAGATGAGTGAGCTGCACCTGCGCTACCTGCAGGCGGCCGACGCCGTCATCTTCCTGCTGGATCCGCTCGAACTGCCCGGCGCTCAGGCGGCGCTGCACGGCTCGGCCAGGGAACGCGGCGGAACACTCGCTGACGACCTGATGAGTGACCAGATGGATGTCGTCGTGAGGGTCACCGAGCTGTTGCGCAAGCGCGACAAGGGGCGCGTGACCATTCCCACGGCCGTCGCCCTGAGCAAGATCGACGAGCTGCGGGAGTTCATGGAGCGTCAGTCGGCGCTGCACCGCACCCGCGAGCCGATCGGGGCGCTCGACCTCGATGACCGGGAGGCCGTGGACGAGCAGGTCCGAGCCCTGCTGCACCAGTGGCAGGCGGGCATGGTGGACCGCTACCTGAGCCAGCAGTACGACGACTACGCCCTGTTCGGGCTGTCGGCTCTCGGCGCGGTGCCGGAGGGCGAGACGGTCGCGCGCAGCGGGATCCGCCCGTACCGCGTCGAGGATCCGCTGCTGTGGCTGCTGTACCGGTTCAAGATGCTCGACGGCATACGGAGGTAGCCCGTGGCTTGGCAGCTCCACTACACCTCGGCGGCTACAGGGCCGTCCGGGCGCGCCGGTTTTCAGATCGTGGCCGAGAGCCCGGGGTTGCCCGCCGGGTCGGGTCAGCAGGTCACGCCGTACCTCACGTACCGGCCGCCACCGAACACGCCGACCGCGCCGTCACCGGAGCGGATCCGCGCGATGCCGGTCGCTCTGTCGTACGGTCCGGTCGGCGACCGGTACGCCCTGGTCCGCTGCGTCTACCTGGGCCAGGACTACTCGGGCAGATACGGCAACTTCCTAGGCCACGCCCTGGTGCTGGCCGACGACGATCTGGTCGGGCTGCGGCCGATCGAGTTCTGGCAGGCGCCGCTGTGGGCGGACACCTCCGCCTCGCCCGGCTCGGAGCTGCCCGAGCTGGTCGATCTCATGCCGGGAGCCGCGCTGGACCCCGAGTCTCTCGGGCGATGGCTCGACTCCGGCGGGGCGGCCGCCTACGAACGGCTGAGCATCCTGCTCGAACTCGTCCGGCGCAGCCTCGTCCAAGCGGACGGCCGGATCATCCTGGTCAGCGCCGACTGCGATGAGATCGTCCGCTGGATCGCGGTACTGTCCTACTCGCTGCCGTGGGACGCGGTCACCCGGCTGTCCTTCGTCACCTACAGCGGGGACCCGGCCTCGACCGCACAGCTCGTCGTGGGGACCACACCCGATGTCTGGATCCCCTCCGACGTGGATGCGACCGTCGTCGTCCTGGCCGAGGAGCCGCAGCCGATCGAGACCGGCCGCTTCTCCACCACCGTGCGGGAGCTGTGGCGGTCCATGGACTTCGCCGGGATCGACGAGCTCGCCGGGTTCAAGGCGGCCGACCCCGACACGGCGGCGGCGCTGGTGGCGCTCTGCCTGACTGGCGCTTCGCTCTCCGCGCAGGAGCAGGCGGCGGTGGCCGAGCTGGTCCGCAACGGCCTGCCCGAGTGGGTGTGGCCCCTGCTGGGGCAGCGGGCCGACCTGCTCGGTCACCCCCTCGCGGCGGCGGTCGCCGAGCACGGTCCCGCCGAGGCGGCCGGTGCGTGCATGGCGCGGTGCGTCGAGCTGGCGCTGCACGACCCGGAGCTGGGGCGGCCGCGCGCACCGTTGCCGCACGCGTACCGCCCAAGGGTGACGGCGGTGGCACTGACCGAGCTGGACGCCGTGAACCGGCTCGACCGCCTGGTCGGCATCCTCCGGACGGCCGAGGCGGCCGGCCTGGAGCTGCCGGCGGCGCACATGGAGCGGGCGGCGGCCGCTCTGGCCCGCGCCGACCTCGCGGATGTGTCGAAGCAGCTCGGCCGCACCCCGTTCGCCTGGCGCGAGCCGCTGCTGGACGGGCTGGTCCACGGACTGGAGCGCGCGGCGCCCGATGCGCTCCTAGCTGACCTGCGCCGATCTCCTGAGCTGTGTCGATTGCTGGCCGACCGGGACCTGCGGGCGGCGCCCGCGACCGCGAGCGCCGTGATCGTCTGGCAGGTCGAGTCCGGCGGCCTCGACCGCGTGGAGGCGACGGTCCGGCTCCTGTCACTCCGGAACGCGCCGGGCACGTGGGAGGAGCGGGAGCAGACGCTGAAGGCCATCTGGCAGGCCGCTCCGAAGGCCGATGAAGTGCGCCGCCTCATCGAGACGGGTGGTGAGCAGGTACAGGAATACCCCACGCTGAGCGGCCTGCCCGCGCGCCTGTTCGTGCGCGTGGGGGTGAAGAGCCGCGAGGCCGTGGACGTCGCCGGCAGGGTACGCGACGCCGGGCTGGCCGGTTTCGTGGCCGATGACGCCGAGGCGGTGCTGCTGGTGACCGAGCTGGGCGGCGTGCGCACTCCCGTCCATGCCGTAAGAGAGGTGGAACGCCTCACCGCCCTGGCCGGCCGGCTCGATGCCGAGCTCGCCGCCCTGGTACGCGCCTTGGCCGCGAAGACTCTCGCCGGGCAGGATCCGGCGTTCCGGATGGTCCTGGTGCGGGAGCTGCCGAGGCGCTCCCAGGACTGGCTGGTCGATCTCTGGCTGGCCGCTCGGCCGAGCCGGGAGGAGCAGACGGCGCTGCTGGAGATCGCGATCCGGCTGCGCGGCCATGGCGTGCTCATTTCCAGCCTGGACGAGTGGGCGCACGGCGTGGCCAACAGCCGCTCGCCGTTCGCGTTCATGGACAGCAGGTTCAAGAAGGATCCCGAACTGCATGAGGGCCTGCGGGAGCTCATGAGGTCGAAGCGCCGAGGAATCCTGCGCTGGGGGGACAACTGATGTATTTTCTGCTTTTCCTGGTCATCGCGTGGTTCGTCGCGATGATGGTCGGCACGTTCGTCGCGATGGTGCTCTATCCGATCGTCCTGCTGGGCAGCACGCTCGTCGCGGTCGGCCTCTACCTTCGGCAGGCCTACGCGGTCCTGGTGCCCGACTTCACGGCGGGTCTGTCACCGGTCCCGCCGCCGGAGGCCGGGAGAGGGCGTGACCCCGCCTACCCTCACTACCTGTCCTCCCAGGTGTGGAAGGACTGGCAGGCGATCCTGCGTACTACGTCCCCGCGCATCGCCACACAGGCGGACAAGGCGCTGCGCAACATCACCAGCACGCTCCTCAGCGGCCAACAGGCCTGGTTCCTGTTCCCCATCTGGCTCGGCATCTGTGGCGGCATCATCACGGCCGCGGTGCCCGTATTGGTGCTCGGCGCGCTGATCATGGTGCTCTATACGATGACGGTTGCGCTCGGGTTGCTGGTCTGGCTGATCTGCGTAGCGGGGCTGCGGGTCGTGGAGCAGGCGTTCATGCTGGTGTACCGGATCCTGCAGACCTGTCCCTATCCTGGCTGCTACGCCCGGTTTACGCTGCCCGTCTACGCGTGCTCGACCTGCGGCCGCAAGCACGCGAAGCTGAGACCCGACCTGAACGGCGCCGCCCGGCATGTCTGCCAGTGCGGCACGCGCCTGCCGACGATCGTCCCGCTCGGCCGCTACCGGCTCCAGGCGTACTGCCCGCACTGTGACCGCCTGCTGCCGACCCGCGTCGGCAGAGTGCGGATCGAGCCGCTGCCCTTCGTCGGCGGCCCGGACGCGGGCAAGACGACGTTCATGGCGCTCGGCGTCGACGCCGTCCACGGCGCGGTGAATGCGGTGGGCGGCCGCGCCCTGTTCGCCGACAAGAGCGACGAGCAGGCGTTCCGGAAGCTGCGCGTGGAGCTGTCGTCGGGGAAGATCAGCAAAACGCTCGCCGACCTGCCCAAGGCCGTGATGCTGGACGTGGCGCTGCCCGGGAAGAGGGGCGGCAACCGGATCCTCTACCTGTTCGATCCGTCTGGCGAGCACTACACCGGCGCCAGCAGGGTCGAGGAGATGCGCTACCTGGCGCACGGAGAGGCGTTGATCCTGGTCATCGACCCCTTCGCACTGCCCGACGTACAGGATCACCTGCTGGAGTCCGAGCGGCAGGCACTGGCCGCCAAGGGCGTGGTGCTGTCCCGAGAGGACCCGGCCGACACCTTCACCCGTCTGCGCAACGAGCTGGCCAGCAGGGCCGACGGCGGGAAGCAGCGCCGGGTCGCGGTCGTCCTCACCAAGGCCGACCTGCTCAAGCGGACCACCTCCGGACGCGGCATCGACGACTTGCCCCGCTGGCTCACGATCATGGGGCTCGGCAATCTGGTACGCGAGCTGAACCACCAGGGGGCGGAGGTCCGCTACCTCACCTCGGGCCTGCCGCCTCAGGGGGCGCAGATCGTCGAACTGCTCGGCTGGCTGGGCGGGCTGCGGCTGAACGGTCAGCCGGCCGACGGGACCTTGGCAGCGGCGGAGTTGACGGCGGGTGACGCGAGGAGGCCGTGGGACACCAGGCCGCGTCCACCGGGCCGCCTGCCCTTGAGCTACCTGATCTTCCGGCGGACGCTCGCCGCCGCTACGGTGACGACCTCCGTCCTGATGCTCCTCCTGTTGAGCCTGCTGCTGCTGACCATGTGGCTACCGCACGACACCGCGCCGACACTGGGCGCCGCGACTACCGCGCCGCTGATGGCGGCGCCCGTCGGAAAGGCGCTCGCCGGGCGTTGGCAGGGACCGTCCGCGAGATCGGGCTCAGCGATCACCACGTAAGGATCGTCCTCACGAAAGGCGCGCGGCTGAAGCGGGCGGTGTCCGGCAAGCTCGGTCGCTGGTGGTTCCGGCGCCTCGAGGACATCTCCCAAGGAGAGATCTCCCGTTCCTTAGCGACGTTGGTCAAGAAGGCCTGACGGGTCTCTGCGGTCTCGCCAAGGGAGGAGGGTTGGCCCACGTCAGAGGTCACCGGGTTTCGTCGTCAGCTCCTTGGCGCTCGATGGCGTCGCAGAGAGCGAATCGCCGCCGTCGATCGCTTCGCGCAGATGTGAGGCGTTGTCAGATGGGCTCTTTCGGCAGGCGGCCAGGAGCTCACTCGAATCGTATCGGCGGGCATAGTGAAGCGTCAGAGCGCGCCACCGGGAGTCATCCACCTTCGTGCAGAGGAATTGTCCCATCCACTCTTCAGGATTGCTTGACCGGAGACAGTGCCAATGGATGAAGGGGTGCGCGAACGAATAGGCGCCCGAGGTCTTTCTGACGAGAATGCCGTTCCGTCGGCTGGTGGCCTTCAGGAGACTGGCAGCCTTCTTGTCGTCGCCCTCTTGTAGTTGGTCCGTCAGCCATCGTTCTGCCATTTGCCGGGGTATTGAGTCTCCATACTCCTTGCACATGAAGTAGGCCAAGGCGTCAAGCTGGCCGCGGTCGAGCCCTTGCCGGGCCCCTTCCATGGCCTGCTCGTCTCGGATGCCGTTTGCAAGGAGAAAGTCGCACACTTTCCCGCACAGCTCTCCGGAACGCAGGAATTCGACTGGGTCGGGGCTCGACTCGTAGAACTGGCATGTCGCGGACAGCAGCAAGGGATTGCTCCCGAAGTCTCGCAGGACTGGGTCCGTCGTCACCCAGTTGATGAGATCGTCGGCACTCCCGCGGTTGCCCCGGACCTGAACGCCTGGCCCACTTGACCGGATATCGGCAGTGGTCTGGAACCAGCGGCGGATGTACTCCTTGATCTGATCATCCTTGAATGTCGCTATCTCTAGAAATATTCGTCCAGCAAGCTGATGGTCCTCGAATGCGTAGGGCCGGCCGAGGAGCAGGAAGAAGTTGCCGGGATAGCTCTCCCTGGCGTTGTCGACCATGGTGAGAACGCTCTTTCTGAATTCGCGGTCGCCGATGTCGTCAAGGCCGTCCATGATTATTACGCAGCTCCCTTGCAGCAGCTTCGACTCGAGCCACTTCGGCGGCTCGGTGGCGGCGAGGTCGGCGGGGATGCAGGATCTGATCAGGGATGTCAGGTTCTGGGCCGCCAGCGCCTCGAGTCCGCGCTTGAAGCACTGGGCGAGCTGCCGGGAGTCGAGTGCCAGAACCACCGCCCTCATGGGCGCCCGCAACGCCCACGCCGTAGGCCAGTCTCCGCCCTGGGCTCGAGCGCGCAGCGCCACACGCAACAGTTTGCGTGCGGGATTCTCGCAGAGCAGGTGAACCAGCCACTTCCATAGAGCGGTTTTTCCGCTGCCAGCGGCTCCCACCACCATGAAAGGAGAGGGCGAATGGCGCCGATAAAGATCCCACAATCCGTCTGGACTCTCTAGGGCGTAGCGCTGGCCCTGCACGACAATGGGTGGAAATATAATATTTTCTCCAACTGTGTCCGGGTTGCGCTCCTCTAGGCGGTTGTGGATGAATAGAGTGTCGATCGGAATGATCAGGCCGCCCGCTCTCCCGCCATCACCGTCGTGCCATCGCGCTCGCTCCCGCATCAGCCCGCGTAGACGTCTCGGAAACTGGGTGAAGCTCCGCCGTATCCGTCCTTCCATCCCTGCGGCCAGTGACTTCTCTAGCCCTTTGGTGACCTCCTGGTATATCCCCCGCACGAACAGGGACGCCATCAGGAAGGTGCCGTATATCGAGAGCAGGAGAACCGTGGTCGCGGGATGCTCGAGTAGCCAGGTGTGACCGAAGACCGTGACTATGCCTGGGGGGAGTGCTGCCGCAACGGCGCCGACGAGGCGTGACCGCCACGTCGGCGCGTGCGAAACATGCATCCCAATCTCCTGATATGGCATCAGAAGGCAGCAGGGTCATGCCTTGAGGGGACAACAGAAGATAAATGTATATCGCATGTTGTGGCGGCAGGCTAGTTGTCGAGCTTGATCGGGTAAGAGGTGCGATCGTCTTTGTGGCCATAATGTTGGATGAGTGTATATGCGTCATATATCAATAAATCCGGCATGAGGGTATAGGGCATGCGGGCTGAAGTGCCGGAAGGTCATTCAACGCGATAGCGCGATCCGAGGCTGATTCGAGCGTCCCCTTGGCGCTCTTGCGGGGGTCGTCAGCCGTCGTCACCAGGTGTTTCTCCTCGAAGAGTCTCGTCTTCGCGATCAGTGACCTGCGGATGAGGGCGGCTGTCCTCGGGTTCCACTCGTCGGCGTACCCCGTCGAGCACGATGCGGAACAGGTGCCGGGCTCGGCTGTCCCACTCGGTCTCTTCCAGGCGGGTCAGATAGCCCGTGAGGAGTATGACGTCACGGGCGTCGACGTCGGAACGGATGGTTCCGTCGGCCTTGCCGGCGTCGAGGAAAGTGGTCAGCGCGTCACCGATCGGTCCCAAGCTGTGCGCCGCGAGGCCCTGCCACACCGACGCTTCCACGGCGGCGAACACCCCGCGTTTGACCTGCGCGTAGTCGACGACCCGGTCGAACCAGCGAGCCAGCGCCGTGAGCGGCTCGTGCTCGCCGAGCAGTGCCGGCGCTACCGCCACCAACTCGTCGACCTCCTCCCGGTAGACCTCGATGAGCAGCGCCTCCCGGGTCGGAAAGTGGCGATAGAGGGTGCCCTGCCCGACCCCTGCTTGCTTGGCGATCGCGTTGAGCTTGATCTCGTCCGCGTTCGCGATGACCGCCCGTGCGGCCTGAATGATCCGGTCGCGGTTGTCGGCGGCGTCGGCTCGGCGCCCGGTGGGGTTCATCGATTCCCTGCTTTGCTAAGCGGACACGTGTCCGGTAGCTTTGGGTTAAGCGGACACGTGTCCACCTTATCTGAATGGGATTCCTATGACTGCCATCGAGGGCCAGGTCGTCGCCATCACCGGAGCGAGCAGTGGCATCGGTGAGGCCACGGCACGCCTGCTCGCCGAGCGTGGGGCGGCGGTCGTCCTCGGCGCGCGCCGGACAGAACGCCTTGACCACCTCGCACGGGACATCCGCGATCGTGGCGGACGCGCCATCGCCTGCGCCACGGACGTCACCCGGCGCGGGGACCTCGAACGACTTGTCGGCCAGGCCGTGGCGGAGTTCGGGCGGCTTGACGTGCTGGTGGGCAACGCCGGCATCGCCCGGATCGGCCCCGTGAGCGACCTCGACGTCGATGGCTGGGACGCGATGATCGACGTCAACCTGCGGGGAGTGCTGTACGGCATCGCCGCCGCCATGCCGGTGTTCCGCCGGCAGGGCCACGGCCATCTGGTGACCACGGTGTCGACGTCGGGCCTGAAGATCGTGCCTACGCAGGCGGTCTACGCGGCGACGAAGAACGCCGTACGCACCCTGTTGGAAGGCCTTCGGCAGGAGTCGACCGACGGTGTGCTGCGGACGACGGCGATCTCGCCGGGCTTCGTCCGTACCGAACTCACCGGCTCGATCGACGACGCTCAGGCCCGTGAGGAGGTTCGCCGCAACATGGACGGGTTCGGCATCGATCCGGAGGCCGTCGCCCGCGTTGTCGCCTTCGCCATCGAACAGCCCCGGGATGTCGAGATCGGCGAGGTCACCATCCGCCCGACCGTCCAAGGCTAGGAACGCTCTGGCCTGCTGAGCCGGTGAGCGATAGATGGCCCGCCGAAGTGACAGCCGGCGCGCGTCCCCACTGGGCCCACCGGCCCGGGCCCCTGCGCCGCCCGCCCAGCCGTTACGGGGTAGTGAGCGGTTCGGCCTGGTACGCCCGGCGCAGGGTCGCCTCGAAGGCCGGCGCGTCGGGCAGAGGCACGGAGCCGATTCGACGCACTGGTACGGCCGGCGTCCACGAGTTCATCACCACGGCCCCGGCCATTCCCGGCAGGTCGGCGGGCCGGATCCGCTGAACGCGCTGGGGAACCCCGAGCCGGTCGAGCTGCCGGCGGACGATGCCCATCGTGGTCCCGGTCAGCATCTCAGCTTCTGGCCACACCACCGCCGTCCCGTCCCAGAAGGCCAGGTTCCAGATCGACGCTTCGCTGAGCCGACCCCGGCGGTCGATGAAGGCGGCGTCGTCGAAGCCCTCCACGACGGCTTGGCGGAGATAGTACGTCTTGGCCATCTCCCCGACGTGCTTCACCGCCGGAAGCACTCGTTCGTGCTCCACCACCGCCAGCGCCAGCGGCCCCCGGGGGCCGGACGCCGCTGGTCCGGTACGGACGAGCAACTCGGGCTCGGCGTCCGCCGGCGTGTACTCTCCTGCGGGCGAGAACACCGTGGCCGTCAGAGAGAGGTCAGCCGGTCCGGCCTGGACGGCCGCCCGCAACAGGGCTCGCACCCGGTCGTCGGGCACCGCGCGCCCGAAGAGCGTGGCGGAGGCCGTCCGCAGCCTTTCCAGGTGCAGGTCCAGCCCCCGGACCCGGCCGCCGCGCACCTGCATGGCGGTGAAGTGGGCGTACCCGGCGAATGCGAGCGGCGCAAGGTCCACGGCGTCGGCCACCCGACCGTCACGTTGCACAACGAAAGAAGACATACCTCGCTCCAGCAGTATGGAATGTGCGTTTCCCGAGCGACGTTAAGGCTTGACATCGATGGCAAGGTCAACCTGGGAGTGGAGCCGGCGCATGCTGATCGGTGAGTTGTCGCGGCGCACCGGGGTCAGCACACGGCTGCTGCGGTACTACGAGGCACAGGGAGTGCTGGAGGCCGGTCGCGGCGCGAACGGCTATCGCTTCTACGACGAGAACTCCGTGGTCACCGTGCGTCAGGTGCGCGCGCTGCTGAAGGTGGGTCTGTCGACCGAGGTGATCCGCGTGGTGTTGCCGTGCGTGCGCGGCGAGCGTCCGGACTTCGAGTGGTGTGCCGAGCTCTGGGACATTCTGACCGGCGAGCTCGAGGCCATGGATAAGCGCATTGACGATCTCCAGCGCAGCCGCGGCGCCCTGGCGGGCTTCCTCATCCGGCCCTGACCGATCAGGACGGCGGCGCTCGCTGAACGACGGAACTCCGGTCACCGCCCGGCTCCTTCGTTCGGGTGCGTTCTCTGGCAGCAGGAAGTGGGGCGAACCTTCCGCTCGCCCCGAACTTTCAAAATCCCGGCGCGACGGGAGAAATGTCCTGCACAGTGTGATCATGACAAATCACCGGTAACCCCGGACCACCACCTGATGCAGAAGCACCGCCTCTGCCGCTGGACGGCACGAGTCGGTAACCGACCGTATCGGAGCACCAGATCAACACATCACATCGCCCTGGCATGGACGACCGGCGCCGCATCCCGTTAGCCCGCTCGCTCGCCCGGAGCTGCCTCTCCGCCGCCCTCGCCCTCGCCTTCCTCGCAGCCGCCCTTTCCACGAGCGTCGTCCCCGGCGACTTGCGAACGAGCGGGGCGGAAGAGACCGTCAGCGCCATCGACGCCCGGCCCAACGACGGCTCCGGCTACTGGCCGGACTTCTCGAACACCGGCTATGCCAACACCCCGGCCAACGCCGGAGGGCTGGGCCTGGGCGCGTACCCGGGCAAGCTCACCGACTACGCGTCGGGCATGAGCGCCGACAAGCCGCTGAGGCTCGAGTTTCCGGACAACAGCGTCATCTCCTACAAGCGCTTCCTGGGCTTGAAGGTGCTGATCTACGGCGACAACCTGACGTTCGTCGGCTGTCTGTTCGAGGGCACCAACCCCAACGACAACCTCGTCCAGATCTACTCCGACAACAACATCAAGTTTCTCTACTCGACGTTCAAGCCGAACTCCTACGCGATGCCTCCCGGCAACGACGGCACCGTCTCGTCGTCCCACTCCAAGCCCGGCACGCCCTTCGACAAGTCCTGGCAGCTGGCCACGACGATGAAAGAAGCCGTGGCCGTCATGGACCACAACGACATCTGGGGCAACGCGGGCATGATCATGGTGACGGGATTCCCGGGCCGCCCGTCGACCTGGACGAACAACTACATCCACGACATGGCCGACACCTCACATGACGTCTACCACCACGACGGCATCGGCCCGCAGAGCGAGGGCAACGGCGGTCCGATGATCGTCGACCACAACACCCTGGCCTCCGTGGGGAACACCAACGGCCTGGCCCTGCAGGGCAGCGGCGTGTACGACCACATCTCGGTCACGAACAACTACGTCTCCGGCTGGGGTTACGCGCTCTCCATCGGCGTGACCAACAACGCCACGAACATCACCGTCACCGACAACGTCTTCTCGGCGGAGCTCGAGCAGCTGTACGGCTTCCTGTACGGCAACATCTGGGGCGGGTCGGCGCGCGGCTCCACCTGGCGCCGCAACCTCATCCAGGCCCGTACGGGAGACGACAACCGCACCTATACGACGGCCGACCACGGCAAGTATCTGTGGCCGACCGGCCAGACCCATACCACCGACTACACGGGCTGAGACTCTTCCCATGTGACGCCCGCGGGACCACTCGCTGCTCTTCGTGATCCACACCGCCCGAAGAGCAGCGAGGCCGCGCCCGGCCACCGCTTTCTGGAGGGCCCTTACGGAACAGACGCTTTCTGGAGGGCCCTTACGGAACGGACGCGCCGGCCGGTCGGTGATCGACGACCTTTGCCGGCCGATGAACTACAGTCGTCCGCCATGGCCGAATCCTCCTCCTATCTGACCGCGACGGCGGACGCCTACGACGCCGTCGCCGACCTCTACGCCGATCTCGCCCGAGACTCGCTCGACCGCCTGCCCCTGGATCGCGCGATAGTCGCCGCGTTCGCCGAACTCGTACGGGCCGCCGGGCCCCGGCCCGTCGCCGAGGCCGGCTGCGGTCCCGGGTACATGACGGCACACCTGCGCAACCTCGGACTGGACGCCTTCGGCGTCGACCTGTCTCCCGCACTGATCGACATCGCCCGCAAAGACCACCCCGACCTGCGTTTCGAGGTCGGTTCGATGGGCGCCTTCGACGTGGCCGACGGCGAGCTGGGCGGTCTGCTCTCTTGGTACTCCCTCATCCACATCCCACCACCGGAACTGCCGCCATACTTCGCCGAGTTCCGCCGGGTGCTGGCTCCGGGTGGTCACCTCCTGCTCGGTTTCTTCGAATCCGAGGGCGGTCCGGTGTTGGAGTTCGACCACAAGGTCACGCCGGCCTACCGGTGGCCGATCGACGACTTGGCCGACCTGGCCCGCAAGGAGGAGTTCGTCGAGGTGGGGCGGATGTTGCGCGAGCCTTTGGAGGATGAACGATTCCGCCGTGGCCACTTGCTGATGCGCAGACAAGCCGCCGCCATGTGCTGATGCGCGCACGTTAAGGCCTCTTTCTTAGATCTACTGACTAGTTGTGGCGATGTTGTCACGTAGCGCATGGGACTTGGTGGCTTGACGCCGAGTGGGAGTGGCTCCGGCCGCTGCTGCCCGAAGGCGGCCAGCGGGGCGGGCGATGGAACGACCGCCGTCAGACGATCAATGGCGTGTTGTACCGGGCCCGGACCGGGCTGCCCTGGCGTGACTTTCCCCAACGGTTCGGTCCCTGGATCACGGTCTACAAGCGGCATCGCCGCTGGTCGGCCGATGGCACCTGGCAGATGCTGCTGACCGCGATCCAGGCCGGGCAGGACGCCGAGGGGCGCCTGGATGGGGACATCGCAGTGGACTCCACCATGGTGCGGGCGCACCAGCACGCCGCGGGCGCGCCCCGCACACCGCCCTCGCCGCCTGCCGCGCCGGGGCGGCAAAAGGGGGACGCCGTAAGGACAAACCGGGGCGATCCGGTGTTGGCCACACTGGCCGCCCGGCTGGCGGAGGTGGTCAGACTGGGGAGTGCCTAGGCTGCTCCCGAGGCGGCTTCACCACCAAGATCCACTTGTCCGCGCGGACGGCCGCTGCCGGGCCTTGTCGCTGGTCCTGACGCCGGGCCAGTACGGCGACAGCCCGCAGTTGCCTAAGGTGCTGGGCGCCATCCGCATCCCTCGGCCGGGCTTCGACGCCGACCACTACAAGCACAGGAACGTCGTCGAACGGGCGACCCTTGACCGATGGCAAAACCTACGACAAGGAGTTCTCCGGCCAGTACGTCCGGACCCCGCACAAGCAGGACCCGCAGATCGCCATGATCCCGCTGCTGTCCTTCGGCCTGGCCGACACCGTCCGCTGCCTGCTCGGCCCCCGGATCGTGCTGCGCAACTCGAACGTGCGCGTCACCCGCCCACGTACCGGGGACGGAACCGTGTGGCACACCTCGCCACCGTCGCGGCTGGTATCCGCGCCGACCGTGATCGCCTGCCTGATCTACCTCGACGCGGCGGACGAGCAGACCGGGCCACTCCTGATGGTGCCGGGCAGCCACCACCGTCCCGACCGGCCGCCGGCCGCCGACGACCCCTTCGACGACCAGGTCACGATTCAGGTTCAGCCTGGCGAGGTCGTCCTGATGGACGCCGCCCTGTGGCACCGCGGCGGAACGAACCACAGCGAGCGGGCGCGCCGCCTGCTCACTCTGCAACTGTCGTCGATCTTCATGCCGGAGTTCAACTTCGAGCCCAGTCTCCCCTCAGCCGACTATCAGCGGCTGCTCGAACAGGCTCGATCGAGCGAGGACGAGCCGCTGCTGGAACTGCTCGGCCATGGCGGGCTCAATCCGATCAGCGCCCGCTACTGGCCGCACCGCAGGAGGACAGATGATTCTTTACCGCGTGGCCGTCACTGCTGACCCTGGCCATCTGGAGCGCGCTCGCCGCATGTTCTACGAATTGGCCGACGCCAGCCGTCGAGTCCCAGGGGTCATCAACTTCGACATCTTGCAGGACCCCGACGAGCCGCACCGGTTCGTGTCGATCGAGGTCTACGCCGATGAAGAGGCGGTGGATCGCTAGGGCAAGCTGCCGCAGCTCGATGCGGTGATGGAGGCGTTCCCCACGCTGCTGAGCGCGGGGCCCGAGGGAAGAAGGTTCGTCGTGTCGGGCAGTGAGCCGTGGCCGTCGTGACGGCCCGAACCCCTACAGCTACGGCCATCCGCCACAGCTCCCCACCACACGCGGAGCGCTGCTCTACTGATCGTTAACGTGCGGGAATATCTCTTCCCGTACGCGTGAACCGTACGGCGTACACTTCACGAAACGACGGGCGTGATGCCGTCCGCGACTGGGCTCTCCAGGGCGCCTGGGCCGCCTCTGGGGGTGCGGCCGGGACACGACCAGAAAGGGGCCACCACTTGATCACGTGTTCGTGTTGCTCGACGATGACAAGGACGCCCCTCAGGGGCAGCGAGCACGAGACCACGGATACGGCGGGTCCCTCATCCGGGAGGGACGTGCGCAGGACGGAGCGGGAACATGTCATGGCAGGCGTATGTGGATACCAGTCTTCTAAGCAGTGGCCAGATCGACGCAGGGGCGATCTTCAGCGTTGCCGGCGATGCGGTCTGGGCCGCTAGCCCTGATTTCCGCGTCACCCTCGAGGAGGTCAAGACGATCGTCGGCGCGTTCAGAGACTCGTCCAGTGTGCAGACCAACGGTTTTCACGTTGACGGCGACAAGTACATGTACGTCCATCATGACGACCGCTCAGTGATGGGCAGGAGGCACGACTATGCCGTGATCATCTGGGTGAAGACCAAGCAGGCCCTCATCGTTGGGAGAACCCCGCCGGGTAGCCATCCACAGGCAGCCGAAAAGGTGGTCGAGGCTCTCGCCGACTACCTCATCAGCCTCGGCTACTGAGGGCCTGATGTCCCCTCACGTCTGTTGGGCGAGGCGCCGACACTTGTGCGGCCGCCCATTCCCGCAGCCGATCTCAACCGAGTGGCGCCGACCCTGGCGGCTTCCCATGCGCTCGCCCATCTGCCCGCTTGGCAGCGCCACGACCACGGAGTGTGAAAGTCTGGCCGCCTAGCGTGCTGCCGGTCTTGACGACCGCGATGCCCCACAGCGGCTCTGCCCCCAGCGGGTTGGCGCGGGCAGAGTCCTTCTCGGAGAAGTACACGGGACCGTACGACAGTTCGGCGTCCCAGGTTGTCCAGGTCAAAGGCATGGTGATGCGCTCCCGTTGTGTCGATGGGCCCACCAATAGATGGCCTTGCCGGATTGGACGCACCGCGACCGGCCCCATGTTGCCCTGCATCGTGGGCCCGTAATTGATCTCCATCCCAGTCCAACCGGAGCTGGCGATCCGTGACCTGCGTGGACGCCCCACGTGCTCGATGCGAACGCGGAGTCCCACCATTTGCCGTAGTGGGTCGTCATCCCGGAGGCGTCGAACCACATGAACTGGTTATCGCTGTTGTCGTTGTCGTAGCCGATCCGGCTGTAGTCCTCGGCCGACTCCAGGAAGCCGCCGTTGGGGTTGGAGGTGCTCGGGCTCAGCACTTCGAGTTTCGTCCAGCCAGCTGCCACGGTGAAGAACGTCCGCGTCGTCATGCCCGTGTTGGTGTCGGACGTGATGCGGAAGGTCGCCTCACCGGCGAAGTCGTCGTCGCTGGTCCACAATCGGCTGTAGTTGGTGTTGCCGTCCGGATAGAAGCGGACATCCATTGAGCCAACGGCGACCAGGTCACGGTGGCCTGGCCGCGTGCGTAGCCGTGCTCATCCAGGTAGGCAGCCGGCTCGACGATGAGGCCCTGCGGCGCGGCCGGGGTCCGGTTGTTCGTCTCCGGAGCGGGACCGCCGCCGGATCCGCCCGATGACCCCCCGCCGTCGAGGATCCCGGCGGCCTGCCGAGCCAAGCGGATTTCCCTCTCCAGGAAGCGGTCATTCAAGACGACGTTTCCGCCGACCTGGCCGTCCGTATCCACTGACAGGGTGATCTGCCGCAGCCGAAGCGACTGCATCGCCCCTCACGGTGGGCACCCGTTCCGCAGGCCATCCGATCGACCCACAACGCGAACGACTCGCCGTATGCCGGTGTCACCACCAGCGCCAGTCGTCGGGGCCAGACCACCGTCATTCCGGCCGAACCTCCTGCCGTACACGCCTCTACCGCCAACCCCGATGGCCCACTGCCATGTCCGCTTCCATCTGGCGTGACGCACTTCCATCTGCAAGGCCGTCAGACAGCCGCCCACTCAGAGCGAAGCCGCCCTTGACGAATCAAATGAACGGTCTTTTAATTTGATCATGGGGCGTATCGCGGGCGTCACCGCCGCCGAGACGCGTGAACGGTTGCTGCGCGCGGCCGCCGAGGTGTTCGCCGAGCGCGGGTACGAAGGTACGCGCGTGGCGGACATCGCCGCGGCCGCCGGGGTGAGCAACGGCGCGTTGTACGCCCACTTCGGGTCGAAGGCCCAGCTGCTCGTGGCCGCGTTGCGCGCGCACGGGCCGCGGTTGCTGGCCGATCTGCTGGCCGCCGATCCGGACCGGTCTATCGCGGAGCTGCTCGTCGTGGTCGGTCGGCGGCTGCCGCGCAAGCGTGATGCCGGTGGCTATCTCATCGTCGAGGCCCTGGTCGCGGCCCGTCGTGATGAGGAGGTCGCGCAGCCGATGCGCGACTACATCGGCGAACGCGCCGACTGGCTGGCCGGGCTCGCCGGCATCGCCGAGGGTGATGGCGAGCTCGACCCCGCGCTGTCGGGGAACGCGCTCGCCCACTTCTGCCTCCTGCTCGCGATGGGTAGCGCGCTCATCACCCCGGACCTGCACGCGGTGGACGACGAGGAGTGGACCGCGTTGCTCACCCGCGTCGTCGCCGCCCTGGCCCCCATCAGCACCACCGCACAAGCCATCGGCGCCAGAGCGCAAGCCATCAGCACCAGAGCGCAAGCCGTCGACACCACGGCACAGACCATTGAGACCACAGCTCCAGAGGGGAGCACCACAGTGAAAGTGCGGATCGACTCCGAGCGCTGTCAGGGGCATGGTCGCTGCTACGACCTCGCCCCCGACCTGTTCGGCGAGGACGACGAGGGCTACGGGCAGGTGATCGGCGAGGGGATCGTGCCGCCGGACAACGAGCGCGCGGCGCGCCTGGCGGTGTCCAACTGTCCCGAACGAGCGATCGAGATCCTCTAGGAGGGTAGACATGACCGTGGACGACCGCTTCAACCAGGACTACCGGGAGACGCTGGAAGAGCCGCCCCTGGGTTCGCGTAACGAGGTCATCACCGGGCCCGTCTCGGACTGGGCGACCGATTTCTCCCATGCTGAGCCGGAGTGGGCGGCTGACCCGTACCCCATCCAGGACGAGCTGCGGCAGCGCTGCCCGATCGCGCATACCGAGCGGTTCGGCGGCGGGTGGCTGCCG
This sequence comes from Nonomuraea sp. NPDC048901, assembly GCF_040649695.1. Taxonomy (NCBI): domain Bacteria; kingdom Bacillati; phylum Actinomycetota; class Actinomycetes; order Streptosporangiales; family Streptosporangiaceae; genus Nonomuraea; species Nonomuraea sp. NPDC048901. The sequence goes on along the minus strand of NZ_JBEZFW010000015.1, from coordinate 210,419 downwards.
ACCCGCTACGAGGACGTCGCGGCCATCGCCTACGACACCGAGCATTTCTCGTCGCGGGCGATCATCATGAGCAACTTCCGGCCGCCCGTCGAGCTGGCCCCCGTGGGCACCGCGCCGCCGATCTCCTCCGACCCGCCCTTCCACCACCACGCGCGCAAGTTGCTGCTGCCGGCGTTCACCAAGTCCGCGGTGGCCAAGCGGGAGGCGGGGACCAGGGCGTACTGCCACGCGCTCATCGACGCGATGGAGGGGCAGGACGTCGTCGACGCCGCCGCCGACTACGCCCAGCACATCCCGATGCGGGTCATCGCCGAGATGCTCGGCTTCCCGCCCGAGGACGGGGCGCAGTTCCGGGTGTTCGTCGAGAACGCGCTCGAAGGCATCAACCTGCCGCCGGAGGAACGTTTCGCCCGTTCGCAGCAGCTGTTCGACTACCTGCTCGTGCAGATCCGTGAGCATGTCGAGCACCCGCGTGACGACCTCACCAGCTACCTGATCGACGCCGAGCTCGACGGCAACAAGCTCGAGCCGTCGCACGTGGCGGGCACGATGGCGCTGCTGCTCATCGCCGGCATCGACACGACCTGGAGCGCGATCGGCGCGTCATTGTGGCACCTGGCGAAGACGCCCGCCGACCGCGAGCGGCTGGTCGCCGAGCCGGAGCTGCTGCCGACCGCGATGGAGGAGTTCCTGCGGGCGTACGCGCCGGTCACGATGGCCCGGCTGGTCAAGCAGGACATGCACTGGCGCGGCGGCGACATGAAGGCCGATGACTGGATCCTGCTGTCGTTCCCGGCGGCCAACCGCGATCCGGCGCAGTTCGACCGGGCGGACGAGGTCGTCATCGACCGGGAGGTCAACCGGCACGTCGCGTTCGGCCTGGGCATTCATCGCTGTGTGGGCTCGCATCTGGCGCGCATGGAGCTGCGGGTCGCGCTCGAGGTGTGGCTGGAGCGGTTCCCGGACTTCAGCCTGGCCGACCCGGACGCGGTGACCTGGGCCGCCGGTCAGGTCCGCGGGCCGCGTACCCTCCCGATCCGCGTCGGCTGACCGGTCCGCGTCGGCTGACCTCCGTCCTGTACGCCCTACCTGACCGCTAACACGTGAAAGGCCTGAGAGGACGGGTCATCGCGACGCCGTCCGCCGGGTTGTCGTGCACGTACTTCGTCGCGACGATCTCGGCGGGCGCCGCTCCGCGCTCGACCCAGCTCACGATCGGGGTCAGCGTGTCGAAGACGTTCGGGCCGGGGCCGCCGCCGCAGTGGGCCATGCCGGGGACCATGAACAGCCGGGCGAACTCCCGCGTCCGCGCGACCGCCGTGCTGCCCGGCTGACGCTCACCGGAGGTGGCGCGAACCACCTGACCGTAGTAGTCGATGGTGTCGTGGGCGGAGACGACCGGATCGGCCCAGCCCGTGTACATGAGGAGCTTGCCGCCGCTCCGCCGGAACGGCCTGAGGTCCGGGTCGGTGGCGTTGATGATCGGGCCGAGCTTCTTCTCGGCCAGGCGCAGGTCGCGGTGGAAGTCGAAGGTCCACCAGTTCCAGTTCGGATCGTTGAAGACCCAGTAGCGCCAGAAGTTCGCCCGCGCCGGCTCGGCGGCGCCCCAGTACGAGCTCCAGCCCACCCGCACGGTGCCCGACGCGTCCACCACGGGGGCTTCGCTGCCCACCGGCCAACCGGGGTAGATCTGCTCGCCGGTACGCGGGTCGCGGGCGCCCGCGTACATCTCCCGCAACGCCTGCACCTGGCGTTTCGTCAGACAGGTGGGAGCGTCGCCTGCGGGGCAGCGGAGCGAGGCGGGATCGAAGGAGCAGCGTCGCGGATCGGTGAGGAAGTCGTCGGTCGCCAGGCCGCCGTCTTTGCCCCGGCACCGCTTGACGGCCGCGTTCGTCAGCAGGGGCAGCTTGGCCGCCGGGACGATCGGGTCAGGGACGCCTCCGGGGGTGTGATTGCGGAGGAACTGCCAGAGGAAGCCGGCGTTGAGCGCGACGCGGTTGTTGCCCGGGGCGCCGGCCACGATGCCGTCGAAGTCGTCCGGGTAGCGCTGGGCCTCCATCAGCGCCTGGTGGCCGCCGGTGGAGCAGCCGATGAAGTAGGAGTAGCGCGGCTTGGCACCGGTGTACGCCTCGACGATCGGTTTGGCGTTGACGATCGTCTCGTGGACCGCGCGGTGGCCCCAGTCGACGATGATCTCCGGATTGGCGGCGCCCTGGACGAACACGTCCGGGTCGTCACCGGTGTGCCCGGTGTCGGTGCCGACGGTGGCGTACCCGGCCGCCAGCGCGGGGCCGCCCATGGACGGGAAGTCGATGGCCGAGCTGTATCCGCCGTTGCCGAACATCAGCAGCCGCTGGTTCCACCCCTGCTCAGGGATCCACACCTCGAAGCCGATGTTGGAGTTCGGCACCGGCTTGGCGACGCCGTGGACGCGGCAGAAGGCGGGTACGGACGGCAGGACCCGGCCGTCGGGAGCGGTGTGCCTGCCCGCCGGGACCGATTCGGCGAGGGTGACGGTCGCGTGGGGGAGCGTCATGGCGGTCAGGCTCTCGCACGTGCCGCTCTCGGCCACCGCAGCGGCGGATGGCTGCGCCTTCAGGGGGATCGCCATCGACAGTACGGTGGCGAATACGGCCAAAGGTCTCCAAAGGTGGATCATTGGCCGTCCTTCCCCGTGAGCGTGCCGAGCCGGATCTCGGTGCCGCCGGATCCCACCCGCAGGTGGACCCGGCCCGCCGGGGCGTCGGAGTCGATCTCGGGATAATCGTCGCTGGACACCGTCACGCGGAGGCTGTGGCCGGCGCTCAGCCGGTAGTGGGTCGGCCAGGTGCGGATCTCCAGGTCATACGTCTTGCCCGGCCGGACGGGGACGGCGCGTTCGTGTCCGAACCGGTGGCTCGCCTTCAGCCAGCCCTGGGTGACGCGGACGGCCGAACCGTCGGGGGCGACGTCCTCGACCACGACCGCGATGTTGCCGTCAGTGGCGCTGAAGGCGGCGCGCACCTTCGCGGCCACGTCGCCGGCCAGGACGGTGTCCTGCTGATAGGGCCGTGTCTGGAAGGTGAGCCGCTCGTCCGGGGTCGCGGGGGTCGTCTCGGTGTTGACGGTGAAGGCGAGGGTGGCCGGCTTGGTCGATCCGGTCGTCAGCGTGCCGTCGGCGTTCAGGCCGAGGCGGGTCTGCCGGGTGCCGGGAGGGGGCCAGGTGGCGAACTGCTGCCAGCCGGTGCCCGGCACCTGATAGGAGGTCACCTTGGCGGCGGGCAGTGGCGCGTCGGCGCGGCCGCCGAGCCAGTGGTCCCACCAGGCGAGATAGGCGCCGTTGCCGATGTCGGCGGGCTGGCCCGACGGCCAGCCGTGCTGCCAGGGGCCGGCGACCAGCCAGACGTTCTTCGGGCGGGCCTGGAAGTTCGCCACCATGGCGGCCCGGTATCTGTCGTACCAGCCCGCGATCTCCAGGACCGGGACGTCCAGGTTCTTCCACCGGGCCTTGACACTGCGCTCTCGCCAGTAGTCGTCATAGAGCGGGTGCTCGGCGTAGGTCACCAGGGTGTCGGGCGCGACGGCGCGCTGCCAGTCCCGGATCCTGGCCGAGTAGATGCCGCCTCGGTAGATGGTGTTCTCGTACCAGTCGCTGATTCCGTCGACGGGGATGATCGCGGCCAGGTGGGGCGGCTTGTTCACCGCGACCAGGAGGGAGGAGTGGCCGCCGTAGCTGACGCCGGTCTGCCCGATCTTGCCGGTGGACCAGGGCTGGGCCGCCAGCCACTCGATGAGGTCGTAGTTGTCGCGTTGTTCCTGCGCGCTGAACGGGTCGAGGCGCCCGGGTGAGGCGCCCGTGCCGCGGGCGTTGCACACTGCGGCGGTGTAGCCGCGGGTGACGAAGAAGGCCGCCGCCTGGCCCTGTGGCTGCAACTGATCATAGGCGTTGTAGTCGTACACGATGCCGGGGAAGCGGCCGTCGGCGGGCCTGCCGTCGGGGCCGGCGGGCCGGTGCAGGTCGCAGGCCAGGTGGCTGCCGTCGCGCAGGGGCACCGAGACCCGCTCTGTGTGCACGCCGTACGCGGCGGCCCGGTCGTAGGAGAAGAAGCGATCCGGGGGCAGCACGGTGTCGGCGTGTGCGGGGGTGGGCGTTGCCAAGAGGGCGGAGAGGGTGGACAAGGCGGCGGCGATTCTGCCGTACTTCATGAGGGGGGTGCTCCTCGCGCGGTCAGAGGGAGATGGCACCGGTCAGGAGCGCGGCCACGGTCATGACCAGGGTGGTGGCGAACGCCCAGCCGAAGATGAAGCGCTGGTGCTGGCCGAGTTGTACGCCGCTCATGCCGACCAGGATGAACGTCGCGGCGGTGAGCGGGCTGAGCGGGAAGCCGGTGGTCATCTGGCCGAGGATGGCGGCCCTGGCGACCTCGGCGGACTCGATGCCGAAGCCGCCGGCGGTCTGGGCGAGCACGGGCAGTACGCCGAAGTAGTAGGCGTCGGGGGTGAAGACCAGGCTGAGCGGCATGCCCGTGATCGCGACCAGCACCGGCAGATGGCCGCCGAAGGAGTCGGGGATGACGTTGACGAACGCGGTCGCCATCTCGTTGATCATCTTGGTCCCGGTGAGGATTCCGGTGAAGACCCCGGCGGCGAAGATCATCGTGGTGACCAGGACGACGCTCTTGGCGTGCCTGTCGAGCAGTTCCTGCTGCTTCTCCCAGGAGGGGTGGTTGACCAGCGCGGCGATGGCGAACCCGACCACGAACAGCACCGGAAGCGGCATGACCTGCAGGATGAGCCCGACGAGCAGCGCGACGGTCAGCGCCAGGTTGAAGACGGTCAGGGCCGGGTGCCGGCGCGGCGGGGCCAGGGGCGTCCCCGGCCCGTCTCCGGCGACGAACTCGGCCGCGCGCTCCGACGAGGACCCCCGCGAGGGGTCCGGCGAGGGCTCGGGCAGGGAGACCGTGCCGAGGCGACGGCGTTCGCGCAGGCCGATCAGGTACGACGCCACCAGCACCCAGACGATGCCGATGACCATCGCGGGCAGAACCGGGGTGAACACCTGCGAGCTGTCCAGCTTCAGCACCGCCATCGCCCGCGCGGTGGGGCCACCCCAGGGGATCATGTTCATCACGCCGGCGCCCAGGCAGACGACGCCGGTGAGCACCAGCGGGCTCATCCGCAGCCGTTTGTAGACGGGCAGCAGGGCCGAGACGGTGATGAGGAAGGTCGAGGCGCCGTCGCCGTCCAGGGCCACGCACATCGTGATGACGGCCGTGCCGACGGCGATCCGCAGCGGGTCGTCCTTGGCCAGGCGCAGGATGCCGCGGATCAGCGGGTCGAACAGCCCTGTGTCGATCATCAGGCTGAAGTACAGGACCGCGAAAGCGATCATGATGCCGGTGGGCGCCACCTTGCCCAGCCCGGCGAGGATCATCGGGCCCATCTCGGCGCCGAAACCGCCGGCAAGCGCCGTCAACACCGGGACCAGCACCAACGCGGTGAGGACCGACACGCGCCTGGTCATGGTGAGCACCAGGAACAGGCCGATGGTGAGAAAGCCGAGGAGCGCGATCATCGAGGTCCTTTCGGAGGGTTACGGAGAAGTTTCCGAGCGCTGACCTTTCACGTCCACCATCAAAAGTGGATTTATCCATGCGGTATGTGCATAGGTTGGCTCCATGGACGCTACTCTCCGGCAACTCGCCGCCTATGTCGCCGTGGCCAGGGCGGCAAGCTTCACCGCCGCGGCGGCGCACCTGCACGTCTCGCAGTCGACGTTGAGCCGCGCCGTCGCCGACCTGGAGCGGGTGCTCGACGCCCGGCTGCTGGAGCGCGACACCCGCAACGTCCAGCTCACCGCGGCGGGCCTGGAGACCCTGCGGGTGGCCGAGCAGATCGTCGGCGCCCACGAGTCGGGAATGAAGGAGCTGCGGCGCTACCTGCTCGGCGAGTCGGGCGTGGTGGCCGTGGCCACGCTGCCCTCGGTCGCGGCGGTGCTGCTGCCGCGCATGATCTCCGCCTTCCGGCGGCAGCGGCCGCAGGTGGCGGTCCGCATCATGGACGGGCTCGAACGGGCCGTGCTCGGCAGGGTGCTGTCGGGTGACGCCGACTTCGCGATCACCACGGTGGGCGCGTCGCCGGATCGCCTCGACCATCGTCCGCTGATCCGCGACCAGTTCCACGCCGTACTGCCCGAGGGGCACCCGCTCGCCGAGGGCGACGAGGTCACCTGGGAGGAGCTGGCCGCCGAGCCGTTCCTGGCCGTCGGGCCGCAGTCCAGTGTCCGCAGGCTCACCGACGCGGCGTTCGCCCAGGCGGGCGCCGCGGTGACGCCCGCGGCGGAGGCGAGCAACGTGGCGACGGTGGGCGGCCTGGTCGCCGCCGGTCTCGGCGTGTCGGCGATGCCCGCTCTGGTGCTGCCCCTCCTGGGTCCGGGGCACGTCGTGCACCGCCGGTTGACCGGGCCCGTGGTGGAGCGGCGCCTGGACGTCGTGGTCCGGGCGCGGCGAACCCTGCCGCTCGCGGCGGCCGCGTTCCTGGACGTGCTCGAAGAGTTCCGTACGGAGCTGCCGCCGGGCGTCTCCTGGATGGGTTAATGCGTAAATAGCATGAATTTATCGACTTCTTGTGCTGGACCCGCATTTCTCGCCTTGGGCAGGATGACAGCACCGGACAGTGCGAAGGAGCTCATGCGTGGCGACCGAACAGGCGACGGAACAGGCGACCGAACAGGCGAGCGACCAGGCGACCGAACAGCAGCACGGCCAGGGGCAGTTGCGTGGTCTGAAAGTGGTGGAGTTCGCCCATGTGGTCGCCGGGCCGCTGGCCGGCTCCATGCTCGCCGACCAGGGCGCCGACGTGATCCACGTCGAACCCCCCGGCGTCGGTGACGCCGCCCGCGCCATGGGCCCCACGCGCGACGGCGTACCGCTGTGGTTCAAGGTCGCGGGCCGGAACAAGCGCTCCGTCACCCTGGACCTGCACGACCCCGACGGCCGGCAGGTGGCGCACCGGCTCGTGGCCTGGGCCGACGTCGTGATCGTCACGCTGCGCCCCGGCCGGCTGCGGGCCTGGGAGCTGGACTGGGAGGCCGTGCACCGGATCAACCCCAAGGCGGTCCTGCTGCAGATCTCCGGGTTCGGCGCGACGTCCTCGCGGGCCGACGCGCCGGGCTTCGGCAAGGTCGGCGAGGCCAGGAGCGGTGTGGTGCACCTGACCGGCTTTCCCGACGGGCCGCCCGTGCACACCGGGTTCTCCCACGGCGACGCCGTGACCGGGCTGATGGGCGCGTACGCCGTGCTCGCCGCCCTGCACCGCAGGGCCAACGACCCCGCCTTCGACGGCGAGTGGATCGACCTGGCCCTGTTCGAGCCGCTGTTCCGGCTGGTCGAGTGGCAGGTCATCACGCATGACCAGCTCGGTGTCGTACCCGGCAGGTCCGGCAACCAGCTGGCCGTCGCACCGGCCGCGGTCATCAACACCTACCTGTCCGGAGACGGCGACTGGATCACCGTGACCTCCGCGACCCTCCGCTCGGTCCTGAACGTGGTCCGGCTCCTGGGCCTGCCCGAGGAGGAGTACGCCACGACGCAGCGGCAACTCGCCGGCCGGGAACGGCTGGACCAGGGACTGCGCGAATGGGTGGCCGCGCGCGGGGCCGCCGAGTGCCTGGAGGCGTTCGCGGAGGCCGAGGTGGTGGCCTCTCGCGTCTTCACCGCCGAGGACATCGCCGGTGATCCCGTGTACGCCGAACGCGGCGACATCATCACCGTCGACGACCCCGACCTCGGGCCGGTCCGCATGCAGGCCGCCCTCCCGCACTTCCACCAGCAACCCGGACACGTCTGGCGCACCGGACCCGCGCTCGGGCAGGACAACGCCCTCGTCTACCGGCAGTGGCTCGGGCTCGGCGCTGACCAGCTCGCGGATCTGGAGAAGCGCGGTGTCATCTGATCGGCCGCCGCTGCGCTCCCTGCTCTTCGTCCCCGGCACCCGTACCGAATGGCTGGCCAAGGCGGCGGCCGCCGGAGCCGACGCGGCCATCCTCGACCTGGAGGACGCCGTCCCGCAGGCCGGCAAGGCCGCGGCCCGCGCGCGCGTGGCCGAGGCCGTCGCCGGCGCGACGGGCGACATGGCGCTCTTCGTCCGGATCAACCCCCTCGACGGCTGGGCGTCCGCCGAGGACCTGCGCGCCATCACGCACGCCCGTCTGGCCGGGGTGGTCCTGCCCAAGGTCGCGGACGAAGGGGACGTACGCCTGGCCGACCGGCTGCTGAGCTGGTGCGAGCGCGAACACGGCCTGCCCGAGGGGCACATCGCCCTCGTGCCGCTGCTGGAGAGCGCCGGCGCGCTGCGTGCGGCGTACGACATCGGCCGGGCCGCGCCGCGCATCGCCTACCTGGGCGCGGTCACCGGCAAGGGGGGCGACGTCGAGCGGGCGGTCGGCTACCGCTGGAGCCCTGAGGGCACCGAGACCCTGGCGCTGCGCTCCCGTGTCCTGCTGGACGTGCGGGCGGCGGGCGCGCCCTGCCCGATCGCGGGCCTCTGGACGAACATCGCCGACCTCGACGGACTGCGGGCGTTCGCCGAGCAGAACCGCTCCCTGGGGTACGAGGGCATGATGGCGATCCATCCCGCCCACGTCCCCGTGATCAACGAGGTCTTCTCGCCCACCCCGGATGAGCTCGCCCGCTACGCGCGGATGATCGCCGCCGTGGAGGAGGCACAGGGGCACGGCGCCGGGGCCATCACCTTCGAGGGGGAGATGGTGGACGAGGCCATGGCCACCCGGGCGCGGTTCGCTCTTGATACATACGGAAAGGATCCAGAAACTTTCGGAACCTCTCAGCGGCCGTAGAGGGCGGTGCTCCCTCGCACCACGAGTTCGGTGGCGAGCTCGATCCGGTTCTGCGGCACCGGCTCGCCGTGCGTGAGCGCCACCAGCATCCTGGTGGCCGCGGCGGCCATCTCGGTGAGCGGCTGGCGGATCGTGGTCAGCGGCGGGATGGCCCACCGCATCGGCGGGAGGTCGTCGAAGCCGATCACGCTCAGGTCATCGGGGATGCGTAGTCCCCGCTCGTAGGCCGCCCCGTAGACGCCCGTGGCCTGCCCGTCGTTGCAGGCGAAGATCGCGGTGGGCGGGTCGGGCAGCCGCAGCAGCCGATGGGCCATGGCCAGGCCGCCCTCGACCAGGAAGTCTCCCGCGCAGATCAGGTCCGGGTCGACGGGCACGCCGGCCATGTCCAGCGCCGCGCGGTAGCCGTCGAGGCGGGCCCGGCTGGACAGCGCGTAGTCGGGGCCGGTGATGATGCCGATCCGCCGGTGGCCGAGCTGGAGCAGGTGGCGGGTCGCCGAGAGGCCGCCGTTCCAGTTGCCGGCGCCCACCGAGGGCACCTGGTGGCCGGGCTCGCCGCTCGGGTCCAGCAGGACCAGCGGGATGTCACGGCTGGCCAGCTGGTGGCACTGCGCGTCGGTCAGGCTGCTGAACACCGCGATGACACCACTGGGCCGGCGTCTCATCACACCCTCGATCCAGCTCCGGCCCGGTACGTGGTGGTGCTGCAGCTGGGAGAGCACCAGCGCCAGGTCGTGCTCCTGCGCCACCCGCTCGACGCCCTTGATGATCTCTATCGGGTAGTCGCCCTCCAGCGCGTGGAAGACCAGCTCCACCAGGGCGGCGGGGCTGTCGCGCCGCCTCTGCCGCCGGTAGCCGTGCTCGCGGATGAGCCCCTCGACCAAGGCCCGGGTCTCCGGCGCGACCTCGGAACGGCCGTTCACCACTTTGGAGACCGTGGCCGTGGACACTCCGGCCAGCTCGGCGAGCTGCGCGATGGTCAGCGGCTGGTTGGGCGCGGTGCCGGCTGCGGTGCCGGCTGCGGGGCCGGATGCGGGCGGCTCCTGGGTCGCGGTCATGGGCGCAGTCTAACGCCACGCTTTCAGGCTCCTGTCCGACTGTTTCGGCAATCTTGCGACCAGATTATTGACGGGTTTCGCGTGAAGTGCCTAAAGTCCCCGATTAACGATCGGCCCTAGTTACGAAAATTTCAGGCGCTGCGACGAACTCCACTCCATGGGCGCGCCGCCGTCAGTCCCTACCAGCTCTTCAGCACCGACCCCCAGGGGAAGAGATCGCCGTGAAGCTCCGTATCGCAACATCGGCCGTGCTCGCCACGGCCCTCGCCCTGACCGCGGCCGCCTGTGGTGGCGGCGGTTCTCCGTCGCAACCGACGGGTGACGGCAAGTCGTTCGAGTTCTGGTCGTTCTCCGGGATCAACCAGAAAGCCGACGTCGATGTCTACCAGAAACAGAACCCGGGCATCCAGGTGAAGCTGACCGAAGTGGGCGGCTCGGTGGAGACGGCGCAGGCGCTGACCACGGCGCTGGCCGGCGGCAAGGTGCCCGACCTGGTGCTGATCCAGGGCGACGATCTGCCCAAGTTCGTGCAGCAGCCGCAGAACTTCTATGACCTGCGGCAACTGGGCGCCGACAAGATCAAGGGCGACTATCTGGACTGGGTGATGAGCCAGAGCACCGCCAAGGGTGGCGAGATCATCGGCATCCCGACGGACGTGGGCGGTATGGCCGTCGCCTACCGGACGGACCTGTTCAAGGCCGCAGGGCTGCCGACCGACCGTGAGGAGGTGGGCAAGCTCTGGCCCACCTGGGACGCCTTCATCGAGACCGGCAAGAAGTACACCGCGGCGACCAAGAAGGCGTTCGTCGACAACGCCGGGACCAGCGTGTTCCACCAGGCGGTCAACCAGGGGCCGCAGAAGTACTACGACCCGTCGGGCAACGTCGTCTACAGCACCAGCCCGCAGGTCAAGACGGCTTTCGACCTCGCTCTCAAGGCGGTGCAGGCGGGCATCACCGCCAAGCAGAGCTCCTTCTCCGATGGATGGAGCGCCGGCATTGGCAAGGACCAGTTCGCGGTGATCTCCGCGCCGTCCTGGTTGCTGGAACAGATCCGGAACAACGCGCCCGGTACGAAGGGCAAGTGGGACATCGCCACTATCCCGGGAGGCGCGGGCAACTGGGGCGGCAGCTACCTGGCCATCCCCAAGGGCGCCAAGAACCCCAAGGCCGCCTGGGACTACATCTCCAAGACCCAGTCCCCGCAGGGCCAGCTGGCGCACTTCGTCGTCACCGGCGCGCTGCCCACTACCCCGTCGGTCTACAAGGACCCCAAGCTCACCGCCCTGAAGGACCCGTTCTTCTCCGACGCCCCGACCGGGACGATCTACACCAACTCGCTGCTCGGGCTCAAGCCGTTCTACATCGGGCCGGACAGCTCCGCCATCGGCCAGGAGCTCCTGAACGCGATCACCAACGTCGAGCAGGGCAAGGGCGATCCGGCCAAGGCGTGGGACGCGGCGCTGGCCAACATCAAGACCGCCATCGGCAAGTAGGACGAGCGTGACGACGACCCTCAGCACCCGGCGGGCGCAAGCGCCGCCCGCCGGGACGACCTCGGTGCGGCAGAGCATTACCGAACGCATCGCGCCGTACGCCTACATCGCGCCGTTCTTCCTGATCTTCGCGGTGTTCGGGCTGGTGCCGCTGCTCTTCACCTTCTACGTGGCGCTGTTCGACTGGAACCCCATCGGCGAGCACGTCTTCATCGGCTTGGACAACTTCACCCGTCTGTTCGCCGACACGCGGTTCTGGGACGCGGCCTGGAACACGATCAGCATCTGGCTGCTGTCCACTGTGCCGCAGTTGCTGCTGGCGCTGGGCCTGGCGCACCTGCTCAACCACGCCCGGCTCCGGCTGGCGGTGTTCTTCCGGATGTCGATGCTGGTGCCGTACATCACCTCGGTGGCGGCCACCACGATCGTCTTCTCCCAGATGTTCGACCGCGACTACGGCCTGCTCAACTGGCTGCTCGGGTTCGCCGGTGTGGAGCCGATCGACTTCAAGCAGTCGGTGTGGGGCAGCCACGTGCTGATCGCGGTCATGGTGACCTGGCGCTGGTTCGGCTACACCACGCTGCTCTACCTGGCATCCCTGCAGGCGATCCCGCGGGCGATCTACGAGGCGGCGGCCGTGGACGGCGCGGGCGGGTGGAAGCAGTTCCGCCACATCTCGATCCCGTCGCTGCGGCCGGTCATCGTGTTCACGATCGTGACCTCGACGATCGGCGGCCTGCAGATCTTCACCGAGCCGCTGCTCGTCTCCCGCCTCTCGCCGCTCACCTGCGGGCCGATCCGGCAATGCCAGACGCTGACGCTGTTCCTGTACGAGCAGGGCTTCGGCCAGTTCCAGTTCGGCTACGGCGCGGCCATCGGCGTGGCGCTGTTCGTGCTGGTGGTCGGGCTCGCGACGGTCAACTACGTTCTGTCCACCCGCATCCGTCCGGAGCGATGATGACCAAGACGATCCGGCGCTCGGGTGAGCGCGTCCGCTGGTGGACCTACGTCCTGCTGGGACTGGCCGTGTTCGCCTGCCTGTTCCCGCTGTACTGGATGTTCGTGGTGGCCACGACCGACACGGCGACCGCCACGCGGCTGCCGCCCGAGATCGCGCCCGGGGGCAACTTCTTCCATCTGGCCGGGCTGGTGTTCACGACGGTGCCGTTCGTCCGCTCGATCGTCAACAGCCTCATCGTGGCCGGTACGATCGCGGTCGGGCATGCCGTGCTGTGCTCGCTGGCCGGGTTCGCCTTCGCCAAGCTGCGCTTCCCCGGCCGCAACGTGCTGTTCCTGATCGTCGTGCTCACCATGACGGTACCGACACAGCTCGCCGTCATCCCGCAGTACATGATCATCTCTTCGCTGAACTGGGTGGACACGCTCCAGGCGCTCATCGTGCCCGGCCTGGCCAGCGCGTTCGGGATCTTCTGGATGCGCCAGCATCTGTCCACCACGATCAGTGACGAGATCCTCCAGGCCGCGCGCATCGACGGCGCCACCACCTGGCAGATCTTCTGGCGCATCGCGTTCCCGCTGGTGCGGCCGGCCGCGTTCGTGCTCGGCCTGCTCGGCTTCGTCACCGCCTGGAACGACTTCCTGTGGCCGTTCATCGTGCTGAAATCGCCGGAGATGTACACCGCGCAGATCGCCATCAAGGCACTGCAGAACAGTTACTCCATCGACCTGGGCCTCGCCATGTCGGGCTCGTTCCTGGCCACCCTCCCGCTGCTGGTGCTGTTCGTCTTCGTGGGCCGGCGCATGGTGGCCGGGATCATGGACGGCGCCTTCAAGGGCTGATCTTCTCTTGGAAAGGAACCGCTCAACGTGCGGATGTACGACAACCCGGTGATCGGCGGGTTCCACCCGGATCCCAGCGTGTGCCGGGTCGGCGAGGACTACTACCTCGTCTGTTCCAGCTTCGAGTATGTCCCCGGCGTCCCGATCTTCCACAGCCGCGACCTGGTGCACTGGCGGCAACTGGGCAATGTGCTCGACCGGCCGTCACAGCTGGAGCTGCCCCCTGAGGTGCCCGCCTCGGGCGGGATCTACGCGCCGACGATCCGCCACCACGACGGCCGGTTCTACCTGATCACGACGAACGTGAGCGGCCGGGGCAACTTCGTCGTCACCGCCGAGCGCCCCGAAGGCCCGTGGTCGGACCCCGTCTGGATCGACCTGCCGGGCATCGACCCCGACCTGGCGTGGGACGAGGACGGCTCCTGCTGGTGCGCCTTCTCCGGTACGCAGGTCGCGCGCATCGACCCGGTGGCGGGCAAGGTCCTGGAGGGCCCGTATCCCGCCTGGTCAGGCGTCGGCATGAAATATCCGGAAGGCCCGCACCTCTACCAGGTGGGCGACTGGTGGTACCTGCTGATGTCCGAGGGCGGCACCGAGCGCGCCCACAGCGTCTCGATCGCCCGCGCCCGCTCGCCGCGCGGCCCGTTCGAGGCGGGCCCGGCCAACCCGATCCTGTCGCACCGCGGCACCGACCGGCCGATCCAGAGCACCGGCCACGCCGACCTGGTGGAGGCGGCCGACGGCAGCTGGTGGATGGTCCTGCTCGGCACCCGCCCGCGCGGCTACACGCCGGAGTTCCAGGTCCTCGGGCGGGAGACGTTCCTCACGCCGGTGGAATGGGTGGACGGCTGGCCCGTCGTCGGCCCGGTCCTCGAACGCCATCCGGCGCCCGCCGCCTGGCATCCCCTGCCTGAAACGCCGCCGCGCGACGACTTCGACGCCGGCGCGCTGGCGCCGTACTGGATCTCACCGCGCAGCCGCCCGGACGGCTCCTGGTCGCTGACCGAGCGCCCCGGCCGGCTCACCCTGCACGCCACCGGCACCACGACGGACCGCCCGGGATGCACCTTCGTCGGCCGCCGGCAGCAGCACCACGACTGCCGCGTCACCGCCCTCCTGGAGCCGGGATCGGCCACGGCCGGGCTGTCCGTGCGCCTGGACGAGGCCCACCACTACGACCTGGAGGTACACGCGGGGCGGGCGCGCCTGATCGCGCGGATCGGCCCGGTGCGCCAGTGCGTGGCGGACCAGCCCGTACCTCCGGGGCCGGTCACCCTCGCCATCGACTTCCGTACGCGCGACCTCCTGCCGCCGTCCGTGACCACGCCCGCTTCGGCAGGCGAGCCGGTCGGCGTCGGCGCCCGTGGCCCGGACACCATCGCCTTCTCCGCCGACGGCGTTCTGCTGGCCGAGCTGGACGGCCGCTACCTGTCCACGGAGGTGGCGACCGGCTTCACGGGGCGGGTCATCGGCATGTACGTCACGGACGGCAGCGCGAGCTTCGACTGGTTCGACTACCAGGCCGGCGATCACGAGAGACGGGTCAAGGCTTGAACAGCAGGCGGTTCGGCGTGGAGAGCGGGTTTCCGTCGACCGCGAACTGGGTGGCCCAATTGATGATCAAGGCGTTGAGAACGCTGGACGACATCTCGCCGTACCGGTCCTTGACGAGGGCGGCCACCCCGGCCACCGTGGGGGCCGCCATCGACGTGCCGCTCAGAACGCTCGGGTAGATCCCGGCCAGCGGGACGGACGGGATGCCCACCCCTGGTGCGTAGAGGTCGACGCAGGGGCCGAAGTTGCTGAACCAGGCCTTGGTGTCGTTGATGTCCGAGGCGGCCACGGTCAGCGTGTTCGGGGCGCTCGCCGGTGATCTGGTGCACGCGTCGGCGTTCTCGTTGCCGGCGGCGACCGAGACGAAGACGCCGGAGTTGGCGAGGGTGGCCACCGCCGTATTGAGCGCCACGGACTGGGGGCCGCCCAGCGAGAGGTTGGCCACGGCCGGGCGGATGGCGTGGGCGGTCACCCAGTCGATGCCGGCGATGATCGCCGAGGTCGACGTGTCACCGCTGCACTCGGGGAACACCTTGACCCCGCGCAGCCGCACCAGCTTCGCCACCCCCCAGGACTCGCTGCCCACCGTGCCGGACACGTGCGTGCCGTGGCCCTGGCAGTCGACTCCGTCGCCGCCGAAAGCGTCGAACACGTTGATGGCGCGGTCGCCGAACTCGCCCTGGTCGGTCTGGATACCGGTGTCGATCACATAGGCGCGAACCGACGCGCCGGTGTATCGGAATATGTACCGATTATTCAAGCCAAATCGCTGGTCGATGCGGTCGAGGTTCCACGGTGGGCTGAACTGCTGGTACCAAGGGAGTTCGGCTTCGGTGCTCGGCGCGGGGTCCAGTTTGACGGGCTTGTCCGTCTCGATCGCTATGACGTCCGGGTTGCCGCGAAGCAGGGCGACCTCTTCCGGGGTCAACGTGGCGGAGAAGCCGTTGACGGCGTGGTGATAGATATGGTTCGGCGAGATGTACGCCGGTATTTCGGCGCCTTCTTTCAACGTCACGATGTAATTGGCGGACGACGGGTGAGTGGCTCCGATGGCGTCGCCGTCGGTGGCCCGCGCCGGATGGAAGGCGACCGCCGGCGCGAGGGCCAGCAGCATGCCTGATATGCCCGATGCTAGATACTTTCTCACCAAGGTGCCCTTTCGAGTGCATGGGCGATGATCTCCTTAGTGCCATTTCTCCATTCGCGCATATAGCGATTCGCTCGCTTGGGTACGCGGAGTGAAAAGTGCTTTATCAGTGGGGTGTTTTACGGGGGATTGCCGAGGAAGGCCCGTGCGGGAAATAGGCTCGATGTCCGGGTCGTTCGCGGGCTACCGTCGGAATGTCACGTCTACGGGGAGCCGCCCGATGACCAGCTCAGCCCCGCCCTGCCGTCTTTACGTGCTCGTCGCCACCGCCGCGCCCGTCGCGCTGATCATGCGTCGTGGCCCGGCCGGTTGGTGGCACCTGCTGGAGTGGGACCTGCGGCTGCGTGAAGTGAGATCCGGCGCCTGGTTTCGCGGGATGCTGTACCCGCGTCGATGCGACTTATCGCCTGACGGGCGGCTTCTCGGGTACTTCGCACTCGGGCACGGGGAGTCTCCGTGGGACACCTATTTCGCCGTGTCCAAGGCGCCGTGGCTCACCGCCCTCGCGGCCTGGCACACCGGCGGCACCTGGACCGGCGGCTGCGCGTTCGCCGCGGACAACCGGCTGACGATCTCCGCTTCGATGGCGAAGCGGCCTTTTCACGGCAGTTATCCGTACGGTGTGGTGGTGGAGGCCCTCAGCCTCGACTGGGCCTATCGGGATCTGCAGAACGAGTACAAACGCGGCTGGCGCCCCTTTGAGGGAGCGGCGCATGGGTTGCGCGCGGCCGTACTCATCGGGCGCGTCCAGCCGGGCGGCGACCGCGCCCTGGTGCTGGCGCACACCGGGACCGACTTCCAACGGCATGGGATCGAGGGCGTACAGGTCAGTTACCTGCGGGAGGAGGACGACGGCCGCCTCACGCCGTTACCCGAGGCGGCCTGGGCGGACTGGGATGGTGAGGGGCGGCTGCTCATGGCCACCCGGGACGGCGCCGTCAAGATCATTGAGCGGCGGTCCGGCGGGTGGACGCAGACCTGGTCCCACGACCTGCGCGACCTCACCCCGGACCCGACACCGTCCCCTTCCTGGGCCAGGGCCTGGTAGCCGCACCGCGCCACGCTGCGCGGATCGGGGTGCTGAGCGCGGTCTCCCGTCGCGGCGGGGGACCGCGCTCAGGGTTCGGTCGTCAGATGGAGATCCGACCGGCGCCGGTCATGTTCGATCTTCGTCTACCGGTAGGTGATGTCCGAGCTGGAGTAGATACAGTTGACGCCGTCGGCGCCGCTGCCGATCTTGGTGGGTTCGCCGCTGGTCACGCCCTTGTACTTCTCGCAGATCACGATCTTCTTGCCGGAGTCGCCGACGATCGTGATGCCGGAGAACCTGGCGGTGTCGCCGTAGTTGGTGTTGATGCCGGCCAGCGTCTTGCCCGAGTACGTGGCGGTGACGTTGGAGATGACGACGTGGCGCGCGTACTGCTTGGAGCAGTTTCCGCAGGAGCGGTAGAGCTTGCCGAAGTTCGTCACCTGGAAGTTCCTGATGTACATGGTGCCGGGGCCGTTGTGCTGGAAGACCTTGTCGCTGGCCGCCTTGGCGCCGCCGCCGTCGATCGTCATCGTCTGGGACGACGAGGTGCCCTTGAAGGTGGCGGCGTCCTCGCCGACGTCCTCCCACCAGACGTTCTGGAGGGTGCAGGTGCCCGTGCAGTGGATGCCGTCGGCCGCGGGGGAGCCGATGATGACGTTCTTCAGCACCGCGCCGTTGGCGAGCTTGAAGATCGGGCTCTGGCCCTCTTCCTGGCCGCCGCTGCCCAGGTCTCCGATGCCGTAGTAGCGGATCATCTTGCCGTCGACCGTGCCGGATACGTTGATCGTCGCACCGACGCCCTGCTGGCCGCTCGGTGTCGGCCAGGCCGCGGCGGATGCCGACGGCCCGCTGGCGATGCCGCCGGCCAAGGCCAGCGCGGCGGCCGCTACCGCCACTATCCGAGCCGGGATCGTCTTTCTCACGATTGCCTCCCTGCGGATGCCTTCGCCTGTCGTACGCGTATGTGAACGAAAGACAGGTGAGTGAATGACCGTCAATGTAGGAAAGCGCTTTCCGGTCGTCAACGAAGACGCGATCTCCGGCGCCCGGTGAGAAGGCGTCGTGGCTGGCCAGAGCATGACAAGGCTGTTTGCTGGGAGTGAAACTTTCAGTTCTGCCGCGGTGGTTCCAGTAGGTCCGCCAGCGAGGACCTCATCGCCGCGACCAGGTCCCGCCGCGGGTTGATGAGCCACTGGAGTTGAAGCCCGTCCCACAGGGCCACCAGGGACTCGGCGATACCCTCGGGGGCCCGGCTGTTGGAAACGCGGCCCGCGTCCTGGTCCCGGCGGATGGCGACCGCCAGCGTCTCGATCAATCTGTCGTACCTGTCGCGAAACCACTCATGCGCCGGATGGTCCGCAGCCGACGACTCCGCGGCCATGAGAGCGAGCAGCCTCAGCATCTCGGGGCGTTCGAGGTTCCGGCGAACGTACTGAAGCACGGCGTACGCCACACCCTGCTCCCGGCAGTCCGTGGTGAAGGAGCCGGCGTGCGCGGAATCGGCGTTCTCGAGTACGGCCACGAGAAGCGCGCTCTTGCTGGGGAAGTGATGGACGACGCTGGTCAGGCTGAGGTCCAGCTGCTTCGCGATCTCCCGCAACGACCCGCCTCGGTAGCCGCGGGCCGAGAAGACGGACGTCGCGGAGGCGACGATCTCGGCCTGGCGGCGCGCGCTCTTGGCATAGGGGCCCCGCCGCGTGCCGGGTCGGCTCGCCGTCTCTTCGGTCATGCGATCAACCCTATGGGCCCTGCGCCCGTTGCAGGGGGAATTCTCACAACCAAATTATGGCAACTGTTCGGTTTTTGGGATAACGTCTCGCTCACCCACACCACGACTTGCGGAGGAAGCGGTGGAGCTTCCCTCGGGTGGAGAGGACCAGGACCACAAATGTGCAGCTCAAGCATTGCGAAGTCACTCGTCGGCGGCCTGGCCGTCGCACTGCTCCTGACCGGCTGTGGCCGGTCCGACGCCGGCCCGGCGCAGTCCGCGGCGGCCGCCCCGATTGACGCCAAACCTGCCGACGGCGCCATCACCGTATGGGCGATGGGAACGGAGGGCGAACTCCTGCCCAAGCTCGCCGCCGAGTTCGGCAAGGCGAACCCCGGCGCGAAAGTGCAGGTGACAGCGGTTCCCTGGCAGGACTACGCCAAGAAGGTACAGACCGCCATCGCCTCAGGAGACACTCCGGACGCCACCATGGTGGGGGCGGTGGACCTCGCGGCGTTCGCGTCCACGGGCGGGCTGGAAAAGGTCCCGTCCAAGCTCGTCGACTACGACTCCTTCTACCGCGGCGCCGTCCAGAGCACCCTCTTCGAGGGCGCCGAGTACGGCGTCCCCTGGTACGTGGAAACGCGCTCCCTGTTCTACCGCAAGGACATGGCCAAGGCCGCCGGGGTCTCCGCGCCCAAGACCTGGGAGGAGTACGGCCCGTTCCTCCAGGCCCTTCAGAAGGAAGGCGCCAAGTGGGGGCTGTCGCTGCCCACCGGTGCCGCGGCGACCTGGCAGGGCGTCGTACCGTTCATGTGGCAGGCCGGAGCCCAGCTCATGAGCGAGGACGGCACCAAGTTCGCCTTCGATACGCCGGAGGCGCTCAAGGGGCTCGAGTTCTACCGGTCGTTCATCAGCTCGAAGATCACCAGCCCGAACGGCCCGGTGAGCCTGGGCGAGATCGAGCCACAGTTCGTCGCCGGGTCCACCGCCGCGCTCATCGCCGGCCCCTGGGAGGGGAGCCTGCTGAAATCCGCCGGAGGCGCGTCCTTCGTCGACGACAAGGTCGGCATCACCCCGCTCCCCTCCGGGCCGAAGTCCAACGCCAGCTACATCGGCGGCGGACAGTGGGCGGTGTTCAAGGACGCCAAGAACCGGGACGGCGCCTGGAAGTTCATCCGGTGGATGGCCAGTCCTGACGCCCAGAAGACCTGGTACGACCTGTCCGGAGACCTGCCCGCCGTCGAGTCGGCCTGGAACGAGGGCAAGCTCGCGACCGATGCGACGTTGGCCGTGTTCCGTACGCAGCTGAAGACCGCACAGCCCGGACCGAACACCACGACATGGCGACAGGTCACCGCGGTACTGGACGCCGAGTTCGAAAAGGTGGCCAAGGGCGTCTCCTCGCCGCAGGTGGCCTTGCAGGAGATCCAGAAAAAGGCGTCGGCGATCGGAACCGGGGCGTAGAGATGGCTTCTCTTGCCACCATGCGCTCCTCGTCGGGCCGGGCCTCCAGGCCGCCGCAGGCTATGTCTGGACATTCCCGGCGCACCCTGGTCGCGTGGGCCTTCTGCGCGCCCTTCATCGCACTCTTCGCCACCTTCGGCGTGTGGCCGGTGCTCTCCTCGTTGTCGATGAGCGTCACGGACATTACGAACCGGGACGTACGGGCGCCCTTCAGTGTCAACTTCGTGGGCGTTGAGAACTACACCAGCCTCTTCGGGGATCCGACCTTTCTCCGGGCAGCCCTCAACACGGTCTACTTCGTCGTCGCCGGAATCCCGCTGACGATGGTCATCGCCTTGGGTCTCGCCGTCGCGCTCAATTACGGGATCCAGCGGGCGAAGGGACTCTTCAGGGTCGCGTATTTCGCGCCCGTGGTGACCAGCATCGTGGCGGTAGCGGTGGTGTGGAGATATCTCTACGAGGAGGACGGAATGATCAACTCCGCCCTCGCCGTCGTGGGAATCCACGGCCCGGACTGGTTGAACGACCCGAACTGGGCCATGCCCGCGCTCATTCTCATGGCGGTCTGGCGCCACTTCGGCATCCCCATGGTGATCTTCCTGGCCGGACTGCAGTCCATTCCCGAGGAACTGCGGGAGGCGGCCCACATTGACGGCGCCACCCGCTGGCGTACTTTCCGCAGCGTCACCCTGCCATTGCTCAGACCGGTCACGCTGGTGGTCGCCGTGCTGCTGAGCATCGGTTACCTGCAGTTCTTCGAGGAGCCGTTCGTGATGACGAGTGGTGGCCCGCTGGACAGCACCACGTCGATCAGTTACTACGCCTTCGAGCAATTCGGCTTCGGCAACTATGGCACGGCCGCCGCCGCCTCGTACGTGCTGGTGGCCGCGATCGCGCTGCTCAGCCTCCTGCAGTTCCGTATCTTCCGAGCGAAGGCGTGATATGACCACTGCGAGCGCGAGCACCGGTGCGGCCACGTCCGGCATCGGCGTACGCATCCGACCTGCCCGCATCATGCTCTACGGAGCCCTCGTCGTCGGCCTGATCGCGACGCTGGCACCGTTCGCGTGGATGTTCCTGGGATCGGTCAAACCGACCGGGGAAATCGTCGCCTATCCGAGCTCCTGGCTTCCCCGTTCTCCGACGCTGGACAACTTCCAACTGCTGCTGTCGAAGCAGAGTTTCGGCCTGTACTTCTTCAACAGCGCGCTGGTCGCCGCGGTATGTGTCATGGGCAATCTGCTCTTCTGCTCCATGGCGGGGTACGCCTTCGCGAAGATGGAGTTCGCCGGAAAGCGGCTGCTGTTCGGCCTCGTCCTGACGATGCTGATCATCCCCGGAACCACGACTTTCGTGCCGCTCTTCGTCCTCGTCAGCAACATGGGACTGAGTAATTCCTATCTGGGATTGATTCTGCCCTTCCTCGTGACACCGCTCGGCGTGTTTCTCATGCGCCAGTTCATCCAGGACATTCCAGATTCGCTGGTCGAAGCGGCCCGGCTCGACGGTGCCGGGGAAACACGCATCTTTCTCCGGGTGATCATCCCGCTCTGCAGGCCCGCGCTGGCGACACTGGCGATCCTGACCTTCCTCGCCCAGTGGAACAACTTCCTGTGGCCGCTGGTGATCGCGCAGACCGAAGATCATTACACGCTGCCCGTAGCGCTCGCCCTGTTCTCGGTGGGCGCCAACGGCACCAACTATGGGCTGCTGCTCGCCGGTGCGGTCACCGTCGTCACTCCGATCCTGGTGCTCTTTCTGTTCCTCCAACGACAGTTCGTTCAGGGCATCGCCAACACCGGCATCAAATAACCACCGCGTGCATCACCGCGCGGAGAAAAGGAGCACCGACCATGCTTCGCCCGCAGGACGGCCCCACCCGCGAACGCCGCTCCCTGGCCGGCTTGTGGAGGTTCCGGCTGGACGCAGAGGGAGCAGGCCGCGCCGAAGGCTGGTGGCGCTCGCCCCTCGCGGAAGCCGTGGACATCCCGGTACCGGCCAGCTACAACGACATCTATCCCGACGTGACAGTCCGGGACCACGTCGGCGACGCCTGGTACCAGACGAACGTGTGGGTACCTGCCCAGTGGACAGGACAGCGTATAGTCCTGCGGTTCGACGCCGCCACCCACCGCGCGACCGCCTGGGTCAATGACACCGAGGTCGTCACCCACGAAGGCGGCTACACCCCGTTCGAAGCGGACGTGACCGCACACCTGCGGCCGGGAGCCGAGAACCGCCTCACCGTCGTGGTCAACAACGAACTGAGCTGGGCGACGATCCCGCCGGGCACCATCGAGGAACGTCCCGACGGCCGCCGGGTGCAGCGATACTTCCACGACTTCTTCAATTACGCGGGCCTGCACCGGCCGGTCTGGCTCTACACCACACCCCCGGAGCACATCAGCGACATCACCGTCACCACGACCTTCGACGACACCACCGGCGTCATCGGCTACCGGGCGGACAACACCGGGGAGACGGACTCGGTCCGCGTCTCGCTGCGCGATGCCGCGGGTGCCGAGGTGGCCGCCGCCACGGGTGCGGTCGGCACGCTGCGGGTGCCCGACGTACATCCCTGGGCACCCGGCGACGGCTACCTGTACGAACTCGAGGTCACGCTGCTCAGCGCATCCGGTGAGGTCACTGACAGTTACCGCCAGCCGGTGGGCGTACGCACGGTGGAGGTGCGCGGGAAGCAGTTCCTGATCAACGGAACCCCCTTCTACTTCAAGGGATTCGGCAAGCACGAGGACGCGGCGGTGCGCGGCAAGGGGCACGACGACGTGCTGATGGTGCATGACTTCGCGCTGATGGAGTGGATCGGCGCGAACTCCTTCCGCACCTCGCATTACCCGTACGCGGAGGAGGTTCTCGACTACGCCGACCGGCACGGCGTCGTCGTCATCAACGAGACGGCGGCCGTCGGGCTCAACCGCAACATCGGCGGCGGCGTCTTCAGCTCCGGCGAACGGGTGCTCACCTTCTCCCCGGACGCGGTCAGCGACGAGACTCGGCGCGTCCACCTGCGGGCGCTCCAGGAGCTGGTGGCGCGCGACAAGAACCGTCCCAGCGTCGTGTTGTGGTCCGTGGCCAACGAACCCGACCACGTCCAACCCGAAGCGCGCGACTACTTCGCCCCACTAGCAGCGGAAACCCGCCGCCTCGACCCGACCCGGCCCGTGGCCTACGTCAACGCGCTGCTCGCGCCGCCGGACCAGTGCGTGGTCACCGACCTGTTCGACGTGGTCCTGCTCAACCGTTACTACGGCTGGTATTTCGGTCCCGGCGATCTGGAAGCGGCCGAGACCGCGCTGGAGACCGAACTTCGGCAGTGGGCGGCGCTGCACGACAAGCCCATCGTCATCACCGAGTACGGCGCCGACACCTACCCCGGCCTGCGCAGCGTCGTGCCCAACCCGTGGACCGAGGAGTATCAGGCGGAGCTGCTCGACGTGTATCACCGGGTCTTCGACCGGGTCGACGCGGTGGTGGGCGAACAGGTGTGGAACTTCGCCGACTTCGCCACCACGCCGGGCGTCTTCCGCGTCGACGGCAACAAGAAGGGCGTTTTCACGCGCGATCGCCGCCCCAAGACGGCCGCCTTCCACCTGCGCGCCCGCTGGCGCAAAGACGAGCCCTAATAGTCGACAGCCTCGGGTGCCGGGCCGATTCGGCGCGCCAATTCCTCTTCGTCATAGCGCACGTCTATGCCGTGTTGCTTCATCACCGAGACGAGTTTCTTCAGCGGAATGTGAATATCGGTGTGGCCGACCTCCTGCCACCCCAGGTTCGACCCGTTGTCCGAATCCGCGGACATGATCATGAAAGGAACCTTGGCCCATCCTATTTCCGAGCACATGATCGCACCTCCGTCCGAGGTGGTGCCGCACTTGTAGATACGTACCCCTTGGAGGAAGTCGCCGGGCATGCTGAGCCTCCGAAGTGCGCCGACGTCGCGGAGTGCCACGTTGGTGGCAGGCTCCGGCGTACCCGGACGCCGACCTCGGAATACGATCACCGCGGTCAAGATAGTCAAGATCACATGGGGCCAGGCCTATGGACCGCCCTCACGACCCCCCTGCGCCGTCGTCGCGAAAATTCGGATGCTCGCCACGGACCAGTGCTCTACTGTCCGGGAAATGAATCTTCGCGATGAGCGGCAGGGCGACAGAGAACCCGTGCGGACGGTGCATCTGCAGGCGTTCGGCGACCACGGAGCCCTCGTGGCCGACCTCGTGGATACCCTGCGCGGCACGATCACCCCTGACACGGGCATCTCGCTGGTGGCCGAGGACGCCGGAAGGGTCATCGGCCACATCATGTTCACCCCGAGCCTGCTCGACGCGCCGCGGCGGCTGGTCGAGGTGCAGGTTCTCAGCCCTTTGGCCGTGGCGCCCGAATATCAACGGCAAGGCGTCGGATCGGCTCTGGTCCAGCGCGGTCTGGAGATGCTCGCCGAACGCTCTGTCCCCCTCGTCTTCCTCGAAGGCGACCCGGGCTATTACCATCGCTTCGGCTTCCAGCCAGGGGGCGTCCATGGTTTTCGTCGACCATCCCTGCGCATTCCCGACGCGGCCTTTCAGGTGATCCAGTTTCCCGCGTACGAGCCATGGATGATCGGGACGTTGGTCTACTCGCAGCCATTCTGGCAGCACGATGCCGTTGGTCTCCGTGACCCTGACAACTAGGTCACAGCCCCAGGCGTTGACGTGATCTTCACCTCGCCGACGCGGCTGGATCGGGAGTCCGTCAGGGTGGGCAGAGGGCCGTGAGGCGGCGCAGGTGGAGGGCGTACGCCTGGGGGTCGCCGTCGGCGATCGCTTGACGCATCGCCAGTGCCTCGTCCGTCATCACCGGATGGGTCGAGCGGTCGGCCGCGTCCAGAAGCGCGAGAAGGGTGGCCCGCGCCTCGTCCTGACCAGGTGTGCCGGTTGGCAGGCGGCGGAGCAGGGCGCAGGCTTCCAGGGCCGCTGGATCCAGTCGGAGGGTGGCGGGCGGTGGTTCGGGAGGTATTCGTACGGTTTCTGGGATCCACAGCACGGTCAGGGCGGCGACGGCGATGGCCAGAGGCACGATGGGTGAGATGTCGGCGGCGGGAGCGGTGGGGGAGGGGCGCCTGGACACGACGGACGCGGCTCTGGCCAACCAATGGACGACCAGGGCGGCGACCAGGGCCGCGAGGGAGCCGACGACAGTCACCTGTCCGAGCGGGAGGCGCACCGCGGACAGTGATACGTCCCACGCGCAGGGACCGGGTCTGAGACTGAAGGCGTCCAGGCAGCCACCGAGTACGCCGGTCGACGGCATGACGAGCGCGCCGACGGCGCCGGTGAGGAACGCCGCCATCATGCCCAGGACGACGGCGAAGCGCTGCCGCCTGAGAGTGACCACGCAGGCCACGACGGCGGCCGCCACCGCCTGCAGCAGTATGGCGAGCGACACCTGCCAATGGTTGAACAGCAACGCGAAGCCGGGCAGGGCGCGCTGCGCCGGTGTGTACGCCTGGTGAGCCAGGAAACGGATGGCAAGCAGCGACGCCGCGTACGCCAGCGCCGCGCCCACGCCCGTCAGCACCGCCGGCCGGATGGCAGCGGCCGGCCGGGCGAGCACGAGCGGCGGGCGGGTCAGGCTTGTGAGGCGGGTCAGCCAGTCCGGGCACCCGTGGGCCGGCGGCCTGACCAGCCACGCGCCCAGCGGAACGGCCCAGACCCCGACCAGCACGGCCGCGATCACCCCCTGCCGCGAGAAGTAGTGGCTGAGCGGATGGTTCAGCGTCAGCCACAGCCACCAAGGCCCGGCCCGATTCACCGTGGCGGTGCCGTTCAGCCCGCTCGCCTGGAGATAGTCGCCCGCCGGCAACTGGGAGAGATCCGGCACCTCGAGCGCCAGGAGTTGGACGCCGAACCAGCACGCGAACAGGCAACTGGCCGCCACGATGATCGGCACCACGGCGACACCGATCGGCACCCTCGCGATGACGGGCAGCCACGCGGCCGCCGTGGTGGCGATCCACCGCACGATGAGGCAGGCGCACGCGACGGTGACCGCCGCCGAGCCCAGCCAGAGCAGGGGGGTGATGTCGCCCGTCC
Organism: Nonomuraea sp. NPDC048901; assembly: GCF_040649695.1. Lineage (NCBI taxonomy): Bacteria > Bacillati > Actinomycetota > Actinomycetes > Streptosporangiales > Streptosporangiaceae > Nonomuraea > Nonomuraea sp. NPDC048901. Next base: position 184,234 of record NZ_JBEZFW010000015.1, on the reverse strand, counting down.
CACTCCAAGATCCGGTGATGGCGCTCGACGCTGACAGAGGTTGCCCCAGCACCAGGCCGAGCCCCAGCCCGAGCCCCACGTACGCCAGCCGGGACCGTGCACGCCCCCTGACCGCCCGGTACGCCGACCAGCGCCAGACGGCGACGGCCACCACGCCCATCGCGAGCGGCGCGAACAGCAGCGCCGACAGCCACCGGTTGACCAGCGCGTCGAGCCGGGGTACCGCCAGCCAGAGCAGGGTGGCGAGGTTGCCGTACACGATGGTCGTCGCGAGCCCGGCGCCGAAGGACTCCCAGAAGCCCGGCGTGAAAACAGCCTCCGGATCCCGCAGCAGCCGCAGCCGGACCTGCGGCTCGAAGTGCCGCCGAACCAGCCCGCCCCACGGAAACGGTCCGCGCCACGGAAGCGGCCCGCGCCGTGAAGACAGTCCGCTTTGTGGAGGCTGCCCGCGCCACGGCGGCAGCCCGTGCCTCGAACCGCCGCTTGGGGGATCGTCGTGCTGCCGACCGCTCAGGACGGCCTCAAGGCCACCCGCCCCGCCCTCCCACCTGGCGGCGCGCACGTCGGCGTACGTCTCGCGCGATCGGAGGACGGCGTTCCGGGTGAAGTAGACCACGGCGAGCAGGAACAACAGCCGCCAGACCACCCCCAGGGACGCCCCATCCGGCTCGTCGGCCAGGCTCACCGTCACCGGCACCAGAGCGACGATCACGAAGGCCCGCCAGAACGCCACCGTCAGGTACGTCCTGTCGACGTCGGCGTTGCGCAGGTGAGCGAGTTCGTGCAGGACGATCGCGCGGAAGGCCGTCCTGTCGGTGGTCAGTTTCATGACCAGACCGGCGTCCAGGCCCAGGTAGCGGCGGCCGTAACGGCCGAAGGCGACCCCGCCGACGGAGCCGGTCAGCCGCCACAGGTACGTGGGGCGCCGCGCGAGGCCCGCGACGGTCACGAGGTCGTTCAGTTCGCATACGTGGTCTGGAGCGTCCTCAGCCCGCAGGGGCCGCAGCCCGAGCCGGCGGATCCGCCAGGCGGGCAGGTACCAGTAGATCAGCCCGGCCACCAGGAAGAGCAGCGCGAGCCCGCCCGCCACCCAGACGGCCTTGGCCTGCTCGTACGGCGCCACGCACGCGAGGAACCGGCCGGCGACCGCCCCGATGTCCGAGCCCTCGGTCCCAGGCGCGACCTCCCAGCAGCGCGAGTAGGTCCGCTCCTCGCTCGCGCCCTGCGGCGACAAGCTGAAGTAGAGGATGTTGAAGGCGAACACGCTCGCACCGACGATCGAGCCCATCAACAGCACAAATCGCAGCGCGGTCTGAGAAGGCACGGCGAAGGGATCGAGCGGGCGCTCGCTCATGCGCCCAGGCTTTCGAGCGGGAGCCTGTTCATGCGCCGAGGCTTTCGGTGGGGCCGAGCGGGAGCCTGTTCATGCGCCCAGGCTTCCGATGACGGCGTCAGCGAGCAGTTCGGCCTTGTCCTCCGGCAGGTCCATCTGGCGGGCCTTTTCGAGCGCCGTCATGCGCACCCGGGCGAGCTGCTCCGGGGTCAGCTCCGGGACCGGCGGCAGGGCGTCGTTCTCGGCCTCGGCGGTGCGGCGCAGCAGAGCGCGCATCGCCCGGCGCAGCCCATCCTTGCCGCGATCGGTCACCACACGGGCGACGTCCTGCGCCAGCTGGTCCAGGATCGCCGAGACGACAGGGAGTACCACGGGCGTCAGCAGGATGACCGCTGACTCCAGCCCGAACCCCAGCATCTCGTCGCGTCCTGCCCGCCCGGCCGGGAGACGGCCGCCCCGGTCGAAGTAGACCGTCGCCACCATCGGGAAGAGCGGCAGTTCCTCAGGAGCGGCGCGTCTCACCGTTTCGCGGGCGATCTCCTGAAGCAGATCGCGGTCCGCAAGACCGAAATCACCGATGCCGTTCATCTCCGTTCCACATTTCGCACAGACGTTTCATCTTCGACTCGGGATTAGCAATCCTGAACATAGCTATAACCGCTCAGGAAAAGGGTCCGATAGGGATAGCCAAAACCGGCCGGATCCTGGCAGCCCTGCCATGACCACGACTCCCGCCGAGGGGCGGTGTTGGGAATGTAGAAGGTCATCTGAGTTCGCTCGACGACGACCGTGCCCGCCCATCGCAGCCCGCCTTTGGCGATGATCAGATCTCCCTCGGGGCCGAGGGTGACCGAGCCGTAGGCGGTGCCGCCGGACGTTCCGCCGCTCCAGGTCCCCTGGAGCTCAGCGGGTACGGCCGACCTGGGAAATGCCTGCTCAGGCTGTACGGGAACGTTCGTCCGCACAGTGGGGACGTTCGTCCGCACCGTGGGGATGTACGAGCCGCCGCCCCCGTCGCCGGGACCACCGCAGGCGCTCGTCGCCAGAACTGCGGCGCACGCGAGCGCCATTCCGAGCCGTACACCGTCGGCGTGCCTGGACCGCCCCACGCTCCGCGCGTGAAACCCGTCAGAGTGGTCTATTTCAGCATTTATGCGTATTCCTGGTGTCGCCCCTGCTTTTCCGCTGAACCGCGACCGAATTGTCTGCCGCGCCATGATTCACCCTCCCCTTTCCCCATATTCTGCGGACCGGATCCGGCGTCGCGGAATACGCTCTTTGACGTAGTCCGAGGGGGAGGAGGCGGACATGGGCCGCTCATTGATGAACCCCATGGAGCTGAGCTATCAACTCGGCGACCTGCCCGGCCGCGACGCCTATTTGGCCGCCGCGGCCGCCTGCCTCATCTCCGCCCTCGACGGCGATGTCGCCGGCTGGAACAATCTCGACCTCTCCGCCCACTCGGTGGAGCTCTGGTTCGACCCGCCGGACGCCGAGATCTCGATCGATCTGCTCGCCGCCGTCATGGACGAGCACCCTCTCGTCCGCCACTACCTCGACCACCCCGGAGACGTCTCCCCGAGACGGATCAGCGACTGTCTCGCCGAACGCGCCTGGCGGTCGCACCGCGTCTACCGCGAGCTGTTCGTCCCGATGCAGGCCCGGCACCAGCTCGCCATCGTCGTCGGTACGTGGCTGCCGTCGGGCGGCCGCGGATGGGCCGTCAACCGCACCGGCCACGATTTCAGCCAGACTCAGGTGGAGGTGGCGCAGGCGCTCCAGCCGGTTCTGACACTGCTCGACCGGATCTACACACCGGGAGCGCCAGGAACGCTGGGAACACCGGGAATGCCCGGCGCGCCAGGAACGCCTGGAGCGGCGGGAATGCCTGGAGCAGCGGGAATGCCTGGAGCAGCGGGAACACCGGGAACACCGGGAACACCGGGAACGCCGGGAGCGCCGGGAGTAGCGGGGGCACTGGAAATGCCGGGAATCGCGCCGGAATGGGACAGCGCCCAGCGCGACGAGATGCGGCTGCGCGCCGGCCTGACCAGCCGCGAACTGGACATGATCACTCTCGTCGCGAGCGGGCTCAGCGCGCAGCAGATCGCCTGCCTGCGCCGGATCAGCGTCCGCACCGTCCGCAAGCACCTGGAGAACGTCTACCGCAAGCTCGGCTGCCACGACCGATTGCTGGCCGTCAACCGCGCCCGCCACCTCGGCCTGATCTGACCCGTCGGCCGCCCCGGCGCCTTTCACCCATGGCAGAACATTGTTCTGTATTGTTGTTGCCTATGACGGACATATTCGACGACCTCAAGGCCGAGTACGAGCAGTTGGACGCCGTCCTCGCCGGTCTCACCCCCGCCGAGTGGTCCCACGCGTCGGCCGCCGAGGGCTGGACCGTCTCCGACGTGGTCCTCCACCTCGCCCAGAGCGAGGAACGCGCCGCCGCCTCGCTCGCTGGCGAGGACGTCACGATCAGGCGCAGGCCCGCCGCCGACGGCGTGCCCGGTCGGGAGTCCCACGGTGCTCCCGGTCGGGAATCCGACGGTGCTCCCGGTCGGGAATCCGACGGCGCTCCCGGTCGGGACGGTGGCGCTCCCGGTCGGGAGTCGGGCGGTGTGCTCGGTCGGGACGGTGGCCCTGCCGGTCGGGACGGTGGCGCGTCCGGCGGCGAGTCCGGCGACGGTGTATTGAGTCGGGAGCCCGTGACCAACGGCGCCTCCGGTCGGGAGTCCGGTAGAGGCGAGTCCGGTAGAGGGGTGGATGCGGCGGCGGACGCCAGGGTGGCCGCTCAGCGGGGTATCGCCCCCGCCGATCTCCTGGCCCGCTGGCGCAGGGCCGCTTTCGCCATTCCCGACGCCCTACGCGCCCAGCCCAAGGGTACCCGTCTGTCCTGGGTGGCCATCCCGCTGTCCCCGGCGACCCTGGCCACCACCCGGCTGGCCGAACACTGGGCCCACGCCTACGACATCACCGCGCCCCTCGGCATCCCATACCCCGACACCGCGCGCCTGCGGCACATCGCCTGGCTCGGCCACCGCACCCTGCCGTACGCCTTCGACGTCGCGGGCATCGAGGGTGGGCCCGTCTACTGTGAGCTGACCTCACCCGACGGCGAGCTCTGGCGCTTCGGCGACCCCGCCGCCGCCTCTACCGTCACAGGCCCAGCCGCCGACTTCTGCCGTGTCGGCGCCCACCGCCTGGCCCCCGCCGACTCGACGCTGAAAGCGACGGGCCCGTACGGCGCCAAGGCGCTCGCCGTCCTGCGCAACTACGCCCTCTGACGGCTCTCGTCAGCGACTTCCACGACTGACTTCCATACCTGGGAGCGATACCACCGCACGGCCGACGGAGCCTGGGACGAGGACCGCCGCACAGCGGACGGAGCCGGGGAGGGCCGCCACATGGCCGACGGAGCCTGGCAGGAGGGCTGCCGCGCCGCACTGTGGGCGGATCAGCCGAACGTGGTCGACAGTTCGTCCGCGAGTCGCTCGATCGTCTCCCGGCCCTCCAGCGGTCGTGACCACGCGACGGGGAACGCGGCGGTCCCGTGCACGGCTCCCAGGAGGTTGCCGCAGACCGAGCCCGTGGAGTCGCTGTCTCCCGAGTGGTTGACCGACAGCAGCATCGCCCGCTCAACCGACGGCTCCACCAGCGCGCAGTAGACCCCGATGGCCAGCGCCTCCTCGGCCACCCACGCTCCGCCGAGCGATTCGACCGCCTCCGGCGTGTGCTCGCCGCCGCGGGCCAGCTCGACCGCGGCGTGGAGTGCGCCTGTCGTCTCCTCGTGCCGTGGGTAAGTCGACGTCAGATCCAGGGCATCCTGTACGGCGTGCGCCAGCGGTCGCCCAGCGGCCAGGAGTGCGACGATCGCCGCGAATGCCCCGGCGGACAGGTAGCCGGTCGGATGTCCGTGGGTGATCTGCGCGCAGGCGGCGGACAGCTCGAACGCGGCCCGAGGGTCCCTGACGGCCAGGCCGAATGGGGCCGAGCGCATGACCGTTCCGCACCCCTTGGAATCGGGGTTCACCGGGCCTGGCTCGCCGAGGGGCGCCGGCCCGGGGAAGTGCCGGTGCAGGCCCGACAGGCAGGCGTTGCCGGGTGCCCGCCGGGAGTACAACCAGCCCTCCTCGCGCAAACGGCCCGTACGATGCGGACCGTCCGGCGGCGGAGCCGCGGGATAGTCCTGGGTGTCCAGCCAGCGCTGGTACGCCTGGCGTACCGACTCCACCGCGTCGGCCGGGGACTCGGCGCGGGTGAGGCCCTCCACGGTGAAGAGCGTCATCTGCGTGTCATCGGTGACCAGCCCGCTTTTGCCACGCCAATCGGTGACATATCCGGAAATACCGTCTTTGCCGTGATGCTTGCGGATCTCCCTGAGCGACTGGAACTCGATCGGCGCCCCCAGCGCGTCACCGATCGCCCCACCGAGCAGGCAGCCTCGAACTCGATCCCGGAAGTCCATGGGAAGATCCTGCCACTTCCTGCCGCTTCCTCCCGACCGGCCTCCCGGCAGACGGCGGACGGCGGACGGCGGACGGCAGACGGGCAGATGGGCAGATGGGCAGACCGGCGGACGGGCAGACCGGCAGACCGGTGAGGTCACCCACGGCCGTCGCGAAACCCCTCAGGTGGTGACGAAGTCCGCGATGACCACCGTCGCGTCGTCCTTCGGCTCCACGGCGGCCATCTCGTCGAACACCCTGTCCAGGCAGGCGGCGGGCGACGGGCCACCGGCGAAGAGTTCCGTCATTCGCGAGGCGCCGAGCGCCCGGATCGCCCCGTTCGTGATGATGACGACGCGGTCACCAGGACGGAGGGACACGGTGCCGACCTGCGGAGACAGGGCGGACGCCAGGCCGAGCCCGCGCTGCGGCGAGCCGTCCTCCAAGGAGTGCGGCGACCCGTCCTCGAAGGAGTGCGACGTGGTGAGCGGCTGCGGCCGTGCGCTCTTCGGGCAGTGCCAGATCGCGCCGTTCCCGACATGAGCGAAACGCAGGCACGGGCTGTCCGCCGCGTCGAGGATGATCAGATCCAGCGTGTTGACCAGGCCGGACGTGGCGGGGTCGAGCTGGGCGGCGGTGCGCACGGAGTGGTGTACCGCCTGGGCCCAGCCGTTCATGTCCACCTTCCGCGCCGCGCCGTACCGAGGCCGGGCGGCGACCACGGCGCCCAGGGCCACAGCGGCGGCGGAGACGTCGCCGAGCTGCCCGCCACCCCACCCGCCGCCCTGCCCACCATCGTGGCCGCCGAGCTGCCCGCCGCTGGCCGTCGCGATCAGCCGCTCCTGGATGACGTACGCGTCGGACGGCCGGCCGTGCGAGCCCTCGTACGTACCGCCGACCGCCGACAATCGCGGCCGTGCCACCGGCATCCCGGGCGGCCAGGTTCCTCGTTGACCACGGATCGCCATCACGGACAGGCAGGTGATCAGGATCGCGATCACGATGAAGGTCATGAGGTCCCCTCTCGTCGCGGTCATCGCGACATGTGCCCCCGTAGCCGCGGTCATCGCGACACGCGCCCCAGTACACGCTCGCGCGCGGTGATATGACTGACGGCCGATCGGCCGTCATGCGGCGCGGTGGCCGGGGGTTCAGGGTGCGTAGGACGCGGTGCATCCCGCAGTAGAGCCGGCCCGAGGAAACAGCAATGCGGACCCATGACCCCATCCGCCGCCACGACCGGAGAAAGCCGATCCGTTCACATTCGGTGCGTTATCGTGAGACCCGTTTTGTGCTCCCATCGCGAGCGGACGGCGCATGGCTCTCCCCGGTTCCACGAGGTACGACTCGGCGGCCAGGCAGTTGGAGCAGGCCATCGCTCGTACAGGAGCGGCGGCCCGTGTCGCCGTCGGCCTGGTGGCGGTCGTCGCCGCCGCGCTCGGCGCGGTGCCGCCGGTCTCCGTCGCGTGGCTGGTGCCGATGCTGGCGGTGGACCTCGTGTGGACGGCGCTGTTCGCCCGCCTGGTGTGGCGCGGGGAGCTGCTGCCCAAGTGGCTGGCGGCCGGTGACGTGGCCATCACCATCACGTTGTGCCTCTCGCAGCGCCACCTCGTGGCCAGGGAGGCGCTCGAGGACGGAGCGAGCTGGATCGCGGGGCTGGTCACGATGACCATCGTCGTCGCCGGGGTCGCCTGGCCGCCCAAGGTGGCCGTCCCCACCGGCCTGGCCGTGTCGGGGGCGTACCTGGCCGGGGCCCGGCTCGCCTCCCCTCCCCAGGACGTGAGCATCACTCTGGGGACGCACGTCGTACAGATCCTCTCCATCGTGGTGCTGATGCTGCTGCTGCGCCGCTCGGCCGCCTCGGCGGACGCCTTCCTGAGGGAGAGCGCGCGCAGGGAGATCACGCTCATGGTGGAGCGGCTGCGGCGCGAGGACGAGCTGCGGCAGGTCGGCAGCATCCACGAGACGTCACTGCACACGCTGACGATGGTCGGCCTGGGCACCTACGACGAGCCCTCGCCCACCCTGCGCGGCCAGGCGGCGAGCGATCTGTCGGCGCTGGAGAAACTGCGGGACACCCCGCGCGCCGCCGCCGGTTCCATCGCCCTGGACGCCCTGCTGGACGAGGTGGCCGAGCGGGTGACGGGCCTGGAGGTCCATCGGAGCCTGACGCCGGAGACGGTGCCGGGGGAGGTCGCGGAGAGCTTCGCCCGCGCCGTCACCGAGGCACTGGCGAACGTCGCCCGGCATTCCGGCGTACACCAGGCGGAACTGCTCTCCAGCAGGCGCGACGGCGAGATCCGCGTGGAGGTCGCCGACGAGGGCCGGGGGTTCGACCAGGACCGGCTGCCGCCCGACCGGTTCGGCGTGCGCGGCTCGATCCTCGACACGATGCGGTCCCTGCCGAACGGCGGCGCCGAGATCTCCTCCGGCGGCCAGGGCACCAGGGTGAGCCTGTGGTGGCGGCCGTGACCGAAGAGATCGAACAGGTCGCGCAGCGCTACGCCCGCTACACCGCGATCGGCGCCGTGATGATCGCCATGCTCTGGCACACCGGCTACGACCTCACGGTCACGATCACCGGCTGGTACGACTTCCGCTGGCCGGTGGTCGCGGCGGCGGCCTGGCTCCTCTACACCGCGATCGCCGTGCTGGCCGCCGTGGCCCTGCTGCGCACCTCCAGCGGCCCGGCCCGGGGACGCGAGCTCGCCGTGCCCGTGCTGGCCCTGGACATCGCGGTGATCGTGGCCTGCTACCCGAAGGACCTGATCGGCCCCATCAACTGGGGCTGGGGCTCGGTGGGCTGGCTCGGAGTCATGCTCTTGTGGAACCGGCCGCGCGGGCGGGGCGAGCTGTTCGTCTTCCTCGCCGCCAACGCCGGCATCATGCTGGCGGCGATGGCCGCGACCGGGACGCTCGACCGTGTCTCCATCGCCAAGTACCTGATGGTCGAGGTGGGCAGCATCACCCTCCAGCTCGGTTACCTGGCCGGCTGCCACACGCTGCGCGTGCGCGCCGAGGACGCGGTGCTGCTGGCCCGCCGGCTCGCCGCCGACGACGCCTGGCGGGTGTCCGCCCGGAGCATCCACGCCGACCGGCTGCGCAGGTACGACGCCATCCGCGACGTGGCCGAGTCGCTGCTGAAGCAGCTGGCCGACGGCGCCGATCCCGGCGATCCCCGCGTCCGCGCGGACTGTACGGCCGGCGCCATGCGGCTGCGCCGCCTCATCACCGAGCGGGAGGACGTGCCCGACGCGCTGGTGTCGGCGTTGCGCGAGCGCATCGAGGCGGCCGAGCGGCGCCAGGTCCTGGTGACGGCGCCGCCGTTCGGCGAGAACCTGCCCGACCTGCCGGAGGGTGTACGCGAGGACCTGCTCAGAGCGCCGATCCGGGCACTGGACGGCGCCAGGTCGCGGGCCAGGGTCACCGTGTCCGCGATGTCCACGATGATGAGCGTGGCCGTCGTGGCCGACAATGATGATCTGCCCATCAGCACCACCCCGGTACACGAGCCGAGCGGCGTCGTCGTCACCTATCAGCGGCAGGGAGGGGAGTTATGGGTCAACAGCATCTGGCAGGGCCCGTGACCGTCGCCCTGGTGGAGGATCACCAGGTCGTGGTGGACGGCGTCAGGTCGTGGTTCAGCCCGCCGGGCCCGGTGCGCCTGGTCGCCCAGGGGTCCACGATCGAGTCCGTCCGCGGCGTGGCCGCCGACGTGCTGATGCTCGATCTCAACCTCAACGGCACCTTGGTCGTCGACCGGGTCGCCGAGTTATGCGGCGGCGGGCAGCGGGTCATCGTCTTCTCCGAGCACGAGGAGCCGGAGATCGTGCGCGCCGTGCTGGACGCCGGGGCCTCGGCGTTCATCGGCAAGGGACGGGCCACGCGGGAGTCCTGCCTGGAGACCATCCTGGAGGTGGCCGCCGACAAACCGAGCATGACGCCGCCGATGGCGCAGGCGATCGCGACCGACGAGGGCCCGCACCGGCCGCAGCTGTCGGACAAGGAGCGGGCCGCGCTGCTGTTCTGGTTCCAGTCGATGTCCAAGGCGTCGGTGGCCGCGCGGATGGGGATCAAGGAGCGGACCGTACGCCAGTACATCGACCGGGCCCGCGTCAAGTACGCGGCGGCGGGGCGGCCCGCGCCCACCAAGGAGAAGCTGCTCATCTGCGCCATCCAGGACGGCCTGGTCAGTCCTGACGAGGTGACCGTCTACACCTCCCTGGCCGCGCGCTCAGGAGAGGCGACCTAGGAGAGCCGTACGGGACCCCTTCTCGATGGGGTGATGCCGTTGCACCATCGAGAACATGCCCGCCCTTGTTCCCGGCGACCCGCGCCAGCTCGGTGAATACTGGCTCGCGGGCCGGCTGGGGGAGGGCGGCCAGGGAGTGGTCTATGAGGCGTACGACCCCGCAGGGCAGCGGGTGGCGATCAAGGTGCTGCATCCGGGTGCCGGGGCCGAGCTGCGGGACCGGTTCGCCAAGGAGGCCGCGGCGACCCGGCAGGTGTCGGCGTTCTGTACGGCTCGGGTGCTGTCGGTCGAGCTCGACGACCCCCGCCCGTACATCGTCAGTGAGTACGTCGGCGGCCCCAGCCTGCGCCGGGCGGTCGCGACCGCCGGGCCGTACCGGCCGGACGACCTGCACCGGCTGGCCACCGGCATCGCCACCGCGCTGACCGCGATCCACGAAGCCGGGGTGATCCACCGCGACCTGAAACCCGACAACGTCCTGATCGGCCCCGACGGCCCGCGGGTGATCGACTTCGGGATCGCCAGAACGTCGGAGATGTCGCTCACCCCGACCGGCCAGGTCGCCGGGACGCCGGCGTTCATGGCCCCGGAGAGCGTCATCGGCCAGCGCGCGAGCCCGGCCGTGGACATCTGGGCGTGGGGCGCCGTCGTCCTGTACGCGGCGACCGGCCGGGACCCGTTCACCGGCGAGAACCTGGCGGGGCTGCTGCACCAGATCCTCGCCGCCGCCCCCGACGTGTCCGGCCTGGCCGAGCCGCTGCGCGCCCTGGTCACGGCGGCCCTCGCCAAGGACCCGGGCGAGCGCCCCAGCTCCCGGAGCCTGCTACTGGCCCTGGTCGGCGGCCGGGACGTCGTCCCGCGTGAAAGTGGCCAGGGTGTCGTCCCGCGTGACGACGGCGGGACGCGGGCGCTGCTGGCCGAGGGCAGCCGCGCGGCCGACGTGATCCGGCCGCCCGCCCTGCTCGCGCAGCCGCCCTTGGAGCTGGTGGCCGAGCAGATCTATCGGCGGCTGCGCGGCACCGACCAGGCGGTGGTGCCGCAGATCATGCTGCGCCTGGTCACGCCCGGCGAGGGCGCCGAGGACATGCTGCGCAAGGTGCCGTCCGGCGAGCTCGACGACGGGGTCGTCGACCCACCCATGCTGGACCGGGTGCTGCTCGGGTTCACCCGGGCCGAGCTGGTGGTACGCGACGGCGACACGGTGTCGCTGGCCAACGCGGCCCTGCTGCGCGCCTGGCCGCGGATGCGCGGGTGGATCGACGCCGACCGGGCGGGGCTGCGCATCCACCGCAGGCTCGGCGAGGCCGCCCAGCGGTGGGACGCGCACGGCCGCCGTACCGGCGACCTCTACCAGGGCGGCTCCCTGGAGTCCGCGCTGAGCTGGGCCGCGACGGGCCGCCAGCACGTGACGCTGAACCTCGTCGAGAACGCCTTCCTGGCGGCGGGCCTGGCCTACAGCCGGGTCCGGGCCCGTCGCAGACGGCAGGTCATGGCGGCGCTGGCCGCCATGCTGGTCGTCGCGCTGGCCGCCACGGGTGTGGCCGCCGGGCAGCGGGCGGCGGCCGTACGGGAACGGGACATCGCGGTGGCCCGCAAGACCGCGATGCTCGCCGAGACGCTCCAGACCTCCGACCCTGTCAAGGCCATGCTGCTGAGCGTGGCGGCCTGGCGGATCGCGCCGGTCCAGGAGGCGCGGGCCGTGCTGTACAGCGCGCTGGCGCAGCGCGAGCTGACCGTGCTGCCACCTCCGGCCGCCGGGGCGGACGCGCGGTTCGACCTCAGCGCCGACGGCCGCGTGCTGGCCGTCGCCGACGCGGGCCGGGTGACCCTGCGTGAGGCCGGCCGGACGATCCGCACGGTCGACGGCGTGGGTACGGGCGTCCGCGTGGTCGCCCTGAGCGGCGACCAGACGAAGGTCGCGGTGGGCGGCCCCGACGGCGTCCGCGTCTGGGACGTCGCGACGGGCCGGGCGGGCCCGCGCATCGCCGGGACCGCGCTCGGCGCGGTGCTCAGCCGCGACGGGCGGCTGCTGGGCCTGGCGACGGCCGAGGGCAGGGGCGAGGTCCGGGACGCCCGCACCGGCAAGCTGGTCATGGGCGCGCGGGACGAGCGGATCGACCGGATCACCCTGTCCGACGACGGCCGCTACGCCGCCGCCACCTTCACCGACTCCCGCTACGAGCTGTGGGAGCTGGGCTCGCGACGCCGGATCGGGGGAACGGGCGGCGCGGTCGCCTTCGGGCCCGGCACGGCCGCGATCGCCACAGGCGGCGAGATCCGGCTGTGGGACCTGGCCACCAGGCGGTTCCGTCCGGACTCGCTCGTCGACGGCATCACGGCCGCCTGGCTGTCCTTCAGCGCGGACGGGCGGCTGCTCATCTCGTACGACCGCACGGCCATCGCCGTCTGGGACGTCGCGACCGGCGAGCCGACCCTTCACTACCCGCTGACCGACACCTCCGGCATGCCCTCGGCCCGGCTCGACGCCGGGCACACGCGGCTCAGCTACCTGCTGGGCAGGGGCGCGGTGGCGGTGCTCGACCTCACCGCGGGCGTCCATGTGGCGGGCGCGGCGGGCGCGGCGGCGTTCGACCCCGCCGGACGGATCGCCGCGCTGCAGACACCCGGCGGCCTGGTGCTGTGGGACGTCGCCGCCGGCCGGTCACTGGGCACACTCGGCCATCGCCATCCCACCGCTGACCACGCCAAGAACACCGACGCCGCTCCCGACCATGCCGAGAACACCGACGCCCACGCCGCTGACCACGGCGAGGACGCTGACGCCGCCGCTGACCACGCCGACGACGCGGACGGCGCGTACGCCCTGGCGTTCAGTCCCGACGGCCGGACGCTGGCGGCCGGATCGGCCGGGACGACCACGGTGACCTTGTGGGACGTGGCCGGCCGGACCGAGATCGCGCGGCTGGCGGCGGGCGGCCGCCAGTACATCGACGGCCTGGCCTTCAGCCCCGGCGGACGTACCTTGGTCGTGTCCCCCGCCGAGGGCCGGGCCGAGCTGTGGGACGCCAGCGGTGACCGGCGGCTCGCGGACCTGCCGAGGGCGGGGTTCGACGCGATGGCCTTCCGGCCCGACGGCAAGACCCTGGCGATCGGCGGCAGCGACGCCGCCCTCATCGACCTCACCGCCGGGAACGTCCTGCGCGACCGGCCGTTCGGCGGCAGCGTCGACGGGGCGAGGTCGCTGGCCTATGCCCCGGACGGCGCGACGATCGCGGTCGGCTTCCGCCAGCTCGGCGTCGACCTGTGGGACGGGCTCGGCCGCCGTCAGCTGGGGCGGCTGGCGCCGGGGCGCGGCGAGTTCGACACGGTCATGGCGATCGCCTTCCAGCCGGGCGGCGCCATCCTGGCCACCGGCGGGAGCAGCGGCCGCGTCCAGCTGTGGGACGTGGCGGCCCGTACCTCTCTGGGCGATCCGTTCAAGGCGCACGCCGGCGGGGTGCTGGCCCTGGGATTCTCCGCCGACGGCCGGCAACTGCGCAGCATCGCGGCGGACGGCACCATCCACGCCATCCCCGTCGACCCCGCCCTGGCCGTGGCCCGGATCTGCGCCCGCGCGGGCGCCGACCTGAGCCCGGCCGAGTGGGCCAGGTTCATACCTGAGATCCCCTTCAGAGAGGTGTGCTGACTATGGCGACCCTGAGGACCACCCCGCGGACGATCCTGTGGAAGCTGCTGCGCGACGACGGGATCATCGAGTCGATCGACATCACACCGGCCCCGGTGATCTCCGGAGCGCCGCTGGCCGTCGAGGTCGCGACCGCCGGGGTACGCCGCCTCGACGGCCTCCTGTACGGCCCCGGCGGGGAGCGGGAGCGGCTCGCGTTCGACCACGTCGAGACCGGCGAGTTCGGCGACCTGTGGCGGGCGGAGGCCGTGGTGAAGACCGTGGGGGTCTGGCGGGCGCGGGTCGGCGCGCGCGGTGACGCCGTGGAGGACACCTTCACGGTGGCGACCGACGACCAGGCGGGCGCGGTGACGCGGATCGACGCGTTCAGCCTGGCGCCCGATCCGGTGCCCGAGGGCGACGAGCTGACCTTCACCGGGGTTCTGCGAGCAGACGACGCGAGACTCGGCGGCCTGCCGATCCTGCTGGAGTTCCGCGCCGACCAGGAGTTGGCGTGGACCGAGATCACCCGTACGGAGACGGGGGAGGACGGGGAGTTCAGGGCGGTCGTCATCGCCCAGAACTCCGGCTTCTGGCGGGCGGAATTCCCCGGCTCCGGCACACCCAGCTCCGGGAGGCCCGGCACGGGAAGGGGTCTGTCCGCCGACGCCGAGGCGCTGCGCGGCTCGCGCAGCGCCCAGCAGCACTCGGAGGTGGAGAAGAAGGGCCTCTACCAGGTATCTCACACGGTCAGCGGCCAGTCGGTCCCGAAGAACACGACTATCCGGCACACCGGCACCGTGCAGAAGCGCGACAGCGTCAACGACCCCTGGAGCACGCTCAACAACGAGACGGCCGAGCTGTTCTTCAAGGGATCCGGCACCAACCGCAAGAGCGTCACCAAGGGCAAGGGCAGATACCTGATCAAGGCCAAGGCGGTGAGCAGCGGTGCGTGGGGGGTGAAGATCTCCAGCTCCGCGAACGAGTTCGCGGAGATCAGGGTGACCGTCAACTGAGCCCGCCCCAACCCCTGAGCGGCCTTGCGTACAGTTGATGGGTGACGTCGCTGACGCGGGCCGCGCTTGTGATCGTCGCGGTGGCGGTCCTGCTGCTCGGGCTGCTGTGGCTGTTCCAGCGGCGGCTCATCTACCTGCCCGACCGGTCGCTGGTGCCGCCGGCGGGCGAGGTCATCCCCGGGGCGCGGGACGTCTCGTTCGTCACGGGTGATGGGCTGAGGCTGTCCGCCTGGTACGTTCCCGGGGTGCGGGACGTGACCGTGCTGGTCGTGGGCGGGAACGCGGGCAACAGGTGGCATCGGGCACCGCTGGCCAGGGCGCTGGCGGCGCACGGGCTACCGGTGCTGCTGATGGACTACCGAGGCTACGGTGGCAATCCGGGTAGCCCGAGCGAGGAGGGGCTGTACCTCGACGCGCTCGCGGCGCGCCGGTTTCTCGGGGACACGCGGGTGATCTACTTCGGGGAGAGCCTGGGGGCGGCGGTGGCGACGCGGTTGGCATGGGAGCACCCGCCGGTGGGGCTGGTGTTGCGCTCGCCGTTCACCGATCTGGCCGCGGCGGGGCAGGTCAACTATCCGTTCCTGCCGGTACGGCTGTTGCTGCGCGACCGGTTCCCGGTGGCGGAGCGGATCGGAGACGTGCGGACGCCAACCGTGGTCGTGTACGGGACCCGCGACACGATCGTCCCGGCGTGGCTGAGCAGGGAGGTCGTCAAGGCGGCCGGAGGACAGGTCACGGCCGTCGAGGTGATGGGGGCAGGACACAACGATCCGGCCATGCTGAACGGGCACGAGCTGATCCGGGCCGTGGTGGAGCTGGCGGAGCGGGTTTAGGCAGGCAGGACCCGGTGCGGCCACATCGGCTTCACCGGACCCTCACCAGTTGAGCGGGATCAGTCGCGATAAGTCCTGACGTAGTCGAACCGGGCCACGGCACCTGACTTGTTCATCGAGACCAGCCCGATCTTGAGCCGCTCCTTGGCCGGCAGCGTCCACACGCCGTTGTAGACCCAGTGCTCGCCGTCCCTGCTGGTCGCCGCGCGCACCTCGGTCTCGCCGTGCGCGGTGTCGGCGTGGTGGGACAGCCGCAGCCACATCGTGTCAGCGGTCGGGCCGCCGAACATCGGGCCGTTGAAGACCGCGGTCGGCGGGGTGGTCGTCGGCCGCTCCCCTTCCTTGGCGAACTCGCTGAGCTGGACCACCGCCCCGTTGCCCCGCTGCAGCGGGACCACCGAGTGCACCATCTTGAAGTACCGGTCGTCATTCTCGTACAGCAGGATCCCGGCCTGCTGACCCGCTTGCGCAGGCGCGAAGTCGATCTTCGTCTCCACTGTGTAGTCGCCCTCCGGCGCTTCCCGCAGCAGCACTGACGCGGTGTTGGTGCCTTGGTACAGCTCGGCGTTCTGGGTCGGCCACGACAGCGCGCCGCCGGTCATGGTGACGCCGGCCGCCGGGCCGCGTACCCACTGCCAAGGCGAGCCGGGGACGGTGTCGCCGTCGAACTCGTCGCTGTAGGCGGGCAGCAACGGACCCGGCCGGGGGTGGGGTACCCGCTCGGTGACGGGGGTGTACAGCTTCGCGGCACCGACGTTGTCGGCATCGGCGCCGCTGCCGCGCGCGACCGCGCCGACCGAGCCGTGACGGGCCGCGGCCCTCGGCAGGCGGCGGGTCTGCTCGGCGACCGGGTCACCGAGCT
The DNA here is from genome assembly GCF_040649695.1 of Nonomuraea sp. NPDC048901. Lineage (NCBI taxonomy): Bacteria > Bacillati > Actinomycetota > Actinomycetes > Streptosporangiales > Streptosporangiaceae > Nonomuraea > Nonomuraea sp. NPDC048901. The sequence goes on along the minus strand of NZ_JBEZFW010000015.1, from coordinate 167,862 downwards.
GGTCGGCGCTCACCTTGACCCTCAGTTCGGGGCCGCGCAGCTCGGCCACCACGGTGTGCCAGGTGCCGAAGTCGAACCCGGCCGGCAGCGTCGTCACCGACCTGCCGCGGCTCCTGCCGCCGATCACCACGTCGGTGACCAGCGCGCGGCTGTCCCGGTCCAGCCAGGCCACGACGTTGTTCTCGCGGTTGGCATAGGCGAGGGTGAGGCCGACGGCGCCGGCGGTGACCCGCAGATCCGCCTGCGCCCGCACGTCGGCCGTGGGGGCCTTCTTCGTGGAGACCAGGTACCCGGTGGCGCTTCCGGCGTGGCTCGCGTACCCCCGCGCGTCCTGATCGGTCCGCACCGACCAGCCACCCTCGGCCCGCCAGCCGGTCAGGGAGCCGTCGTTGAACGTGCCGCCGGCGGCGAAGGAGGTCACCGGCGCGGGCTGGGCGCCTTCGGACGGTCCGGCTCCGGCGCGTACCACCGGCCAGCCGTCGATCCAGTCCAGCCGGTCGATCAGCAGCGGGCGCTTGCTCAGGCCCGCGAGCCGCCCGCCGCCGATCGGCGGGAAATCGGGGTCGGCCGTCGAGATGCCGTGGTAGACGAGCCAGTCCTGGCCGGACAGGTCGGTCTGGAAGCCGCTGTGTCCCGGGCCGGCCCAGCGGTTGCCATTGGCGCCGACCACGATGGCGCCCTTGCTGGTCAGGTCCATCAGGTTGACGCCCTCGTCGTCCACGAACGGGCCCGACGGAGTGGTGGCCCGGCCGACCTTGACCTGGTACCCGCTGTAGGCACCCTGGCAGCAGCCGGCGTCGGAGTAGAAGAGGTAGTAGAAGGCGTCATGCCGGACGACGTACGCGCCTTCCATCCGGCGCCCCCTGGCCACCTGGGTCGCCGGACCTTCGATGCGGGTGGCGTCGGCGTTCATCTTCGCGACGCAGATGATGTCGTAGCTTCCCCAGTACATGTACGGGGTGCCGTCGATGTCGGTGAACTGCGCCTGGTCGATGTTGCCCGTGGGGCAGGCGGTCGAGGACGGCAGCACGTCACCCGCGTCGGTCCACGGCCCGGTCGGGGTCGGTGCCGTCGCCAGTCCGAGATCACCCCCGTTGGGGGACACCGAATAGTAGAGGTAGTACTTGCCGTTGATGTACCTGACGTCCGGCGCCCACAGCCGCGCCGCGTTGTGCCAGGCGGGCTGGGTCTCCGGGGTGAAGACCTGCCCGGCGTACTCCCAGCGCACCATGTCCTTGGAACGCAGGATCGGCAAGATCCGCTCGCCGTCCTCGCCCTTGCTGTTGAACACCGGGTTCTGGGTGCCGTAGGCGTACCAGAACCCGTCCTTGCCGTGGATCATCGTCGGGTCGGGGAAGGTGTCGACCACGCCCGCCGACACCGGGTTGGCGTACGTGCTCGGCGCCTGCGCCGCCGCCGGCGGGCCGATGACCAGCCCGGACAGCAGGACGGTGAGGCCGAGGGCCCGGCTGAGCCGCGACAAACGATCATGGGGTTGGGGCATGCCGCAGAGTCTGTCGACGCCGTATTTTTCCGTCAATAAACCGGAAAAATAGGCTAGACGCGTCTAAGAGCCGTCGTACGAGGGCCGGGCGCGGATCTGCAGCAGGGTGCCCACTTGGTCCAATTCCAGGTGGATGATCTCGTTGGTGCCCGTTTCGAGCAGAGGTGCCGGGACGTACAGGGTCTGCTGAGGTCCTTGTTTCCAGTAGCGGCCCAGCAGGACGCCGTTGATCCAGACGTATCCCTTGCCCCAGCCGGGCAGTGCCAGGAACGCGTCCCCTGGCTCGGCCACCTCGAGTGTGGTGCGGAAGAACGAGAGCGGCTCGCTCGTCGTTCCCGGCTGGAACCTCAGCCGCGATATGTCCTCCAGGGGGATCGGCCGCGCGGTGAATCCGTGCACGTACTGGTGGTGGTGCAGGACACCGCCGAGGATGCCCTTGCGCTCGCCGAGCAGCGGACCGTAGTTGGTCCGTCCCATCGACTCCACGAGGATCTCCAGGGCGGCATGCCCGTCCGCGAGCAGCGCGGGGGGATCGGTGTCCCGCTCGACGATGCCCGCGAGGCGGCCGTCGACGAAGACGTGCGCGCGGTCGCGTACGTCGCGCAGGGTGAGCGGGTACGGTCCGCGCGGTCCGGGAACGGTCGCCTGGTAAAGGACCAAGCCGTGGTCCAGCTCCAGGTCCTCGAACGCCGGCGGCATCGGCGCGGTGGTCTCCGGCCGCGCGATGGCGTCCAGTGCCTCGCGCAGCCGTACCGAATGGGCGGGGCGTAGCGTGGCGGGCGGCAGCGTGGCGGGCACGGGTGGCACGTCGGGGAGCTCGTCGCTGTAGCGGGAGAGCACGTCCCGCAGCCGCCAGTACTTCTCGGTGGGCGCGCCGCGCTCGTCGATGGGCGCGTCGTAGTCGTAGGAGGTCACCGTGGGCCGCCATGGGCCGGCGCTGTCGTCCCCGGTGCGGTTGGCGCCCGCCCACGTTCCGAAAGTGGTCCCACCGTGCGCCATGTACAGGTTCACCGACGCCCCCGCGGCCAGGATCCGCTCCAGGATGTCCGCGGCGTCCCGCGGGTCGCGGGTGACGTGTTCGTGCCCCCAGTGGTCGAACCAGCCGCACCAGAACTCCATGCAGAACAGCGGGTCGCCCGGCCGGTGGGCGCGCAGTGTGGCGAAGGCCTGCTCGGGCTCGGAGCCGAAGTTCACCGTGGCCAGCACGCCGTCGATCGTGCCACCGGTCAGGTAGTGGTCGGCCGGCCCGTCGGAGGTGCACAGGGGCACTTCGATGCCGCGGCTGATCAGGCCGTCCGCCAGGTGGCGCAGGTAGGCGTGGTCGCTGCCGTAGGAGCCGTACTCGTTCTCCACCTGGACCATGATCACGTTGCCGCCGCGGGTGACCTGACGCTCGGCCACCTGCGGGATCAGCCGGTCGAAGTAGCGGTCGACGTGAGCCAGGTAGCCGGGGTCGCCGGCGCGGATGGTGCCGGTCAGCCAGCTGGGCAGCCCGCCGTTGTCCCATTCGGCGCAGATGTACGGTCCGGGGCGCACGATCGCCAGGAGACCTTCGGCCGCCGCCGCGTCGAGGAACGCGCCCAGCTCGTCCAGGCGGCGGAAGTCTCCCGGCCGCGGCTCGTGCAGGTTCCACGGTACGTAGGTCTCGACCGTGTTGAGGCCCATCGCGCGCACCATGGCCAGCCGGTGCCGCCATTGCTCGGGGTGCACGCGGAAGTAGTGCACCGCGCCCGACAGCACCCTGAACTCCGCGCCGTCCAGCCGGAATGAGCCGCCATCGACGGAGAAGGCACGCATCTCGCCGATCACCTGCTGATTCCGGCGGTCATGCCGTCGACGATGCGGCGGCCCAGCCAGAGGTAGAGCACGATCATGGGGTAGACCAGGATCACGATGCCCGCGAACATGCCGCCCCAGTCGGAGCTGTACTGCATGCTGCTGTACAGACCGAGGAGCGCGGCGGGCAGGTTGCGTTCCTCGGGGAGAGGAGCGATCAGCAGGGCCAGCAGGGTCTCGTTCCACAGGCCCATGACGTTGAGCACGAACACGGTCGTCAAGCCAGGCTTGGCCACGGGCATGATGACCTGAACGAACGCGCGGAGCGGGCCGGCGCCGTCGATCTCGGCCGCCTCCTCGATCTCGTGCGGCAGCGAGCGCATGTACCCGGTGAGCACGAACACCGCGAAGGGCACCGACAGCGCCACCTGGAAGACCAGCAAGGTGATGCGGTTGTCCCACCAGCCGGTGACCCAGTCCTCCATGAAGGTGTAGACCGACAGCTTGATCACCACGATCGGCACCAGGATCGTCTGGATCGGGATGCTCAGCCCTATCGCGAAGTAGTTGATCGCGGGGCCGGCGACGCGCCGGCTTGAGCGTGCCAGCACATAGGCGGCGGGGGCGGACACCGCCACGATCAGCACGGACCCGAGAAGGGTCAGCACCACGCTGTTCATGGCCGCGGCGGAGAATTCCGCCGCCTGCCACGCCGAGCTGAAGTTGTCCCAGCGCAGGCTCTTCGGCAGGCCGAACGGATGCAGCCACACCTCGCCCGAGTCCTTCAGCGACTGGATGCCCACCCACCCGATCAGGGCGAGGTTGAAGGCCACCCAGACCCACAACGCGATCGCCGTGGCCCGGGGCAGCAGGATGTCCCCGATCAGACGTCTCATGACAGCTCCACTCGATCACGTCTGGTGATGCGCCGGGTCAGCACGATCAGTACGGCCGTCACGAGGAGCGTCATCACGCCCATGGCGGCCGCGCTTCCCAGCTCCGGCAGGCCGGCGCCCTTCACCACGATGTACTGCTGCACCGCGATCGTGCGGGCGGGGATCGGCGGCGCGGCGGCGGTTCCCGCGGTGGTGAAGGCCAGCACGATGTCGAAGATCTTCAGGCTGCCGACCACCCAGAGTACGGCGGCCACGGCGAGGACGTCCCAGGTCAACGGCAGCGTGATGTGCCGGAACTGCTCCCATTTGGTGGCCCCGATGAGCTGGGCGTCCTCGTACACATGCGTCGGGATGGCGTCGGCCGCCGACATCATCAGCGCGACGTAGAAGCCGGTGCTCGACCAGACCAGCCCGCCCACGACGCAGCGGAACACCATGTCGGGGCCGAGCCAGGGCCGCGGGTCCAGGCCGATCCACTCCAGCACGGTGTTGACCGCGCCCTCGGGGTTGAGCAGGAAGCCCACCGCCGCGCCGATCGCGATGATCGAGATGACCATCGGCAGGAAGACGACGGCCCGGATGAAGGCCCGCCCCTTGAGCTGCCTGAGCACGACCATGGCGAGGAACGTGGAGCCGAAGATCAGGACGCCGCCGACGGCCGCCATCACGAAGGTGTTGGTGAAGGCCGTGACGAAGACGTCGTTGTGCAGCAGCGCCACGTAGTTGTCCAGCCCGCGCCAGGTCATCTCCGAGCCGGGCCCCGACCATTTGGTGAAGCCGACCCAGATCCCGAACAGCGAGGGCGCGACGAACAGCAAGGTGTAGATCAGGAGCGCGGGCAGCAGAAAGGGCCAGAAGGCCCGTTCATAGGTTTTCATCCAGTCGCCAGGTGCTCGGCTGTGCTCTTCTTGCCCTCGCGGACGAACGTGGTCGCGTCGATCTTGCCGGAGAGGAGCTTGTCGCTCAGCGGCAGGAACATGTCGCCCCACCAGGTCTTGTCGGCGCCCGCGTAGTCGTAGCTCAGGTGCGTCTCCTTGGCCTCCAGCACGGCCTTCTGCACGTTGGCCATGTGCGCGGGCGCGGGCACGTCGCCGCGCGAGGAGATGTTCAGCGCCACGGTCGAGAACTGCTCCATGTACTTCTTCTGCAGCGCGAAGGCCAGGAACTTCTTGGCCGTGGCGACGTTCTTGCCCTTGGCGTTCACGCCCCAGCCGAGGGTGCCCACCTCGATGGACTTCTTGCCGCCGGTGGGGACCTGGAACGAGGCGACCTTGAAGCCGGGAGCCAGCTGGGGCTGGACCTCGCTGGCCAGCCAGGTGCCGTTGAGGTTCAGGTCGTACGTGCCCGCCGCCCAGGCGTTCTGCGCGGCGGGGAACTTGGTCGCCATGAAGTCCCGCTGGAAGTAGCCGCCCTTGGCGAGCTGTTCGACCTTCTTCGCAGCGTCGAGCACCTGGGGCTTGTCCCAGTTGGCCGGGTCCTTGGCCAGCTCGGCGAGGCTCCCGGCGCCGTTGGCGCCCACCAGCAGGCTGTAGAACCAGAAGACGTTGTAGAAGGCGATGGTGCCGTCCTGGCCGATCGGGGTGCGGCCGGCCTTCTTGGACTCGTCGAGGAAGGCGATGAACTCCTCCCAGGTCTGCGGGTTCAGCCCGGGGTGCTTGGCCGCGTCGTACCAGATGGCGGTGGAGATGATCGTGTGCGGGATGTAGGCCAGGCCGTTCTTGCCGGAGGAGGCCCGCCGTACCGGCTCGGGGAGCACGTCCTTGACCGTCTTGCCCTCGCCGGGGACCTGCGCGTTCTCCACGTCGTCCATGGGACCGATGATCTGCTGGGCGGTCAGCGTGTCGATATCGCCGGTGGTGGTGTCGAACAGGTCGGGGCCTTGGCCGGAGGCCATCTCGGCGTTGAGGTTCTCGTTGCCGGTGCGGCCGACGAACTTCACGTCGACCTTGGTGCCCGTCTCCTTGGCGAAGTCGTCGAAGATCGCCTTGATGATCTTCGACTGGGGTTCCGCCGCGCCCCAGGACGAGCGGTACGTCAGCGACTGCTGGGCGGGTTCGCCGCTGTTCTTCTTGCCACAAGCGGCCAGGCCGAGGGCGCCGATCAGGAGGACGGCCGTCAATTTACGCATGGTGGGGGGCCTTTTCTATCGAAACGACGGTACGGGTGTGCCTGGCCTGTTCCGCGGCCCAGACCACCCGGTGGGTGGCGAGGCTGGCTTGCGCGTTGGTCGAGACCAAGGCCGGGTCGTTGTCGCGGACGGCGGCGAAGAACGCCTTCAGCAGCGCCCCGTCACCCCCTCCGTGACCGGAGGCGGCCGAGGCGTCCGCTCCGGCGAGGGCGTCGATCACCGACACCTCATTGGTGAGGAAGTCGTGCACGCGCAGCGTCTCGCCGTCGCACTCGATCGAGCCGCGCGTGCCGAAGATCCTGGTCTTCCTGTGCTCGAGCGCGCCGAACGCGGTCACGGTGCAGGTGGCACTCGTGCCGTCGGCGAACTCCATGATCACCACCTGGCTGTCGACCACGTCGTTGTCGCAGGCGTAGACGCATCTGCCGTACGGGCCCTCGCGCAGGGCCGTGAGCACGCCCTCCTCGGTGAAGTCCCTGGTGATCGCACCGAGCGGCCAGATGTGCCGGTTCGGATCGGCGAGGGAGTCCATGTAGAGCCGCTTGGCCGAGTAGGGGCAGGTGGATTCGACGGAGCAGTCCAGGCATCGGTCGGCGGCCTTCGCGGGCTGGTTCTCCTTGGTGAAGTGGGCCAGCTTGCCGAAGGAGGAGACCCGCTCGGGCACTTCGCCCTTGATGTGCACGAGCCAGTCAAGATCATGGCAGGCTTTGGCGAGGAGCATCGGGGCCGACTCGGCCTCGTTCCGCCAATTCCCGCGCACGAAGGAGTGTGCCTGGTGCCACCAGCCGACCTGCTCCAGGTGCTGGATGTTCATGATCTGGCCGATCCTGCCCGCGTCCAGGAGCTCCTTGAGCCTGGTGGTGTAGGGCGCGTAGCGCAGCACATGGCAGACCGCCAGGATCACGCCGTTGCGGTCGGCGGCCGCGGCGATGGAGGCGGCGTCCTCCTCCGTCGGCGCCATCGGCTTCTCCAGCAGGATGTGGTAGCCCAGATCGGCCGCGCGTACGGCGGGCTCAAGGTGCAGGCGGTCCTGCGTGGCCACGATCACCGCGTCGGCCAGCCGCTCTCCGGCCAGCAGGTTCCGCCAGTCGGCGAAGGCGCGCTCGGCCGCAATGCCGTGCTCGGCCGCGAACTCCGCCCGCCTGGCCGGGTCGGGCTCGGCGACGGCCACGACCTCGGCCCACCCGGCTTCGCGCGCCAGCCTCGCGTAACCTGCGCCGCGCAGGCCCGCTCCAATCACGGCAAGAGTGACCATTCACATCCCCTATAGTGAGACTTACTAATGAAGGATGTTTTTATTTCTGCCGCATAGCATCTGTCAAGGGGGCAAGCATGACGATCCGCGGCGGCGACACCTCGCGGCTTCGCCGGATCAATCTCGTGACGACGCTCCGCACGGTCCGGGCGCGGGGGCCGCTCGGGCTGACCGACCTCGCCAAGGAGGCCGCGCTGTCCAGGCCGACCGTGGAGGGCCTGGTCGAGGAGCTGCTGGCGGCGGGCTGGCTCAGGGAACTGCCGCCGGAGAGCGGTCAGATGGGGCGGCCGGCCAGGTTGTTCGCCTTCCACGCGACGGGCGGTCACGTGCTCGGGATCGACATCGGCTCCTACACGCTCCGGGCCAGCGTCGCCGATCTGGACGGCACGGTCGTGGCCGCGCACGACGAGCGGACCACCGCCGCCGCCGGTCGCGCCGAGCGCCTGGCCGGCCTCAGGAGGGCGATCGCGGGCGCCTTGGAGGCCGCCGGGCTGACCGCCGACAGCATCGCCGCCGTCTGCGCGGGCACCACCGGCGTGGTGACCCCCGAGGGCGTGGTGAAACTGTCGGTCGGCCTGCCCGAGTGGACCGGCCTCGATCTGGCGGGTGAGCTGCGGGCGAGCTTCGACTGCCCCGTACTGGTGGAGAACGACTGCAACCTGGCCGCGCTCGCCGAGCGTTGGCGCGGCCAGGCCCGCGACATCGACGACCTGGTGTTCGTGCTGTCCGGCGTGCGCACCGGTGCGGGCATCCTGGTGGACGGCAAGCTGCTCAAAGGAGCCAGGGGTGGCGCGGGCGAGATCGGCGCGCTGCCGCTGATCGGCTGGCACCGCGCGCCCGTCCATCTGACCGGTTTTCAGGGTCTGCCGCCCGGCACAGCGCCACAGGACGCCGCCGCCCAGGTCTTCGCCGTGGCCAGGTCCGGCGACCCGGCCGCGCGGTGGGCGGTCGATCAGTACGCGCGCGACCTGGCCGAAGGTATCGCCGCGTTGGTGCTGACCGTGGATCCCGAACTGGTGGTGATCGGCGGCGGCGTCTCGCGCTCGGGCAACGTGCTGCTTGAGCCGGTGCGCCGGCACCTGGACCCGTTCTGCCTCGAACCTCCCGTGGTGGTGATCTCCGACCTGGGGGAGCAGGCCGTGGTCCTGGGGGCGGTACGGCGCGCGCTCGATCACGTCGACGCCCGCCTCTACGACTTCGACGCTCCCCTGCCCAAGCCATCCGCTTGACGATCATCGCTCTCGCGGTGCCACAGATGGCGCCCGTCGCCTGACCAAGGCGACGGGCGCGAACCTGCTTGCTCACCGGCGTGCTGGATGGCGGCTATCTGGGCTGACCGCTCGTCGCCGAACGGATGGCCGGCAGGTTGTAGAGCTCCAGCTCATAGACGGCGTACATGCTCCAGCGGGTGTAGTTCGCATCGTTGATCTTCAGGCGTAGCTTCCTGACGCCTTGCAGGTCGGGAAGATCGGCGGCCGAGTACTCCATGACTCCGTCGTCATCGTCGTGCGTCCACCGGAACGCGGCGCCCCGCACAGCGGTCGTCCAGTCGGTGCCGTTGGCCGAGACCTCGACGTCCACATCGGTCAGGCCCTGCGGAATGCCACCACGGGTCGCGACCACGAGCGTGTTGAACGCCTTCGGCTCCTTCCAGTCCAGCACGATCTCGTGCGGGAACGGATTCGCGTCGGTGTAGCCCTGCTTGGCGGCGAACATCGTGCCGTATTCGCCGTCGACCATCTTCTGCGGGCCGTATTGCACGCCGCCGTCGCCATCACGCGCGGCCGAAGCGGATACCGCCGAATAGCTTCGGGCGATGTTGGCGTCCGCCGTGTTCACCGCGCCCTTCACGAGCGTGAGCGCATAGGTTTTCGCGGTCTTGCCATCGCTTGCCAGCGTGCGGATCTCGACCTTGTTCTTGCCGTTCGCCACGTTGACGTCGACGCTCGCGCCGTTGGCGACCGGGCTGCCGTCGACGGTGATCGTGCCGCCGGCGTCGGTCAGCGTCGGGGTCAGGCCGACTGTGCTCTTGCCCTCGTTGACGAGCAGCGTGTAGTCACCGCGATATCCCTCGAAGGAGAATTCCGAGACGTTGGTGAGCTTGAGATCCTTCAATGTCGCGTCGAAGTGCCGCTGCCCAGGCGCGAGTCGCACGCGGAATCCGTCGAGCCGCACCTCTTTGTTCTCCAGGTTGGTGAGCTGGATCTGGTGCTTGCCCGGCCTCAACCCGGTCTTCTGATACGCGGTGAAGCGGTCGTACTGGACCGCCTCGTAGAGATCGAGCACCGTGGCCGGCCCACCGTCGACCGACACGGACACCTTTCCGGTCGTCGTGTTCTTCTCGAAGAACGCGTCGATACCGGTGCCCTCGAACTCGTAGGTCGCCTTGTCGCCGGCGTTCTTGCCGATGTGCACGCTGCCGAGGTACGCGGACTGCCGCTGCCGGGGCGCCCAGCCGGCGGAGTAGCCGATGCCGCTGTCGGTGTTGTCGACCAGGAAGGTGTTCGGGACGTCCTGGCCCTCATAGGGGCTGGTCGGCTGGGGAATGGCGCCCACAGGCTCGCCCGCGGCCGCCCGCACGAGGTAGCCGTGCAGAGCGTCGAGATAGGCCGGGTCGAGCGTGTAGCGCCGCGGGTCCTCCGGGCTGATCGCGCTGTCGACGATCCGCTGGGCCAAGGCCGGGTCGCGCTTCTTCAGGATGTAGAGCAGCTCGTAGTCCTCAAGACCGTCGCGTTGCGCCTCGAGGCGCACGCTGCTCTTCACCGTCAAGTTGGCCTTGTCGGGATAGACGATGTAGGAGTCGCCCTTCCAGGGACCCACGTACCACGCGTTCCACGCCCAGTGCAGATGACCCTGCACGCCCTCACGCTCGAGGTCCCAGAACAGCATGCGGCCGGTCATCGTCGGCTGCGTCCAGAAGCGGTTGAGCCACGGGGGAGTGTTGACCTCGCACGTGTAGACCCACAGGTCCTGACCCGCGGCCTGTTGTGCCTTGTAGCCGGCCTTCTTGCGCTCGAACGCCGGTGTCAGCGGAACCCAGGTGTCGACATAGGGCTTGGTCTTGTCGTCGAGCAGGATGCCATCGGGATCGGCGTCCATGGTGCGGAAGTCGGCGCCGATATCGGCGTTGATCTGCTTGATCTTGCGCGCGACATAGGTCCAGAGGTTGCGCTGGGCGGCGGTGATGGGCTCGTCCTGAATGTGCTGGTACCACGTCAGGCCGTTCGTCCAGCCCTTGCTTTTGAGGTGCTGGTGCAGCGCGGTCAGATAGTTGGTCAGGAACGCGTCGGTGACCGGCAGGCTGTCCGGCAGCTTGGTGTTCCAGCTGTCGTTGGGCTTCTCGTTGTCCGGCATCTTGTTCAGCGCGTGAATGAGATGCTGGTTGGCGAAGCTGGTGATCCCGTGCCGTTTGAACGTCGCGACGTAGCGGTCGAAGTTCGTCCAGTCGATGTCGCGCGGAATCCCCTGAAGGAATTCCGACAGCTCCGTGCCGGTGGACTGCAGGAACAGGTCGGTGCGGAGCCAGACCATGTTGGTGCGATATTCGGCGAGCTTGCGGGCGAACTCGTCCATGAGGCGGAACCACGCGTCGCTGTAGGTCTCGACGCCGTAGTAGTACTTGCCGACGTCATAGGCCTGGCCGGCCGCACCGTTCCAGCTGAAGCCGTCCCAGGTGAAACCGTTCGTCATCGTCCATTGGTAGTTGGTGAACGGTGACTTGTCGATCGTGGGGACCTCGACGGCGTGCACGCTGAAGGTGATCGGGAGCGGGTAGTCGCCCCGGGTCGTCTCGACCGTCGCCGTTCCTCGATAGGTGCCGGGTGCCGTGCCGCGTGGCACGAACCCGGTGACGAAGACCGGCTGAGTCTGGCCGGCCTCGACCCAGGTCTCCTGGTCGTTGGAGAGCGGATCCGGCATGGCCGACTCGGGATAGAGCAGGTTGCCCTCACGGTCGGGGAAGAACGGGTTCGCCGCGACCTTGCTGTCGTCCTTGTAGGCGACGAAGTGGTAGCTCAGGTTGGCTCCCGCGATCGGCCGCCTGCCGCCCGCGGTCAGGTTGCCGAATCGGACGCGCTTGATGCGCAGCCGTTCTTTCGCGCGTACGGCGATCTGCGCGCTCTCGTACTCACCGCGGGCGGCTACGAGGCTGATGGCGGTGTTCGGGCTCTGCGGAACCGTCGTCGTGCGATAGACGGTCTTCTGCGGACTCTCGACCCAGAGCTGTGCGGCGTTCGTGCCGGCGATGGCGGCGGGCGCGAACGGTGCGAGCAGGAAGGTCGCGCAGAGTAAGGGAAGTGCTCGGCGTAGCATGAGCACTTATCATGGGTTCTTGTGTAAGTCTGGGTCAAGAGGGTGTGCCGCCTGGGATTCCCGCGCCGGGCGGAACGTCGCCCGCGGGGACACGCGAAAAATCTCCCCCCACATGAGGTTCGGCGTCCTCCGTCCGGATAGCCAGGAATTGGGGGATGCGAATGTGGGAACGCGATCGGGAATGGCACTGTGTCGAGAGCCTGCTGCGCACGATAGAGGGTGGCGCGGCCGGGACGCTGCTGGTGGACGGCGAACCGGGGGCAGGCCGGACCCGCCTGCTCACCGAAGCCGCCCGCGCCGCGGGCGAGCGCCACATCAGCGTGCTCCAGGGCGGCCCGGGGGAGCTGGGCGAGCTGATCCCTTGCGGAATGCTGTACCAGGCTCTCGACCTGCGCTTCGAGCCGGCCGGCGGTGATCCCGGCGACTCGCGGGCGCGTACCCTCGAACGCCTGCGATCCGGCCTCGAGGAACGGGCCACGGGACCGGTGCTGGTCGTGCTCGACGACCTGCACTGGGCGGACCCGATGACGCTGATGGTGCTGCGCGCCCTGCACCACGTGCTCGCGTCCCGGCCCATCGGCTGGCTGCTGAGCCGATCCACCGCGGTGGAACAGGGCCAGGCCGCCTTCCTGTTCGACCTCCTGGAGCGAGAAGGAGCCGCCAGGCTCGAGCTCACGCCGCTCTCGCCGGAGGCGGTCGTCGGGCTGATGACGCAGACGCTCGGGGCGCCACCCGAGCCGGCCCTGCTGGCACTGGCGGGCGGCGCCGGCGGCAACCCGCTGCTGATCAGCGAGCTGCTCGCCGGGCTCCGGGACGAAGGGCGGCTGGGAGCCGGAGCCGTCCTGCCGCATGGGTACGTTCCCCACCGGCTGCGGATGGTCGTCCGCCACTGGATCGATGCCCTCAGCACGGGTGCCAGGAATCTGGTGGAGACCGTCGCCGTGCTGGGCCGGTCCTTCTCGCCGGAACAGGCCGTGTCACTGCTGGGCACCACACCGGCCGCCCTGCTTCCGCTGGTCGAGGAGTGCATGGCGGCAGGCATCCTGGCCGCCACCCCACAGGGCCTCACCTTCCGGCACGAACTGGTCAGGTTCGTGGTCGCCACGCGGGTCCCGCAACCGGTACGGCACGCGCTGCTGGACCAACTCGGCGTCCGCACCCACGCCGAACCGGCGAGCCGGCCACCGGATGTCTACGCCGGACCTTCGAGCCGGTCACTGGGAGTCTCCGGCCCCGACCTCGACCCCAGCCATGGCCCCGGCCCTGGCCGCGGCTCCGGCCACCTGGCCGCGCTCATCGACACGGCGATCGCCGGGGGGCGGCTGCAGGAGGCCGAGCGGCTGGTCGACGAGGGCCTGGCGGATCGCGACCCGGCGGACGACGCGGCCGAGCTGCGCTGCCTCCTGTCGGACATCATGTATCTGACCGGCCGGATCGAGGAAGCCCTGCGGCTGGCCGAGACGATGCTGGCCGTGCCCGATCTACCCGGCCATGTGCGCGATCGGGCGGTCCTGGTCCGGCTGTACGCCCTGACGCGCCTGCGGGATTCGGGCACGTCCGCCCGGGAGTACGCGTACGAGGTCCTGGAAGGCGGCGCCCGGCACGGTCCGGTGGCCACGGTCGCGGCCTTGGTCGCGCTCGCGGTCACCGAGTGGGAGGAGGGTCGGCTCTCCGAGGCGCTGGCGTTCGCCGAGGATGCCCGGCGGCTGGCCGTCACGGACGAGCGGCCGGCCGGGACGGACGAGTCGCCCGTGCATCGCTACGAGCCCCTGCTCGTCTCCGCCGCGCTGCTCATGGACGTCCACCGGCTCGACCAGGCCCGCGCCATCCTCCGGGAGGCCCGTGCGGACATGTCCGCCGACGGCCACCTGACCTGGACCGCGGACGCCTCCGCTCTGGAGGCCCGGGCCGAGCTCGCCGCGGGCCGTTTCGCCGACGCCGTCACCGAGGCGGAGAGAGCCCTGGACCTGGCCACCACCTTGGGCACCCCGCTGCCCGCCACGGTGGCCAACGCCGTCCTCGCCACCGTCGCGCTGCGGCGCGGCGACCTGCGCGCGGCGTCGCGGTACGTCGCGGACGGAACAGGCGGCCCACTCGACGGCCATCCACGGCACACCCTGCTGACGGCACAGGTCGCCGAGGTACGAGACGGACCGCTGAGCGCGATGACACTGCTCACGGACCTTCCCGCACCACTCGGGCGGCTGCGTTCGATGCTCGCCGTGGAACCCACGGCGGGTGCGTGGATGGTCCGCGTCGCCCTCGCCGCCGATGACCGTCCGGCGGCCGAGGCGGTCGTGGCCACTGTGGAGGCGCTCAGCAAGGGCAATCCGGAGTTCGCCGCGCTGGTCGCCTCGGCCGCGCACGCCCGCGGCCTGCTCGACGGCGACTGCGACGCCCTCGCCCAGGCCGCCGAGCGGACGGACGACGCGTGGGCGCGGGCCTCGGCCGCGGAGGACCTCGGCATGGCGCTCGTCACGGCCGGGCGGCACGAGGAAGCGGCCGGCAACCTGGATCGCGCCCTCGCGATCTACCAGGACCTCGGCTCCGTCAGGGATTCGGCGCGCGTCCGCAAACGGCTGCGCGGCATGGGCGTCCGTCACCGCCACTGGAGCTACGCCGAGCGGCCGGTCTCCGGCTGGGACAGCCTCACCGAGACCGAGCGGAACATCTCGCTGCTCGTCGCCGACGGATGGACCAACCGGCGGATCGCCGAGCAGACCTTCATCAGCGTGCACACGGTGGCCTTCCACCTGCGGCACGTCTACCGCAAGCTGCACATCAACTCCCGCATCGAGCTCGTACGCCTCATGGTGTCGCAGGGAAGGATCGAGACCGGCCCGTCCGGCGTGGCAGGAGCCTGAGCGAAACCCGCCCGGATGACCGCACAGTCAGTGATGACTACCCATCTGGGGGATGTGGCGGACGGATGCCCGGAGAAGCCTCGAAAGCGTACGCACTCGCAAGCGTACGCAGAGATATCCCGCCTGAACGCGAGGAGGAGCCGTGTCTCTAGCATCCCCGGGCCCGATCACCGCGAACCGGGTCCCGGTCGCCAGTTATCCGACGTACGCCGAGGCCGAGAAGGCCGTGGACTTCCTGTCCGACCACGGGTTCCCCGTACAGGGAACGCTCATCGTAGGCGTGGGACTGCGCTCGATCGAGCGGGTGGTCTCGCGCATGACGTACCTGCGCGCCGCCGGATTGGGCGCCGCGTCCGGAGCCTGGTTCGGTGTGCTCATCGGCCTGTTCCTGGGGATCTTCTTCGCGCCCAGGCCCTCGGCCATGGTCGGCCTGCTGCTGTGGGGCCTGTTGTGGGGGCTGATCGCCGGAGCGATCTACGGCCTGATCTCGCACTCGGTGCACGGCGGCCGCCGGGACTTCGTCTCGGAGAGCGGGCTGGTAGCCGACAAGTACGACGTCCTCGTCGAATCCGAACACGTGGCCAGGGCCCAGGAACTGCTCGGCAAGACAAGCGGCTAGCAAAAGAGCGGAAAGCAAGAAAAGCGGCTAGGGGGAGCTCGCCATGGCGAAAGCAGTCGGCATCGATCTCGGTACGACCAACTCGGTGATCGCCGCCACGGAGGACGGTCAGCCCACGGTCATTCCCAACGCGGAGGGGTCCCGGACGACACCGTCGGTGGTGGCGTTCACCGACCAGGGCGAGCGGCTGGTCGGCCAGCTGGCCCGCCGGCAGGCCATACTCAACCCTAAAGGGACGATCTACTCCGCCAAGCGGTTCATCGGCCGCCGCTTCAACGAGGTCGAGAGCGAGATCCACGCGGTCTCCTTCGACGTGGTGGAGGGGTCGGACGGATCGGTACGCTTCCAGGTCGGCGACAAGCAGTACGCGCCGGAGGAGGTCTCGGCCCTCGTGCTGAGGAAGCTGGCCGCCGACGCGGCGAAGTACCTCGGCGAGAAGGTGACCGAGGCCGTCATCACCGTCCCGGCCTACTTCAACGACGCCCAGCGCCAGGCGACCAAGGACGCGGGCCGCATCGCCGGGCTGGAAGTCCTGCGGATCATCAACGAGCCGACCGCCGCCGCGCTGGCCTACGGGCTGGACAAGAAGTCCAACGAGACCGTACTGGTCTTCGACCTGGGCGGCGGCACCTTCGACGTCAGCATCCTGGACATCGGTGAGGGGGTCGTCGAAGTACGTTCGACCTCCGGCGACGGGCACCTCGGCGGCGACGACTTCGACCGGCGGATCGTCGACCACCTGGCCGACGAGTTCCAGAAGGACCAGGGTATCGACCTGCGCCGCGACCCGCAGGCCCTGCAGCGGCTGTTCGAAGCGGCGGAGAAGGCCAAGGTCGAGCTGTCGGCGGTGACCCAGACCACGATCAGCCTGCCGTTCATCACGGCGGACGCCGCGGGGCCGAAGCACCTCAACACCACGCTCATGCGCTCCACGTTCGAGCAGATCACCGCCGATCTGGTAGAGCGGTGCGTCCATCCCGTGGAGCAGGCGATGGAGGACGCCAAGCTCAGGCCGTCGGACATCGACGAGGTGATCCTCGTCGGCGGATCGACCCGCATGCCCGCCGTGCAGAACCTCGTACGCAGGCTCACCGGCGGCAAGGACCCCAACATGACGGTCAACCCGGACGAGGTCGTGGCCATCGGCGCGGCGATCCAGGCCGGCATCCTCAAGGGCGAGGTCGAGGACGTCGTCCTGCTCGACGTCACGCCCCTCTCGCTGGGCGTCGAGACACTCGGCGGCGTCATGACCAAGGTCATCGAACGCAACACCACGATCCCGGCCCGCCGGACCGAGACCTTCAGCACCGCCGACGACAACCAGAACGCCGTCGACATCGTGATCCTGCAAGGGGAACGGGAACGCGCGGCCGACAACCGGGTGCTCGGGCGCTTCCGGCTGGAGAACATCCGCCCCGCGTCCCGGGGAGAGCCGCAGATCGAGGTCACCTTCGACATCGACGCCAACGGCATCCTCAACGTCACCGCCCGCGACAAGGACACCGGTGCCGAGCAGCGGATCACCATCACCGAGAGCTCCAACCTGGACAAGCAGGACATCGAGCGGATGGTCGCCGAAGCCGAGCAGCACCGCACTGAGGACGCCCGGCTCCGGGAGGCGATCGACGCCCGCAACGAGCTGGACACGGTCGCCTACCAGGTGGAACGCCGCCTGCAGGAGCTCGGCGACGGGGTCCCCGTCCACGAGAAGGCGCGTGCGGAGCAACTCGTCCAGGACGCCCGGCAGGCGGTCAAGGAAGAGGCGCCGCTCGACCGGCTGCGCGGCCTCAGCGGCGAACTCCAGCAGGTCTACCACGGGCTCGCGGTCAGTGGGCAGGCCGTACCGCCCCAGGGCAGGACGGAGGCCGCTTCCGGCCGCGACGAGGACGTGATCGACGCCGAGTTCACCACATCCGACACGGAGTGACATGAACGGCCACGAAGACCGGACGGACCGGACGGACCAGGCCGAAGCACCGGCTCGGCAGGCACCGGGCGCGCCCGCGAAGGCGAGCGCGCCCAGGCCCACGCCCGCGAAGGCGGACGCGCCCAGGCCCACGCCCGCCGACGTGCCTGCGAAGGCGCCCGTGGAGACCTCCGCCGACGCCTCTACGGAGACCGACGCCTCCGCAGGGACTGACGCCTCCGCGGAGACTGACGCGAAGCTCGCCGAACTGGAGGACCGCTGGCTGCGTTCGGTCGCCGAACTGGACAACGTACGCAAACGCATCGCCCGCGACGCCGAACGGCTGCGGGCCGAGGAGCGGGACCGGGTGGCGGCCGAGTGGCTGCCCATCCTGGACAACCTGGAGCTCGCGCTGGGCCACGCGGCCGGTCAGAAAGGCGAGGCGCGCGCCATCGTCGAGGGGGTGCGGGCCGTACGGGACCAGGCCCTGGCGGTGCTGTCCCGCCTCGGGTACGCCCGCCACGACGAGAGCGACGTGCCCTTCGACCCGGTCCACCACGAGGCGGTGGCCACCGTAGAACGGGACGACGTCGCGCCCGGCACCGTCGTCCAGGTGGTGCGACCCGGCTATGGCGACGGCCAGCGGCAGCTGCGGCCCGCGGTGGTGGTCGTGTCGAAGAAGGCGGAGTGATGGTCGTCCGGCGGGACTTCTACGAAGTGCTGGGCGTCGACCGGAAGGCCGACCAGGACGAGATCCAGCGGGCCTACCGCAAGCTCGTACGCGCCAACCATCCCGACGTCAACAAGGATCCCGGGGCGGAGGACCGGTTCAAGGAGATCTCGGAGGCGTACTCCGTGCTGTCCGATCCGCAGACGCGCCGCAGGTATGACGCGTTCGGTCCTGATTTCCGCCAGGTGCCGCCCGACGTGGACCCCGAGCAGTACGCCCGCGCCCGCGCCGGGGGCGGCCGTCAGTGGCGTCCGGCGGGGGGAGAGGGCTTCGAGGGCGGCATCGACATCGAGGACCTGCTCGGCGGCATGTTCGGCGGCCGAGGCGGGCGAGGCGCGCGCGGCTGGGGGCCGGTGCCCGGTGCCGACCAGGAGGCCGAGCTGATGCTCACGGTCGAGGAGGCGTACAAGGGCGGGCGCCGCACCATCACGCTGCCCGGCGGCCGGCGGCTGGACGTCACGATCCCCCCGGGCGTCACGAACGGCCGGCGCGTCAGGCTCGCCGGTGAGGGCGGCCACGGAAGCGGCGACGCGCCGCGGGGCGATCTCTACCTCATCGTCCGGATCGCCGACCATCCCCGTTACCGCGTCGAGGGACGCGACATCCACGCCGTTCTGCCGCTGGCGCCCTGGGAGGCCGCGCTGGGCGCCACGGTCGCCATCGACACGCCGGGCGGCGAGGCGAAGCTGAAGGTGCCGCCGGGCACCTCGTCTGGCCGCCGCCTGCGGCTGCGCGGGCGCGGCATGCCCGACCCGCGCGGCGGCGGCGCCGGCGACTTCTTCGCCGAGGTGCGCGTCATGGTGCCGCCCCGGCTCACCGAGGAGGAGCGGCGGCTGTTCGAGCAGCTCGCCGCCGTCTCGGCCTTCGACCCGAGGGGGCGTTCATGACCTACGCACTCGTACGGCCGGCGCGCCTGGACTTGAACTCCTACGCGCGCGCCACCGGCCTGCACCCGGAGGCCGTCCGCCGGCTCGTGGCGCTCGGCCTGCTCGAACCGGTCAGGGACGCCAGGGGGGAGCTGTGCTTCCCGCCCGCCCAGGTGGCCGTGGCCGCCCGGATCCAGCGGCTGCACCACGGCCTGTCGATCAACTACGCCGCCATCGGCCTGGTGATCGACCTGCTCGACCGGATCGAGGAGCTGGAAGCAAACCTGCGGCGCTTGTCGGAACGACACTAGGGGGCTGGAGTGGACCCGAACCGGATGACGCAGAAATCGCAGGAAGCCCTGCACGACGCACAGACCAAGGCCATACGCCACGGGCACACCGAGGTCGACGCCGAGCACCTCCTGCTGGCCTTGCTCGAACAACCGGAAGGGCTGGCGCCCCGGCTGCTGGCGGCGGCGGGGGCGAACACGGACAGCCTGATCACCGACCTGGAGGCGGAGCTTTCGCGCCGGCCCAAGGTCAGCGGGCCGGGGACGACACCCGGCCAGGTCTTCGTCACCCAGCGGCTGTCCCGGCTGCTCGACAGCGCGGAGCGGGAGGCGAAGCGGCTCAAGGACGAGTACGTCTCCGTCGAGCACCTGCTGCTGGCCATGATCGAGGAGGGGACCTCGGGCGCCTCCGGAAGGGCGCTGCACGGCCAGGGACTGACCCGCGACCGCTTCCTGGAGTCGCTCACCGCCGTCCGGGGCAACCAGCGGGTCACCTCCGCGATGCCAGAAGTGGCCTACGAGGCACTGGAGAAGTACGGGCGCGACCTGGTCGCCGAGGCCCGCGCGGACAAACTCGACCCGGTCATCGGCCGCGACTCGGAGATCCGCCGGGTGATCCAGATCCTCTCCCGCAAGACCAAGAACAACCCCGTCCTGATCGGTGACCCCGGTGTCGGCAAGACGGCCATCGTCGAAGGGCTCGCCCAGCGGATCGTGCGCGGTGACGTCCCCGAGGGGCTGCGCGACAAAACCGTCTTCAGCCTGGACATGGGCTCGCTGGTGGCCGGCGCCAAGTACCGCGGGGAGTTCGAGGAACGCCTCAAGGCCGTGCTGAACGAGGTGAAGGCGGCGGAGGGACGGATCCTGCTGTTCGTCGACGAGCTCCACACGGTGGTGGGAGCCGGGGCGACCGAGGGCGCCATGGACGCCGGCAACATGCTCAAGCCGATGCTCGCGCGCGGCGAGCTGCACATGATCGGCGCGACCACGGTCGAGGAGTACCGCCGGCACATCGAGAAGGACGCGGCCCTGGAGCGGCGCTTCCAGCCGGTGCTGGTCGAGGAGCCCTCCGTCGAGGACGCCATCTCGATCCTGCGCGGACTGCGCGAGCGGCTGGAGGTCTTCCACGGCGTGAAGATCCAGGACAGCGCGCTCGTCGCCGCGGTGAATCTGAGCCACCGCTACATCGCCGACCGGTTCCTGCCGGACAAGGCGATCGACCTGGTCGACGAGGCGTGCGCGATGCTCCGTACCGAGATCGACTCCATGCCCGCCGAGCTCGACGAGCTGACCAGGCGGGTGATGCGGCTGGAGATCGAGGATGCCGCGCTGGCCAAGGAGGACGACGCGGCGAGCCGGACCCGCCTCACCGATCTGCGCAAGGAGCTGGCCGACCTGCGCGCAGAAGCCGACGCGATGCGGGCGCAGTGGGAGGCCGAGCGCTCGGCCCTGCGCAAGGTCCAGGCCCTGCGGCAGGAGATCGAGGCCGTACGGCGGGAGGCGGAGCTGGCCGAGCGTAACTATGACCTCAACCGCGCCGCCGAGCTGCGCCACGGCAAGCTCCCCGAGCTGGAACGGCGGCTGCGTGGCGAGGAGGAGCGGCTGGACACCCGGCAGCACGGGCACCGGCTGTTGCGCGAGGTCGTGACCGAGGAGGAGATCGCCTCCATCGTCTCGCGCTGGACCGGCATCCCGGTGAGCCGGCTGAAGGAGGCGGAGCGCGAGAAGCTGCTGCGCCTGGACGAGATCCTGCACGAGCGCGTCATCGGCCAGGAGGAGGCGGTGCGGCTGGTGGCCGACGCCGTCATCCGTGCCCGAGCCGGCATCAAGGACCCCAGACGTCCCATCGGATCCTTCCTCTTCCTCGGGCCGACCGGGGTCGGCAAGACCGAGCTGGCCAAATCGCTCGCGGCGGCGTTGTTCGACACCGAGGACAACATGATCCGCATCGACATGAGCGAGTACCAGGAGCGCCACACGGTCAGCCGTCTCGTCGGCGCCCCTCCGGGCTACATCGGGTACGAGGAGGGCGGCCAGCTGACGGAGGCGGTGCGGCGCAAGCCGTACTCGGTGGTGCTGTTCGACGAGATCGAGAAGGCCCACGCGGACGTGTTCAACACGCTGCTGCAGGTCCTCGACGACGGGCGGCTGACCGACGCGCAGGGCCGTACGGTCGACTTCCGCAACACCGTGGTCATCATGACCTCCAACATCGGCTCCCAGTACCTGCTCGACGGCGTCACCTCCTACGGCGAGATCAAGCCCGAGGCGCGCGAGCGGGTGATGGGGGACCTGCGCCGCCACTTCCGGCCCGAGTTCCTCAACAGGGTCGACGACATCGTGCTGTTCAAGCCGCTGACCGAGAACGAGATCGAGCAGATCGTCGACCTGATGTTCGACGACATCAGGCAGCGGCTGGCGGACCGGCGGCTCACCCTGGAGGTGACGGAGGCGGCGCGGCGGCTGATCGCCAACCAGGGGTACGACCCGGTCTACGGTGCCCGGCCGCTACGGCGCTTCATCGCCCGCGAGGTCGAGACCAGGATCGGCCGCGCGCTGCTCAGCGGCGACATCCCCGAGGGCTCGACCGTCACGGTCGACGTCGACAAGGGCGAGCTGACCGTCACCTTCCACGGATCAGGGGGGTGACCCCGCGGTGTGGTCCTCGTCGTAGATGTCGGACGCCGACCTGACGATGAGCGGGTCCGGAGTGCCGACCACCTCGTGATCCTTGTTGTCGTAGTCGAAGCGGCTCAGCACGTGGCGCATCGCCTCCAGGCGCCCCCGCTTCTTGTCGTTGCTCTTGATGACCGTCCACGGCGCCTCGCGGATATCGGTGTTGAGGAACATCTCCTCCTTGGCACTGGTGTAGTCGTCCCACCGGTCCAGCGAGGCCAGGTCCATCGGCGACAGCTTCCACTGCCGTACCGGATCGACCTGCCGGATGATGAACCGGGTGCGCTGCTCCGAGCGCGTCACCGAGAACCAGAGCTTGACCAGGTGAATGCCGTCGCGCACCAGCGCCCGCTCGAACTGCGGCACCTGCACCATGAACTCCCGGCACTCGGCCTCGGTACAGAACCCCATCACCCGTTCGACCCCGGCGCGGTTGTACCAGGAGCGGTCGAACAGCACGATCTCCCCGGCCGCGGGCAGATGGGCGATGTAGCGCTGCAAGTACCACTGGGTACGCTCGCGCTCGGACGGCTTCTCCAGCGCCACCACGGTGGCCCCGCGCGGGTTGAGATGCTCCATGAACCGCTTGATCGTGCCGCCCTTGCCCGCCGCGTCACGCCCCTCGAACAGGATCACCAGGCGCTGCCCGTTGGCCTTGACCCAGTACTGCAGCTTCAGCAGCTCGATCTGCAACAGCCGCTTGTCGTGGTCGTACTTCTCCCGCGGCAGCCGCTCGGGGTAGGGATAGTGCTCACGCCAGGTGTCGACCCGGCTGCCATCCGGCCGCAGCAGCACCGGATCGTCGTCGTCGCTGTCGTCCACCAGCAGCCCGGGGGTGGAGTCCAGCAGAGAAACCCGCTCCATAACAACCGACTTGCCCAAAAAACGGCGGGTAAAGCGGTATGTGCGAGGCGGACAGTTGAACGCTTGATGTCCGTCCGAGGTCGCCCATTCGACCGCCCGGGGGCGGCGCCGTCAGGGGCGTTAATCGCGCTGACCGACGCGGCGGGCGCTCAGGCGGCCGGGGTCCGGCCAGTGCACGCCGTGGGCCCAGCCCGCCAGCTCGAACCACCGGATCAGCCGGGCGCTGGGGTCGAGCTGCCCGCTGAGCACCCCGTGCCGCGCGCAGGTCGGCTCCACGTGGTGCCAGTTGTGCCAGCCCTCGCCGAGCGTCAGCAACGCCACCCACCGTACGTTCGACGAGCGGTCCCGGGTACGGAACGGGCGGTCACCGAAGGTGTGCGCGATGGAGTTCACCGACCACGTGACATGGTGCACCACGGCGTAGCGGACCAGCCCGCCCCAGAACAACGCCGTCCACGCCCCCGCCCACGACATCGACCACAGCCCGCCCACCGCGGCCGGCAGCGCGAACGACAACGCCGCCACGGCCGGATAGGCGGCGTCGAACCGCCGCACGTCCGGGTCGGCCAGCAGGTCGGGCACCCAGTGCCGGCGGCTGGAGCGGTCGCGTGCGGTGTAGAACCAGCCGATGTGGGCGTGCGCCATGCCGCGCAGCAGGGCCAGGCCGCTGTCGCCGTAACGCCACGGCGAGTGCGGGTCGCCCTCGCGGTCGGCGTACTTGTGGTGCCGGCGGTGCTCGGCCGTCCACAGGGTGACCGGGCCCTCGACCGCCATGCCGCCGGCCAGCATGAGCGCGACGCGCAGCGGCCGGTTGCACCTGAAGGCGCGGTGGGTGAAGAGCCGGTGGTAGCCGATGGCGATTCCGAAGATGCTGACCAGGTACATGACCACCGCGATCACCACGTCACGCGGGCCGACGCCCCATCCCCAGGCGGCGGGCACGGCCAGGACGGGAAGCAGCACGGGCAGCACCACCAGGACGATCAGATAGACGGTCCGGCGGCCCGTGGTGGCCGTCACCGTCTCCGCCTGGCCCGAGCCCGTTGTGCCCGAATCCGGCTGCGGGATGGATGACGAGCTCACGCTACCTCCCATGATCGGCGAGGACGGTTGGGCTCCTCATTCAACGGCCGTGTCCCCAGCGCACGGCAATGACCTGGAAGTGACGACTCCATCACTCAGAGGAATCAAAACACTCCATACGGTAGTCACCAAGAAATGGGTATCGCATGCCTAGTTGCGGCTACAGACCGTAATGATCTTTGTTCGCTCCGGCGTCGGACAGAAGGGCCATACGGCATGGGTGCTGTCGATCAGACAACCACGGGCGGCCATCTGGAGAGATACGACGAGGCGCTGGCGCGTGATCCGATCTCCGCGTTCGGCCTGGTCCGGGAGTGGTTGCGCAGCGACTGGCGGGCCCTGTTCGCCGAGCTGCGCGAGCGACGCCCCATCTTCGTCACGCCCGCCTTCACGGTCGTGACCCGCTTCGCCGACGTCACCGAGGTGCTCTCCCGCGAGACCGTCTTCTCCGTACGCGCCTTCGGCCCCCGTCTCGACGCCGCCCTGGGCGGCCCCTTCATGCTGGGCCGCGACGCCACCCCGATGAACTGGCGGGACAAAGGGCTGATGCAGGTCATGCTCGACCCGCGCGACGTGGCCGGGGTGCGCGAGCTGGCCGGGCGCCTGGCCGACGAACGGCTCGACATCGCCTGGCCGTCCGGTGGCGTCGAAGCGGTCCACGGGCTGTTCCGCCCCGTCGCCCTGGGCGTGTCCGCGACCTACTTCGGCTTCCCCGGCCCCGACGCGCAGACCCTGTCGCGGTGGACGCGGGCCATCGTCACCGATGGCTTCGCCAACTTCCTGGGCGATCCGAAGATCCAGGCCGCGTCGGTCCGCGCGGGTTCGGAGATGATCGCCTACCTGCGCGAGCGGCTCGCCGAACGCCGGGCCGCGCTGCGGGCCGGACGGCGCCTGCCCGACGACGTCTTCACCCGGCTCGCCGCCACCGCCCTGCCCGCCGAGATCGGCGTGGACGACGAACGCATCCTGATCAACATGGCCGGCCTGCCGCTGGGGTTCGTGGAGAGCGCGCCCGGAGCCATGGTCGAGGCGGTCGAGCAGCTTCTGCTGCGCCCGGAGGTGCTGGCCCAGGCCATCGAGGCCGCCGGTGACCCCGACCCCGCCCGGTTCGACCGTCATGTCTGGGAGGCGCTGCGGTTCAACCCGTTCTTCAAGCTGCTGCCCCGGCTGTGCGAGCGCGACTACGTCCTGGCCGCCGGCACCCCCCGCGCCACGATGATCCCCGCGGGCACGCTTGTGCTCGCCGCGCCGGCCTCGGCCATGTTCGACGCGGACGTGGTGGCCGAGCCCGAGGAGTTCCGCCTCGACCGGCCGGGGCACCATCAGCTGTTCTTCGGTTTCGGTCAGCACGCCTGCCTGGGCGTGCATCCGGCCAGGGTCGTCATCTGCGAGGCCGTACGCCGCCTGCTGCTGCGTCCCGGGGTGCGCCTGCTCCCACCGCCGGAGGGGCGGGTCGTCCGCGCCGGCGGGATCTTCCCCGACCGGTTCGTCCTCGGGCTCGGCGCCGAAGGCCAGGAACAATGACGATGGCGAGGCGCGGGACCACGGCCGAGAGCGGGAGAACGCCGAAGGGCAGGGCGACGGCGCGGAGCATCGCCACCGACGGGGCCGTCAACCGGCTCAGGTTCCTGGCGCTGACCAACGGCCGGCCGTTCTGGGATCTCGTCCAGTCCATCCGGCCCGTACGGCGGCGCCTCAACGCCCTGCTGATCGACCAGGCTGTCCGCGAGATGCCGCCCCGGCCGGAGCCGCTGAGCACGATGGCCGACTACACCTCATGGGCCTCGCTGACGGACCGTACCTACAGCGGCAGGCACCTGCCCCCGCTCGCCGTGCCCGAGAGTGCCCGGCCCACCCCCGAGAAGGCCGCCGACCTGTTCACCCGTGGCGAGAGCATGATCCCGTGCCCGCGCTCCACGGTGCTGTTCGCCTACTTCGCCCAGTGGTTCACCGACGGCTTCCTGCGCGGTGACGTCCACGTCCCGCGCGACCCTCGCAAGAACAGCTCCAACCACCACATCGACCTCAACCAGGTCTACGGCCTGCACGAGACGGCGACGGCCGCGCTCCGTACCTTCCATGGCGGGCTGCTCAAGAGCCAGTTCATCAACGGCGGGGAGTTCCCGCCCTACCTGTGCGAGAACGGCAAGGTCAAACCGGAGTTCGCCGCCCTGAGCGTCATCCGCTTCGCCGAGCTCACCGACCAGCAGCGCGACACCCTGTTCGCGACCGGGAGCGACCGGGGCAACATCCAGCTCGGCTTCACCATGCTGACGGTGCTGTTCCTGCGCGAGCACAACAGGGTGGCCCGCCTGCTCGGCCAGCTCTGCCCGCGCTGGGACGACGAGCGCCTGTTCCAGACGGCGCGCAACATCCTCATCGTGCTGCTGATCAAGCTGGTCGTCGAGGAGTACATCAACCACATCACGCCCTACCACTTCCGCTTCACCCTGGACTCGCGGCTGTCGGCGATGCTGGCCCACGTGCCCTGGCACCGCGAGAACTGGGCCTCGGTGGAGTTCAACCTCGTCTACCGCTGGCACAGCCTGATCCCCTCCCAGCTGTCGGTGGGCGGCCACGACCTGCCGATGGCGCGGACGTTGCTCGGCGGCGCGCTGATCCCTGAGCACGGCCTCGGCCGGCTCTTCGAGGACGCCTCCCGCCAGCGCGCCGGCCGCGTCGGCCTGTTCAACACCGACCCCCTCCTGAGGGAGGTGGACGTGGCCAGCATCGCCGACTCGCGCACGCTCGGCCTGGCCCCCTACAACAGCTACCGCGAACACTGCAGGTTCCCCCGGGTGCGCGGTTTCGACCAGGTCTCCGGCGACGCGCGGGTCAGCGGCGCGTTGCGGGAGCTCTACCGAAGCGTCGACGACCTCGACCTGTACGTCGGCCTGTTCGCCGAGGAGCCCGGCAGCCCGGACGCCATCCTGCCGCCGCTGCTCACGAAGATCATCGCCATCGACGCCTTCTCCCAGGCGCTGACCAATCCGCTGCTGGCCCCGAGGGTGTCCAACGCGGCGACCTTCTCCCCGCACGGCATGCGGATCATCGCGAGCACGCGGACGCTGTCGGACGTACTGCACCGCAACGTCCCGGAGGATCCGGGCCCCCGCTTCGTCAGCATGACGCGACGGACGGCCCGATGAGCGGCGGCGGCGGCGACCCGGCCGCCGGGCCGCTGCGTGCCGCGGCCCGTGAGCTGGTCGACATCGGGGTCACGATCCGGGAGGCGGCCGGCCACGCCACGGCCGCGCTCACCGACGGCGCCCTGCTCCGCGCCCTGCCGCAGGCCCCCTCGGCGGGCTACCTGGCCCACCGCGCGCTGCTGCGGGCCATCACCAATGGCGCGGGTCTGGGCTACGCGCTCACCGGCGGCCCGCTGGGCACCCTGGCGGCCAAGCTCGGCGGCATGGCGGGCGCGGAGAGCCTGGCCGTACGCGTGCTGGCCACCTCACTGCGGCTGCGGATCGCCGCCGTCGCCCTCGACCACCCCGAGCTGAGCGCCGACCCCATGCTCGGCCGGCTCATCGAGGCCGCCGCCGCCGACCGCGACCTGGAGGCCGTCCGCGCGCTGCGCGCCCTGCTCAAGGACCGCGGCGCCGTACGCGCGCTCAGCGCCCTCGCCCCGGTCTTCGGCGAGGTCCTCGCCCTGCGGGCGCTGCTCGACGAGAACCCGCTCAACGACGACACCGCCTGGCTGATCGCGACGGGTAAGGGCTACGCCACCGCCGACCCGATCACCGGCATGAGCAACAGGATGGTCGCCGTCCTCGACACGGGGGAGGGGGCGGCGCGCCGGGTCGAGCTGTCCGCGGCCGAATCCGCGCGGCTGAGCCCGCAGGGCTCGCTGCTCGGGTTCCTGCGCAACATCAGCGTGGTCGGTACGACGGGACGGGTGCTCATCCAGAGCGTGGCGGGACTCGACGGAGTGGTGCGTCACGTCGTCCAGGCGCCCGGTATGCGGGCGGGACGGCTCGACGGCGAATCGCCCCAGGACCTGCTCGGCGCCTTCAGCAGTGCCGTGCTGGACAGCAGCCCCTACAGCCGCGCGCTGGCCAAGGCCATCGACGACTACGGTCTGCCCCAGGGCGCCGAGCTGGCTCTGATCGGCCACAGCGCGGGCGGCGCGGCCATCATGAACCTGGCCCAGGACGCGGAGTTCTGCGCCCGCTACACCGTCACGCACGCCGTCGCGGTCGGCGCGCCCGTCGACTTCAAGCGGCCCGCCGACCCGCGCACCTGGGTCGCCAGCGTCACCAACCAGCACGACATCGTCCCGACCCTCGACGGGCAGGGCGCGGGCACCTGCTTCGACCCGCATCCCGACTGGTACGTCGTGGACTACTTCGACGCCACCCACCTGTTCCCGCTCTGCCACAGCATCGAGCACTACATCGCCAACATCGCCGACGACCTGCCCGAGGCCCGTCGCCGGATCGACGGGCGGCTCGGGCCGTTCCGGGGGCAGGTCGTCCGCTCGCAGGCGTACCGGCTGTCCGACCGCGCCCCCCGCCCCGCCGGGTCGCCCTTCCTCACGGTGCCCACGTACGCCATGGACGGGGTCGAGCTGCCGATCAGGTGCCACAACGGCAGCGGCCTCACGGCCTACTTCGCCGCGGACCCGGCCGGGGCGGCGGCACTGCTGGAGGGGACCGGGTTCGGGCCCGCCGTACGGGTCGGCGGGCGAGCCTTGGTCGCCGTGCACGCCTCCTGGGACCGGCGTACGAGCGCGGGCGGCTACCGCGAGCTCCACCTCGGGATCGTCGTACCCGGTCCGTGGCGGTCGAGGTCGCCGCGCGTCTGGCTCGATCTGCCGCGCGGGGCCGACCGGCGGCGCTCGGGCAGCTTCCTGGCCGGCTCCGTGATCGACGCCGCCGCCCTCGGCGCCGTGGCGCCACGGCTGTGGGGCGGCGAGCCGTACCTGGTGCCGCTGGAGTTCGAGCTCACCACCGGTTACGCGCGCATCGCCGTCGGCGGCTCCGACGACCGGCTGCTCACGCTGAGCGGGGTCCTCGGCCCCTGGCTGCCGGTGAGCGACCGCGACCTGGTCGGCTACGCGCGGGGGGCGGAGGGCGGCGCGCTGCGCGCCTGCGTACGGACCCGCGGCCTGGGCCGCCTGCATCCGGTGCCACGGCTCCGGCTGACCGTGGCGCCGGGGTCGGCGCACCCGCTGGCCCGCCGGCTTCGCGAGCTGGGCCTCGACGGCGCCCGCCCGCTGCTGTGCCTGTCGGCCACCGCCCGCCAGACACTCCGCGACGCCGCCGTCCCGCTGCCCACTCCCTGAGCGGCCGACGCGCTTGAGCGGCTGTCCCCCTGCGTTACCGACCCCCTGCGCTACCGACCCCCTGAGCTGCCAGTTCCCTGCGCTACCGACGCCCCTGAGCTGCCGACCCCCCGACCGGAGGACCGATGACAGCCGATCCCGCGGCGATCGCCGCCCACGCCGCACTCCTGCAGGCCGACATCCGCGCGCTGACCGACTGCGCCGTACGCCTGCGCGAGATCGAGGCCAGGCTGGCGACCGGCGGGGCGCCGCCATGGCTGCGTGAGGCGATCAACGCCCACCTCGCCGCCTGCGCGGCGGCCGCCGCCGACCTGACCACGGCGGCGGCGCACCTACGCCAATACGCCGAGCGGGCGCGCCGCTGACGCGCCCGCCGCTAGGAGCGGGCGGAGCTTCTTCTTCGGCGTACTGTGGCAGGCCGCCGACGTGCAGGCGGGACGGTCGGGCCAAGGAGGCGAACCACTGCCGGTCAACCCTCGTCGAAGGCGGTGCGGAGGGCGGGCAGGTTGTCCAGCAGGGTGCGCACGCCGAGCCGGTCGGCGGTGGCCGAGGCGTAGACGAACTGCACGTCGACCCGCCAGCTGCCGAACCGTAGCGGCAGGAGCACAGTGTCGCCGTCCCGGATCGATCGTGCTGCGACGAAAGCGGGGACTATGGCGACGAAGCCGGCGTCGACCGCCAGCCGGATCGCGGTCGACGGCAGGCCGGTGGTGTGGATCGGGGCGTTGAGCCCTCGGTCCGGATGTTCGAGGGAAGCGGCGAGTTCCTGGGCGTCGCGACCCCAGCGATAGACGATGACGCCGGTTCGGCTGAGGTCTTCGATCTTGAGGCGTCTGCGATCGGCGAGAGGATGGTGCCGAGGGCACACCGCCACCAGCGCGGATCGGTTGATCGGCTCGGACCGCAACCCGCGCAACGGCACCTTGGGCATCACGAATCCGGCGTGGACGCTACCGTCGACCAGGCGGCCGACGACCTCACCGCTGTGTGCGACCCGGCAGTGCACGGCAATCGGTTCGCCTGCGACCGCCCGCAGCACGGCGGGGAAGACGACGTCGCCGAGGCTCGCGGGCGCGGCGAGTACGAGCCGTTGGGTCTCGTGCTTCGCCACGCCGATGGCTGCCTCGTCGAGAAGGTCGAGACATCGCTGTGCGTAGTCGTTCAGCCGTTCGCCGGCCGGGGTGGTGGCGCTGCCCCGCGGGCCCCGCACGAACAACGCGGTGCCGAGCTTGCGCTCCAGGGCGGCTATCCTGGCGCTGACCGACGGCATCGACAGCCGTAGTTCGCTCGCCGCGGCGCCGAGGCTTCCCGTGCGGGCCACCGTGGTGAACACGACCAGATCCATTGTCTCGATCTTGTGACCGGGCCCGCCGAAGCCGGTGACAGTCATAGGCACAGCCTAACCCTGGCCCCAGGCATTTCTGGTCTACCCTAACGATTCACACATAATCGATAGTTCAGGGCATGAATCAGACACCATCGGGCGTTTCGCCGGGCGAAGATCTGCGCCTGCGGCGCGGGCTCGGCACCATATCCCTTTCCCTGATCACTTTCTCCAGCGTCATCGGGTCGGGCTGGCTGCTCGCGCCGTACACCGCGGCAAAAGCGGCCGGGCCGGCAGCCTTCTTGTCCTGGACGATCGCCTCGGTCGCTACCGCTCTGGTATCACTCGCCTTCATCGACCTCGCCTTCCGTCATCCGATGTCCGGCGGCAACGTCCGTTGGCCACAACTGGCGTCAGGCCCGTTGGTCGGCAACGTGGTCGGCTGGGCGGTGTTTCTCCAGGCGGTCAGCGCCGGGCCGAGCGAGTCGACGGCGGTGGTGCAATACGCGGCCAAGTGGCTGCCGTGGGTGATGTCCGGCGAGTCGTTGAGCTGGGCGGGACGGCTGATCGCCGCCGGGCTGCTCGTGTTCTTCTGCACGCTCAACCTGTTCGGGATCAAACTGCTCGCCAAGGTGAACAACGTGGTCGCCACCATCAAGGTGGTGATCCCGGTACTTACCGTGATCCTTCTGCTGGCCAGTGGCTTCGACACGACCAACGTGGCGGTCGGCGGCGGGATCGCACCCTACGGCGTCTCGGCGGCACTCACCGCGGTGGTGGGCGGCGGGCTGGTGTACTCGTTCACCGGAATCAACGCCGCGGCCGTGATGTCCGGCGAGGCGAAGGACCCGCGCCGCACTGTGCCGAGGGCCACGCTGATCGTGCTGGCCGGGACGATCGTGCTGTACATGGGCCTGCAAGCCGTGATGATCTTCTCGTTGCCCAACGGGCTGCTCGGCAGCGGCTGGCACGGGATCAACCTCAATTCGCCGCTCGCCTCGCTCGCCACCCTGCTCGGCCTGTCCTGGTTCGCCACCGTGCTGCTCGCCGACGCGATCTTCTCCCCCTCCGGCAGCCTGCTGATCGGCATCGGCGTCAAGGGCCGCTACACCTACGGCGCCGCGCAGAACGGCCTGCTGCCCGCCGCACTGACAAAAGTGGACTCCCGGTTCGGCATTCCCCGGCGCGCGCTGCTGCTCAACGTCGGCGTCGGCTCGGTCATCGTGCTCACCTTCGGGAACTGGAAATCCATCGCCAGCTCGCTGAGCTTCTACTACGGACTCTCCTATGCGGCCGTCTCGGTCGCGGTCACCGTACTCGCGGCGACGACTCCGCTGGAGAAGGGCTGGCTCCGAAGGTGGGCGATTCCGGTCGGCTTCGCGTCCTTCGTGCTTTCCGGCCTCATTCTCTACTGGTCGACCTGGGAAAAGATCCGGGTCGCCGTGCCGTTGCTGCTGATCGGCTTCCTGATCTACCTCGTCCGAACAGCCAGGGTGCGAGCGGCGGGCGGCTGGCTGGTGGGCTTCCTGCTCATGCTCGCGGTGCTGTCCGCGCTCGGCTCGTTCGGAGGTGCCGGCGTCGTCGCCGCGCCGTACGACTCCATTCTCGTCGGTGTGCTCAGCGCGGGAATCTGGTCGCTCGCGCACCGATCCGGCCTGCGCCACCAGCGATCACTGGCAGCGGCCGCAACCCCACAAGACGTCAGGAGCATGGCTTGATCGAGATGGCGATCGACCTCGACTGGGACCTCGAGCGATCCCGCGCCCGGCGGAACAAGCGGTGGTCTCAGTACGACCGGGACATCATCGATCTCACCGTCGCCGAGATGGACCTGCCGGTCGCCGGACCCGTCCTCGCCGCCGTTCAGGACGACGTGCGACGGCAAGCGTTCGGCTATCCGATCGCCGATGAACTCAGCGAGGTTCCCCAGGCGGCCAGCGAATGGCTCACCGAGGTGCACGGCCTCACGGTCGGCCCGGACCGAGTGCGGCTGCTGCCGGAGCTGATGCGCGGCGTGACCATGTCGATCAAGCATCTGACCAGGGCGGGTTCGCCGGTGGTCGTGCCGACTCCCACCTACGGCCGGTTCTTCGACGCCATCCGGGTCGCCGGTCGCGAGGCCGTCGAAGTTCCGATGCGGATCGGAGAACGAGGCTACGAACTCGACCTCGACGGCATCGACCGGGCACTGCGCGCCAGCGCGGGCAGCGTCCTGCTCTGCCATCCCAGCAACCCGACGGGCCGCGTGTTCGATCGCGGCCAGTTGCAGGGCTTGGCCGAACTCGCCGCGCGGCACGGGGCGCGAGTGATCAGCGACGAGATCCACGCGCCGCTGCGCTATCACCTCGATTTCATCCCGTACGGCTCGCTCGACGACAACGCGATCACTCTGATCAGCGCGACCAAGGCGTGGAACTTCCCCGGCCTGCGGTGCGGGCTGATCGTTTTCAGCAATCCAGACGACGCGCGGCTCTGGCAGAGCCTGCCGCGGGCGGCGGTCGGTGGCATGAGCCCGCTCGGCATGACAGCCACCGTCGCCGCGCTCCGCGACGGCGGGCCGTGGCTGCGCGAGGCCGTCCGGTTTCTGGACGGCAACAGGAAGCTGGTCACCAACATGCTCGTCGACCTGGACATCGGATACATCGAGCCGGACGCGGGTTACCTCGCCTGGCTCGACCTGCGCCGGTTCGGGCTCGCTGACCCGGCGGCCCACCTGCTGGAGCGGACCAACGTCGCCACCACCGCGGGCGTCGATCACGGAGCCTCAGGGCTCGGCTTCATCCGGCTCAACTTCGCGACCCCGCCTGACGTACTCACGGATGCCCTTGATCAAGTCATCGGCTGTCTGCTCGGCCGCTAGGTAGGACGACGCGCTCGTCGGGGCACAGCGGACCGTCTCGACGCTGCCGGCGGCGCGTAGTGACTCCAGCAGTTCGCTCAAGTCGGACTGGCCGCCCCGCCGTGGATCGCGGAAGCGCGTGGCGCTTCCGCGATTTGCACCGGCTGTGCTCAGCCCGCCTCGTGTACGGCTCGTGCCGCGCTGAGCCCCGACTCCAGGGCGCCCTCGATCCATGCGTGCCACAGTGAGCAGTGCTCGCCGGCGAAGTGCACACGGCCCTCCGGCGCCATGATCGCGTCATGCAGACTGCTCTGCTGGTGCGGCTCGAACAGGGCGAAGGCGCCCGCCGCGTAGGGGTCGTTGTACCAGGCGTGCGTGACGCCGAACTCGAAGTGGTCGTAGATGTGGGGATGGATCTTGGCGACGTCCTCGAGGGCCTGGTCGACCCGCTTCTGCGCGGACATCGCGCCCCAGCGCAGCGCGTCCTGGCCCCAGGTGTAGCTGGCCAGCAGGATCGAGCGTTCGTCGGGGACGGGATGCGAGGGATAGCAGATGCGCCGGATCGGCAGGTCGGTGACCGTGGTGCCGCCGACGATGCCGTCGGTCTGCTCCCAGAACGGCCGCCGCACCTGGAAGAGGATCTTGGTGGAGGCGTTGTAGTTGAGTTCGCGGATGGCGCGCTGCTTGCGGCGGGAGAACGCGGGCCGGGTCTCGACGTCGCGCAGCACCGAGAACGGGATCGTGCAGATGGCGTAGTCGCCGGTGAGCGTCGTCCGGCCCGATCCGGTCTTGAGGTGCAGGGTGACCGAGTGGTCGTCCTGCTCGATGGCGGAGACCTCGTGACCGAACCGGATGTGGTTCCTGAGCTCGTGGTAGAAGGCGGTCGGCAACCGGTCGGCGCCGCCCTCGATCTCCTGCATGTCCTCGAACGCCCGCCCGATGATCTCGCGGAACTGCTCGATGACCGCCGCGTTGAGGTTGGCCTCCCGGAAGCTCATGACGCCGTAGAGCTCGATGGCCCCCTCGGAGAACCCACGCTCGCGAAGGAAGCTGCGGATGGAGTAGCGGTCATACTCGGCGCAGATGCGGTCGAGCGCGTTCTCGCCCTCCTGCGCGTAGAGGTCGTGGATCTCCTGGGTGGCGGTGCGCCACAGGTCCTCGTAGGTGCGGCCGTGCTCGTGCTCGGCCAGGCCGAAGTCGATGATGTCGGGATTGTCGTTGAGCTCCTTGATCGTGGTCCTGACGCCCTGGATGTAGGCCAGGGCACGGGGGTTGCCCATGACGAACGGCCGCAGGGTCAGCCCGAACCTCTCGCAGTAGGCGAGGGTGAGGTCGTGCACGCGCGGGATCCGCATCGCGCCCGCCTCGGCGTACAGGCCGGGCGCGAATCCGCGCAGGGTGAGCACGCGCCCGCCGACCCGCTGCTGGGCCTCCAGGACGATGGGCTCGTGCCCCTGCCGCATCAGCTCGTAGGCGGCGACCAGACCGGCCATTCCACCACCGATGATCAGTACGCGTTTGTTCGGCCGGCCGCCGGCGGCCAGTCCGTGCTCGGCCGCCGCGACCAGGTCCGCGGGCACTCTGAGGTCCTGACTCGGTCGTGGTGCTCCGGCGGCCATCAGCTCCGCGGGCATGGCCGTACCGAGCGCTGTCGACGGGTTCTCTTCCAGGGCGTCACACTCCTTCGTCGTCACCTAAAGCACATCTATGATCGCTTTAAGTGACGATGATCGCCAGGGGTGAGTTCGTACGGCAGCGGGCGGCCGGTCCACACTTCGTAGACATGGCGCTGGATATATGGGAAAACTAACAGTGGTTATATTTCACGGCGGACGGTAGTTCGTCGTGGAGGGAAGTGGCGGAAGGCGGTGGGTCGATGAACGCGGCCGCATGGGGCTTGGGCGCGGCGGTGCTGCTGGCCTCGATCGTGGAGATGGTGGAGGCCCTGACGATCGTGATGGCGATGGGCGTGACGCGGAGCTGGCGCTCCACGCTCGCGGGTGTGGCCGCGGCCCTCGTCGCGCTGGCCGCCTTCACCGCCCTCGCCGGGTACGCGCTCACGATCTGGTTGCCGGCGGCGGCACTCCAGCTCGCCATCGGCGGCCTCCTGCTGATCTTCGGCCTGCAGTGGCTGCGCAAGGCGATCCTGCGCTCGTCCGGGCGCAAGGCCATGCACGACGAGGACCAGATCTTCGCCGAGGAGGTGGCGGCGGCCGAGAGCGCGGGCGCGGTCAGGGCCAGGGGCCTCGACTGGTTCTCGTTCATGATCAGTTTCAAGGGGGTCTTCCTCGAGGGCGTCGAGGTGGTCTTCATCGTGATCACCTTCGGCCTGAGCGCGGGCAATATGCCGGTGGCGATCGGCGCCGCCGGCATCGGCGTGCTCCTCGTCCTCGCCGTGGGCATCGCCATCAGGGGACCGCTGTCGAAGGTGCCGGAGAACACCATGAAGTACGGCGTCGGCCTGTTGCTCGCGGCCTTCGGCACCTTCTGGTCGGTCGAAGGGCTGGGCATCTTCACCGGCAGCCGCCAGAGCCTGGAGTGGCCGGGCGCCGACCTGGCGATCCCGGTGCTCATCGCCGCGTGGTTCGGGCTGTCGCGGCTGATGATCCACGCTCTCCGGCGACCCGCCGTCCCGAGCACGTCTGTCTAGGAGCGGACCATGGGTTTCATCCGAGGATTCGGGCAGTTCTGGTACGACCTGATCATCGGCGACGACTGGAAGATCGCCGTGGCCGTCGTCACCACGCTGGCGCTCGGGACGGTGGTCCTGCTGGCGTTCGCGGTGCCGGAGCCGGTGCTGACACCGGTGCTCGGCCTGTGCCTCATGGCCGCTTTCGTCATCGCCCTGCGGATCGACACGCGCGACTAGACGTGCGCGTGACCAGAAGTGCGCGCGGCTAGAAGATGGCGCTGTCCTCGGCCTCGTAGACCGAGGTGGCGAACTCCTCCAGCGTCTTCGCGCAGTCCTCCAGCGCCTGGATCACCTCTGCGGCCCGCGAGGCGCCCAGGACGTCACGCGCCTTGACCTTCTCGTACCAGCCCTTGAGCTTGGTGAGGTCTTCCTCGTTCTCCTCCAGTTCGCCATAGGTGAAGTGCCGCGCGGTCACCTCTTTGGCCACGCCCGCGTGGAAGTCGACGCACTTGTCGAGGATCTCCTCGTATTCGTCGTCGCGGGCGGCGTTGTAGAGGGCGACCAGTTCGGTCTCCCCGATGATCGAGGAGGTGCTGACCAGGAACGCCTGGCCCGACATCGACTCGACGATCTCGTTGCGCAGCGCCCGCAGCATCCGCTCGCTCTGCGGCGTCCGCGGTGCGGCGGCCGCGGAGTTCTGCAGGTAGATGGCGCCGAGGTTGCGCAGCCGTCGCCAGACCGCCGCGCGCAACCGGGTCGGCTCACTGGGCACCCGGTAGATCAGCATGAGCCAGGTGACCGGCTTCGCCGGCTTGGCGGCCTCCTGGCCCTCGGGAGTGTGGCCGGTCTTCGGCCTTTCGGTGCCCGGCACGACCCGCCTCCTCCGCACAGCTCGACGAGTCGATCGTAGCCGCCCCCACGGCACCCGTGACCGGCCGCGTCATGGTCAGGGGCGGATGGCGCCGAGGAGGCGGGCACGCCAGTAGTCGTCGAGGTCGACCACCTTGACGACGTCCCCGGTCTGCGGCGCGTGGACCATCTTGCCGTTGCCCGCGTACATCCCCATGTGGCCCAGTCCTCTGCTGAAGAGCAGGTCGCCGGGCCGCAGCTTGTCGAGTGACACGCGACGGCTCGCGCCCCAGCTCCACTGGGTGTACGTCGTGCGGGGGATCCCGACCCCCGCGGCCCGCCAGGCGGCCTGGGTGAGGCCGGAGCAGTCGTAGGAGCCGGGACCCGTGGCGCCGTACCGGTACGGCTTGCCGACCTGGGCGAAGGCGAACTGGAGCGCGGCGAGGGCGTTGCCGGAGGCCGGCCCGGTGTACTTGAGGCCGGTGCTGTTGGGGTTGCCCGACCGGAAGGCGCCCAGCTTCCGCAGAATCTTGGTCTGCTCGGCGATGAGCTTCTCGACCTCCGTCTTCTGTCCGCGCACCTTGTCGCGCGCCGCGTCGGTCTCGGCCAGGACGGTCTTGGCGTCATTGCGCCGATCACGCAGGTCCTTGGTGGTCGCCTCGAAAGCGCGGAGTTTCGCCGCCCTGTCCTGCGCCATCTGGTCGAGGGCGGCCATGCCGCCCAGGGTCGCCTCGGGGGTGCCCTCGACGACGAAGCGTTGCCAGCCCGCGAACTCGCCGAACTGATAGTTGCTCACCGCCACCGCGGCGAGGTCCCTGCGCAGGGCGTCGGCCTGTACGCCCTTGCGGCCGACTTCGGCGTTGAGGGCGTCGTACTTCTTCTTGGCCTTCTGGTAGCTCTCGGTGGCCTGGTTGTACTCCTCGACCACCTTGTCGGCCTGCTCGTTCAGCTTGACCAGCTTGGCCCTCGCCTTGGCCTTGGCCTGCGGGGTGGGCGCCGGCTCGGCGACGGCGCTCCCCGGGGCGGCGGCGGCCCATGCGAGCGACGCCAGCGCCGCGGCCATAGCCATCCGCCCAAGCCTTGTCGGCACGGCCACTACGATGCCTCCTCGTAACAGTCCACCGTTGGCCGGAACCGTACCGAAGTGATGGCCTGTTCGGCGCAGGGACGGCCTGCGTGGTTCCGTACTAGCGGCGATAGGGGTTTGGTGCGCCGACCCATGAGGAGATACGCGCGCGGACCCCGGGACGTTCAGTAGGCAACCGAGCGGACATGAATGCGCCCCGGCATCGCGGGTGCGATGCCGGGGCGCTAGGTGCTGCTATCAGCTTCGTGTTGCTGTCAGCCTCGTGCCGCTGTCAGCTTCGTGCTGCCGTCAGGAGTGGGACTTGACCCGGAAGGTGTCCTCGATGCCGCAGGACGGGCCGTTCTGTCCGCCGATGCGGACGGAGTCGAAGAAGTCGCGGTAGGTGGAGAAGAAGTTGCCCTTGCCGCCCGGAGACGTCACCGCCGAGCAGCCGCCGTAGTTGGCTTCGGAGTAGAGGTGGATGTAGGAGCTCGTCCGGTTCCAGTCGGACTTGCCCCGGTCGGCCATGTTCAAGGCGGCCAGATCCGGCGTGTCGCTCTGGATCTCGATGATGTCGCCCGTGCCGTCGAGGCCGGAGAACATGCAGTAGTTGCCGGCATGGCACCGGTCGTAGCCCGTGGCGGCCTGGGCGGGAATGGTCGGCAGGATGGCCAGCGCGGCGGCTGCGATCGGTAGCGCGAGCATCTGAAGCTTCTTGCCCATTGCCCCTCTTCACGTGAAACTTTCCTTCGATGACGGGTCGAACATACATGATGCGATCTTCCCGGCGGAAGGGTTGCGATTCACAGAAGGGCCGTGTCACACGGGCATGCGCGACCCCGGCGTCACGGGCCGGGGTGCCTCCGGGGCCGCGAGGTCGGCCAGCCGCCCGGCCAGCAGCGCGGCCAGGATCACCGCTCCGGTGACGAGCATGAACACCCAGAACGGCGTGCCCCAGAGCGCCAGCTGCCCCTGGACCAGCGACAGGAAGAGCACCGCGAGCACGGTGCCCGCCACGCCGCCCCGCTTGCCGTGCACGCTGATCCCGCCCAGCAGGACCGCGGCCAGGGCCGTGAGGGTGGTGGTCCAGCTCGAAATGGGGCTCGCCGCGTGGAGGCGGGTCAGCAGCGCCACTCCGCCCAGGGCGGCGAGCAGGCTCGACCCGCCCAGTCCGACGAGGGCGCCGAGCCACACCGACTTCAGGCGCAGGGCGCTCCAGGCCAGCGCGCCGCCCAAGGACACGATGACGAACAGCACGAACCACAGATAGCCCGGAAAATCACCGCCGAGCTGGAAGCTAACGGTCTGGCCGTCCGCTATGGCGACGACCATTGCCTCGCAGGCCACGGCCGCGCCGAGAGTCACGGCCCACGCCGGAGCCGAGAGCGCGGCGACGAACAGGCCCAGCACGAGCCCGCCGACCGTGGCGAGCACGATCGCGATGATCGCCGCGGCCCAGCCCAGTCCCTGCGTCGCCAGCGACGCGGTGACCATGCCGGTGAGAGCGGAGATCGACCCGACGGCCACGTTGGGGGTCCCGGCGCGGAACGAGAGTGCCAGCCCCGTCGCCACCAGCCCCAAGGGCCCGGCCTGCGCCAGCACGTTGACCAGATGCACGCTCGGCGCGCTCAGCAGCGCCACCACGATCATCCCGATCGTGGCGAGTCCGAGCAGACCTTCCCAGACGAGAACGACAACTCGCATAGGGGCGATCATCCTCGCGTGTATGACCGCAATTCAAGAGCATTCGGACGGGTTGCGGGAGGGCAGCCCCGTCGGGCAGGGGCCGTCACGGGCGGCGCCACAACTCGACGCTCCGGCCGGCGACCGCGAGTGTCGATCCGTCGGGGCTGAATGCCACCGAGTAGACGGCGCTCCTGTTTCCCGTCCTCGGCTCTCCTCTCCTCCGCGTGCGTACCGAGACCGCGCTCGACCGCGTCGATCGCCTCGTCCAGCTCGGCCCCGATGTCCTCGCCAATGAGTACGTGCTCCGCTTCGAGAAACTGATCGGCATGATCCGGCCGCCCGTTCCCAGGCGGGGACACATGCACCTCCGGGCCAGGTCGGGAAGCATCCGACATTTTTCTACTGTCCGATATGGGCACATTGATATGAAATGCCGAGGAATGAACCCAGTGATGGCCCCAGGTGGAATGGGCATCGCCTTGGTATAGGCGAGCGCGGCGGATTTACCCTCGCCCGCCGCCGAAAGTCGGGCGCGGAATTTCGCCGGAGGGCAAACGGCTCGGTGGCCCCCTACATCCTCTTCGACAGGATTCACCGCTGAACTGGATGTGAGGGTTGAACGTGAAAGGGCTTCAGATTCGCCGGACGCTCGTCACCTGGCTCGAAGACCGCGCAGCCGCGGTGACCGCCACTCTCCTGTCGTTCTCGATCGGAGTCCCGCCGGCACTGTGGGGGGTGGACGCCGTCATCGCCTGGACGCATCGGTTCGGACCGGGCGTGGGTGTGGTGGCGGCCATGGTCACCGCGGCCGGGGCCGGCGCCCGGTGGTTGAAGAGACGGGGAGCGCGCTCAGCCGGAGAAGTGCAGGATGACGTATTCGTACTCGCCCGGCGACGCTCGTTTGAAGGTCCCGTCTCCGTTCAGGTCGATGAAGACGGTCAGATACAGATCCTTCTGCTGGGCGGCCAGGAGCGTCGAGGCGCCGTCCTTGAAGACCGTGGAGAACAGGACCGAGTCCTGGGAGGCGGAGCTGTGCCCGACCCGGTCGCCGATCAGGTAATTGTGGCCGCGGTTGTTCAGGTACAGCGTCCCCGACCCGTGCTCGTAGTCGGCGATGCCGGTCCCCGGCCTGAAGCAGGGATGGTCGGCCACCTTGCCGCCGTCGTCCACGGAGAAGACCGAGTCGTCCGTCCACGCGCAGACCTGCGCCGCCGTGTCCTTGGGGAGAGCGGGGAAGCGCAGTTCGAACGGCCGGCGCTTCATGGTGACGGTGGTGACGGGCCGGTCGAGGTCGCTGATGGCCATCGGGCTGGCCACGTTGTTCTGCCAGAATTCCAGCCCCAGGCGCGGTGAGCGGGCCACCTGCGCCGCGGGGCTGGGTGTGGGCGTGGCCGTGGCACCAGTCGTCGCAGTCGGGGACGTCGCCGAAGCCGATGGGCTGGTGGGGGTCTGCGGCGTCCAGT
This sequence comes from Nonomuraea sp. NPDC048901, assembly GCF_040649695.1. Classification (NCBI taxonomy): domain Bacteria; kingdom Bacillati; phylum Actinomycetota; class Actinomycetes; order Streptosporangiales; family Streptosporangiaceae; genus Nonomuraea; species Nonomuraea sp. NPDC048901. Next base: position 126,948 of record NZ_JBEZFW010000015.1, on the reverse strand, counting down.
CCCGGGTGATGGCGACGGCCGCGGTCACCGTGAGGGCGATCACGAGGGCCCCCGCGAGCACCGCGCCGGCGATCACGCCGCCACGCGCACGGCCCGGCTGTGTCGGGGCGGGTGTGGCGGGCTGCGGCGTGACCGGCCAAGGACTCTGCCGGGGCGCCGGTGGTGTCACCTTGGACGGTGATGTGTCGTGCGAAGCGGGAAACGGTGTCCCGTACGAAGGGGGACCCGGCTGCTTGTTCATGAGTCCCAGCAGCACCTGCCGGGCGGTGGGCCGCCACGAGGGGTCCTTGTGCAGGCAGGCGGCGACGAAGCCGCGTAAGGTCCCGGTCAGCAGGCCCAGATCGGGTTCCGCGTTCAGGATGCGGTTGATCACGGCGGGCAGCGGTTCGTGCCCGAACGGCGGCCGCCCGTTGGCCGCGAACGCGATGGTGCACCCCCACGCGAACATGTCCAGGGGCGGACCGGCGGGGTGGCCGGACAATTGCTCGGGCGACATGTACGCCGGTGTGCCCACGACCCCGCTGACCGTGGCGGCGGTGGCGTCGATCGGGCGCGCGATCCCGAAGTCGATGACCCGGGGACCGTCGGCGGCCAGGAGCACGTTCGCGGGCTTGAAGTCGCGGTGCACCACCCCCGCCGCGTGGATGGCGCCCAGCGCCGTGGCGGTCGCGATGGCCAGCCGGTCCAGGTCCGCGCCGCCCAGCAGCCCGTTGTCGCGCACCGCGTCCTGCAGCGAAGGGCCCTCGATGTACTCGCTGATGACGTACGGAGGGTCGGTGTCGGGGTCGGCCGCCAGGACGCGGGCCGTGCAGAACGGCGCCACCCGCTGCAGGGCCGCCAGTTCACGGTGGAAATGCCGTCGGGCGTCAAGGTCGTGGCCGAAGGGGGCGTGCAGGAGTTTGACGGCCGCCTGCTGCCCGCTGGCGGACGTGCCCAGGAACACCGTGCCCTGCCCGCCCTGGCCGAGCCGTCCCCGCAGGACGTATCCGGCGACTTCCCGGGGGTCGTTCGAGCGGAGAGGTCGCATCAGGCCCTCTCGTGCGTCTGCATAGAGCCGATTGTGCCGGATCGCGGCGTTGTGTGCCCATGCCCCCTCGGCGCCACGAGATCAGAGAAGTGCCGCGCGCCACATGCACTCGAGAAGTCACTTCCGCGTAATCCGCATATGTCATGATCCACGGGATCTTGTGGACCTTGTGACAGGAGAAGGATGATCGCACTGGCACGTCGTACGCTGCACGCCGTTCTCGCGGGCGGCCTGGCCGCCGCGGCGGTCTGGACGGCGGGCGCACCGGCGGAGGCGGCAGTGGCCGCCACCGTCTCGGTGGACTTCACCCAACCGATCCGGACGATCGCCCCCACCGACTTCGGCATCGGGATCACCGGGTACGGCGAAGGCTCGTACATCACCAACGACACCAAGCACCGCGACCGGCTGCGCGCTCTCGGGGTCGGCCGGATGCGGATCGAGCTGCACTACCAGGAGCCCGGCAACCATGACAGCCCGATCGTCTGCGGCGGCTACAAATGCGCCACGGAGGTCTCGGGGGACGCCTGGATCACCGCCATCCACGACCTCGGCGCCGAGCCGGTCGTCATCCTCCAGGTGGACGGGCGGCAGAGCGCGGAGGTGAACCGCGGCGACGCGGTGGCCCTCTACAAGCACTTCGCGGCGACCGGTAAGCCGGTCCAGCGGTTCATCCTCGGCAACGAGCTCAACTGCACGTGCACTCCCGACAAGCCGGAGATGACGGCGGCGGAGTACAGCAGACGCTTCAACCTGATCACCGACGCCCTGCGGGCCGAGAACCCCGCGGTCAAGGTGGGCGGCCCGGCTACGGCCTGGGACGACCGCCCCTACATCAAGACGTTCCTCGAAGGCTCCGGCAGCCGCGTCGACTTCGTCGACTACCACGACTACGGCTCCGGCGACGATCAGATCACCGACGAGCAGCTCCTCGGCAGCGTGATCCGCACGTACGAGACCGACATCAAGGAGGTGAGCGCGCTCGCGGAGTCCATACTGGGCCGGAAAATCGACATTCAGATCGGCGAGTTCAACTCCGACCACAAGGACGACGACGGCCACCGTACGCTCACCCACTTCAACACGGTGTGGGGCGCGGCGGCGCTCGGGCAGATCCTGCACGCGGGCGCCAACGCCTACCAGTACGGCGACAAGAACGGGCAGCTCGGCCTGACCAGCGAGAAGGGTGAGGGTAACATTCCGCGTAACGAGCCCCTGCCCATCTACCACGGCATCGGCATGTACACCGGTGAGGGGCTGTTCCGGCCCTTCGGCAAGACCATCGTCCAGGCGAGCGCGAACAACGACAAGCTGCACGTCTTCGCCTCGGATCAGAGCAAGAACGTGGTCCTGGTCAACGTCGGGGCCGACCCGATCGACGCCGCTCTCGCGCTGACCGGGCTGACGACCGGGACGGCCGCGATCTGGCAGAGCACATCGGACGCCTGGACTCCGCACCGGACCGGAACCGCCACGATCACCGGAGGCAAGGCCACGGTCACGCTCCCGGCGGGCTCGGCGACGACGCTGGTGATCGACCAGCAGGGGCTGTCGGCGACGTACTTCGACAACGCCGACCTCACCGGCGCCACGGTCACCAGGATCGACCCGACCGTGAACTTCGACTGGGGCTCGGCCGCGCCGGCCCCCGCCATCGGCGCCGACACCTTCAGCGTGCGCTGGACGGGGAAGGTCGTGGCCGACAAGGCGGAGACCTACACCTTCATCACCACCAGCGACGACGGGGTCCGGCTGTGGGTGGACGGCAAGCCGCTCATCGACAACTGGACCGACCACTCCAAACGCGACGACACCGGCCAGATCGCCCTGACGGCGGGCGCGCACGACATCAAGATGGAGTTCTACGACAGCGGCTACGACGCCATCGCCGAACTGCGATGGGAGAGCCCCACCCTGCCCCGCCAGATCATCCCGACGGAGAAACTACTCGCCGGATAGGGAGCCCCGCGCCCACCCCGGCCCAGGGGTGGGCCCGAACCGGCTGGTGCCGGACCATCTTCTTCCTCCCCGAGGGGCGTCCCTCCCGAGGAATGTCTGCCACGACGGCCGGTCCCCTTGCTCGCCCCCATTGGGGGTGTCCGTCCCTGGCGGCGCCTGCCACGACGGGCGGTCTCCCTTCTCGCCCCGGAGGGGGTCCGTCCTTGGGGACCTCTGCCACAACGGGCGGTCTCCTTTCTCGCCCCCGAGGGGGTATCCCTCCCAAGGACCTCAGCCACCGCGGACCGTCACAGAGACCGAGACGGTCGTGTGACGAACCATCCGGAAGTCACCGCACTTGACGCCCCGATCCGGGGGTAGGGCTTTCTTGCCCCGGAGGAGAGGTGCCCGGATGATCACCAGCTTGACCCGGCTCTGCGGCCTCGGTGTCGAGGCCGCGGAGACGTTCGCCCGCAACGGCCTGCTCCGCCCCGTGCCGCCCGCGAACCTGGCGCGCATGATCGAGGCGTTCCGGCACTTCCACGTCACCCCGGCCACGGGCGTGGCCATGGCCGCCGCGCGCTGGCCGGACCGCCCCGCCATCCACGACGAGGACGGCTCACTGACGTGCGCCGAGCTGGACGCGCGGGTGGCGGCGCTGGCTTCCGCCCTGTACGGCCGGTTCGGCGTACAGCCGGGTCAGACCGTGGCGATCATGTGGCCCAACCATCGCGGCTTCGTCGAGGCGCTGGCGGCCGTCTCGCGGCTGGGTGCGGACCTGCTGCTGCTCAACACCGGCCTGGCCGGCCCGCGTCTCCGTGAGGTGCTGGAACGCGAGGACGTACGTACCCTGATCGCCGCGCCGGAACTGTCGGCGGTGGACTTCGCCGGGATCCGCGTCAGCGACCTGGACGAGCTGATCGCGACCGCCGACGGACCCGAGCCCCCGGCGCCGCGCCGGCCGGGACGGCTGGTGCTGCTCACGTCCGGGACGACCGGCGTGCCCAAGGGCGCGCCGCGCCGGCTGTCGCTGACCGCGCTGGCCGAGCCGTTCACCTCGATGCTGGCCACCGTGCCGCTGCGGAGCGGCGAGCCGATCCTCATCGCGCCGCCGCTGTTCCACGGTCTCGGCCTGCTCTGGTACGGCGTGGCGCTGGTGCTCGGCTGCCCGGTCGTGCTGACGCGGCGCTTCGATCCCGAGACGGTCCAGCGCGTCCTCAGACGCCATCGGGCCACGGCGATGGTGGCCGTGCCCGTCATGCTGAAACGGCTGCTCGCCCGCGGAGGCGTCCCGTCGCTGCCGGATCTGCGCGTGGTGGTCTCCGGCGGGTCGGCGCTGCCGCCGGACCTGGCCACCGCGTTCATGGACGCCTACGGTGACGTGCTCTACAACCTCTACGGCTCCACCGAGGTCGGCTGGGTCACGCTGGCCACCCCCGCCGACCTGCGTGCCGCCCCGGACACCATCGGGCGCCCCGTGCGCGGGACCACGGTCCTGATCGCCGGCCCGGACGGCCGCGAGCTGCCCCCGTACGAGGTGGGCCGCGTGCTCGTGGGCGGCGGCCTCACCTTCAGCGGCTACTCGGGCGGCGGAGGTCGCGGTGACGGCGGGGTCGATGCGGGCGATGCGGGCGGGGCCAACAAGGCCAACAAGGCCGACGGGGTCAACAAGGCCGACGGGGTCAACAAGGCCGACAGGGCCGATGGGGGCAACGGGTCCGCTGGGGAAGTCGGTGGCTTGCTGAGCACCGGCGACCTCGGGCATCGGCAGGGGCGGGGGCTGCTGTTCATCGACGGTCGCGAGGACGACATGATCGTCTCGGGTGGCGAGAACGTGTTCCCGCAGGAGGTGGAGAACCTCCTGGGCCGTCAGCCGGGCGTCGCCGACGTGGCCGTCCTGGGCGTACCGGACGAGGAGTACGGTCAGCGCCTGGCCGCCTACGTGGTCCGGGCGCCGGGCGCGAAGCTGTCGGCCGACGAGCTCAAGCAGGCGGTCAAGTACGAGCTGGCCGGGTTCAAGGTGCCGCGCGACATCGAGTTCGTGACCACCCTGCCCCGCAATCAGACGGGGAAGGTGGACCGCCGGAAACTGGCCGGTGGCACGATGAGCTCATGACGATCCCATCGCTCGGTCTCGACGAACTGCTCACCACCACACGAAGCGTGCGAAAGCGTCTCGACCTCGACCGCTCCGTCCCCATCGAACTGGTGCGGGAGTGCCTGGAGATCGCGCTGCAGGCGCCCAGCGGCGGCAACCGCCAGGGCTGGCACTGGATCGTGGTCACCGATCCCGAGCTGCGCGGGCGGATCGGGGACTACTACCTGCGCTCGGCGCAGGTGTACTTCTCCTCCGCGAGCGTGACCGCGAGCATGGCCCAGGACGATCCGGTCCGCGCCGAGGTGCAGCAGCGCGTCGCGGCGAGCGCCGTCCACCTCGCCGAGCACATGGGGGAGGTGCCGGTGCTGGTGATCCCGTGCATCCAGGCGTCCCGGCTCCCCGAGGGGAACCAGGCCGGTCTGTGGGGGTCGCTGCTGCCGGCGGCCTGGAGCTACATGCTCGCGGCGCGGTCGCGCGGGCTGGGGACAGCGTGGACCACCCTGCACCTGGCTTATGAGCGGGAGGTGGCCGAGCTGCTCGGCCTCCCCGACGACATCCGGCAGGGCGCGCTCATCCCCACCGCCTACTACACCGGGGACGGCTTCAAGCCCGCCTCGCGCCTGCCGCTCGACGACGTACTCCACCTGGATCGCTGGAGCGGGCCGAGTACCCAGACCGGCTGACGCAAACCGATCTGACGCCCTCAGAAGGGCGTGTACAACAGTGCCTATGTCAGAGGGGCCTTTGCCAGAGGGGAATGTGGAGAACCGGGAGGACCTGTCCGCCGTCGTCGCGGCGGTTCTCACCGGCTCGCGCCTGCTCGTCGCCATCGCCGTCCGCTCGCTCGGCGCGGTCGGGGACAAGGTCACGCTGCCGCAGTTCCGCATGCTCGTGGTGCTGGCCGGGCGCGGGGCGACCAAGCTCGTCGCCATGGCCGACCTGCTCAACGTCAACCCCTCCACGGCCATGCGGATGGCCGACCGCCTCGTCGCCGCCCGGTTGATCGTGCGCGAGGCCAACCCGCGCGACCGCAGGGAGAGCCTGATGCGCCTGACCGCCGAGGGACTGCAGATCGTGGACCAGGTCACCGCCCGGCGCGGTACGGAGATCGCCGCGATCGTCTCGCGGATGCCGGCCGAGCAGCGCCGGGCGCTGGTCGCGGCGATGACGGCCTTCAACGAGGCGGGTGGTGAGCCGCCGGAGAGCGTCCTGCATCCGCTCGGCTGGGACGTCTGAGAGAAAATCTTTGCTCAGGGCAAAAATTGCATCCTGCTATGAACGGCACCGCCCGCGCCTGCGTACCTCCTTCTGAACAGTCCAGACCCAAAGGGGGTGACGGCGTGCGACCGCGACACCGCCGTCCCGTTCTCGTCATCAGTGGCGTCGCCATGCTCCTGGCTCTCAGCGCGTGCGCCGGTCTGCCCGGCGCCCAGATTCCCAGCGCGACGGTCGTGCCGACCGGTGGGAGCGCGCCGCCCGCTGCGGCCGCGACGGTGAAGGACGACAGTACGTGGGCGACCAAGTGGGGCCCGTTGTCGGCGGCCGACCGGGAGCTGATCACCAAGGTCCGGCTCGCCACCCTGTGGGAGATGACCATGGCGCAGGAGGCCCAGACGCGGGCCAGCACCGCGCGGGTCCGGCAGATCAGCAAGGAGATCGCCGCCCAGCACAGTGTTCTCGACGAGCAGGTCCTCGCTCTCGCGGCCAAGCTCAAGGTGCAGCTGCCGATCAAGCCGACCGACCTGCAAAAGGAATGGATGGATGACATCTCCAGCCGGTCCGGCAAGGAGTACGACTCGACGTTCGTGAAGTGGCTTCGCCTCGCGCACGGCCAGATCTTCGGCCTGATCGGCGCCGTGCGCGGCAGCACGCAGAACACCCTGGTCCGGCCCTTCTCCGAGAAGGCCAACGCGGCGGTGCTGAACCATCAGCGGCTGCTGGAGAGCACCGGCCTGGTCAGCCCCGACGCCTTCCCATCCCCGCCGGCCGCCTGATCCCCCGGTCAGGGCAGGCGCCCGACCTGGGTGGGCGCCTGCCCCGGCCGGGTCACGCAGGTAGCCGACCTGGGCGAGCGCCTGCCCCGACCGGGTTACGGCAGGCGGCCGACCTGGGCGAGCGCCTGCTTCAGCAGCACCCCCTGGCCGCCCGTCATCTCCTGCTGGACCAGCGGGGACGCGGCCTCCTCCGGCGTGAACCAGACGAAGTCCAGCGCGTCCTGGCGGGGCCGGCAGTCACCGGCGACCGGGACGATGTAGGCGAGCGACACCGCGTGCTGGCGCGGGTCGTGGTAGGGCGTGACACCCGGCGTCGGGAAGTATTCGGCGATCGTGAACGGCTGCGGCGACGCCGGGACCTGGGGCAGCGCCGTATGGCCGAGGTCCTTCTCGAGATGCCGCAGGAGCGCGTCGCGGACCCGCTCGTGGTGCAGCACGCGTCCCGAGACCAGCGCCCGGCTGACCGTCCCGTCCGAGGCGATGCGCAGCAGCAGGCCGACGCGGGTCACCACGCCGGTTTCGTCGACTCGCACGGGCACGGCGTCGATATAGAGGATCGGCATCCGCCCCCGAACCGACTCCAGTTCCTCCGGAGCGAGCCAGCCGGGCACAGTTTCGGTCTTTTCGGTCATCTGCCGATCGTACGTCCCAGCGTCCCATGATCCACGCGGACCCGCCAAGCTTCGGTAAAGCCTATGGCCACAGGCGTCAGGCGCGCGACCGTCCGGTAATGAATCTGTCCATGAGCGATGTGTGGCGCCGGACCCCGATCAGCGCCGACGGCGCGATCGGCGCCGCCGCCGAGCACCCCGGGCGGTGTGACTCGCGCTACCTCGCCCGGCGCCACGCGTTCGCCGAGCTGGCCCGCGGCCACCGGGTGGGGGACCCGTCGCCGCCCGTGGACTACACCGAGAGCGAGCACGCCACCTGGCGCCGGGTCCATCGGGCGCTCGACGGCGCGCACCGCGCCCACGCGTGCCGGGCCGCGCTGGAGGCGCGGGAGGAGATCCGGGTCCCCGCCGACCGCATCCCGCCGCACGCGGTGGTCGGCGCCCGGCTGCGGCGGCTGACGGGGTTCGACTTCACGCTGGCCGGGGGAGTGGTGGAGAACAAGCGCTTCCTCGGGTCGATGGCCCGGGGCTACTTCCACGCCGTGCAGTTCGTCCGCCACCCGGCCGTGCCGTTGTACTCGCCGGAGCCGGACATCATCCACGACGTGTTCGGCCATGGCATCCACCTGGCCGCGCCGGAGTTCGCCGCGATCTACCGGCTGATCGGCAACGCCGCGACGCGGGTGGAGACGGAGAAAGCCCTGCAGATCATCAGTGATCTGTACTGGTTCACCCTGGAATATGGGGTTCTGGAGGAGGGCGGGAGTCCGAAGGCGTACGGGGCAGCGCTGCTGTCGTCGTACGGCGAGATCGAGCGGATCGGCCGCAGCCGGATCCGCGACCTGAAGCCGCTCGAGGTGCTGGCCACCCCCTACGAGATCTCCGGATACCAGCCCGTGCTGTTCCGCGCCCGCTCCCTGCCGCACGTCGCCGACACCCTCGCGGCCTTCCTCGACACCTTCGACGACGACACGGCGGCGCGACTGCGGCCACAAGGCTAGAGACCCGCCGGACGCCTAACGGCGCCGGCGCGCTGTGGCGTGGACCAGCGGCAGGAACACCTCGTCCACGATCTCGACGAGCGTGCCGTCGGAGACGGGGTGCCGGGCGAACATGATCTCGTGGCGCAGCAGGTTGGTCGCCACCGAGACGACGCGGGGGCTCAGCTGGGCGGAGGCGATCTCACCGCGCTGGGCGGCCCGTTCGAGCACGCCGGTCATCACCTCGCTCATGATGGCGAACGGGCCCGGGTCGAGGTCGGGGGCGTCGGCCAGGAGGCCGTGGATGACGTCCTGGCCGATGTCGCGCTGCCGCTCGACCATCCGGCGCAGCACGGCGAGGACGTCGCCGCGCAGTTCGCCGGTGTCGGGCGGCTGGTCGGCGATGGATCCGGTGCTGTGGCGCATGGCGGCGACGACGAGCTCGGCCCGGTTGCGCCAGCGGCGGTAGAGGACCTGCTTGCCGGTGCGGGCCCGGGCGGCCACGCCTTCCATGGTCAGACGGGCGTAGCCGACCTCGGCCAGCTCCGCCCAGGCGGCCTCGAGGATCGTCTCCTCCAGCGCCGCGCCGCGACGGCGCTGGTTGGTCTGCTGCGGCACCAGAACCTCCGTTAGAGACGTTGCGTCTCCTGTCATGCCGAGCTTATCGTACGGATTGGAGACGATGCGTCTCTAATCGACCGGGGAGACGGAACATGACCACCACCTCCGAACGGCTGGACCCCGCGGTGCTGAAGCTCGCCGGGATCCTCGTTCTCGGCGCGCTGGCGCCCCTGCTGGACAGCACCATCGTGAACGTCGCCCTGCACACCCTGGGCCGCGACTTGGACGCGCCGGTGTCGGCCGTCCAGTGGGTGAGCACCGGCTACCTGCTCGCGCTGGCGATGGCGATCCCGATCACCGGCTGGGCCGTGGACCGCTTCGGCGCCAAGCGGATGTGGCTGGCCTCGCAGCTGTTGTTCCTGGCGGGTTCCGTGCTGTGCGGCCCGGCCTGGAACCTCGGCTCGCTCATCGCCTTCCGCGTGGCGCAGGGCGTCGGCGGCGGGCTGATGCTGCCGATCCTGCAGACCGTGCTCATGCGGGCGGCGGACGGCAGGCGGCTCGGCCGGCTGATGGCCGTCGTCAGCCTGCCCGCCCTCGTCGGCCCGATCCTCGGCCCGGTCGCCGGCGGCCTGATCGCGGGTCACCTGAGCTGGCGCTGGATCTTCTACGTCAACGTCCCCATCAGCCTGCTCGCGGTGCTGCTGGCCTGGCGCGGCCTGCCCGCCGACTCTCCGCGTGACGGCCACCGCCTCGATGTGACCGGCCTGCTCCTGCTCTCGCCCGCGCTGGCCGCCCTCGTGTACGGGCTGACGCGGGTGGGCGCCGAAGGCGGGTTCGGCCACGCGGCGGTGCTCGGCCCGCTGGCGGCCGGGGCACTGCTGCTGACCGGCTTCGCCTACCGCGCGACGCGCACCGAGGACCCGCTCATCGACCTGCGGCTGTTCCGCACGCGGGCGTTCGCCGTGTCCTCGGCGCTGCTGTTCCTGTCGGGGCTGGCGATGTTCGGATCGATGCTGCTGCTCCCGCTGTACTACCAGCAGGACCGCGGCGCGAGCGTGGTGGCCGCAGGGCTGTTATTGGCGCCGCAGGGGCTGGGCAGCCTCCTCGCCAGAGGGCTGGGCGGCGTCACCGACCGCGTCGGCCCCCGGCCGGTCGTCCTCGCGGGCATCGCCATGACGGCGCTGGGTACCCTCCCCTTCGCCCTCGCCGACCGGCACACCGGCGGCCTGATCCTGGGCGTCGCGCTGGTCGTCCGGGGTGCCGGGCTGAGCGCGGCCAACATGGCCATCATGGTCGGCGCCTTCCGCGGCCTGGACCGGGCGCGGATTCCGCACGCCAGCAGCACCACCCGGATCATGCAGCAGCTCGGCGGCTCGTTCGGCACCGCCGTGCTCGCCGTCATCCTGCAACGCCAGCTCGCCGACCATCCGGGGACCGCGTTCGGCCACACGTTCGCCTGGGCGTTGGCGTTCACCGCCCTCGCCGTCGTACCGGCTCTCTGGTATCAGCGCACGTGACCGGCGTCACGGCAGCTGTTTGTCGTACAGCCACGACGACAACAGCGGCCCGACAGGCAGGGCGGTGTGCCGCCGCATGTGGGCGATGAAGGCGTCGGTGGAGACGTTGCCGTGCCGGTGAGCGGTGGTCCAGTCCCGCAGGTGCCAGAAGAACGCCTGGTCGCCCAGCGTCCGCCGCAGCGCGTGCAGGGTGAGGGCCCCGCGCTTGTAGACGCGGTCGTCGAACATCACCCCCGGCCCCGGGTCGGCCAGCACGAAGTCCTGGGGGAGCACCTCCAGGCGGCGGCGCCAGCGGGCGGCCAGCTCGTCGGCCGTCTGCCCGCCGGACGCCTCCGACCACAGCCACTCGGCGTAGGTGGCGAAGCCCTCCTGCAGCCAGATGTCGTTCCAGGCGGCCACGGTCAGGCTGTTACCGAACCACTGGTGCGCCAGTTCGTGCGCGACCAGCCGCTCGTGCCCGCGCCGGCCGTCGACGTGGTTGCGCCCGAAGATCGCCATGCCCTGGGCCTCGACCGGGATGTCGAGGTCGTCGTCGGCCACCACGACGGTGCAGGTGGCGAAGGGGTACGGGCCGAACCGGTCGGTGAACAGCGCCATCATCTGGTCCTGGCGGCCGAAGTCGTGGCGGGCGCGCGTCCCGAGCCGGGAGGGGTGGGCCAGGCGCGTGCGGCCCACGTCCGTGAACTGGTAGCGCCCGACCTGCACGCTGGCCAGGTAGCTCGCCATGGGCTCGGCCTGCTCGTACACCCAGGTCGTGGTGCCCGCCGACCGCGACTTGCCGGCGAGCACGCCGTTGGCGACCACCTGGTACGGCGAGGCGGTGGTGACCGTGATCCGGTAGGACGCCTTGTCGTCGGGCCGGTCGTTGCACGGGAACCACGAGGGCGCGCCGATCGGCTGACCGGCCACCAGCGCGCCGTCGCTCAGCTCCTCCCAGCCCAGGCCGCCCCACGGGCTCCGCACCGGCCGGGGACTGCCGGTGTAGCGGACCTCCACCGTGGCGGTGTCCCCGGCGAGCAGTGTCGACGGCAGGCTGACGCGCAGCTTGCCGTCGCGATGTGTGTAGCGGGCGCTGAGGCCGCCGACGGTGACGCCGACCACGCGGAACTGGCCGAAGTCCAGGTCCAGGCCGTCGAGCGGCTCGTGTGCGAGCACCGACAGCCGGGCCGTGCCGTCCAGCCAGTTGGTCGACACGCGGTACTTCAGCGCCAGTTCGTAGTGCGCGACCCCGTACCTGAGGTCGCCGTGCGAGGGGAAGTACGACGTCATCGCCAGGCCGCGATGGGATTGCCGAACCATCGGGAGCCGTCGGGAACGCCCTCGCCACGCATGACCAGTGAGGCGGGGCCGATCGTGGCGTCGGCGCCGACCCGCGCGGCGGGCAGGATCACGCCGTGCGGGCCGAGTGTCGCGCCGCCGTCCAGCGTGACGGTGTCCATGCTCATGACCCGGTCGTGGAACAGGTGCGTCTGCAGCACGCAGCCCCGGTTGACGCTGGCGCCGTCGCCGACGCTCACCAGGTCCGCCTCGGGCAGCCAGTAGGTGTGAAGGGTGACCCCATGCCCGATGCTTGCCCCGAGTGAGCGCAGCCACACGTTCAGGGGCGCTGTTCCCAGCCACGGTTCGGCGAACCAGGGCGCCGCCAGCACCTCCACGAAGTTGTCCGCCAGCTCGTTGCGCCAGACGAACGAGCTCCACAGCGGCCGGTTGCCCGCCGCGATCCTGCCCACCAGCGCCCATTTCGCGGCGGTCGCCACGGCCGCCGCGACCACTCCGGCCGTGAGGAACAGCACGCCGCCGAGCAGCGCGGCCACCACGAAGCCGTACGACGCCGCGAGCCACTCCACGGCCCCGGCGGTCAGCACGGCCAGCGCCACCGTGCCCATCGCGGGCACCACACGGCAGATCTCGACCAGCGCGCGGGCCACCTTCAGCCGCGCGGGCGGGTCGTAGGTGCGGCTCCGGTCGCCCTCCTCGGTGGTCCGGCGCAGCTCGACGGGCGGCATGCCCAGGTACGACGAGCCGGACTTGGCCTTCTTCGGCGTCGCCGACAGCACGCCCACCAGGCCGTCCTTAGGCACCTTGCGGCCCGGCGCGGTCATCCCCGAGTTGCCGAGGAAGGCCCGCTTGCCGATGCGCGCCGTCGCGATGTGCATCCAGCCGCCGTCGAGCTCGTACGGGGCCACCATCGTGTCGTCGGCCAGGAAGGCGCCGTCGCCGACGGAGGTCATGGTGGGCAGCGCGAGCACGGTCGACAGCTCCACGCCCCGGCCCACCTTCATGCCGAGCGCGCGCAGCCAGGCCGGCGTCAGCACGCTCGCGTACAGCGGGAACAGCCAGACCCGGGCCGCGGACATCAGCCGGCCCGTCGCCCACGCCTGCCACGCCTGGCGGCTGTGCACCGGATGGTGGCCGGGGCGCAGGCGGATGCCGAGCAGCCGCACGCTCACCAGCGTGACCAGGGCGAACACCGCCATTCCGACGACCGTCGCGAGCGGCACGCCGATCAGCGCGCCGGTGAGCGCCTCGCCGAGGGTGCGCGCGTCCCCGGCGTAGCGGGCCAGGACCGCCAGGCCGGACACGATGGCGACCGCGGGGAACAGGCTGAGCACGACAGCCGACAGGCCGTACACCAGCACCCAGCGCCGGGAGCGGACGGCCCGGTCGGAAGGCCGGGACCGGCGCGACTTGCCCTGCCGGGAGGCCGGGGCCCCGGCCCAGCGCTGCCCGGCCGGTACGGTGCCCGCGACCGCCGAGCCCGGGGCGATCTGGGCGTTCTTTCCGATCTTGGTGCCGGGCAGCAGCGTCGACCGGGAGCCGATCGTGGCGCCCGCGCCGATCCGGATCTCCCCGACGCGCACGACGTCGCCGTCGTACCAGTAGCCGCTGAGATCGACCTCCGGCTCGACCGAGGCGCCGCCGCCCAGCCGGAGCAGCCCGGTCACCGGGGGAGCGGAGTGCAGGTCGGCGTCGGGGCCCACCTTGGCGCCGAGCATCCGGGCGTACAGGCCCATCCAGGGCGCGCTGGCCAGGTCGGGGACGCCGAGCCTGGCGGCCAGCTGTTCGGCGAACCACAGCCGCAGGTGCACGCCGCCGCCGCGCGGATGGCGGCCGGGCCGTACGCGGCGCAGCAGCAGCCGGGCCGAGCCCGCGGCCAGGCCCATCCGTCCCGGCGGGGTGACGAAGACCAGCCAGCCCAGCGCCACCCACCACCACGACAGGGCAGGCGCCCAAGGCGGCGCGAGCAGGTTGCCGAGCGTCGCCAGCAGCACGATCCAGCGCATGGCGCCCGCCGTGAGCAGCGGCACCATCAGCGCGGCCTGCGCCACCGAGGCCCGCACGGGCATCGGGGTCACCGCCCGGCGGGCCGACTTGGCCGGGCCGCGCGTGGCCAGCAGCTCCGCCAGCCCGGCCAGCGTCGGGTGCGCGTAGACGTCGCCCACGGCCACGTCCGGGTAGTCGGCCCGCAGGACCGACACGAGCCGGGCCGCGGCCAGGCTCGTACCGCCGTCGGTGAAGAAGTCGGCCTCCGGCCCGTCCGGCGCGACGCCGAGGATGTCGCTCCACCGCTCGGCCAGCCAGGTCTCGACCGGGCTCAGCTCGCCGGGTGCGGCGGCCGAGGTGCCCGGCTCGGTCAGCGGCCAGGGCAGCGCGTCACGGTCGATCTTGCCCGAGGTACGAGTCGGAAGCGCCTCGACCATCGCCAGCCGGGGGACCAGCGCGGCGGGCAGTGATTCCGCCAGCAGCTCGCGGGCCTCCGCGAGGTCGAATCCGTCGCCCGCGACCAGGTAGCCGACGAGCAACTGGTGGCCGCCACCGGTGGTCCGCACCGCGGCGGCCGCGCCCGTGACGCCCGGCAGCGCCTGCAGCGCGGCGTCCACCTCACCCAGCTCGATCCGCCGGCCGCCCAGCTTCACCTGGTCGTCGGCCCGGCCGAGGAAGTAGAGCCCTTCCGGCTCGGCGCGTACGAGGTCGCCGCTGCGGTAGGCGCGTTCCCAGCCGAGTGACGGCAGCGGCGTGTACTTCTCGGCGTCCTTGGCCGCGTCCAGGTAGCGGGCCAGGCCCACACCGCCGATGATCAGCTCTCCGGTCTCGCCCATGGCCACCGGGTCGCCCGACTCGCCGACCACGGCCAGATCCCAGCCGTCGAGGGGCAGCCCGATGCGTACGGGCTCCGCGCCGGTGAGCCGCGCCGCGCACGCGACGACCGTCGCCTCGGTGGGGCCGTAGGTGTTCCAGACCTCTCGTTCCGGTACGGCCAGCCGCTCCACCAGCTCGGGCGGGCACGCCTCGCCACCGAAGATGAGCAGCCGGATGCCGTCGAGCGACTCGACCGGCCAGAGCGCGGCCAGGGTAGGCACCGTCGAGACGGCCGTGATGCCCTGCGCGGCCAGCCAGGGTCCCAGGTCCATGCCGGTACGCACCAGCGACCGGGGGGCGGGCACCAGGCAGGCACCGTGCCGCCAGGCCAGCCACATCTCCTCGCAGGAGGCGTCGAAGGCGACCGACAGGCCCGCGAGCACCCGGTCGCCGGGGCCCAGCGGGCGCTCCTGGAGGAACAGGCCGGCCTCGGCGTCGACGAACGCGGCGGCGGAGCGGTGCGTCACGGCGACGCCCTTGGGCTTGCCGGTGGAGCCGGAGGTGAAGATGATCCAGGCGTCGTCGTCCGGCTCGGGCGGTCGCGGAGCGTGATCGTCGCGGGGGGCCGGCGACTCGGGCGACATGGTCCGTACGACCAGTCTGCCGGTCAGCTCGTCCGCCGGGTCGTCCGCCGGCTCGTCGCTCGCCCTGCCAGTCACGATCGCGGAGACGGCGGCCTCGGTGAAGACCAGCTCGGCGCGCTCCTCGGGGTCGTCGGCGTCGACGGGCACGTACGCGGCGCCGGCCGCGAGCACGGCGAGGATCGTGACGTACAGCTCGACGGTGCCAGACGGCACGCGCACGCCCACCCGGTCGCCGCGGCGGACGCCGGACGCCGTGAGCTCGTCCGCCACCCGCGCCACCTCGGCGCGGAGCCGCCGGTAGTCGAATCGGGTGGTGCCGTCGTCGAGCGCGGGTTCGTCCGGGTGGAGGCGCGCGGTCTCGTCGAGGATGTCGAGCAGGGTACGGGGCGCCGAGGCCAGCGGGCCCGCTGGATAAACGGCCCGTGAAGCGATTCTTAACGGCTCGAAACGGTCAATGTCTTCGATATGATCGAGGTGTAGGAGATCGGCTGCGTATGGGCGCAAATACTGCTCCTCAAGTCAGGCGGAGCCGACCCTGCCGCATCCTGCTGCCCCTGAAGGGGCTCCGAAGGGCACACGCTGCGTCCGCCGCCTTTGTGGCTTTTGCGCCACCGGGATACCAACAGTCGCACATCGGCCGTATATTCCGATCCAGCGGTGCCTGCGGGGGCGCGCGGGTAGGAGTCTACTTTGTAAAGGCGGCGGGCGCGCTTGGTCCCGAGCTCACGCACGCTTGGCGATGGCGGTGATCCACGGCTGGACCAGCCGCGCCGCCAGCGGCCCGAACGCGGCCAGGATCAGCACATATGCCGCGGCCAGTGGCCCGAGATCGGGGTGGGCACCGGCGCCCACCGCCAGTCCGGCGATCACGATGTTGAACTCACCGCGGGGGATCAGCGAGATCCCCGCTCTGGCCCGTCCGGCCTTGCCGATGCCGGCCCGGCGAGCGGCGTAGAAGCCGGTCAGCAACTTGGTGACCATGCTGACCACGGCCAGCAACACGGCCAGCCCGGCCACCGGGCCGATCTTCGTCGGGTCCGTCTGCAGGCCGAAGAAGACGAAGAAGACGGCCGCGAACAGGTCACGCAGCGGGGCCAGCAGCGCCTGGGCGTCCTCCGCCAGCTCCCCGGACAGCGCGATGCCGACCAGGAACGCGCCGACCGCGGCCGACACCTGGAGCTGCTGGGCCACACCGGCCACCAGCAACGCCAGCCCGACCACCTTCAGCAGCAGCACCTCGGAGTTGGGGCTGCGCACGAACGCCTCGATGAAGCGGCCGTAGCGCAGCGCGACCAGCAGCACCACGCTGACCGTGCCCAGCGCGATGGCCACCGTGACCGCGCCGCCCACCAGGCTCAACCCGGCCAGCAGGGCGGTCAGGACGGGCAGGTAGACGGCCATCGTCAGGTCCTCGAAGACCAGGAGCGACAGCACCACCGGTGTCTCCCGGTTGCCGATCCAGCCCAGGTCCGACAGCACTTTCGCGGTGATGCCGGAGGACGTGGCGTAGGTGACCCCGGCCATCGCCACCGCCGCCACCGGGCCCCAGCCCAGAAGTAAGGCGCAGATCGCGCCCGGTGCCGCGTTCAGCACCAGATCCACGAGCCCGGCTCGGGCGTTGCCCTTCAAGCTGGTCACCAGCTCGTCGGCGTTGTACTCCAGGCCGAGGGTGAGCAGCAGCAGGATGACGCCGAGCTCGGCGCCGACAGAGATGAACTCCTCGCTGGTGGCCAGCGGCAGAATGCCGCCGGTGCCGAAGGCGAGTCCAGCGATCAGATAGAGGGGGATCGGGGAGATGCCGACGCGCAGGGCCAGCGCTCCCAGGATGCCAAGCCCCAGCAGAACCGCGCCGAACTCCAGGAACAGAATCGCCGTGTGATGCACTCGCGGCCCTACCCGTTGATGAAGATGTCGGCCACCGCGGCGGTGCTGTCAGCGCTGCCCACCACGACGACGATGTCGCCCGCCGCCAGGACGAAGTCCGGGCCCGGGCTGACCAGGACCTGGCCGGCGCGTACCGCGGCCACGATGGAGGCGCCCGTACGGGTGCGCACCCGCGCGTCTCCCATCGGCCGGCCCGCGTACGGCGAGTCCTCAGCGATCGGCAGCTTCTCGCTGACCAGTCCCTCGACCTCGCGGTGCAGGTCGTTGAGCCGCTGGATCACCCGCGGCGCACCCAGCAGCTCGGCCAGCGCGTCGGCTTCCTCGTCGTTCAGCTTGACGGTCTCGCACGCGCGATCGGGGTCGGCGGGATCGTAGATCACCAGATCCCGGCGGCCGGTGCGGTGTGAGACGATGCCGATCCGCCGCCCGGACCGCGTGGTGAACTCGTGCCGCAGCCCGATTCCTGGCAACGCCGTCTGTTCGATCTCCACCGCTACCCCATCCGGTCAAGATTTCGATTACTTGGCCAAACCGTATCAATTCCGCGTGTTGACAGCGGGGGGTCGTCTGGGGGAGAGGCAGGCGGGACGGCGTCAACGCCGTGTTATCGTCCCACACCTGAAAGTCGCCGCTAGACCATCGGGGGAGCCATGGAACGCAGGTTCGCCGCGCGTGAGCAGCTGACGGGTGTGGCGCGGGCGGCCCTGGGGGCCGAGCGCCGGCTGGCCGACGTGACGCGCCTTCGAGGGGGCACGAAGAAGGGCGTGTACCGGCTCCTCCTCGACGACGGTTTCACCGCCATCGCCTATATCTGGGACGCGGCCGAGAACTACTGGCCCGGTCTTCAGGTCGACGATCCCGCGGACCCGTTCTCGCCCGCTTCCGGTCTGGAGTTGTTCGAGGCCGCTCATCGGCGGCTGGACGGCGCCGGGGTGCGGGTGCCGCGGGTCTATCTGGCCGACCGGAGCAGGGAGCTCTATCCGGCCGACATCGCGGTGGTCGAGGACGTGCCGGGCGGGACATTGGAGACGCTGCTCCAGCGTGATCCGCGGGCGGCGGCTCCGGTCCTCGCGCGGCTGGCCGAAGCGCTCGAGGAGATGCGGGGTCAGGTGGCGCCGGGCTTCGGCAAGGTGGCCTGGGTCGACCGTGGCGGGGTCTCGGCGGGCCGGTCGTGCGAGCAGCTGGTCTTCGACCGGGCGCTCGTCGACCTCGAGGACGGGGCAGCTCGGGACGGGCGGCTCGCGGCGGCTCATGATCGGCTGGCGGGCGTGATCCGGGAGCTGGCGGCGGGCGTTCGGCCGCGCTCGGCGCACGCGCTGGTCCATGGGGAGCTGGGACCGGACCACGTGCTGGTGGACGACGCGGGGCGGCCGATGCTGATCGACATCGAGGGGCTGATGTACTTCGACGTCGAGTGGGAGCACGCGTTCCTGCGCCTGCGCTTCCACGAGCATTACGAGTCGCTGCGCTGGGAGGGGCTGGATGAGCGGCGGCTGTCGTTCTACACGCTGGCGATGCGGCTGTCGCTGGTGGCCGGGCCGTTGCGGTTGATCGAGGGTGATTTTCCGGGGCGTGAGTTCATGCGGGGGATCGCCGAGCACAATCTGCAGCAGGCGCTGGCGTTCGTCGGCGGGTGAGCTGTCAGGCCGACTTGCCGTGGCGTTCCGGGCGGCGGCGGGGGTGGTCGTGGGGCACCAGGGTGGGATTGACATTGTCGAGTACGGTGTCGCGGTCGATGACGATCCGGGCCACGTCGTCGCGGCTCGGCATTTCGTACATGAGATTGAGCAGTGTCTCTTCGAGGATGGCGCGGACGGCCCTGGCGCCGGTGCGGCGCAGGAGCGCCTGGTCGGCGATGGCGGCGAGGGCTTCGGCGGTGAATTCGAGGTCGATGCCGTCGAGGGCGAAGAGCCGCTGATACTGCCTGATGACCGCGTTGCGGGGTTCGGTGAGGATCCGGATGAGGTCCGCGCGGTCGAGCGGGTCCAGGGTGGAGATCACCGGTAGCCGGCCGACGAGTTCGGGGATGAGACCGAAGCTCAGCAGGTCGGCGGGGGTGACGTGAGGTCGCGGGCCGGTTCTCCGGGTGGGGGCGTATCCGGCGCTGCCGTGGCCGGTGCGTTGGCCGATGAGGTCGTCGAAGCCGGTGAAGGCGCCACCCGCGATGAACAGCACATGGGTGGTGTCGATGTGGATGACTTCCTGGTGGGGGTGTTTGCGGCCGCCTTGGGGCGCGACGCCGACGGTGGTGCCTTCCAGGATCTTGAGCAGTGCCTGCTGGACGCCTTCGCCCGAGACGTCGCGGGTGATGGAGGGGTTGTCGCTCTTACGGGTGATCTTGTCGATCTCGTCGATGTAGACGATGCCTGTCTCGGCCTTTGCGATGTCGTTTCCGGCGGCCTGAAGGAGCTTGAGGAGGATGGTCTCGACGTCTTCGCCGACGTAGCCGGCTTCGGTCAGCGCGGTGGCGTCGGCGATGGCGAAGGGCACGTCGAGCATTCTGGCGAGGGTCTGGGCGAGGTGGGTCTTGCCGCTGCCGGTGGGCCCGATGAGCAGGATGTTGGATTTGCCGAGTTCGAGGTCCTCGGTGTGCCGGACGCGTTTGTAGTGGTTGTAGACGGCGACGGCGAGTGTTCTTTTGGCGGCGTCCTGGCCGATGACGTAGTGGTCGAGGCGGTCGTGCATGTCCCGTGGTGTGGGCAGGTCAGGGGGCGGGGTGCGCTCGTCGGCCTTGATGAGTTCGGTGCAGAGTCCGACGCATTCGTCACAGATGCAGATGCCGGCGGGGCCGGCGATGAGCTTGCGGACCTGCCGCTGGGTCTTGCCGCAGAAGGTGCATGTCGGCTGGTCGCGGACCATTGAGGTGTCTCCTCGATGATCAGAGGGTCACGGTGAGGGCGGCCAGGCGCCAGGTGCCGGGGTCGGGGGCGCGCGGCGCGGGCTCGGCGAGCGCGAGGCCGGGGTGGCGGCGCAGCAGGGTGGTGAGGGCGACTTCGGTCTGTACGCGGGCGAGGGCGGCGCCGACGCAGAAGTGCGGGCCGTGGGCGAAGCCGAGATGCCCGGGTTGTCCGGCGGGCCGGGTGAGGTCGAGGCGGTCCGGGTCGGTGTAGGCGCGGGGGTCGCGGTGGGCGGCGGCGATGGAGGCGGTGACGGCGTCTCCCTTGGCTATGGGGGTGCCGCACAGTTCGGCGTCTTCGCGGGCGTAGCGGGGGATCGTCAGCAGGGTGGGGCCGCACCAGCGGATGAGCTCTTCGACGGCGCCGGGCATGAGGCCGGGGTCGGCGCGGAGCGCGGCCAGTTGCTCGGGGTGGGTGAGCAGGGTCTCGACGGCGTTGGCGATGAGGTTGGTGGGGGTTTGGCCGGCCATGACCAGATGCCAGATGAGGGTGACGAGCTCGGTGTCGCTGAGCCGGTCGCCGTCTTCCGCCTGGGCCTCGATGAGGTCGGAGATCAGGTCGTCGGCGGGTTCGGTCCTGCGGCGGGCGACGGCCGCCTTGGCGCCGTCGATGATCGCGGGTATGGCGGCGGCGAAGGCGGGGCCCGCGCTGGTGACGACGGTGGTGCCGTACTCGCGCCAGCGGAGGCGGTCGGGCACGGGGATGCCGACGAGCTCGCAGATCACGTCCATGGGCAGCGGCCGGGCGAAATGGGCCATCAGGTCGACGGGGCCGTGACCGGGCAGGTCGTCGAGGAGCGCCTCGACGATCGGCGCGACGCGCGGGGCGAAGTCGGCGGCGCGGCGGGCGGTGAAGGCGGGGGCGGCCAGCCTGCGTAGCCGCAGGTGCTCGGCGCCGTTCATCTCCGACATGGTGCGCATGTACGGCCGGTAGTCCTCGGGGACGTCGGGCCGCATGAAGCTGTCGCTTCTGATCTCGAATCGGGGGTCGCCGAGCATCGTCTTGATGTCGGCGTGGCGGGTCACGACCCACATGGGGCCGAAGCCGGGGGCGCCCACGCGGGCGATGGGGGAGATCTCGCGGGCGCGGCCGTAGGCGGTGAAGGGGTCGCGGTGCACGTCGGGGTCGGTGAGGTCGATGTGCGGTACGTCGCTGGTCATGTGTCCTCCACGCCGAATTTCGGATGATCTCATCATACGGATGGTGAAGGTATCTTGATGATGGATGTTCGGCAAACTCCAGCAGGTCGCGCAAAATCGGTTGCCCGGCCCGGCGGCCGTCTGTTGTACTCCCTCCCGGCAACCAGTCCACCGACCCAAGGAGCACACCGATGAGGCCGGCGTTCGTGTCCCCCGCTACGGCAACAGCCACCTATCTAGAGGACAGAACGCTTGAAACGCACGTTGAACTTGGGGATCTTGGCGCATGTAGACGCCGGTAAGACCAGCCTGACCGAGCGGCTGCTCTACGCCGCCGGTGTCATCGACGAGATCGGCAGCGTCGATGACGGCAGCACCCAGACCGACTCGCTGGCCCTGGAACGACAGCGCGGCATCACGATCAAGTCCGCCGTCGTCTCCTTCGTTATCGGCGACGTCACGGTCAACCTGATCGACACGCCCGGCCACCCCGACTTCATCGCCGAGGTCGAACGCGTGCTGAGCGTGCTCGACGGCGCCGTGCTGGTCATCTCCGCCGTCGAGGGTGTGCAGGCCCAGACCCGCGTGCTGATGCGCACGCTGCGGCGGCTGCGGATTCCCACCCTGCTGTTCGTCAACAAGATCGACCGCCGTGGCGCCCAGGACGACGGGCTGCTGCGGGCCATCGCCGAGAAGCTGACGCCCGCGATCGTGGCGATGGGCTCGGTGCGCGATCCGGGCACTTCAGACGCGGCCTTCCTTCCGTACGGGCCCGGCGACGCCGCCTTCACCGCGCGGCTGACCGAGCTGCTGGCCGACCACGACGACGCCTTCCTGGCCGCCTACGTCCATGACGAGACGGCCGTCTCCTATCGGCGGCTGCGGCGCGAACTCGCGGCGCAGACCGGGCAGGCGCTGGCGCACCCGGTGTTCTTCGGCTCGGCGATCACCGGCGCGGGCGTGGACGCGCTGAGCGCCGGCATCGCGGAACTGCTGCCCGCCGCCCAGGGCGAGCCCGGCGACCCCGTCTCGGGCACGGTCTTCAAGGTCGAACGCGGCCCAGCGGGGGAGAAGATCGCTTATGCCCGGATGTTCGGCGGAACGGTACGCGTACGGGACCGGCTGCGGTTCCACGACGGTCAGGGCGAGCCCCGCGACGATCAGAAGGTCACCGCGCTGAGCGTGTTCGAGCGCGGCGCCGACGTCCAGCGCCCCTCGGTCGCGGCGGGCCAGATCGGCAAGCTGTGGGGCCTGGCCGACATCCAGCTCGGCGACACGATCGGCGAACCGCGCAAGGACGCCGGCCACCACTTCGCCCCGCCCACCCTGGAGACGGTCGTCGTCCCCGCGCGCCCCGCCGCGCTGGGTGCCCTGCGCGTGGCCCTCGCCCAGCTCGCCGAGCAGGATCCGCTCATCGACCTGCGCCAGGACGACATCCGGCAGGAGATCTACGTCTCGCTCTACGGCGAGGTGCAAAAGGAGGTCATCCAGGCGACCCTGGCCGCCGACTTCGGCCTCGAGGTCGGCTTCCGCGAGACGACCACGATCTGCGTCGAACGGCCGATCGGCGCGGGCGCGGCGGTCGAGTTCAACGGCAAGGCGCCCAACCCGTTCCTGGCCACGGTCGGGCTGCGCGTCGAGCCCGCCCCGGTGGGCGCCGGCGTGCGCTACCGGCTGGCGGTCTCGCCCGGGGCGCTGCCCCTGGCCTTCCACAAGGCGGTCGAGGACACCGTACGGGAGAGCCTGAACCAGGGCCTGTACGGATGGCAGGTCACCGACTGCACGGTCACCATGACGCATTCCGGCTATTCGCCCCGCCAAAGTCACTCCCACGCCATCTTCGACAAGAGCATGTCGAGCACCGGCGCGGACTTCCGCTACCTGACGCCACTGGTGCTGATGAACGCGCTACGACAGGCGGGCACCAGGGTGCACGAGCCGATGCACCGCTTCACCCTGGAGGTCCCGGCCGACACGATCGGCGGCGTGCTGCCGGAGCTGGCCCGGCTGCGGGCCGTCCCCCGCACACCGGCCATGCGAGGCGCGTCCTGCCTGGTCGAGGGGGACATCCCGGCGGCCCGCGTACACGAGTTGCAGCAGCAGTTGCCGGGGCTGACCCGCGGCGAAGGCGTGCTGGAGTCGGCCTTCGACCGCTACGAGCCCGTCTCCGGCGCGCCGCCGGCCCGGCCGCGCACGGACCACAACCCGCTGGATCGCAAGGAGTACCTGCTCCACGTCATGCGGCGGGTCTGATCAGAGGTCAGGGATGCTTTCGGCGGATCAGTGGGGGCAAAGGGGTAGATGTCGCTATTGTTGGGCCCGCGCGCCTCAGAGTCACCTCCGGCGCCTCTGGTAACCACGGTCACCGAGGCAGAGCCCGAGAGACAGGCGAACGGGACAGCCACGGGGAAGGCGCGCTGCACGGCGTCCCGTCCGCCGAACGGGGATAGGGACCGGGTCGCTTGTCCCATGCGGCGATCCATGAAGGACGGGATTGGTCATGGCCACGCGGCGCGAGCGTCTTCGCTATTGGTTCGACAACACGATGTCGAAGGGCACTCCGGCCCTGATCGGCTGGCTCGCGCTGGTGACCGTGGTCATGGTCGTGGGTTTCGGCGTGCTCGTCATGCTGCTCGCCCAGGACGACGTGCCGCACAAGTCCTGGGGCGAGGCGCTGTGGGGCATGCTCATGCGGGCGATGGACGCCGGCACCGTGGCGGGCGACAACGAGGGCAGCCCGCTCTTCACCGTCCTGGGGTTCACGATCACGATCGGCGGCCTGCTCATCGTCAGCAGCCTCGTCGGTGTGCTCACCACCGGTCTGGACAACAAGCTGACGGAGCTGCGCAAGGGCCGCTCCAGGATCGTGGAGTCCGGGCACACGACGCTGATCGGCTGGTCGGACCAGATCTTCACGATCATCCCCGAGCTGGTGGAGGCCAACGAGAGCGAGTCGAAGTCCTGCGTGGCGATCCTGGGGGACCGCGACAAGCTGGAGATGGAGGAGGAGTTGCGCTCGCGGCTGGGCAGCACCGGCAAGACCCGGGTCGTCGTCCGCTCCGGCAGCCCGACCGAGCCGACCGACCTCGACCTGATGAGCCTCGACACGGCGCGGGCGGCCATCGTGCTGTCCCCGGCCGGTGACGATCCCGACGCGCACGTCGTCAAGACGCTGCTGGCGCTGACGAACCGCAACTGGCGACGGCGCCGTCCGCCGATCATCGCCTCCGTCACGGACACGACCAACCTGGTGGCCGCCGAGCTGGCCGGGGGCGGCCACGCGCAGGTGGTCGACACCGACGACATCGCCTCCCGGCTCATCGTGCAGTCCTGCCGCCAGTCGGGCCTGTCGGTGGTCTGCACGGACCTGCTGGACTTCGGCGGCGACGAGATCTACCTGCGGCCCGAGCCGAAACTGACCGGCTTCCCCTATGGCGAGGCGCTGTTCGCCTACGAGACCGCCTCGCTCATCGGCATCCGGCACGGCGACGGGTCCGTGGTGCTCAACCCGCCGATGAACACCGAGATCACGCCGGACGACCAGATGATCGTGGTCGCCGAGGACGACTCCGCCATCCGGCTCGTCCGCAGCTTCCCGCCGATCGTCGAGGGCGCGATCACCCGCCCGGTCCGCCAGCAGACGCCCCCGGAGCGGACGCTGATGCTGGGCTGGAACAACCGCGCCCCGAAGATCGTGCAGGAGCTGGACCACTACGTCTCGCCCGGATCGACCCTGCACGTGGCGGCCACCGCCGTCGAGGAGAGCGACAGCCTGGACCGGGCGAAGGTGGCCCTGCGCAACCTGGCGGTGAACGTCAAGGAGTGCGACACCACCGACCGGGTCACCCTGGAAGCGCTGGACGTGGGCACCTTCGACCACATCATCGTGCTGGCCGACAGCAACCTGGAGCCGCAGCACGCCGACTCGCGCACGCTGGTGACGCTGCTGCACCTGCGCGACATGGCCTCGAAGTCCGGGCAGCGGTACGCGATCGTCAGCGAGATGAACGACGACCGCAACCGCCGGCTGGCCCAGGTCACCAAGGCCGACGACTTCGTCGTCAGCGACAAGCTGATCAGCCTGCTGATGACCCAGCTGTCGGAGAACCCGCACCTGGGGCAGGTGTTCCGCTTCCTGTTCGACTCCGCCGGGTCGGAGATCTACCTCAAGCCGGCGACGGACTACGTCCAGCCCGGCGTGCCGGTCAGCTTCGCCACCGTGATCTACTCCGCGCGGACGCGCGGTGAGACCGCGATCGGCTACCGCGTGCTGGCCGAGGCCGCCTCGCCACCCGCCTACGGTGTCGTACTAAATCCGGGTAAGTCGGCTGCTGTCACGTTCGGCCCCCGCGACCTGGTGATCGTCCTCGCTGAGGACTGAAGTCATCGGATGAGTTGACCGCCCGGAGGGCGGTGTTTCTTGACTCTGGGCTCTGTCTCGTGTATTCGTCGGATGTCTGAGAGATCAGTCTTGTTGGCGTTACCCCCCGTCAGCCCAACGAGAGAGCGATCGCCATGCAGCGCCGCCGCACCCCCTCCAGAGTCCTGTCCGCCTGCGCCGCCCTTCTTCTCGCCCTGACCGCCTACATCGTCGGCGCTCCCGCCGCCGGCGCGGAGGTCGAGCACCCGCGGCAGCAGTGGCTGCGCGACTCGACCGCGGGACTCTTCCTGCACTGGGGCATGTTCACCGCGCCCCGCCACCTCGACTGCGCCGCCTGGGAGCGGGACGTCACCGGCGGTGGCTGGAGCCCTGACTACTGGGTCGACGAGGCCCGCAAGCTGGGCGCCTCCTACATCGTGCTGGCCACCTTCCACAGCAGGCTCGGCTACGCCCGGCCGTGGCCGTCGAAGATCCCCGGCAGCTGCGCCACCCAGCGCGACCTGCTCGGCGAGCTGGTGAAGGCGGGCCAGGCCAAGGGCGTACGGGTCATCCTCTACATGACCGACGACCCGCAGTGGCACAACGAGCAGGGCGTCGAGACGCTCGACTCGGCCGCCTACTCCGCCTACAAGGGCCGCTCGGTCGACCTGACAACCAGGAACGGATTCGGCCAGTTCAGCTACGACCTGTTCTTCGAGGTCATGGAGAACTATCCGGACCTGGCCGGGTTCTGGATCGACAACGACAACGAGTACTGGGAGCAGAACCAGCTTTATGAGCAGATCAGGCAGAAGCGCCCGTCCTGGTTGCTGAGCAACAACAACGAGGACACCCCGATCATGGACACGGTCAGCAACGAGCAGAAGACCGGCATGACACCGGCCTACGACTACCCGCAGGCCGCCTTCACCCCGATGCCGCGCCTGACCGAGGCCGACTACAAGCTCCCGACCACCGGCGACTGGTGGTACGACGGCGGCAGCCACCCCGTCGACTTCCGCCTCAGCACCGGCCGCTACGTCACCAACGCCGGCTCCTCGATGAAGTCGCTGATGGCCGAGACCCCGATGGTCAACGGCAGGTTCCCGCCGCAGCAGGAGGAGTTCAACAACTTCATGGCCGGGTGGGTGCCGCCGATCCGGTCCTCGCTGCAGGGGACCGAGGGCGGCGGCTACATGTACGGCGGCATGCAGCCGGGCTTCTGGAACGACGGCGCGCACGGCGTCGTCACCGTCGAGCGCGGCGCGAAGGTCCAGTACGTGCACGTGGTCACCAGGCCCAGGACCGATCAGGTGCGGCTGCGCGACAACGGCTACCGCGTGTCCGCGGTGAGCGATCTGCGTACGGGCGAGCGGATGCGGTTCGCCCAGTCCGGCGGTTACCTGACGATCCTCGGCATCACCAAGTGGGACGACTACGACACCGTGTTCAAGGTCGAGACCCACGGCCAGGAGCACTTCTATCCCCAGAGCGCGCTCAAGGCGACCGCCACGTCCACCCGCGCGGGTCACCCGGCCGGCGCCCTGGTCGACGGCAGCTTCCAGAACTACTGGGACGCCGACGCCAAGCTGCCCGTCTCGCTCACCCTCGACCTCGGCAAGCGGCGCGAGGCCGCCTACCTGGCGGTCAACCAGCGCGAGTGGTCGCCGACGTACGCCCGCGAGACGTTCGGCCGGCCCGAGGACTCGGCCCGGATCAAGGACTACCGGGTCTACGCCGGCGACGACGGCAAGCACTGGGGCAAGCCCGTACGTTCCGCCGCGATGCGCAGCGCGCGCGGCGTGCAGTTCATCGACCTCGGCGGCATCCGCGCCCGCTACCTCAAGCTGGAGGTCCTCAACACCTGGGGCGGCCCGCAGGCGCCGCGCTTCTACCAGGAGCTTCAGATCGACGAGATCAAGGTGGCGTCGGCCTACCCGGTGGGCCTCGGGGCGGCGATGCCGCTGGAGGCGGAGCGGCAGGCCAGGAGCGGCTCGGCCCGGCCGGACCTGTGCCAGGCGTGCTCCGGCCTGGCCAGGGTGGTGGGGCTCGGCGGCGGCCCGCGCAACGCGGTCACCTACCGCGACGTCACGGTGCCGGCGGCCGGGACGTACCGGCTCGAACTCGATCACACCGCCGCCGCGGCCACCTCATTGTCGGTGAGCGTCAACGGCGCGGCGGCGGTGGAGGTGCCGGTGAGCGGCGACAACGCCGACGTTCCCGCCGCCACGGCGCTGGCGGTGCCGCTGAACGCGGGCGCCAACACGATCACGCTGTCCAGTACGGCCCGGCAGGGCCCAGGGCTCGACCGGATCGCCGTCGCGCCGATGCCGCCGGCCTCGGAGGTCCCCAAGACGACGATGACCGTGGACCCGTCCGGCCTGCAGTGGGTCGGTCCCGGGCAGCAGTCGATGAAGGTGTCGACGAAGCTGCGGCTCGACGTCGACGACGCGCTCGACCAGGTCAACCTGGCCCCGGTGGTGCCGGCCGGCTGGACGCTGACGGGCGCCGCCGCGACGGCCGCCACCTTGCGGCTCGGTCAGACGCTGGAGGGCACCTGGACCCTCACCTCGCCGCCCGGCCAGGACGTCACCACGGCCGACATCCCCATCACCGCGTCCTTCCAGGTGCTGGGGCGCGCCAACCAGGTCACCAAGCAGCTGCGAGTGCGGCTGCGTCCGGCCGACCGGGTGTTCGTGCGGGAGGCCGAGGACTCGCGCAACCGGCTCGGCAGCGCGGGCATCACCAACTGCTCGCCCTGCTCGGGTGGGCAGAAGGTGCGCAACCTGGGCGGGGCGGCGGACGCGTACGTGCTGTTCGAGGACGTCACCGTCGACACGGCCGGCCAGTACACGCTGTTCATCGACTTCACGGTCAACGGCGACCGCTCCTACTTCGTCACCGTCAACGACGCCGCGCCGATCGAGGTGAAGGTGAGCGGCGTCGGCAACAACACCCCGTACACGACGTCCGTGCCCGTCACCCTGCGGGCGGGCGCCAACACCATCAAGATTCACAACGACACGGAGGCCGCGCCCGACCTGGACCGGCTGTCACTCGGCTGAGGCCGGTGCCCGCCCCGTACCGCCGGGCTCCCCGGTGGAACGGGGCGGCTGCCAGGGCCAGCGGCCGTCCAGCTCGACCTGGAGCGAGACGCTCAGGAACGTGCGGACCGCGACGATGATGGCCAGCACCCCGAGGCTCTGGAAGGTGGGGGAGACCGCGACGGTCTTGATGATGTCGGCCCCGACCAGGAACTCCAGTCCCAGCAGGATCGAGCGGCCCACGCCCCGCCGGTAGGCCTGGTAGAGGCCGGCCACCTGGCGGGACCGGGTCAGGCTCACGCCGTACGTGATGGTGGCGATGACCAGGCCGGCCGAGATCACGGCCACGCCCACGATGTCCAGCACCGTGCCGATGAGCTCGATGACGTCCTTCACCTGCACGCTGTCCCTCTCCCCGGCCCGCCGATACGTCCGGATCATGGTCGCATACGCCACTTGGACGCGCTTGCGTCATCCGGCATGTACCCACCAGCGCGCAGGCCCGTCAGGTGAGCAGCAAGGCGAGCGCGAGCGTCAGCAGCAGGGAGTCCAGCCGGTCCAGCAGCCCGCCCGCGCCCGCCAGCCACGACGCCGAGTCCTTGACGCCGGCCCCGCGCTTGACCATCGACTCCAGCAGATCGCCCAGCGGGGCACCCGCCGCCACGGCGATCGCCAGCGGGACGGTGAACGCCCCCAGCAGCGCCAGCGCGCCCAGCCCGACGGCCGCCCCGGCCAGCGCGCCGCTCCAGCGCTTGGCCGGGGACAGCGGCGACAGGGACGGCCCGCCCAGCGACCGCCCGGCGAACGAGGCCGCGATGTCGCCCACCGACACCGCGACGAACACCGCCAGCACGACCGGCCCGAGCAGCACCACTCCCACCAGCGGAAGCAACCAGACCACCCCGAACACCCCGAGCGACGCCCTCCTGAGCCCGCCCGCCGCGTCGCCCCCGAGCAGCGGCACGAGCACGACGACCAGGACGGCGGCGACCAGCACCCGAGGCAGGTACGGCGGCGCCAGCCACGCCACCGGTGGCAGCGCGCCCGCGACCGCCACGAGCACCACCCGGTCGGGAACGGCCAGCCCCACCAGCCCGCCGTACTCCACGGCGCACACCACCCCGGCCACGGCGGCGAGCACCGCGGCCCCACCCGGCCCGGCGTACAGGGCGGCGACCACGACGGGCACGGCCACCGCCCAAGCGCACCACCGCAGCATGTACTCCCGCCGGCGCGACAGCGCGACGGCGACCCCACCGACGACGAGCGCGACGGCGATGTACGGGATGGCCGTGGCAGGTGTGATCACGGGGTGGTCCGCAGGCGGTCCAGTGCGGTGGCGACGGTGGTGGCGACGCGGTCGTTGGCGTCGGGGTCGCGTACCGTGATCCGTACCGTCCGGCCCTCGAAGGCGGGGGACAGGGGCGACAGGTCGCGCAGGAACACCCCGTCCCGCCGGCACGCCGCCACCAGACCGGCCGCTGTAGGCCCGGACCGGGGCAGCGTCAGCAGGACGAAGTTGGCGGCCGACTCGTGGACCCGCAGGTCGTCGCCGAGACCGGCGAGCCGTTCGGCGAGGCCGGAGCGCAGGATACGGGTCCGGGCCCAGCGTCCGGCGTAGTAGTCAGGGTCGCGCAGGGCGTGCACGGCGGCGATCTGGGCGGGCAGGCTGAGCCCCCAGGGCGGGGCCCAGCGGCGCGACTCGGCCGCCAGCTCCGCCGGTCCGGCGAGGTAGGCCGCTCGCAGTCCGGATAAGGCGTACATCTTGGACAGCGATTTGCACACCACGGTATTGCTCGAGGCAGCGGCGTACCGCTCCAGCGACGGTGACGGCGACGACGGCGGCGACGGTGAATGCCCGGAGTCGGCGTACTCGACGTACGCCTCGTCGATCCAGAACCGCGTCCCGCCCGGCGCGTCCGCGATCACCCGGCGCAGCTCACCGGCATCGGTGTGGACGCCGGTCGGATTGTTGGGGTTGACGATGACCACCAGGTCATAGTGCTCGCGCAGCGTGTCCCGCAGGCGGTCGAGGTCCGGCCGCCAGCGGTCGGCCCGGCGCAGCGGGAACCGGTCGGCGCGGCAGCCGATCACCTGCTCGACGACATGGGCGTACTCCCCGTAGACGGGGTCGGGCAGCAGGACTCGCGAGGAGGTGTCCAGCCAGCCGCGGAACGCGCGGAAGATCAGGTCCGACGAGCCCGCCCCGGTCGCGACGGCGTCCGGGGGCAGGTCGCGGCGTTCGGCGATCTCCTCGACGAGCCCTTCGGGGTAGGCGGGGGGAGAGGTGCGGGCGAGCCAGCCCTGGTCGCCGCCCAGCAGCTCGACCACGGCGGGAGCGGGCGGATACCAGGCGTCGAGCACGTCGGCGGGCACGACGTCGTCGCGCGCCGGCAGGCTGTCGAACCGGCGGCCCACCACCCCGATCGAGGCGCCGCCGTGCTGGCAGGCGGGCGGTCCGGGCAGGAACGGCATCTCCATGCTCCAGCGCACCCGCGGCTCCAGGGCGCGCAGCAGCGGGCCGTGGTGCCGCCGCGCCCGTTCGGCCAGCTCGCTCACCTGCCCGGACAGCACCTCGAAGGTGACGGCCCCCGCGCGTACCCGGGTACCGGTGCCGGTCAGCCCGGCGGCCAGGTACATCCCGAGGATCTCGGTCCGGCCCAGCGCCGCGACGACGCGGCCGCCGTGCGCGGCCACCCAGCGCAGCGCCGCGTACATGAGCAGCGGCGCCGCCGCCGAGCCCCGCCAGCGCGGGTCCACGGTCAGGATGCGGATCTCGAACAGGTCCTCCCTGCCCAGGACCGGATGCCCGGCGCGGCTGAGGTACTTGTCGATCGAATAGCGGCCCGCCCAGGGCGGCGTGACGCTGATGAACCCCACCGGCCGGTCGCCGTGGGCGGCGACGATGTAGACGTTGCCGTCGTCGAGGGCGTCGCTCAGCCGTTCGGCCTGGTTGGGCGGGTGCTGGCCGAGCTCGTGCGCGTAGACCTCGTGCCGCAGCCGGTAGATCCACTCTCTGTCGGACACGGACCCGGGGCGGATCTCCAGCATGACCATGTCTAGTCCGACGTACGCCGACACCAGCCGGGTTCCTGGTGAAGGCTAGGGGTGGGCGGCCAGCAGGCGGGCGCGGCTGTTGCTCAGGTGGACGCGGGTCGCGGCGCGCGCGCCCTCGCCGTCCTGGCGCTCGATGGCCGCGTAGATGTTCTCGTGCTCGACCACGATCTGCTCGAAATGCCCCTGCCCGGCGGGCGACAGCCGGTCACGCGGCACGATGATCATGGAAGGGCCGAACGACGTGATCAGGTCGGCGAAGTAGCGGTTGCCGGTCGCCAGCGCGATGCGGAGGTGGAACTGGAAGTCGGCGTTCACCGCCGTGCTCGGGTTGTCGGCGCTCGCGGCGAACCGGTCGAGGGCCGCCCGCAGGTCGTCCAGGCGGGGTCCCCCACCCCGGCGGGCGGCGAGGGCGGCGGCCTCGACCTCGAAGGCCATGCGGAAGTCGAGCAGGTCGACCACGTCATCGACGGTCAGCTCGCCGCTCTGGCCGAACTCGAACCTGGCCGAGCCCGGCCGCGCCAGGACGAAGCTGCCGCGGCCGTGCTGGGTCTCGACGAGCCCAGCGGCCTGCAGCCGCGAGATGGCCTCGCGCACGACCGTCCTGCTCACGCCGTACGTCTCCACCAGGCTGCTCTCGGTCGGCAGCTTGTCGCCGGGGTGGATGACGCCTTCCTGGATGCGCGCCGTCAGGTCGTCGACGAGGGTCTGGGTCAGGCTCGCCATCGCGGGGTCAGTCCTTTCTGGTGCCGAACTCGCACTGGTCCGCGGTCCACTTGGCGGCCTGCTCGCTCGGGGTCAGCCCGAGGCCGGGGCGGTCGGGCACGATCATCCTGCCATCGCGGATCTCCAGGCGCTCCTCGAACAGCGGCTCCAGCCACTCGAAGTGCTCGACCCAGGGCTCCAGCCCGTAGGCGGCGGCCAGATGCAGGTGGATCTCCATCGCGAAGTGCGGGGCCAGCTGCAGGCGGTTGTGCTCGGCCAGCGCCGCCAGGCGCAGGAACGGCGTGATGCCGCCGATGCGCGGCGCGTCGGGCTGGATGACGTCGGCGGATCCGAGGCGGATGAGCTCGGCGTGCTCGGCGACGCTGGTGAGCATCTCACCGGTCGCGATCGGCGTGTCGAGCGAGGCGGCGAGCGCCGCGTGGCCGGCGCTGTCGTAGGCGTCCAGCGGCTCCTCGATCCAGACCAGCCCGAACTCCTCCATGGCCCGGCCCATGCGCTGGGCGGCCGGCCGGTCCCACTGCTGGTTGGCGTCCACCATGAGGGGTACGCCGTCGCCCAGATGCTCGCGCACCGCGCCGACCCTGGCCAGGTCGATCCGGGAGTCGGGGTGGCCGACCTTGAGCTTGATGCCGCCGATGCCGCGTTCGAGCGCGGCGCTCGCGTTCTCGATGACCTGCTCGATCGGGGTGTGCAGGAAGCCGCCGGAGGTGTTGTAGCAGCGTACGGAGTCGCGGTGGGCGCCCAGCAGCTTGGCCAGGGGGAGTCCGGCGCGCTTGGCCTTCAGGTCCCACAGCGCGACGTCGAGGGCCGCGATGGCCTGCGTGGACAGCCCGCTGCGCCCGACCGACGCCCCCGCCCAGACCAGCTTCTCCCACAGGCGGGCGATGTCGCTGGGGTCCTCGCCGAGCAGGTCCGAGGCGATCTCCCTGGCGTGCGCGTACTGGCCGGGGCCGCCGGCGCGCTTGGAGTAGCCGAAGCCGAAGCCCCGATGCCCGCTCTCGGCGCCGATCTCGGCGAACAGGAAGGCGATCTCGGTCATCGGCCGCTGCCGCCCGGTGAGCACTTTGGCGTCACTGATCGGGGTGGCGAGCGGCAGATAGACCGAGGAGAGCCGGATCCAGGAGATGCGGTCGGAGGTAGTCATGGCAGTCATCGTACAACTCGCCATGTCGTCATACAACTGCTGGTCGTCTAGAACTCGGCGGTCCCGGACAGGTCCATGGGGGCCATGCGCTCGATGGCCAGCCTGGTGCGCTCCATCGCGTCGGTGATCTCCTTCGTCCGTTCCTCGGTGAGGTTGGCGATGGGCACCGAGCAGCTGATGGCGTCGGTCGGCGGGCTGGTGTAGCGCAGCGCGAAGCCGAAGCACATGACGCCGGCGTAGTTCTCCTCGTCGTCGATGGCGTAGCCGCGCCGGCGCGTCAGCTCCAGATCCCGGGTCAGGGCGTCGCGGTCCACCAGCGTCTTGGGCGTCAGGGGAGTGAGCTGCGCGGGGATCGGCACCTCCAGGCCGGTGCCGAGCCGCTCGGCCAGCAGTGACTTGCCCATCGCCGTGCTGAAGGCGGGCAGCCGGCGCCCGACCCGGCTGAAGGGGCGCAGATACTGGCTCGACTCCTTGGTGGCCAGGTAGACGATGTCGCCCCGGTCCAGGCGGCCGAAGTGGATGGTCTCGTCGAGCAGCGCGCTGAGGTCGTTGATGTGCGGCTGGACGATGCGCAGGTAGGGATCGGTGTCGAGATAGGTGGTGCCCGCCAGCAGGGCGCGGATGCCGATGCTGTAGAGCGTCCCGCTCGCGTCGGTGCGCACCCAGCCGCGCTCGACCAGTGTGCGGATCAGTGCGTAGATGCTGCTGCGCGGCGCGCCGAGCGCGTCGCTGAGCTCGCGCAGCCGGGCCGGCCGGTTCTGTCGCGAGGCGAGGAGCTCAAGGAGTTCGACCGTGCGGGCGGCGGACTTCACGCCCCGCACGCCGCTCTGCGCCGTGCCCTCGGCCTCGTCTAGGGGGAGTGTCATCGCACCTCATCTGTCGGGGGACGGCCTGTTGACACATTACCAATTTTGGAGCGAGACTGCTCGCCACGTAACAGGCATCTACATATGGAGACAGGATGACCGATACGTATACAAGTGATGATGTACGCGCCAGGCTTCGGCGGGGTATGGAGACCGGCGTTCTGTCGTTCCCGCTGACGCCCTTCGACGCCGACGGGGCCCTGGACATCGACGCCTTCCGCGCCTACCTCCGCGACCAGATCGCGGCCGGTCCCGGCGCGGTGTTCCCGTGCTGCGGGACGGGGGAGTTCTTCTCCCTGGCCGAGGACGAGTACGAGAGGGTCGTCACGGCCGCGGTCGAGGAGGCGGCCGGAGCGCTGCCGGTCGTCGTGGGGGCCGGCTACGGCTGGGCCCAGGCCGCCCGGTTCGCCGCCATCGCCGAGCGGGCCGGGGCCGACGCGTTGCTGCTGATGCCGCCCTATCTGGTGGAGGCGCCCCAGGAGGGCTTGGTCGAGCACGTACGGCGGGTCGCCGCCAGTACCTCGCTGCCCGTGATCGTCTACCAGCGCGCCCAGATGAAGGTGGCGGTGGGCAGCATCGCCGGGCTGGCCGCGATACCGAACGTGATCGGCCTCAAGGACGGCCACTGCGACCTCGACCAGTTGCAGCGGCTCAAGCTGGCCGCGCCGCCGGAGTGGCTGTTCTTCAACGGCGCCGCGACGGCCGAGATGCAGGCCCGCGCCTACCGGAGCATCGGCGTGCCCGCCTACTCCTCCGCCGTGCACGCCTTCGCCCCCGAGATCGCCAAGAACTTCTTCCAGGCCTTCCACGCCGACGACCACGAGCGGGTCGAGCTGCTGCTGAGCCGCTTCTACGTCCCCCTGGTCGAGCTGCGCGACAAGGGCATCGGTTACGGAGTGTCGCTGGTCAAGGCCGCGGCTAAGCTGCGGGGAGTGCCCGTGGGCTCCGTACGCGCCCCGCTCGCCGACCCCCCGCCCGAGCACCTGGAACAGCTCCGCGCCCTGCTGGACACTGGCCTCGACCTCGTCCGGTAAGGAAGGAATCCCCATATGTCGCAACCCATCCCTCGGATCGTCAAGGCGACCGTCACGCCGATCCTGATCAGCGACCCGCCGCTGCTCAACGTCCTCGGCGTGCACCAGCCGTACACCCCGCGCACCATCGTCGAGCTCGAGACCGACAGCGGCGCCACCGGGGTCGGCGAGACCTACGGCGACACCGAATACCTGGAGGTGGCGCGCAACCTCGCCAAGGCCGTCATCGGCCGGCCGCTCACCGCGCTGAACGGGCTGCACGAGCTGGCCTACGACTCGGCGGGGCTGACGCCCGGCACGATCAACGAGTTCGACCCGGCCGGGCTGCGCGGCAGCCGTACCAACGAGAAGATCGTCCGCAGCGTGGTCTCGGCCTTCGAGGTCGCCAGCCTGGACACGCTCGGCAAGACGCTCGGCCTGCCCGTGCACGCGCTGCTCGGCGGCAAGGTGCGCGACCGGGTCGACTACAGCGGCTACCTGTTCTACCGCTGGGCCGAGCACCCGATGGAGGACGCGCCGCGCGACGACTGGGGCGCCGCCCTCGACCCCGAAGGCGTCGTACGCCAGGCGCGGCGCTTCACCGACACCTACGGATTCCGCTCCTTCAAGCTCAAGGGCGGCGTGTTCCCGCCCGAAGAGGAGATCGCGGCCATCAAGGCGCTGGCCGAAGCCTTCCCCGACCACCCGCTGCGCCTGGACCCCAACGGCGGCTGGTCGCTGGAGTCGAGCGTGCGCGTCGCCGAGGAGCTCGACGGCCTGCTGGAGTACCTGGAGGACCCGACCACCGGCATCGACGGCATGGCGCAGGTACGCGCCAGGACCGGCGCGCTGCTGGCCACCAACATGTGCGTCACCACGTTCGGCGAGATCCCCGAGGCGTTCGCCAAGGACGCCGTCCAGGTGGTGCTGTCCGACCACCACTACTGGGGCGGCTTGCACGCCACGCGCGAGCTCGCGGCGCTGTGCCGCACCTACGGGGTCGCGCTGTCGATGCACTCCAACACCCACCTCGGCATCAGCCTCGCCGCGATGACCCACGTCGCCAGCGTCATTCCGGACCTGGAGTACGCCTGCGACAGCCACCGGCCCTGGCAGACCGAGGACGTCATCACCCAGCCGCACCGCTTCGTCGGCGGCGCCCTCGAGGTGTCCGACGCCCCTGGCCTCGGGGTCGAACTCGACCGCGACGCCCTGGCCACCCTGCACGAACGCTGGAGCGAGCTCAGCGGTTTCCGCGACAGGGACGATGTGGCCGCCATGCGCGTGGCCGACCCCACGTGGGTCCAGCCCCCGCTTCCACGCTGGTGAAAGAGAGAACACTCTGATGAGAATGTCATCCACGATCGGCCTGCGCATCGGTGGCGCCCTGCTGGCAGTGGTCGCCATGTCCGCCTGCTCGGTCAAGGGCGGCGGTGCCGGCGATGGCGCCGCCTACCCCAGCAAGGCCGTGGAGTTCACCGTCCCGACGGAGCCGGGCGGCAGCACCGACCTGGTCACCCGCGCCCTGGCCAAGAGCATCGAGAAGCCGCTCGGCAAGCCCGCCGTGGTGGTCAACAAGCCGGGCGCCAACGGCAAGATCGCCGGTAAGGACGTCTTCAGCAGCAAGCCCGACGGCTACCGGGTGGCCGTGATGCCGCAGTCGTTGTTCGCCATCGGGCCGCTCATGGTCCAGGACCCCGACGCCATCAAGCTCGAGGACATGACCTTCGTCAAGGGACTGGCCGTCGAGGACTACGCCCTGGTCGTGCCGGCCACCTCGCCGTACAAGTCGCTCAAGGACCTGCTCGCGGCCGACGGCATCAAGTACGGCACCACCGGCGCGGGGACGGGCAGCCAGCTGTCGCAGGCCCTGCTGTTCGGGGTGGCGAAGGTGAAGGCGACGCCGGTGCCGTTCGACGGCGGCGCCCCCACGATCACCGCGGTCCTGGGCGGCAAGGTCGACGCGGCGTCCGTGCAGATCGCCGAGGCCGCCAAGCACGTCCAGTCCGGCAAGCTCCGGGCGCTGGCCGTGTTCGGCACCAAGCGCGTCGAGGCGCTGCCCGACACGCCGACGGCCACCGAGTCCGGCTATGACGTCGTGGTGGACCAGCGCAGGTTCGTGGCCGCGCCCGCCGGGCTGCCGGCCGACGTACGCGACAAGCTGGCCGGCGCCATCGACAAGGCCATCGCCACGCCCGAGTACGGCGAGCTGCTGAAGTCCAACTACATCGGCCGCTGGGAGGTCGGCGGCGATGAGGTCAAGACGCAGCTCACCAAGGCCCAGGGCGAGTTCGCCGCGCTGACGAAGAAGCTCGGGATCGACCTCACGGGCCAGCAATGACCAGCGTCGTACCCGAGGAAGGCGTGCCGGAGGAGGACGGGCTTCCCACCCCGCCGACTCCGGCCTACGCCCGCCGGCAGAACATCGTCGCGGCGCTCATCCCGCTCGCCATCGGCGTGATCACCGGGATCATGTCGTGGAGCCTGGGGGTCGGCACGCTGTCCAACCCGGGCCCCGGGCTGTGGCCGCTGGCCGTCAGCGTCGCCATGGTCGTGACCGCGGCGGTGCTCGTGCTGCGGTCCGGGCCGACCGGCGAGGAGGAGACCTTCACCCGCGAGGCCCTGATCGTCGTCGTCGCGGCCGTGTCCCTCGTGGGCTACGCGCTGCTGTTCGAGCGGATCGGCTTCGAGATCCCCACGGTGGCGCTGCTCGTCCTGTGGCTGAAGGGACTCGGACGAGAGGGCTGGCGGATGACCGTGATCATCTCGCTCGGCTCGACCGCCGTCCTTTACCTGCTGTTCGTCACCGGGCTGGGCGTGTCACTTCCGCACATCCTGCCCTTCTGAACCAGATCGGCTGACCATGGATTTCTTCTCCCCGGTGATCGCCGGGTTCGGGGTCGTCTTCCAACCGGAGAACCTGTTCTACTGCCTGCTCGGCGTCACGCTGGGCATGCTCGTGGGCGTCCTGCCCGGCCTCGGGCCCGCCGCCACGATCGCGATCCTGCTGCCGGTCACGTACAACATCGAGCCGACGGCCGCGATCATCATGCTCGCGGGCATCTTCTACGGCGCCCAGTACGGCGGCACGATCACCTCGGTGCTGCTGCGGCTGCCGGGCGAGGCGTCCAGCGTGGTGACCGCGATCGACGGCCACGAGATGGCCAGACAGGGGCGGGCCGGCTCCGCGCTCGGCATCGCGGCGATCGGCTCCTTCATCGGCGGCACGGTCGCGATCATCGCGCTCACCTTCGTCGCCCCGCTGGTGGCCGGGTTCGCGCTGGACTTCGGCCCCGCCGAGTACACGGCGCTGGCGCTGCTGGGCATCCTGCTGGTCTCGACGCTCGGCACCGGCTCCACGACCAAGAGCATCCTGATGGCCACCGTCGGCCTGCTCCTGGCGACCATCGGCCAGGACCCGCTGGCCGGCACCTCGCGCCTGACGTTCGGCAGCGACCAGCTGCTCGACGGCATCGACTTCGTGATCGTCGCGATGGGCCTGTTCGGCGTCGGCGAGATCCTCTACAGCCTGGAGTCGCTGCGCGGCAAGAGCGCCCCCGCGCCCAGCGTCGGCTCGGTCTATCCCTCGCGCAAAGACCTCGGCGAGTCCAAGGGAGCCATCACCCGCGGCTCGTTGGTGGGCTTCATCCTCGGCATCCTGCCGGGCGGCGGGGCGACCATGTCGTCGATGGTGGCGTACGCGGTGGAGAAGAAGACCGCCAAGCACCCCGAACGGTTCGGCAAGGGCGCCATCCAGGGCGTCGCCGGACCCGAGACCGCCAACAACGCCGCCGCCACGTCCTCCTTCATCCCGCTGCTCACCCTGGGTATCCCGGCGAACGCGACCATGGCCATCATGTTCGGCGCGCTGCTGCTCCAGGGCATCACGCCGGGGCCGCTGCTGGTGCAGGAGAAGCCGGACCTGTTCTGGGGCGTCGTCAACTCGATGTACGTCGGCAACATCCTGCTGCTGGCCATGAGCCTGCCGCTGATCGGGATCTTCGTCAAGATCCTGCGCATCCGAGCGGCGATCCTGGCGCCGCTGACCATCCTGATCACCATGATCGGCGTCTACACCGTCCGCCTGAACGTCTTCGACATGTTCCTGATGGTCGGCCTCGGGATCGTGGGCTATCTGATGAAGAAGGTCGGCTTCGAGCCGGGGCCGTTGGTGCTGGCCTTCGTTCTCGGCAGCCTGCTGGAGTCGTCCTTCCGGCGCTCGATGCGCCTGTTCGACGGCCAGCTGACCGGCTTCTTCGGCCAGCCGATCGCCGCGACGCTGCTGGTGGCGATCCTGCTCATCATCGTCGTCCCGCCCCTGAGCCGGGCTCTCCGTAAGCAACGCAGAAAGGCCACAGCATGACGGTCATCGTGGGATATGTGCCCAACCCGCTGGGCCGGGTCGCGCTCGAGCACGCGATCGCGGAGGCCGCGCTCCGAGGGGCGCCGCTGAAGATCCTCAACGTCTCGCGGCCCGGCGCCTACGTCGACGCCTCGACCGCGGACGCGGCGGAGATCAAGCGCCTGGTCCCGGAGGAGGTGTCGTACGACTTCGAGCAGGTGGCCGAGGACGACGTCGCCGAGGCCGTGCTCGCGGCGGCGCAGGCGGCCTCGGCGAGCCTGATCGTCATCGGGCTGCGCAGGCGCTCACCGGTCGGCAAACTGATCATGGGCAGCAGCGCCCAGCGGATCCTGCTCGAAGCGAGCTGTCCGGTGCTCGCGGTCAAGGAGCCGGGTTGACCGGCATCCATCCCGGGCCGGTGATGTGGCCGGGATGGATGACGGTGGCCGGGAAGCCGTCACGGTGGGCGCGGTCGAGCAGGTGCGCCTCGATGGCGGCCTTCTGACGGCCGTAATGCGCGATCGGCCTCAGTACTCGTAGGCCCCGGCTTCGATGGTGCCGTTCCCGCCCACCGGGGCTCCGTCCAGGTCGATGGGGTTGAACTTCTTGACGCCGAGACCGATCGCCGGGCTCCCGCTCAGCAGCCGCAGGGGCCTGCTCGGGTCGGTGTCGAACTTCGGGTCCTTGCGCACGTTGGCGGTGCCGGCCGTCATCTGGTACTGGCCGCCGTAGAAGACGTTGTGGTCGTTGGCGGTGAAGGTGGAGTCAGCGTAGGCGCTCTTCTTCCCGGCCACGACGATGTTCTGCGAGAGCTTGAAGTGCGCGTTCGTGCAGCTCGCGTAGCAGACGACGCCCTCGGCGTCGGAGTTGGGCAGGTTCATCGAGTTGTTGCGGAACACGGTGCTGAAGACCGGGCCGTTCGTCTCGATCTCGCCGTTGTCCTTGACCGGGCCGCGGGTGACGATGCCGGAGCGGGTCCTGTCTCCGTAGATGCCGTTGTACTCGAAGACGTTGCCGGAGGTCCCGTCGGGGTCGTTCGTCGATCCGTCGTCGTTGCGGCTGGTGCCCAGCTCGGTGAAGGTGTCGTTGTCGAGCGCGAGGTTGTGGTGGACGTAGTTGCGGGAGCCCATGAAGATCTCCACCGCCGCGCCGTCGAACTCGTAGTCGTAGCTGAAGGCCACCGATCCGGTGATGGTGTTCCAGCCGATGTTGGAGTCGTCGCCCTGCACCAGCATCGCGAACGCGCCGGAGTCGTCGTTGTCGTTCTCCTCCTGCGGCGTGAGCTTGCTCATGAAGTTGTTGTTGACGAACTCGTTGCTGGTCACCGCGGTGTACCGGGCGCTCGTCTCGATGTAGACGCCCGCCGCCGCGCCGGTGATGTAGTTCTGCTCGATGACGTTGTTGCTGCCGCCTACCTTGATCCCCGCCCACGAGCAACGGCCCTGGTCCGAGTCCACGCCGACCTGCAGGTTGTAGACCTCGATGTGGCTGCCTCCGAGGTACAGGCAGGCCTCGATGTCGTCCTTGAGCACCGGACGGGCGCCCGTGCCGTAGGCGTCGACGACGATCGGGTTGTCCGCGTCGCCCGACTCGGTGATTTCCAGCTGCCCGGACCACGTGCTGCCGCGGCTGAGCATGAGCTTTTCGCCTGGCTCCAGCTTCGCCGCGGACGCCTTGGCCAGCGTCTTCCACGCCGTTTCCGGGGAGTCGCCGGCGGCCGAGTCGTTGCCGTTGACGCTGTCGAGGTAGTAGGTGTCGATGTCATCCGCGGAGGCGGGGGCCGCGACGGCCCCCGCGAACGCTAACGCGAGGGCCGCCACACCCGCCGCGTACGACGTCAAGTTTCGGGTCGATAAATTCCAGGCGCGCAACTGAGTTCTCAGCCTCCTGATCGCGGTGACGAAGAAGCCGGATGAAGATCATCTGGCTTGCGGGGTCACTGTAACCGCGATGCCTGGATAATTTCGACACCCAAAATGACCATTTTGTATCCGGAACATGTAAGGAAGCCGAATACCCTCCCCAAAGGGGCGTTAGACGATCACCCTGCACACCAGGGCGTCGGACGTGCCCCGCCTGGCGCTCATGACGACCTCCGTGGTGAGGAACTTGCACGCCAGGTAGGGGTCGCCGGATCCGGCGTACTGCGGCGGGCCGCCGGTGCCGCTCGCGTAGCACCTGAGGCCGCCCGCCTCGTAGAAGCCGATCCACGAGGCCGA
Organism: Nonomuraea sp. NPDC048901; assembly: GCF_040649695.1. Taxonomy (NCBI): domain Bacteria; kingdom Bacillati; phylum Actinomycetota; class Actinomycetes; order Streptosporangiales; family Streptosporangiaceae; genus Nonomuraea; species Nonomuraea sp. NPDC048901. Next base: position 84,810 of record NZ_JBEZFW010000015.1, on the reverse strand, counting down.
GCTGACCTTCGCGTGGCAGTAGTCGCCGATCGACGTCGGCCCGAAGGTGACGTCCACTTCGGCCGCCTGGGCGGGCAGGGCGAGGGTGATCAGGGTGGCGGCGGCGACCGAGGTCAGGGTGAGGACGCGACGAAGCACGGCGACTCCAGATTCGGGGGGTTGGACGCTTCATCCGGAGTATCTATTAGGAAAGTTTCCTATGCAATATGTCCGCGCATGGGAAAAGTCCCGGTATTCAGCAGAAAACCTGTACCGTACCAGCCATCTCTGACGGATCACCGCATTTCGCAGGCGACAAAACAGCCCGCGAACGGCTCGCCACCCCACCCCCGTGCGCGCCGTCGGAGCCTCTGGAGGACCGCGAACGGGTTTGTCGGTCGGGGTCGCTAACGTTCGGCGCAGTTGCACAGCAGGGGCTGGAAAACCCCTGCTCATTCGACGTTCGTGCACGGTGAAAGGCGGGGACCGTTGGGTTGGCTGGCAGCGGGCGACGGGTATGAGGTCGCCCTCATAGAGGGCCGGGTGGCGGCGCGAGCCACCTCCGGCCGGGCGGCGGGACGGCAGCTGAAGTCGCTGCCGAAGGCATTGCGCGATCACCCCGAGGTGGACCGGCTGCGCCGCTTCGCCGAGTGGCTCGACCGGCACGCCACCGCGTGCGTGGCGCAGGTGGACCTCTGGATGGTCTCCTCCCTGCCGGTGCCGACCGGGCTGCTGGCCCGCGTGTGGCCGGACGAGGCGTGGCAGTCGGCCCTGCGGGACCTGGCCGTGGTCGGTGACGACCCCGACGAGGTCGGCTTCCTGCGGGACGCCACCGACACCGGAGCGCTGCGGGTGGTCAACCTCGACGGCGAGACCGTACGCCTGTCGCCGCGGACCGTGACCCTGCCGCATCCCGTGCTGCTGCCTGACCTGGACGACCTGCGGGAGTTCGCCGCTGAGCTGGGCGTGGTCCAGAAGGTCGAGCAGATCCACCGGGCCACCTGGCGCAAGCCCGCCGACCTCAAGGCGACGGAGACGGCCGTGTCGGAGTTCTCCGGCGGCACCTACGACTCCAGGTTCGGCCTGGCCGCGCGGGCGACCGCGCTCGGCTACCGGGTCTCCGGCGGCTACGCCACCTGCCGGGTCCGCGACGGCGGCAGCCTGTCGGAGGCGACCGTCTGGATCGGCGAGCCCTACTGGGACGGCGAGATGACGACGGGCGACCTGAGCTGGCAGGACCTCGACGGCAGGACACTGCCGCTGCGCGAGGTCGGGCCGGTGGCCTGGTCGGAGGGGATGCGGATGGCCGCGGCGCTCTACGCCGGGCGGCGGGTCGAAGAGGGGAAGGACGCGTGACCATGTTTCAGGCCACCATGTCTCAGGCCACCATGTCTCAGGCAACCATGTCTCAGGCAACAGAACCGCAGACGGCGTCTCAGGCGGCGGAGCTGCTGAAGGCCGGTGCCGTGCTGCCGCTCGGCACCGAGGGGGGCGGCGAGCGGGCGGTGCCGATGACCGCCCGTACCTACCGCCATCCCGGGCTGGACGACCGGGTGGTCGTGCGGCTGGTCGCCGGGGAGCTCGGTTCGGCCGAGGACCTGGCCGCGAGCTTCCTGGGCCTGGCGCCCGACGGGGAGCCCGCCGAGGTCGGCCTGGGCCTGCGGCGCTCGCTCGGCTTCCCCGAATGGGTGCTCGTGCACCACCCCGAAGACGGGCATCACGCGCTCGCCGTCGTGCCGGAGCTGGAGCGCGCGGCCCGGCAGGCGAAGTCCAAGCCGAAGGCCGCGCTCGACGCCTACCAGCAGCTGGCCGCTCAGCTGGCCGCCTCCGTGCCCCACTTCCTGCCCACGTTCTACGAGCAGAGCGGCCGGGTGTTCCTGGGCGTCGAGAACGCCGTCTACGCCGCGCAGATGTTCGCCAGCGCGCGCCGGGCCGAGGCGCAGCACGGGCTCGCCGTGGACGAGGACCGGCTCGACGAGGTGTTCCTGGAGTTCGCGCTGGCGGGGGCGCTGCCGGTCAAGGTGCTGTCCGGCTACGCGAAGGAGCTGGCCACCCGGGTGACCGCCGACGAGGCGCTGCGCCGCTTCACGCGGCTGTGCGTACGGCGCACGGCGGGCGGGCTGCCGCCGTCGGCGCAGATGACGACGGACCTGCGCCGCCTGGCCAAGGCCGCCGGAGTCGACGTGGACGCGGGGGAGCAGGCCTACCTGGCCGAGCTGCTCGCCCTGCCGGCCGCCCATCGGGCCGCGACGGGCTGGTGGAAGGCGCACCGTACGGGGATCGCGGCACTGGCGTCGCGCGAGCCCGAGGTGCGGGTGACGCTGCTGAACATCATGCCGCAGGCCCGGGACAACGAGCTGGCGGGCCTGTGGCTGGAGATCCTCGAGGCGTCCGGCGCCACCGCCGGGCTGGTCTCCGGCGAGGTGCCGGAGCGGCCCGGCGACGGCACCGCCGGCTGGCTCGAACGCTTCCTGAAGGCGCGCAACTACGGCTGGCGGGTGCCGTCCCGCCTGCCCGCCCTCTACACGCTGGTGGAGCGGGCGGCCGACCAACTGCGCGCCGAACTGACCGCGCAGCGGCGGACACTGACGGTCACTTACGACGTCGACCTGCTCGACCTGCTGCTGGCCCTCGACATTCCGGTACGCGATCCCGATGACGGCGACTCGCTGCGGCTGGAGCCCTGGGCGAAGGGGGAGGGGCAGCGCGACCTGGTCGCCCTGGCCGCCGACGCCCGGTTCCGGCCCTCCTTCGAGCGCGCGGCCGACGGCTTCAGCGACGACGAGGACGGCCGGCGGGCCGTCCGCCTGCTGGCCACCTCCCCCGGCGGCCGGCCGATGCTGGCCGAATGGACCCGCAAGGTGGCCCTGCGCTCCACGGCCGCCGGGCTGCCGGACCTGCCCGACGCCCTGCGGCGGCTGGCCTGGCTGCCGGGCGAGGCGCTGGTCCTGGCCGAGGACGACGTACGCCGGGCGGCGGCGGCGCAGATCGCGCCGGTGCTCGCCCGCACCCTGCGGGCCGGGCTGTTCGACGAGCTGGGCTGGCCGGCCTGGGAGGAGGCGGCCGCGTCGCTCGTACCGAAGAAGGACGTCGACGACATCGTCGTCGCCGACGCCTGGCCGTACCTGCTCACGGCGGGCGCCGCGCAGGCCCGGGTGCTCGGTCCCGAGGGCACCGTGCTCACCCACGACCTGCGCATCCCGTCCGGAGACACCTGGAGCGACATCGGCCTGCACTATGTGGACGGCGAGCTGCTCGTCTACTGGCAGTCCCGCGACCTCGACTATCGGCTGCGCGGCTACTGGCACACCACCCCTGACCGCCTCCACCCGATGGAGGGCGCCACCAACACCCGCGGGACGCGCATGGACTGGTACCGCGGCGACGACGCGGTCACCCTGCCCCTGCCCGGCGGCGGACGGACCACCGGTCAGGGGGTGCTGCACCGTGGCGACACGGCACTCCCCGAGGAGTCGTCGGTGATCACCGACGGCACCTCCTACTGGGTGCGGACCTGGGACGGCTCCGATTACGGCACCAGAGACTGGTACGAGTACGACCCGGCCGGCGGACAGGTGGGCAGGAAGGGCATGCCCGCCTTCCTCGCCGACGCGCTCCGCGACGCCCCGGCCGGCAGCGAGTTCCACGCGGGATGGGTGCTTCCCGCGCCCTCGGACGAGGCCACCCCCGTGGGCACTCCCGTGGGCGGGCTGTTCGGCTGGCGCGTGGTGCGCCTGCCCGACGGGTCGATGCGCGGTGAGGACATCTCCGGCCGTACGTTCACCCTGGCGCCCGACGCCGGGACGCCGGCGCGCGTCCTGATGTTCCCCGGGGACGACCGGCCGCGGACCATCGTCAAGGGGGGCTACCGGCTCAACCTGGTCGATCCGGACGGCGTGGTCACGGCCGTGGCCCGCACGGACGACACCCCCGGCCACTTCGCCATGGGCAGCCTCATCCTGCCGCCGGTGCGCTACTGGTGCTACCTGCGCCCGAGGGATCCGGAGGGTTCCGCGGCCCTGCGCGCCCTCGACCTGGAGACCGCGGCGGCCCTGCTGGCGGTCGCTGGGGAGGAAGACCTGGAGGCGCGGATCCGTACCCTGCTTCCGCAGGTCAGCCATGACGCGCTCGTGGCCGGCATCGCGGGGGTCGTCCGCTTCGCCGGGACCCAGCAGACCTCGCTGCACACCGTCGCGGCCAGGCTCGCCGAGGCGCTCGCCGGCGGACACCAGGAGCAGGCGCCCGCCGGTCCCGCGGACTCCCTGCTCGACCAGGCGCTCCGGGGGCTCGGCGACTTCGTCGAATACTCCTGGCGCCTGCGGGCCGACGGCGCCTTCCAGCAGATCCAGACGATCGGGCGGCGGCTGGCGTCGGCGTCGGCTCCGTCTGAGCCGGCTCCGTCTGAGTCGGGAGCCTTGGCGTCTGGAGTGTCGGCGTCCGGAGGCTCGGCGTCGGGGCGTTTGGAGCCGGGCCCCGCACTGGCGGCCTCGTCCTCGTCGAGGTTGGGCCGCACTCACCTCGACCTGCCGGCCCTGCCGGACTCGGGTCTGCGATGGGATCTGGTGCTCGACGACACCGCCGCCCTGGCCTTCCGCGTCGCGACGGTGACGGTCGAGGAGGAACACCGCGCCACGCTGCACGAGCTGCTCCGCGTACTGAGCGAGCTCGGACTGCCCACCACGGCCGATCCGTCCCGCTGGCGACGGATGGACCTGCACCTCGACAAGCGCCATCTGATCAAGCCTGACGGCAACTGGCGCGAGGGCAACTGGCTCGGGACCCTGCCGCTGGAGGATGGCGCGTTCCTCGCCTTCGTGAGCTCGGGATCCCCGGACGACTCCGGCTGCGTGTGGACGGTGCTGTTCCACGACCCGGCCGGGCGGTTCGACGTCCCCCACCCCTATACGGCCCGGTCCTCGGTCCCGGTCGGGGTGGCGCGGGAGGCGGGCTGGCTGGAGGCGTTCTTCACCGAGCTGGCCGCGCGGGGACCGGCGCCCTGGCGGCCCGAGGCGGCCGAGGAGTTCGCCCGGCTCACCGGCGTCTCCGAGACGATGGCCCGGCTCATCGTGGCGGGTCTGCCGTCCGTGGACACGCACGAGCGCAACTTCCTCACCAAGGAAATCCGTACCACGATCGGCGTGAAACTAGCCGATGCCACCGTGGCAAGGGACGAGCTGCGCAAGACGGACGCCGGCATCCGGCGGGCGGTCGTCGCGGCGCTCCTGCCCAGCGACCCGGCCCGGCTCTGGAGCGACGGCCCGGACGTGGCCGCCGGGGCGGCGCTGTGGAACGACAAGGTCGGGTCGCAGGCGGCGATTCCCGAATGGCTGCTCGGGGAGGCGGCTCGCGCGGTGCGAACCGGCTGGGACACGAGCCGGGCACTGCGGGCCCTGCTCGACCCGGCCGCCTCGCCGGAGCTGAGCCACGACCTGGCCTGGACCGTACGCGGTGACCGGGTCGCACCCGTCGACGACAACGCCACCGGGTTCACCACGAGCTCGCTGGTCGCGGCCGTCACCACCGCGCGGTGGCTGGCGTACCGGCTGCCCGCCGGAGATCCGATCCGGGCCGCGCTGCCGGCGGCGCTGGCCGCGGTCCGCGACCGGCTGGCCAACCCGGACCTGATGCTCGACCTGGGCCGCTACGTCGACCTGCCCGCGTTCAGGAAGGCAGCGGGAGCCCCGACCGAGACCGGCCAGGGCTACGAGAGATACGGCGCCGTCGTCATGGCCACCCATGACGACAGACCCGCTCCCGGCATCCGCGTGGCGTTGCTGGACGCGGCGGGTGAGGATCCGTACCTGCGCGCCCTGCTCGGCACCGAGGAGCCGTTCCCCGTCGAGATCGCGTTCCGGACCGCCCGCGACCCGCGGTTCGCGGCACTGCTCGCCGACCCCGGCGACCCGGTGCAGGGGGAGCGGGACGCGGACGGGACGTGGTGGCCGCAGGATCCCACCCGGTCCGTGCCCGATCTGGTCATCGAGGTGGCGAAGGAGTACGGGCTCGGCGAGGACGCCGCGGCCCACTACCTGATGCTGCTGGCCCTGCCCGACCCCACCGACCGCAACATCGCCCGGTGGACGGGCTGGAAGCCCGCCCGCCTCAAGGCGGCCCGCGCCGAGCTGGCCGCGACCGACCTCGTCGTCGAGGCGAGCCGCAGCCGGGCGGCGCGCACGCTGTTCCTGCCCGGCGGGTGGGCGGAGCAGTCGGCGCCGCTCCTTCCGCTGGAGCAGTGGAAGCTGGCCATGTTCGACCTGACCACCTTTGACGGCATCCCGATCGAGCCCGTCGCCGACCTCTACGCCAAGGCGTGGCAGCGGGTGCGCGACGGCGATGTTCCGCGCTTCGAGGAGCTCAAGGTCAAGCGCGGACGGCGACGCTGAGCCCGCACCCTCCCCGACTCTCTTAAGGACTTCACCTCATGACTTTGACCGAAGACCGGGCTCCGGCCCGGCAGGTGCTCGCGGCCGAAGAGCGATACGCCGACGAACTCGCCTTCCTCGCCTCCTACGACGACGGCCCCCGCCCGCCCGGCTGGGCGCTAACCCCACACGCGGTGGTGACCTTCATCTGCGGCAGCGGCGAGGAGACCCTGCAAGGGCCCACGTCCCGCATGAAGGTGGCCACCAAGTTCGTCGGCGAACGCGCCCTCGTCGAACGCTGCGTGGTGACCCTCGCCGGCGAACGCGGCCTGCTACTGGTCGGCGAGCCCGGCACCGCCAAGTCGATGCTGTCGGAGCTACTGGCCGCCGCCGTCTGCGGCACCAGTGCGCTCACCGTGCAGGGCACCGCGGGCACCACCGAGGACGCCTTCCGCTACGGCTGGAACTACGCCCTCCTCCTCGCCCAAGGCCCCAGCCCCGCCGCACTGGTCGACTCCCCGGTGCTCACGGCCATGCGCTCCGGCCGCGTCGCCCGGGTGGAGGAGATCACCCGCTGCCTGCCCGAGGTACAGGACGCCCTGGTGTCGATCCTGTCCGACCGGCGGGTCAGCGTACCCGAACTCGCCGGCACCGAGGACGCCCAGGTGGCGGCCTCGCCCGGGTTCACCGTGATCGCCACGGCCAACCTGCGCGACCGCGGCGTCTCGGAGATGTCGGCCGCCCTGAAGCGCCGGTTCAACTTCGAGACCGTCGACCCCATCTCCGACGCCGAGGCGGAGACCACCCTGGTACGCCGCCAGGCCACCGCCGTGGTCCAGCGCGCGGGCGCCGCCTTCGGCGTGGACGACGCCGTGCTCGACGCGCTGGTCACAGTCTTCCGCGACCTGCGCTCCGGGCGCTCGGCCGAGGGCTGGGACGTGGAGCGCCCCGGCACGGTCATGTCCACCGCCGAGGCCGTACAGGTCGCGGCCTCGCTGGGGGTCGCGGCGGCGTACCTGCCCAGGGGGGACGTCCTCGACCTGGTGCCGGGGCACCTGCTGGGCGTCGTACGCAAGGACGATCCCGCTGATCACGGGCGGCTCCTCGGTTATTGGGACGGGCCGGTGCGACGACGGGCCGAGGACGGCTCCGCGATGTGGCGCCGCCTCTGGGACCTGCGGGAGAACCTCCGTTGACCACCCAGGACATCGATCCGCCCGCCAAGTCCGTGGGCGCCGTCCAGGCGGGCCAGACCGTGGAGTCTGTCCGGTCCGCCCAGACCGCCGACTCCGTGCGATCCGCCCAGACCGTGCGATCCGTACAGGCTACGCAGTCCGTTCAGGGAGCCGACGACGACTGGGGTGATGATCCCAGGCGAGTGGTCGACGCACTGGCTGCATCCGCCCGGCCGTACCTGCTGGGGGTGCGGCACCACAGCCCCGCGCTGGCGGTGGTCCTGCCCGCGCTGCTGGACGCCGCCGACGCCGAAGTGGTCTGCGTCGAACTGCCCGCGGACTTCCAGCCGTGGCTGACGTACCTGGCCGACCCCGGAACCGTCGCACCGGTCGCCCTCGCGGGGGCACGTGGCGACGGGGGGTTGGGTTTCTACCCGTTCGCCGACTTCTCGCCGGAGCTGGCGGCCATTCGATGGGCTTGGAAGCGCGGCGCCGAGGTGCTCTGCTGCGACCTCCCGCTGTCCGACCCCGGCTGGCACGCCACCGATCAGGCCCCACTGCCGGGCCTGTCCGAGGGCTCCGGCACGTCGCAGGAGACGCCGGTGGGTACGGCCAAGGAACCCGGCACGTCGTCGGATATGGCGGATCAGTCCGGCATGGCGTCGGATTCAGCGGAGGAGTCCGGCACACAGCCGGGGGCGTCGGCGGGTGGGGCGGGCTCACGAGGTATGTCCTTCGCCGAGGCACTGGCCGCAGCAGGGACCGGCCGCGATGGGGACGACATGTGGGACCGGGCCGTGGAGGTCCTCGCCCCCGGCTGCGAACCCGAAGCGGTCCGCCGCGCCGCCCTCGGCGTCGGCTGGGCATTGCGCCGGGACGCGGCGGCGGCAGGCGGCGTCCCGGCCATGGACCTGGCCCGCGAGGCGCACATGCGCCGCGTCATCGCGGGAGCCGCGACCGGCGGCCGGCGAGTCGTCGCCGTGGTCGGCGCCTTCCACGCACCCGCGCTGACCTGGCCCGACACGGATAGTGACACCGGCCCGTCCGCAGGTCACGGTAGTGCCGGCTCGTCTTCGGGCAGCGGTATCGCTCCTTCGCCTTCGAGCGGCGGCACCACTGGCTCGGCTGCAGGCGGCGGTACCGCTGGCTCGCCTGCTGGCGGTGGTCCTGGCTCGTCCATGGGCGGTGGAACCGCTGCTTCGTCGGCGGGCGGCGGGACAACTCCTTCGTCCGCGGGCGGTGGCATCATCAGCCCGTCCGCGGGCGACGGTTCGTCGTCGGTCACTTCGCTGGTGCCGTACGCCTTCGACCTGCTGGACTCGCGGTCCGGCTACCCGGCGGGGATCCGTGACCCGCGCTGGCAGCAGGCGGTGTTCGAGGCGGGTGGCGATCCCGAGCGGGTCAGGGACGGCGCCGCCCGCGCCATCACCGACCTGTGCCGGGAGCTGCGCGCCGCCGGGCACACCGCGGGCACCGGGGAGGCCGTCGAGACGCTGCGGCTCGCCTGCGACCTGGCCCGGCTGCGCGGCCTGCCCGCCCCAGGCCGGGGCGAGCTGCTGGAGGCGGTGACGACCGTGCTCGGCCAGGGCGAGCCCCTGGGGAGGGGACGGGCTCTGGCCAAGGCGCTCGACATCGTGTTCGTCGGCACCGAACGCGGCCGGACCGCGCCTGGCACACCACGTTCGGGGCTCGGCCCAGCGGTCGAGGCGGATCTTGCCGCGCTCAGGCTCCCGTGCCCGGACGATCCCGAACGCCGTGAGCTACGCCTCGACCCGCTCCGCTCCGACCTGGACGCGCGCCGGGAGGTTCTCCTGCGGCGCCTGCTGGTCTGCGGCGTCGGATACGGGGAGCCGATCGAGGTGGTGGGTACGGGCGATTCAGCCGCGCTCACCACCAGATGGCGGATGGCCTGGACCCCGGCGGTACCGGCCCTGCTCGACCTGGCGGGTGTACGCGGCGTGACCCTCGCCCAGGCAGCGGCCGGCACGTTGCGGGAGACGTTCCGCCGCGAATCCGCGGAAGGGGGACCCACCTGCGCCCTGATCCTCGACGGGCTCCGTGCCGCGGCCGGCTGTGACCTGCCCGACCTGGTCGCGGACCGCCTCGCCGACGCGGCCGTCGCGCTGCCCGCCACCGCCACGCTCACCGAACTGCTCGATGCCCTCGATCTGCTGGAGGCGCTGCGCCGGCAGCACCTCCCCGGCACCACGCCGGAAGACCGTCAGCATGCCACCGAACTGGTCGGCACCCTGCTGGAGGCCGCGGTCCGCGCCCTGCCCGGCCTGGCGGGCAGCGACCAGCCGGAGGACGCGGTCGCGCTGGTCGCCCTCGCCTCGCGGGTCGGCGAAGAGCGCCTCGGGCTGCGGATGGACGACGCCTTGGCGGTGCTGGCGCGTACCGCGTCCCCGCTCATGCAGGGCGCGGCCCTGGCCGCCCGGGTGCTGCTCGACCTTGACAGCGCCGACGCGCTCGGCGACCGGGCCGCCGGCTGGGTCGACACCGCCACCGGGCCGGACGGGCGCCTGCGTTTGAGCCGCCTGCTGACCGGCGTACTCACGGCGGCGGGGCCGCTGCTCCAGTCGGCGCCGGCGGCGCTCGACCCGCTGATGGACCGTGTGGACGGTTTGTCGGACAAGCAGTTCCTCGACCGGCTGCCGGCGTTGCGCGGTGGGTTCGACACACTCAGCCCGGCGGGCCGTACGCGGTTGCTGGGGGCGGTGTCGGAGCGGCTCGGCGACCGGCTCGACCTGGCACTGGACGCGCCGCCCGCACTCCTCGCCCTCTGGACCGCCGCCGACTCCGCCGGCCTGGCCGCCCTGAACGCACTCCGACTCCCCATGCCCGCCGTGGCGGGCGCGGCATCCGACCAGACGGACGTGCGGACCGTACCGGCTTGGCGGGAGGCGAAGGCGGCTCACCGTGAGGAGGCCAAGGCGGCTCACCGTGAGGAGGCGGACGCGGTCTTTTCCGAGCCGCAGTCGTCGCTGGGGGGCGAGGTGGATGCGGTCCTTTCCGAGTCCCCGTCGTCGCTGGACGGCGCGGCTCTCTCCGAACCCCCGCTCCCGGTCGACGAGGACGGGCGGGCTGAGCGGAGGCTGCTGCCGGCTGACCGGTGGCGGTTGCTGCTCGGGCGGGAGTCCGAGCGGCTCCCGGCCGACGCTCGCGCGTACGCGCGCGCCCTGGACGAGCTGTACGGCGCGGGGCGCGGCGAAGGCGCCAACGACTTCGGGCCGGGCGGCGACTCCGGCGGCAGGGAGCACCCGTTCCCCACCGCCCGTGAGTGGGGTGAGGAGCTGGAAGCCCTCTTCGGTACCGAGGTACGGGAGGAGGTGCTGGCCAAGGCAGCCGATGCCGGGCGCATCGACGTGCTCAGCGAGCTCGACCCCGCCTCGGTACGGCCGTCCGTCGAACTGCTGACCTCCGTACTCTCGCTGGCGGGCGGCCTGCCGGAGCAACAGGTGGCCAAGCTGCGGCCACTCGTACGCCGCCTGGTGGAAGAACTCACCAAGGAGCTCGCGACGCGGATGCGGCCCGCCATGACCGGGCTGGCGACCCCGCGTCCGACTCGCCGTCCGGGTGGGCGGCTCGACCTGCCGCGTACCCTGCGAGCCAACTTGTCGCACACGCGCCGCCTCGACGACGGCCGGATCGTGGTCGTCCCGGAACGGCCGGTGTTCAGCACCCGCTCCCGCCAGGAGGCCGACTGGCGGCTGATCCTGGTGGTCGACGTGTCCGGGTCGATGGAGGCGTCGGTGGTGTGGTCCGCGCTGACGGCCGCGGTGCTGGCGGGCGTGCCCACGCTGTCCACCCACTTCCTGTCGTTCTCCACACAGGTGATCGACCTGACGGACCGGGTGGCCGATCCGCTGTCCCTGCTGCTCGAAGTGCGGGTCGGCGGGGGTACGCACATCGCCGCGGGACTCGCCCGGGCCAGGTCGCTGGTCACGGTGCCGAGCCGTACGCTCGTCGTGGTCGTCAGCGACTTCGAGGAGGGCTACCCGATCGGGGGCCTGCTCGGCGAGGTGCGGGCGCTGGCCGGGTCCGGTGTCCACCTGCTGGGGTGCGCGGCCTTGGACGACAGTGGCGTACCCCGTTATTCGATTCCCGTCGCCCAGCAGCTCGTGGCGGCCGGCATGCCCGTCGCCGCCCTCAGCCCGCTCGCCCTCGCCCGATGGGTCGGCGACCGCCTCAGGGGAGAGAACCGATGAATGCCCCAACTTCGCTACCGCCGGTGGCGCCGCAGGTGGTCGCCGCCGCGGTCGAGAGCCTCACGTCCCGGCTGCGCAAGAAGCTGGACGCGGCGATCGAGCAGTACGCCGCCGTGCCCGTCGTCGCCGACGCCGAGGGCATCCGGATCAGCTGTGGCGAGGACGCCGTGGTCACGCTCTCGCCGGGACCGTCCGGCGCGATCGCCGACGACGGCCAGGCGCGGTGCAGCTGCCTCCTGGCCCCCCGGTGTCTGCATCGCGCGGCCGTACTGAGTGCCTGCCCGGTGGCGGACCCGGAGCTAACGGAGGCGGACACCTCCGACGGCTCCCCCGCAGGTGCCGACCCGCTCGGCACCGACATGGTCGCGGGGTCCGCGCCCGTTAGGACACCCACGGACTCGGCCGCAGAGCCCGCGCACGCGGCGATTGCCGGACCAAGTGCCGCGCAGGCGAGCACCACAGCGCCAGGCGCGACCCAGGCCGCAGGCCCGAACACCACTCAGGGCACAGGTCCGAACGCCACTCAGGCCGCAGGTCCGAACGCGGCTCAGGCATCGTGGACGGATGCCGCTCAAGCTGCAGGGAGGAACCCCGCTCAGTGCACTTTGGGAGCAGGCGTCGCTCAGGGGGCTGCGGGACCAGGCGCCGGGCAAGTGCCGGCAACCGCGCCGGGTTCCGCGCAGGTGGCGGCCGCGTCAAGTCTGTGGGCCGCCGCCGCGGCCATCCTGTCGGCCGGAGTGCCGGCGGCCGGTGCGGTGCCGCAGGCCGAGCTGCTCAGGGCCGCGCACTCGGCCAGGCTGGCCGGGTTGCCCAAGGCCGAGGCCGCCGCTCTGCGGGTCGTACGCGGGCTGCGGGCGGCCCGGGCCCGACACGAGGGCCACCGCCTCGCCGACCTGGTGTCCGCGCTGCGCGAGCTCCTGCTCATCGCGGGCCGGCTGGCGGGGGCCGACCCCGACCCCGCGCTGGTCGGCAGCGTGCGCCGAAGCTATCAGCCGGGCGGGAGCCTGCGGGTGTACGGCGTCTTCCGGGAGCCGGTGATCAGTGCCACCGGCTATGGCGGGGTGGTCACCCACCTCGTCACGGAGGATGGCCGATGGTTCTCGGTCGCAGACGTCAAACCGGGCGGTCCGGCCCGCGCCCGCGGGGCCGCCACCGCGCCCGTCTCGATCGGCCCCGCCATGCTGAACCACGCCCAGTTGGTACGGGCGGGACTGCTGATCACCGGAGCCACGATCTCGCCGGACGGGCGTCTGGGGGCGGGCGGCGGCGTACGGGCTACCCCGGTGAAGGGGCTGCCGTGGACGGAGGGGCCGCTGGCGGCCCTGTTCGCCCGCCCGCTGGCGGAGGCGGCCGGCCCCCGGCTATCCGGGCACGCCTGGAGCGAGTCAGACACGGAGGACAAGGCTCGCGAACCAGTCGGATGCGACCTGGTGATCATCGGTGCGGCGGGCGACCATGTACTCGCCCGCGAACTACTACCGGTGAGTGACCACCTGGGCTCCCGCGAATTGCTACCCGAAAGCGACCACGCGGACGTCCCAAGACCCGAAGGAGACCACCTGGGCGCCTCCGGGGTGATACCCGACGGCGTACCATCGGCCGATCCCCCGAGCCCGGTACGCGCGCACGGCCCGCTGATCCGGCTCGTCCCGGCCACCAGCCACCCCGACCTGGCCCATGTCGCCAACCTCCAGCGGCTCGCGTCCCGCCCCGGTCTGCTGGTGCGAGTGGTGGGCAGGGTGGATCCCGACCGGGCGGCCACCCTGCGCCCGCTCGCGGTGGGCCCGGTGCCGGGCGCCGAGGCGACGCTCCGCCTCCCGGCCGAATGGCACGACCGGGCCGACCTCGGGTACGACCGCCTGCAGGGCTCCCATCTCCCGCCGCAGGAGGCGTGCCTGCCGGGGCAGCCGGGCGCCGGGACCGAGGTGGACCCGGTGGCGAGCGCACCGCTCTGGCGGGTTCGGCGGCTGGTCGAGCTGGGCGTCTCCGGCGGGCGACGCGCGGTGGCCGAGTCGGCGCGCAACGGTGACTCCCACGCCCCGCTGCACCGGGCCGGGTTCCGTTCCGCCGCCGACCTGGCCACCAAGCTCACCGCAGAGGCCGACCGCAGGTCGCGCGACGTGTTCGGCCGGTTGGCGGACTCCGGCCCCGACCGGTACGCGTGGGCGTGGCTGGCCGCGGCCACCCACCTCGTCGCCACGGAACGGGCCATGATCCAGGCCTCCTGGCAGACGGATCACGCCAGGTGATCGGGTGCGTCGCAGTTTCGGTCATGAGCCGCCGATCTGCTACGCCGCGCCGACGTGCGGACGCCAGCCTCGGGTTCGTCGCTCTGGTCGGCTCTTGCGCGGCGGTGGCGTCTCAGCGCAGGGTGAGGGTCAGGTCCGGTTCCAGGCGGGCCCCCGGCCAGCAGCACCAGGCCAGGACGCTAGGGTAGGGGCAGCAGGCATCGCTGAGGGCAACGCCGCCGCCCTGCCCATGGGCTCGAGGGGGACCGGGAACCGGTCCTCCTACGAAGAGGCGTTCGCCGTCAACGTGCGTGCGCCGTACTTCCCCCGCGGCGGCTCGGGCCCCCACCATGCTCGCCGAGGGTAAAGGCAGCATCATCAGCTCGCTTGCCGCCAAGATCGCCATGCTGGGAATGTCGAAATACGGAGCAACCAAGTCCGCGCTGGAAGGACCCACCAGGCGCTGAGCTGCGGCTGCGGCCTGTGCCTGTAGGCAGTGATCAGCACCCTGCCTACGCCCGATAGATATGTAGTTGATGAAATGTTCGCAAATGTGGGAGTAGAGCAATCCGGTGACTGATCCGACCATCATTTACACGCACACTGACGAGGCCCCAGCCCTGGCGACGTACTCCTTCCTGCCAGTGGTCCGGGCGTACGCCTCGCAGGCGGGTGTCGCTGTGGAGTCCCGTGACATCTCGCTGGCCGGGCGCATCCTCGCGGTCTTCCCCGAATACCTCAACGAAGACCAGCGGATCAACGACGACCTCGCGGAGCTGGGCGAGCTGGCCAAGACCCCCTTGGCCAACATCGTCAAGCTGCCCAACATCTCGGCCTCCGTCCCGCAGCTGAAGGCGGCCGTCGCCGAGCTGCAGGCCAAGGGCTACGCGCTGCCGGACTACCCGGACGAGCCGAAGACCGACGAGGAGCGGGAGATCCGCGCCCGTTACGACAAGGTCAAGGGCTCCGCTGTGAACCCCGTGCTGCGCGAGGGCAACTCCGACCGCCGCGCTCTCGCCTCGGTCAAGAACTACGCCAAGACCCACCCCCACCGGATGGGCGCCTGGACCGCCGAGTCCAAGACCAACGTGGCGACCATGGGCGTGGACGACTTCCGCTCCACCGAGAAGTCCGCGGTGATCTCCGAGGCCGGTTCGCTGCGCATCGAGCTGAAGGGGGACGACGGCTCCACCATCGTGCTGCGCGAGTCCGTGCCGGTCCTCGAGGGCGAGGTGGTCGACGCCTCGGTGATGCGCGTCGCCGCCCTGCGCGAGTTCCTCACCGCGCAGGTCGCCCGTGCCAAGGAGGAGGGCGTCCTGTTCTCCGTGCACCTGAAGACCACGATGATGAAGGTCTCCGACCCGATCATCTTCGGTCACGTGGTGCGCGCCTTCTTCCCGAAGACGTTCGCGAAGTACGGCGGGACGTTCGCCGCGGCCGGTCTGACCCCGAACGACGGTCTGGGCGGCATCTACAAGGGCCTGGAGAACCTGCCCGAGGGCGCCGAGATCAAGGCATCCTTCGACGCCGAGCTCGCCGAGGGCCCGAAACTGGCCATGGTCGACTCCGACAAGGGCATCACCAACCTGCACGTGCCGTCCGATGTCATCGTCGACGCCTCCATGCCGGCCATGATCCGCACCTCCGGCCACATGTGGGGTCCGGACGGCCAGGAGCACGACACGCTCGCGGTGCTCCCGGACTCCAGCTACTCCGGCGTCTACCAGGCCGTGATCGACGACTGCCGCGCCAACGGCGCCTACGACCCCTCCACAATGGGCTCCGTCCCGAACGTCGGCCTGATGGCACAGAAGGCCGAGGAGTACGGTAGCCACGACAAGACCTTCGAGATTCCCACCACGGGTACCGTCCGCCTCGTCGACCAGGCCGGCAACGTCGTGATCGAGCAGACGGTCTCCGCCGGGGACGTCTTCCGCGCCTGCCAGACCAAGGACGCCCCGATCAAGGATTGGGTGCAGCTCGCCGTCACCCGCGCCCGCGCCACCGGCGACCCGGCCGTGTTCTGGCTGGACGAGGACCGCGCCCACGACGCCGTGCTCATCGAGAAGGTCAAGCGGTATCTGACGGAGCACGACACCGAAGGCCTGGACATCCGCATCCTGTCCCCGGTCGAGGCGACCAAGCTGTCCGTGGAGCGCATCCGCCGCGGCGAGAACACCATCTCCGTCACCGGCAACGTCCTGCGCGACTACCTGACGGACCTGTTCCCGATTCTGGAGCTGGGCACCAGCGCCAAGATGCTGTCGAGCGTCCCGCTGATGGCGGGCGGCGGCCTGTTCGAGACGGGCGCCGGGGGTTCCGCCCCGAAGCACGTCCAGCAGCTGGTCAAGGAGAACTACCTGCGCTGGGACTCGCTCGGCGAGTTCTTCGCGCTGGTGCCGGCCTTCGAGCAGTACGCGAAGACGACCGGCAACCAGCGTGCCCAGGTCCTCGCCGACGCCCTCGACCGCGCCACGGCGACCTTCCTCAACGAGGACAAGTCCCCGACCCGTCGCCTCGGCGGTACCGACAACCGTGGCAGCCACTTCTACCTGTCCCTGTACTGGGCACAGGAGCTGGCCGGCCAGACCGCCGACGCCGACCTCGCCAAGGCGTTCGCCCCGCTCGCCGAGACGCTCGCCGCCAACGAGCAGAAGATCGCTGACGAGCTGATCTCCGTCCAGGGCAAGCCGGCCGACATCGGCGGCTACTACCAGCCCGATCCGGCGAAGGCCGCCGCGGTCATGCGCCCGTCGGAGACCTTCAACAAGGCGCTCTCGACCCTCGCCTGACAGTCGCGCAGATGGTCTCTGGCCGAAGCTCGGGGGATCTGGCCGGCGCTGCCGTCCGGTAGAACCCGGTAGGCCAGAGATCATCCGCAAGGCGGGTTCCGGTAGACGAAAGGACAAGGGCCCGCCGCTCAGCGGGCCGTCCGGCAGCTCCGGATCTACGGCGGCGGTTCAACGAGGTGATGGGGCGCTTTCGCGGTCGCAGCCAGCCAGATCTTGCCCTGCAGGTCGGCGCCGCGGATGACCTGGACGCGCCACGGGGTCAGCCGCAGGATGTGCAGCTGAGGGTCGGCGGGGCTTGTCCAGAAGTTGCCCAGCTCGTACCCGGCGCCGGGCGGGCTGCCCTTGCGGTAGAGGTTCCAGGCCCGGCGGGTGAGCGTCAGATCGTCGACCCACTCGGCCACGGTGTCGAGGCTCACAGCGTTCTGCCGGGGACTCCAGTACGAGAACGTGGTGTGCGGGTTGCCGGCCAGGTGCGCCGCCTTCACCGGGGTCCGGTAGGTGGCCAGCCAGCCGATCGGGCGGCCGTCGACGACCTCCCAGATCGGTATCAGGACGCGCGCCCGGGGGCGTCCTTTGGCGTCCACGGTGGTCATGGTGGCGTACACGATGTCGCCGATGTAAGCGGCGAACTGATCCTCGATCTCGCTGAACGAGGTCACCTTGATGGTCATGAGGTCCTCACACCGAGGTCGGGGCGGACACAGGGGTGTTCTGCGGCGCTTCGGGACCGGCGGTGCGGCGGGCGATCCCGAAGGCGGTGACCAGGGCACCGGCGACCGCGGCCGCGACCGGGACGACGAGGGCGAACCGGAGGGAGTCGAGCATCGCTTCAGGTGTGGTGGCGTCACCGAGCGCCGCCACGCTCACCGCGGTCACCGCCGACAGCCCGAGCGCGGTGCCGAACTGGAAGGAGGTGTAGAGCAGGCCGCCGGCCAGGCCGTGCTCATGCTCCTCGATCCCGTCGGTGGCGGCCATGGTCAGCGGGCCGTACGCCAGGGAGAAGGCCAGGCCGAGCAGGAGCATGGTCGGCAGCATGGCGGCGTAGGTCCAGTCCATTCCGATCGGCAGGAAGAGCGCGTACCCCAGGGCGGCGACCACCAGCCCACCGAACAGCACGCGGGCGTTGCCGAACCGGTTCACCAGCCGCGGAGTGAGCGTCGGCGCGAGGATCGTGTCCATGCCGATCACCAGCATGGCCAGACCGGTCTGCAGACTGCTCCAGCCGCGTACCTCCTGCAGGTAGAGGGTGGCCGCGAACTGAAATCCGGCGAAAGAGGCGAGGAACAGCAGCGCTCCCACGTTGGCCCGGACGAGCGCGCGGGAGCGCAGGATGCCCAGCCGTACCAGGGGGTTGGCCGTCCGCCGTTCGATCAGCACGAAGATCGCCAGCAGGGCGAGGCCCGCGCCGAACACGCCGAGCGTGCCCACCAGGCCGTTGCCGGGGTGCTCCAGGCGGACCACGCCGTACACCAGCAGCAGCATCGCGCCGGTGATGCTGAACGCGCCGGCCAGGTCGAAGCCGCCCGACGGGCGTTCATGCACCGCGCTCTCCTTGAGCAGGACCACCGCCGCGACGAGGATCACCGCCGCCATGAGCACCGGCGCGAAGAACACCCATCGCCATCCGATCGAGGTCAGCAGCCCGCCGACGACCAGGCCGAGCGAGAAGCCGCCCGCGGCCGTGCCGGCGTAGACCCCGAGCGCCTTGGTACGTTGCGGCCCCTCGGGGAAGTTGCCGGTGATCAGCGAAAGCCCGGCGGGCGCCATGAACGCGGCCGCGACCCCGGTCACGAAGCGGGCGACCAGCAACATCCACCCTTCGGTCGCGAAGCCTCCCAGGCCGGAGAAGACCAGGAAGACCGTCAGCCAGAGCAGGAACATCCGCCGGCGGCCCAGCAGGTCGGCCGCCCTGCCGCCCAGCAGCATGAATCCCCCGTAGCCGAGCACGTAGGCGCTGACCACTCCGCTGAGCATGCCGGTGGACAGGCCGAGATCGGTCCGGATCGACGGCAGTGCCACGTTCAGCATCGCCACGTCGATCCCTTCCAGGAAGACGGCTCCGGCGAGCACGAAGAGCACTCCCCAGGCGCGGGCGTTCATGCGGTTGTTCGATGCGGGCATCGATATGGACATGGTCCACTCCTCTCGAAAAGCACAGGACCGGCCACGGTTCCTCAACCGCTTGCCGGTTCCTTCTGGTAACCGGCCAAATCGTCGTGCATCATGGGATGTCATGGAAGACGGCACTCTCAAGTCCCTCGGTTACTGCGGGGATACCGACGGCGATTACGACGTCCTTCAGTGGGACACGCGGGAGGACTGCGAGGTCCGGCAGATTCTCGACCGCGTGGCGGACAAGTGGTCGCTGCTGGTCATCGCCCTCCTCGACCGGCGCAGCCTGCGCTTCACCGAGCTACGCCGCATGATCGACGGGGTCAGCCAGCGCATGCTCACGCGGACGCTGCGGCATCTGGAGCGCGACGGGCTGGTCAGCAGGACCGTGCACCCGACCGTCCCGCCACGTGTCGACTACGAGCTCACCTCGCTGGGCGTGACCCTGCACTCCACCATCCGCGCGCTGGTCACCTGGACGGAGACGCACCAGAACGAGATCGCCGCCGCCCGCACCGCCTACGACGCCCGCGTGCGGGCCGAGGAGCAGGCCGCCGAAGCGGCAGCCGCCGAACGGGCCGAGATCGCCCACAACGCCCTGGCGGCCATCCACTGACGCGACGGTTCGGCACCACGCTCAGACGCCGGCCGTGCCGTGGCTCGGTCGCCGCGTGGAGCTTGAGCGGGTCTCTGCCCCGGTGGGTCCGATCGATCGAATCGCCTCGTACAGCCCGCCCACCACGACGTCCACGGACGCCGTCGCGTCGATCACCAGCGTGACCCGGTCGCCGAGGCCCAGTCCGAGCATGGCGGCCTGGTTGCGTGCGACGAGTACGCCACGGCGCAGGTCGGCCGAGCCCGCGCGCGGACGAGGCGGAATCCAGCGCTCCGGTGGGTTCGTCGGCGAACACGACGTCCGGCTTCGTGACGAGCGCGCGGGCGCAGGCCACCCGCTGCTGCTGACCGCCGGACAGTTGGCTCGGCCGGTGGCCCAGCCGGTCGCGCAGGCCCACGGCGTCGATGATCGCCTCCAGCGCCGCCCGGCCCGGCCTCCTCCTCAAGAAGGGGACTGCTCCGGTGGCCGCAGGTGGAGCCGCATGGCGGGGTCGCGCGAAAGGGCGAAGCCCAGGGACCGGTAGAGCGGTTCGCCCTCGGAGGAGGCGCGCAGGTCGATCGTCCTGATGCCACGGTCGCGATACCAGTCGAGCAGCGCGGCCATGCACCTGCGCGAGTAGCCGCGTCGCCGGTGGGCCGGGTCGGTCACGACGTTGAAGACGTACCCGACCTCGCCGCTGGGGTTGCCCGGCCCCGGGAGCCGGCACTCGACGGTGCCGACCGCGCACGCGGCCAGCAGGCCCGCCCGGCCCACCAGGTCCGGTCGGTCCACGACGAAGGCGACCAGTGTGGGATCCGGCTCGGCCAGCCGCTCGCGGAGCATCACCTCCGCGGTCGCCTTCCAGCCTCCGTCGGCCGACCGGTGCCCCGCCAGCTGAGTCATCAACACTCCGCGCAAGCGGACCAGCTCCGCGGCGTCGGCCGCGGTCGCCCTGCGTGCCTCGTTCATCGGCCAGAGCCTAGCCGCGTGGACGTGGAACAGGCGATCTTCACCCGTTGACGGCCGGGTGGCACACGGGCGAGCCGTCCGCCCGCCGTCTTGGCGGCTGACCTGCTCGTCGGGCCCGAACTCCAGAGAGTTGCTTGCACTTAGTGCAGATGCACCCTTCCATGCCGAGGCCCTACTGTCTAGGAGTGAGCCCCACGTCCCCTGGCGCCCGGACCACAGGTGGCGCGGACAAGACCGAACGCCGGCGCCGGCTGCGTCAGGCCGCCCTGACGTTGTTCGAGCAGCGCGGATTCGCCGCCGTGTCGATCGACGACATCGCGGCGGCCGCCGGTGTGTCCCGGCGCACCTTCTTCAACCACTTCGACACCAAGGCGGGCGCCCTGTTCGACCCGGCCCCCGGCGAAGCGGCCCAGCTCGCGGATCTGTTCGTACGGGAGGCCGGCGCCGACCCGTGGGTCGCCCTGACCAGGGCTCTGAAGGCATTTCTGACTGCGGAGTTCCGGACGGTGTCCGCGCGGCGGCGCATCCTGGCCGGTCAGCCCGAGCTGAACCGCTTCCTCCTGGGGGCCGACGCTCATCTCGAGGAGTCCATCCTCGACTGGCTCGGCAGCCGCGGCATCACCGGCCTGAGTGCCAGGACGATGAGCAGCATGGCGCTCGCCTGCGTCCGGGAAAGCGTCATGGCGTGGGACTCCGAGGGCGGCCCGGCACGGCTGTTCGAGATCCTCGACCAGATGTTCGCGCTGGCCGCTGCCGGTACAGCGGCCATCTGCGCGGCGCCGGCCGCACGCACGGACACCGCCATCGGCAAAACCACACCGAAGGCGGGTCAGACCCGGAGCCGGATCCTGCTGGCCGCCGAACGTCTGTTCGCCGAGCACGGGGTGTTCGCGGTCTCCAACCGCCAGATCAGCGAGGCCGCAGGGCAGAGCAACAACGCCGCGGTCGGCTACCACTTCGGCACCAAGGCCGACCTGCTGCGCGCGATCGTCGAGCACCACACCACGCTGATGGAGCGGATCCGCGAACGATTGCTGCGGACCAGGGGTGACAGTACGGATCTGCGCGACTGGGTCGCCTGCGTCGTGCTGCCGTTCACCGAGCATCTGAGCAGCCTGGAAACCCCGACCTGGTATGCCAGGCTCGCCGCTCAGATCATGACCGAACCGCAGCTACGCGAGCTGGCGGCCGCGGGACTGCAGGACGCGCCCAACTTCTACACGGTCGTCGGCGGCCTGCACAGCTGTCTTCCGGCGCTTTCCCCCGAGCTGCGCCGCCGACGTGACGACATGGCACGCACGCTGCTCGTGCACATCTGCGCCCATCGCGAGCGCACGCTGCCGCCCGACGTGGACGCGGCCAGGGAGGCATGGTCGGCCACGGCCGCCGAGCTGATCGATGCCATCGAAGGGCTGTACCTGGCCCCGCAGTCGAGCGTTAAGGCAGTCGTTTGACTTAATTTTCCGCATTCGGTTAGCTTCTCTCCGACGGGGCGATCATTCGCCGCTGCAAACGTGTCGCCGCCTCGTCCGATCGGCTCCGCGCCGGACGATGTCCCGTGCCATCTCCCCGGGCGCGGCAATGACTCAGCGGCTCCCGCATCGGAAGGGCATGCATGGACCTCTCTTCGCCGCCTGCGCGTTTCACAGTCGCGGAACTGGGCTTCGACCCGGACGTGCTGCGCGCCAGGTACCGCCACGAACGCGATCGCCGGCTGCGGCCCGACGGCAACGCCCAGTACCAGGGCGCCCGCGGCAAGTTCGGCTACTACGCCGCCGACCCGTACACCGAACGCGCCGAGCGGGAACCGGTCCGCGACCGAGTCGAGGCACTGGTGGTGGGTGGCGGCTTCGGCGGGCTGCTCACCGGGGCCAAGCTCCGTGAGGCCGGCGTGGACGACATCCGGATGCTCGACGAGGCCGGCGACTTCGGCGGCACCTGGTACTGGAACCGCTACCCGGGCATCCACTGCGACATCGAATCATCGATCTACCTGCCGCTGCTCGAAGAGGCCGGCTACCTGCCCACCATGCGATACGCGCCCGGCGAGGAGATCCGCCGGCACGCCGTCGCGATCGCCGAACTCTACGACCTGTACCGCGACACGCTGTTCCACACCCGCGTCACGCAACTGCGCTGGGACGACGCCGCGGCCGAATGGCAGGTGCGCACCGACCGTGGCGACGACTTCCGGGCCCGCTATGTCGTGATGTCCGCCGGCACCCTGGTACAGCCGAAGCTGCCCGGCATCCCCGGCATCGAGACGTTCCGCGGGCACACCTTCCACACCAGCCGCTGGGATTACGGCTACACCGGCGGCGACCAGAACGGCGGCCTGCACAAGCTCGCCGACAAGCGCGTCGCGGTGGTGGGCACCGGCGCCACCGGGATCCAGGTCATCCCGCACCTGGGGCGCGACTCGCAGCACCTGTACGTCTTCCAGCGCACCCCCTCGTCGGTCGACGTGCGCGACAACCGCCCCACGGACCCGGCCTGGGCCGCTTCGCTCAAACCCGGCTGGCAGCAGGAACGGATGAGGAACTTCCTCACCGTCGTCACCGGCGGGCTCGCCGAACAGGACCTGATCGATGACGGCTGGACCAGCACCGCACGGCTGCAACGTCACCTGATGGCCGGCACCGTCGACACCGACCTGTCACCCGAGCGACGCGAGTACCTCGACGAGATCGCCGACTTCCAGAAGATGAACCAGATCCGCGCCCGCGTCGACGAGATCGTCGGCGACCCGGCCACCGCGGAACTGCTCAAGCCCTGGTACCGCTACATGTGCAAGCGGCCCACCTTCAGCGACCACTACCTGCAGACGTTCAACCGCCCCAATGTCACTCTGGTCGACACCGCCGACCACGGCGGCATCACCGGGATGACGGAGTCGGCGGTCGTGGTCGGCGAGCAGGAGTACGAGGTCGACTGCGTCATCTTCGCCACCGGCTTCGAGGTCGGCCTTTCGGGCATCCTCACCGGCTCCCTGCCGGTGTACGGCCGGGGCGGCGCGGCCCTGCTCGACACCTGGCGGCGGCAGGGCCCTCGTACGCTGCACGGCTTCTACAGCCACGGCTTCCCGAACCTGTTCCACCTGGGCTCACTGCAGAACTCCGCCGCGGTCAACTTCGTGCACATCCTGCAGGAGCAGGCCACCCACATCGGTGCCGTGGTCGCCGAGGCCCGCCGGCGTGGCATCGCGTCGGTCGAGCCGACCCGAGACGCCGAGGACGCATGGGTCACCACCATCCGGGAGCTGGCACCGGACAACAGGGCGTTCCAGGCCGAATGCACGCCGGGCTACTACAACAACGAAGGCAAACCACGCTCGGTCAGCCAGACGTACGGGCCCGGCCCCGTCGCCTTCCACGACCTGCTGCGCCGCTGGCGCGCCGAGGGCGGCATGGACGAGGTACTGGCGGGCAACCGATGAACCGCCGGAAAGTCGAGCAGCTGATCCAGGCGCGCCCGCTGTGGGGATCGAACGGCATGGCCTTCGGACCCGACGGACGCCTGTACGTGGCCCAGTTCCTCGCCGGGCAGATCAGCGCCGTCGACCTGGCCACCGGCGACGTCGAGGTGGTCGTGCCATCGGACGGGCCACTGCACGCCCCCGACGACCTCGCCTTCGACACCGACGGCGCGATGTACGTGACCGACCTGGTCCCGGGCCGGGTGTGGCGACGTGACCCGGCCGGAGGCTTCGCGCTGGTCACCGACGAGATCACCGCACCCAACGGCATCGCCTGCGTCGGCACTCGGGTGTTCGCCAACGAGATGATCCCGGGTGGACGCCTGCTGGAGCTGTCCCCGGCAGGCGACGAACCCACGGTGCTCACGACCGGCCTGGCCATGGGCAACGCCATGCAACTCGGCCCGGACGGGCAGCTCTACTACCCCCACATGCTCACCGGTGAGGTGTTCCGCATCCCGCTCGACGGCGGCGATCCGGAACTGGTGGCCGCGGATGTCCCGGATCCGGTCGCCGTGCGCTTCGATCGCGGTGGCGCCCTGCTGGTCCTCTCCCGTGGCGCGAGCGGGATCGTCACGCGCGTCGACCTGGCCGGCACAGGCGACCGGTCCGCATCGTCAGCGAACTCAACGCCCTGGACAACGCCGCCTTCGACGCCGACAACCGGATGTTCGTCTCCAGCTACGCCCACGGCGGCGTCGCCGAGCTCATGGCAGACGGACGTACCCGCCAGATCGTGCCCCGCGGACTCGGGGGCCCCTTCGGGGTGACCATCGATCTCGGTGGCGGCATCCACGTGGCCGACCACTACCGCCTCACCCAGCCCGCCGACCAACAGGGCGAAGCCGACCAACAGGGCGAAGCCGATCAATCTGGCGAAGACGTCACCACCACCCAGCTGCTGAACTTCGTGCACGGCGTCGCCGCCGACGGTGACCTGCTCCACACCACCTCCCAGTATGGGCACGTACGCACCTACGACCGGCGCTCCGGCACGGTGCGCACCAGGGCCAGCGGCCTGAACCGTCCGCTGGGCATCGCCGTGCGCACCGACGGCACCCTGGTGGTCGCCGAATCCGGCGCCGGCCGCGTCGTCGCGATCGACCACGACGACCAGGTCAGTGTGCTGGTCGAGGGCCTCGGCCGCCCGGTCGACGTAGCCGTCGACGCCGACCAGCGCTGCTACATCAGCGACGAGCGGCTCGCCGCGGTGTACCACGTCGAGGACGGCGTACCCCGGCTGCTCGCCGACGGGCTCGGCACCCCGCAAGGCATCACCGTCTACAACGGCACCGTGTACGTCGTCGAGACCACCCACCGCCGGCTGCTCGCCATCGACCTCGCCACCGGCGACGTCGAGATCGAAGCCGACTCTCTTCCGGTCGCGTCCGCGGCCGGCCTGACCCGCCCCGAACCCGACTTGTTCATCCCGCCCGGCCTACCCGGAATACCGCGGCCGTTCGCCGGAATCGCGGCCGCGGGGGACGGCTCCCTGATCATCGCCGCGAACGGCGACGGCAGCGTTCTGCGCGTGAACCCCGAAGAGAGCGCACCATGAGCTCCAGCCCCGACAGGACCCACCGGCAGATCCTCGAAGCGCTCAGCGGGCTGCTCCTCGCCCTGTTCGTCTCGACACTGGCCAGCACCGTGGTCTCCACCGCGCTGCCGCGCATGCTCGGTGTACTGCGTGGTTCCCCCACCCAGTACACCTGGGTGGTGACCGCCACGCTGCTGGCCGCCACCGTCGCCACCCCGATCTTCGGTAAGCTCGCCGACCTGTTCTCCAAGCGGGCACTGATCCAGATCGCCGTCCTGATCTTCATCGCCGGCTCGATCGCCGCCGGCCTCTCCCAGAACGCCGGGCAACTGATCGCCGCCCGCGCCCTGCAGGGCGTCGGCGTCGGCGCGGTGCAGACCCTGGTCAACATCGCGATCGGCGCGCTGGTGTCGCCCCGGGAACGTGGCCGCTACGCCGGATACCTGTCCAGTGTCACGTCGATCTCCACCATCGGCGGCCCGCTGCTGGGCGGCTTCATCGTCGACACCTCGTGGCTGGGCTGGCGCTGGTGCTTCTTCGTCGGCATTCCTGTCGCGATCGTCGCGCTGATCATCCTGCAGCTGACCCTGCGACTGCCGATCTACCGCCGCGACAACGTGAAGATCGACTACTGGGGCGCCACGCTCATCACCGCGGGCGTCAGCCTCCTGCTGATCTGGGTCTCCTTCGTCGACGACGCCTTCGCCTGGGCCTCCTGGCAGACCGCCGCCATGGTCGGTGGCTCGATACTGCTGCTCGGCGTCGCGCTCTGGGTCGAATCCCGGGTCTCCGAGCCCATCGTGCCGCTGCGTGTCATCCGGCAACGCGCCACCGCCCTCGCGATCCTCGGCAGCCTCGCCGCCGGCACCGCCATGTACGGCGCGACCGTCTTCCTCACCCAGTACTTCCAGATCAGCCGCGGCCACACCCCCACCGAGGCCGGCCTGCTCACCATCCCGATGATGGCCGGCATCCTGATCGCCTCGATCGTCGGCGGCCGGCTGGTCACCCGTACCGGAAAGCTCAAGCCGTTCCTCATCACCGGAACCATCGCTCTTACCGCCGGATTCGTGATCCTCGGCCTGCTCGACCAGCACACGCCGATGCCGCTCATCGGTTTCGCGATGGTGCTCGTCGGCGCCGGCGTCGGCCTGACCCTGCAGAACTTCGTCCTCGTCGTGCAGAACGCCGTCGCGCTGACCGACATCGGCGCCGCCAGCGCTACTGTCGTGTTCTTCCGCTCCCTCGGCGGCACGGTCGGCGTCGCCGTGCTCGGCGCGGTCCTGGCCCGCCAGGTCGGCGCCGGCACGGCCGACGGCGTGCCACCGGCCACCGCCTACGGCGACGCCACCGGACACGTCTTCCTCATCTCGGCCGCCGTCGCCGTCGTGGGTGTGGTCGCCGCGCTGCTGCTCAAGCCGATCACCCTGCGTACGAACGCGGACGCGCTTAAGCCGCAGGCTGAGACCACGTCCGCGAGCGGCACGGAGGCCGTGAAAAGCCAGAAATGATCAATACGATGGGCGGGTCTGGAGCCTCCCGGCTAGCGAGGAACGGCTGTGCCATCGTTCCCCTCGCCCTTGGACGTCAGCAGCGGGCAGATGTCGCGATAGGGCGCACCTGTCAGATACTGGTCCCACTCTTGGGGGCTTAGCGTGCGACCCGCCCGCCCGCACACGAGCGCGGCGACGCGGTCCCCGGCGACCGGTATCTGGGCGATGGTCCCCGATTGGTTGCCCGAGACATACAGCATGCCGTCGTCGGCGCTGAACGCCAGCCGGTCGAAGATGTCGATGGGGAACGAGCCGAGCCGCTGCCGTGAGGCGACGTCCCAGATCTGGGCGGTGTACACGTCATCGAAGGTCTCACCGATGGACCTGCTGATCGCTGCCAGCAGGGTGCCGTCATGGCTGAACAGCACGGATTCGACCTCGGCATGGCTCGCCACGCGCATGGCGGGCGACAGTTCGGCGCCCTTCGCGCTGTCCCACAGCTCGATCGTGCCTGTGCCGAGGGCCAGGAGCGGCGCCGTGGGGCTGACCGCGATGCTGTAGCCCGCCCGGTTGAACCCGGTGCCGACGGGCTTGCCGGTGTCCAGGTCGAGCACCCTGCCGGTGGTGGTCACCATGGCCGTACCGTCGCGGGTCGGGGCGACGATCTCCGTGCTGGTGTCGAGCTTGTGCCGGGTGAGTACCCGGCCGCTGTCGGCGGCCAGGACGATCAGCTCGTTTCCGGCGTCCGGCCGGCTCACCTCCGCGAGCGACAGCACCAGCTTGCCGCCATCGGGAG
Source organism: Nonomuraea sp. NPDC048901 (assembly GCF_040649695.1). NCBI lineage: Bacteria > Bacillati > Actinomycetota > Actinomycetes > Streptosporangiales > Streptosporangiaceae > Nonomuraea > Nonomuraea sp. NPDC048901. The sequence goes on along the minus strand of NZ_JBEZFW010000015.1, from coordinate 57,089 downwards.
TGAACGCCGTCGAACCGACGTACCGCTCCTTGGGAACGGGATAGTGCCAGAGTCGCCTGCCCGTGGCCACGTCCCAGACGGAGACTCCCGAGCCCTCGCCGGCGGCGGTCAGCCTCTTGCCCGCCGGATCGAACAGCGCACCGGTGGTGCCCTCGCTGCCGGGCAACGGCACGCCCAGGCGGCGCATGTCCCAGACGCGTGTGGGTGCGTTGTCCTTCTCGGCGGCGATCAATCGGCCGTCCTGGCTGAATCCGCCGACCTCGTACCCGCTCGGCAGCCTGCCGCGAGAGACGCGGGAGCCGATGCCGAGGGTGATGATCGAGTTTTCGAGCAGGTATCGGATGGTCTTGCCGTCAGGATCCGGCCAGGCCTCGTCCGGCTCGCCCTCCGCCACGTAGGTGTAGAGATCATCGCCTTTCTCGGCGTCCCACAGGTGGATCGTCCTGCCCTCGACACCCAGCAGCCTCCTGCCGTCCCGGCTGATCCGCAGAGACGTGGCCAAGAAGTCGTCCGAGGCCGACTCCTGCCAGAACGGCCGATCCTCGTCGGGCAGTTTCCTGGCTGTGCGCAGATCCCAGGCCACGATGTCGCCGTTGGCGCACAGCAGTCGCCGGCTGTCCGCCGTGAACGTCGCGGCGGTGCCGCACTTCTTCGGCATCCGGGTGTCCACGGTGAGGTCAGGCAGGCGGATCAATTTCAGCCCGCCCTGGTTGATGCCGATCCCCGCGATGTAGGCGCCAGAGGGCGCGATGGCCGGGCCGGAGTCGGCCTCCAGCCGCGGAGCGTAGGACCTGCCCGTCCGGGTGTCCCACAGGAACTCCATCGTGGTCTCGCGCATCACCGCGACCAGGCTCTCATGCGCGTCGAAGACCACGTCCACGCCGGGGGACCCCGCTGCCACGCGGTGCTCGTGCAGCTTCTTGCCCGTCATGGTGTCCCAGGAGTACGCCGTGTCCCGGCTGACGATCACCAGTGTCCTGCCGCTCGGGCTGAGGGCGGCCGCCGACGGCAGCGCGGCGAATCCGCTCGGCCACTTCCAGAAGGTCGTCTGCCGTCGCGAAGGGACGTCGTAGACCCGTACCCCGTCCTCGTCGGCGATGACCCGCGTGCGCCCGTCGGCCGCCGCCGCGGCCGTGGAGACCCCCTTGGCGCCCGGGTCGCGGAAGGCCATGCTCTCCGGCATCGTCAGCGAGGTCATCAGGCTCTGCCTGGTGTCGGGGCCCGAGGCCAGCCGCCAGCCGGCCACGCTGAGCAGCATCGCCTTGGCCGGGTCGGTGGTACGCAGCTTGTCGGCCTCGGCCGCGACCTGCCGTCCTACGGCCTGATCGCGCTGCCGGGCCACCACGCGACTCTGCTCGGCGACCTGCCTGCCCTGCACCACCGCGACACTTCCCGCGGCCACCGCCACCGCCAGCAGTACGCCCAGCGCCACCGTGGTCAGCCGCCTGCGGCGGATGTTCTTCCTGGTCAGCTCCGTGCCCGCGGCAAGGAAATCGCGCTCCCTCGGGGTCAGCGTGACGTTCCTGCGCCCGGTGGCCGCCCACGTCAGCGCGTGGTCCAGGCTGCTGCCCCGCAGCAGATCGCCGTCCTTGCGCCCGTTCTCGGCCCACTGACGCGCCGCGCTACTGATCTGACCCAGTACGGCAAGGCCGTCACGGTCACCGTCCACCCACATCCGCAGCCGCGGCCAGGCACGCAGCAGAGCGGGATGCGCCAGCGCGACCGCCTCGTCCTTCTGCGTCACCAGGTAGGAGAAGGTCCGCAGAATCCGCTCGATGGCCTGGACCTCCCGCTCCGAGCGGCCGGCGAACAGTTCGTCCTTCAGCACCCAGCGGACGCTCTCGTACCCGTCGTCGGTGACGGACACCATACGGAGGAAGACCTCGGCGGCCAGCTCCCGCACCTCAGGCGCGAGCGCGCCGTAGGCGTCCTCGGCGATCGTGCCGAGCGCCGGATCGGCGGTGCCGGGCACGTGCACGCCGCTGGCCGCACGGCTGCCCGCGGTCAGCAGCCCGCGCATGTCCGCGTCGCCGCCGCTGACCAGCGCGAGGAGCAGGTCGCGTGCCGAGGGCCGGGCCGAAGGGTCCTTCTCCAGCGCGGCGGCCACCAGCGAGGCCAGTCGCGGCGGCAGCCCACTCAGGTCGGGCCGCGCCGACAGCACCCGGTGCATGACCCCGCCCAAGTTGTCCGCTCTGAACGGGTCCTCGCCCGTGGAGGCGAACACCACGATCGCACCCCAGGCGAAAACGTCGGCGGGCGCGCCCGCCCGCTGCCCGGTGAACACCTCAGGCGCCATGTAGGTGGGCGTACCGGACACCTCGCCGGTCTTGGTCAGCGACATGTCCAAGGTCCGCGCGATGCCGAAGTCGATCACCCGTGGACCGTCGGGGCTGAGCAGCACGTTGTCCGGCTTGAGGTCTCGGTGTATCACGCCCGCGTCGTGCACCGTGGTCAATGCGGTGGCGATCGCGGTGGCCAGCCTGTGCAGGTCGTCCCCGGTGAACCTGCGCCCCTGGCCGACCGCCTGGCGCAGGCTCGGCCCCGGCACATACTCGCTGACGATGTACGGCTTGCTGCCCGACATGTCGGCGGCCAGCACCCTGGCCGTGCAGAACGAGGCCACCCGGCCGGCGGCAGTCGCCTCCTTGGCGAACCGGTCGCGGCCCTCGTCGCTGGCCGAGTGGAGCACTTTGAGCGCGACCCTGCGCCCGTCACGATCGTAGGCGTCGTACACCACACCTTGGCCTCCGGAGCCGAGCCGGCCCGCGAGCCAGTACTCCCCGATGTGCTCCGGATCTCCCGCGATCAGCGCTTCCACGGCGTGTTAGATGCCCGACCGGCCGGCAAAGTTCCCGCGTTGGATCGATGGCGGTCGGCCGGCGCACGGCGAGTCAGGTCAGGTGCGGGTCCAGCGTTGATTGGAGCCGCCGTTGCACGTCCAGATGGCCAGCTTGGTGCCGTTGGCGGTGGCGTTGTTCGGCACGTCCAGGCATTTGTTCGCGCCGACCGCCGTGATGGTGCCGTCGGAGTTGAAGCGCCACTGCTGATTGTCCTGGCCGTTGCACTCCCAGATGATGACGTTGGTGCCGTTGGCGGTTCCCCGGTTGTAAACGTCCAGGCACTTGCCGCCGTAGACCCGCAGCTCACCGCTCGCGGTCGGCGTCCACTGCTGACTGGCCTGGCCGCCGCAGTCCCAGATCTGCGCCTGCGCGCCGTTGGCCTGCGAGGCGTCGACGACGTCCAGGCACCGGCCCGAGCCGACCCCCTTGATCGCGCCCGCGGGCGGCGTGACGATGCCTCCTCCGGTCACGACGTACATGGCCGCCCCATGCCCGGGGACCGACGCGCTGATCGCCCCGGACGAGGAGGACGTCGTGTGCGCCCACAGGTCACGTACCGAGTAGGAGGACGCGGACCCGAGCCCCAAGGCGGAGGCGGTGGTGGAGACGGTCGAGGTCGAGGTGCCCCGGTTGAGCAGCACGACCGCGACCGAGCTGTTCGACATCGGTTTGCGCCAGACCTCCAGGTTCCCGTTGTCGCTGATCTTGTGGCCCTGTCTGCCGCCCCAGTCCTGGTCGACCGCGATGACCTCGGTGTTGGTGAGGATCGTGCGCGTGTCGGCGCTCATCGTACGGATGTCGTTTCCGGCGAGGAGCGGCGCGTTCAGCAGCGACCACAGGCTGAAGTGCGCGCGGCCCTCGGTCCCCGTCACCCCGCCGACGCCCACCTCCAGCATGTCGGGGTCGTTCCACCCGCCCGGGCCCGAGTAGGCTTCGAGCCCGACCTGCTGGTCCAGGATGCCCATGATCGAGTTCCAGTTCGCCCCGATGTCACCGGTGTCGCGCCAGGAGTTGCCCACCGGCATCCCCCAGGTCCACACGCTCTCCTGCCCCCAGTTGCACAGGCTGTACACGATCGGACGGCCGGTGGCGGCCAGGGCGTCGCGCATGGCCGTGTACCGCTGCTGTCCGTTCATGCCCTTGTGGTCACCGCAGTTGTCGTACTTCAGGTAGTCGATCCCCCAGGACGCCCACAGGGCCGCGTCCCGCCCCTCGTTGCCCAGGCTGGCCGGGTACCCCGCACACGTGGTGGTTCCGGCCGAGGAGTAGATGCCGAGCTTGAGCCCTTTGGAATGGACGTAGTCGGCCAGGGCCTTGATGCCGTTGGGGAACTTTTGCGGATCCGGCACCAGGTCGCCGCTGGAATTGCGGTTCTTGGTGGACCAGCAGTCGTCGATGTTGACGTAGGTGTAGCCCGCCGCCGCCATGCCGCTGGAGACCATGGTGTCGGCCGACTGGCGGATCAGGCCGTCGTTGACATTGCAGCCGAAGCTGTTCCAGTCGTTCCAGCCCATCGGGGGTGTGCGGGCCAGACCGTTGTCCAGCGCGGCGGCGGGCGATGCCGCACCGCCGATCGCGACGATGGAGCCGGCCACGAGCGCCGCCGCCGTTGCCAGGCCAAGAATTCTGCGCATCTGATCCTCTGCCTACTGGGTGTCAAGAAGATCTCGGTCCGCCCTCGCTCCTGACGGGCGGGGGAGTGGTCGAGGGATCGGTCGCTGTCACAGCGAGAGTGATGTCATGGGTTGGCACGGCTCCAGAGCTGGTTGGCGGCGCCGCCGCAGGTCCAGATCTGCAGCTTGACGCCGTTGGCGGTGGAGTAGTTCGGCACGTCCAGGCATTTGTTCGCGCCGACCGCCGTGATGGTGCCGTCGGAGTTGAAGCGCCACTGCTGGTTGCTCTGTCCGTTGCAGTCCCAGATCACCACCTGGGTGCCGTCGGTGCTGCTCCGGTTGTACACGTCCAGGCACTTGCTGCCGTAAACCCGCAACTCGCCCGCACTGGTCGGCGTCCAGCTCTGGTTGGACTGACCGTTGCAGTCCCAGATCTGCACCGACGCGCCGTTCGCCTGCGAGGCGGCGGAGACATCCAGGCATCTGCCCGAACCCACGCCCCTGATCGCCCCCGCACCCGGCGTGGGGGTGCCGCCCCCGGGTTGGCCGATGCTGCCGGATACCGACTGCAGCGCGCTGTACCAGGCGGCGGCCATCTTGTCGTAGCCGCCGGCGGTGGGGTGGATGCCGTCGATCAGGTCGGAAGTGGTCAACTTGCTGTGCATGTCGACCAAATGGACGTGCTTGCCGCTGTTCACCTTGCTCTGGACGATGCCGGGGATCGCCGCGTTGAAGGTCCGGGCGGCGGACTCCTGACCGGAGTTGGACAGCGGGATGATGGTCGCGACGAAGACATCCGTGTCCGGCACGGCTGTGGTGATGTGGTCGATCAGCGTGGACAGTCGCTGCGGGGCACCGGCCAGGCTGTAGTTCTGCAGGACGTCGTTGGTGCCGATGTGCAGCAGCAGCGTGCGCGGTGTGTACGTACGCAGCCAGCCGGTGATGTTCGCATCGATCTGGTCGATCCGCCACCCGGGATGACCCTCATGATCGTGGTCACCCAGGCTGCCCGGCCCATTGAACTGCGACCCGACGAAGTCGACCGTGTAGCGGCCGGCGGCCAGGCGCTGCCACAGCCCGATCCGGTACCCGCCCGGCACCTGCGTGCCCTCGGTGATCGAGTCGCCCAACGGCATGACCCGTACCCCGCCGTTGGACTCCGCGCCGGCGACCCCCGCCTGCATCGCTACACCCGCTACCACCAAGGCGACGGCCGTAAGCGCGGCCGCCCACCATCGTCCCCATGTACGCATGCTCAACGCCTCGCCACTGTCAGCGAGCGGGGAGCGTCGATCAGTAGTGTTCGCGCTAACATACTGGATCCTTAACCTCGTGAACGAGTTCTCGGAGTACGGATGCGGCAGCCGAGGGCGAGCCGGCCGTCCGTCCTCATCTGCCGGAACTTGGCGAATAAGGGAGCGCATGCCATTGTGAGCGCTAACAGCTCATCGGGATCCAGAACTCCTTTCCACGTACACCGACTGAGATGGTGGTGTGGCGGAGCAAATATGACGGGGAAAGATCCGTCAAGGGTCCGCCCCCTCCGTCACGGTTCCGCCGCTCCCCGGAGTGGCCCCATCTGGCCTGACGGCGTGCGATCCCGCTGTCACAGCGGGGCAGGTGCTGAAACGTTCATCCCATGGCGGCGTGGCCGTGCTCTACATCGTGGGGCTGACCAGTCCTGTCTGGTAAGCGATGACGACCAGTTGCGCACGGTCGCGCGCACCCAGTTTCGCCATCGCGTGGCTGACATGGGTGCGCGCGGTGGCCGGGCTGAGAAACAACTCGGTACCGATCTCGCTGTTGCTCAGGCCCTGTCCCACCAGGGCCAGCACTTCGCGCTCGCGCCCGGTCAGCACCGCGAGCCGTTCCTCCGCGGCCTGCGCGGCTGTTCGTCGCGCTGTGAACTGGCCGATGAGGCGTCGGGTGATCCGTGGCGCGATCAGCGCGTCCCCGGCGGCGACCACCCGGATGGCATGCAGGAGCTCGGCCGGTCCGGCGTCTTTGAGCAGAAAGCCGCTGGCACCGGCCTGCAAGGCGTCGAAGACGTACTCGTCGGTGTCGTAGGTGGTGAGGATGATGACCCGGACCTGCTCCAACCCGCGCGTCTGGGCGATCCGGGCGGTGGCTTGAATCCCGTCCACCTTCGGCATGCGGATGTCCATGAGCACGACGTCGGGGCGGGCGGCGCGGGCCCGCTCGACGGCTTCGCCGCCGTTGGTGGCCTCTCCCACCACCGTGATGTCGTCCTCGAGGTCGAGCAGGACCTTGAACCCGGAACGCACGAGACCTTCGTCGTCGGCGACCAGCACCTTGATCGGAGCGTTGGTCAACGGTGAGGCGGCTGCCGCGTTCACAGAAGCGACCCGGTCGGCGCGAGGGGCAGTCGTGCCTTGACTTCGAACCCGCCGCCCGGAAGCGGGCCGGCGTCGAGTTCTCCGCCCAGCAGTTGGCAGCGCTCGCGCATGCCGAGGATCCCGCGGCCGGGCGTCGGCTGAGCGGGGGCCGAGCCGCCGGTGCCGGTCAGCTGCCGCGCCGGTAGGTGCGCAGCCGCGAGGTCAACACCTGAGGCGGCACGGCGGCCCTCGTCGGTCACGCGGATCTCCAAGACCTCCATTCCGGGGTTCAGCGCGACCGTCACCCGAGTCGGACCGACGTGGCGGATCACGTTGGTGATCGATTCCTGAAGGATCCGATAGGCGACACTGCCCACCGCACTCGGCAACGGCGCCGCGGGCGAGGTCTCCTCGAGCTCGATGTCGAGACCGGCCGCGCGGGCCTTGGCGGTCAGTTCGTCGATCTGCCCCAGCCCGGGGTACGGCACGCGCCCGTCGTTGTCGTCACCGTCGTCGTCACGGAGCACGCCGAGGATGGCCCGCATCTCCCGCAGCGCCCGCGAACTCGTCTGCTCGATGGCTCGCAGCGCCTCGCGCGCCACTTCCGGCCTCTTGTCGAGCACGTGCGCGGTGACACCGGACTGGACGTTGATGATCGCTATGGCGTGCGCCACGGTGTCGTGGACCTCGCGCGCGATCCGGAGCCGTTCGGCGTCCACACGCGCCCGCGCTTCCTCCTCGCGAGTCCGTTCGGCCAGCTCGGCGCGCTCCTGAGCTTCGGCCGCGATGATCTTTCTGGACCGGACGGACTCGCCAAGGGCCACGCTCATGACCGACGCACCGATCCGGAAGTACACCCAGCCGATGGCGGCGCGTGGCTCGATGTCGGCCGCGGCGACCAGCCAGGCGATGGCGAGCACCGAGGTGCCCACGCCGGCGATCACCAGCGACCGGCGCCCGTCCCCGTAGGCGGCGACGGTGTACAGGGCGACGAAGAGCCCGAGCCAGCCGGGCCCGTCCGGGAAGCCAAGGCCGTAATACACCAGGCTGACGAGCGCGGCGGTGACGAACACCGGCACCGGCCACCGGCGGCGGACGACGACGACCACACCACTGGCGACCAGCAGGACATACCCCAGGTTGCCGAGGTCGCCAAGGGGGCGCTGCACCACCTCGCCGGTGTTGCGGACGATCGTCCCTTGAACCTGCATCACGGTGATGAACAGCGCGACCAGCACATCCTGCGCCGGCACCGGCAGGCGCAACGACACGGCGCGGTGTTCCATGCCGCGATCCTACGGTTCCCGCGCGTGAGAACACTCCGCCCAGACGCGCGGCCGCCTACGACGACGGGCGTACCGAGACACGAGTCGGCTACGCAGAACTGCGTAGACGCTGCCATCCGCTGTCGGAGGCCGCGCTTGCCTCGACGGCGCGACGATCGATTCCGTGAAACCCCTCCCTCACCGGCACCTCGACCGGCACAGGCCGAGTCACCGCGCCGCACACGCTGCCGACGCCCTTCATCCGACCGAAAGGGTCCTCATGTTCGTCCGTCGCATGCTAGCCACCGCCGTAGCCGCCCTGCTCGGCATTTCAGCACTCGCCACACCGGCAGCCGCGCAGGTTCTGGTCCAGCCCGTCGATGCTTACACCTTGACCGCCGGACGTCTCTGGTCCTTGGTGGCCGCGCTGCTGGGGCTGGTCGGCGTCGCCCTCGGCGGGCTGGCCCTGGCCCGCTCCGCCGGTCGTATCGGCACCGGCACCGGGAGAAGGGGAGCCATCGTGGCCCTGGCTGCAGGGCTGGCCTGCACAGTCATCGGCGGGCTGGTGGTGGCCGCCGCCGACGGTGGTCCCGGCACCGGCTACGGAATAGTCGGGGGCTACGTGGACCTGGTGGTCGGGTTGATCGCCATGGTCCTCGGTGGGCTGGCCCTGGCCCGCTCCCGCCGCAAGGCTTGACGCCCACCGACTGAGGAGCTGACGCGGCCTACTTGATCGCGCCCGCGCCGATGCCCTTCACGATGTGACGCTGCGCCATCAGATAGAAGATCACCACCGGCACGATCGAGATGGTCGTGGCGGCCAGGAGGATCTGCTGCTGTGGCGTCTCGGCGGAGGTGAAGGCGGTCAGACCGCGCTGGACGGGCATGAGGGAGTTGTCGTCGAACAGGACGAGCGCCATGAGGTACTCGTTCCACGCCCCCAGCCCTTGGATGACCGCCACGGCGGCGAGGCCGGGCCGTGCCAGCGGGAGGATCACATGCCAGAAGACGCGCAGCGGACCGGCACCGTCCAGCGCGGCCGCCTCCTCCAGAGCGCGGGGCTGGCTGACGAAGAAGCTGCGCATGATGAGCGTCGACATCGGGATGCCCGAGGTGATCAGGACCAGCACATAGCCCACGGGATTGTTCGTCAGGCCGAGTGAGATGAGCAGTTTGTACTGCGCCAGGAACATGGCGGGCGCAGGGATGATCATCACGGCGAGGATGACGAACGTGAACACGCCCTTGCCCGCGAAGTCGAGTCGCGCGAGCGCGTACCCGGCGAGGCTGGACACCAGCAGAATGCCGAGGACGGCGGAGCCCGTGTAGATCACGCTGTTGCGCAGATAGACGCCGAGCTCGCCCTGGACCCACGCGGTCACGTAGTTGCCCCACTGCGGGTCGGCGGGCAGGAAGCTGTCGTTCGAGAGCAGCTCCGTGAGGCTCTGCAGTGATCCGGACAGCATCCACAGCAGGGGGAACAGCGCGATCAGCGCGGCGACGCCCAGCAGCCCGTACAGGCCGACCTTGTCGAGGCGCATCCTCCGACGAGGTTCTGAAGCGATGGACATCTCGTCGGCCCTTCCTGTCGTCCGGCTGCTCATACGCGGGACCTCCGCCTGGTGATCGCGAGCTGGATCACGGACAGCAGTACGAGGGCGCCGCCGAAGATGACCGACATGGCCGCGGCGCTGCCGTAGCGCCAGTTGACGAACGCCTCGTTGTAGATCGCGAGGGTCGGCACCATCGTGTGCTGGCCCGGTCCGCCGTTGGTCAGCACCTGTACGGTCCCGAAGATCTGGAGCGCGGCGAGCAGGGTCAGCAGGCTCACGATCGACGTGACCGGAGCCAGCTGTGGCCAGGTGATGTACCGGAACTTCGACCAGGGGTTCGCGCCGTCGAGGTCGGCGGCCTCGTACAGTTCCTTCGGCACGTCCTGCAGCCCCGCGAGGAAGAGCAGGAAGCCGAATCCCCAGTGAAACCAGACGAACACCGCCGCCACGACGGGCAGTGCGACGGCCGGCTCGCCGAGCCAGTTCTGCTGGAGCGCGCCCAGACCCACCAGGCCCAGGAGCCGATTGAGGATGCCGGACCCAGGGGCCAGGATGAACGAGAACAGCAGGCCGACGACCACCACCGACAACACGCCCGGCAAGTAGAAGACGGTGCGGAAGAACGTCTTGCCGCGGGCGACGCTGTTGACGGCCAGCGCCATGACCAGGGCGATTCCGTTGCCGAGGAAGAAACCGACGACACCGAAGAAGACGACGTTGCGCATGGACGCCCAGAAGATCGGGTCGGACGCGACGAAGTCGTAGTTGGCCAGCCCCACCCACGGGGTGTCGGGGCTGACGCCGTCCCATGACTGGAAGCTCAACAGGATCGCCTGCGCGAACGGCGTGATCGTGAAGATCCCGATGAGCGCGATGGCCGGAGCCAGGAACAACCAGCCGATCAGGTTGCGCCGGAGGGCGCGCCTCCCGTGCGGCGTCCTTCGCCGCCCCACGGGAACCGCGAGTCGCGACGTCGTCATGACGTGCGATCCTGCGCCGCCTGGATCTTGGCGAGTACGTCGTCCACCGTCGCCTCGCCCAGCACCAGCCGCTGAGACTCCGCCCTGATCGCGGTGATCACGTCAGGCTTGAAGGTCGTCGACATGACCTGCATGCCCTTCACCCCGGCGGCGAAGCCCGCGAGCTGGTCGGGGATGTCCGCGCCGGCGAGGAGTTCCGGGTTGCTGGGAAGGATGCGAGCGACCTTGGCGAACACCGCCTGCTGCGCGGGCTCGGTCAGCCACTTCACGAACGCCAGCGCCTGCTCAGGATGGTCGCCCCTCGGATTGATCACCGCGCCCTTCCCGGGGATACCCGGCGAGCGCGGCTCGTGGACGCTTCCGGGAGCCTTGGGCAGCCCGGTGGAGAAGTAGTCCTCGAACTCCGGGTTCGTCCTCAGGCCCACCGAGACACCGGGAGCGGCGTCGAAGATCGCGCCCATCTTCTTGGTGAAGAAGGACGACTCCACGTTCGGGTGGTCGTCCTGACCGCCGGGAATGGAGTTGTTCGCGATGACGCCCGCCTTCTTCAGGTCGACCAGGAATTGGAAGGCGTTACGCCAGCCATCCTGTTTCCAGGTCGATTTCCCGTTGAGGGTTGCTTCGATCTCGGCGTCCGTCAGCCAGTTCGAGGCGACGGCCTGGATGAAGTTCGGTGTCTGCGAGGCCGCGATGGAGAATTTGCCGCCGTTCGAAGCGGCGAGCGCGTCGATGAACGCGGCCGTCGTCGCGGGCGGCTTTTTCGCTGACATTCCGGTCAGCGCCGGGTTGATGAGGAGGCCGTATGTTTGCGTCTCCCAGTGCACCGCATAGACGCCGGGCTTGACCCCGAGGTTGTTGCCTTCCTTGAACGTCGACATCGTGAGCACGGCGGGGCTGAAGTTCTTGCTCCAACCGGCATTCAGCTGGGCGGAAAGGTCCATCGCCCAGCCGGCCTTGTAGAAGGGCGCCATCTGAGTCGCGTCGAACGACGAATAGATGTCGGGCATGGATCTGGACTGCGCCTTCGCCTGGAGCTTGGGCAGGTAGTCGACCGGGCCGGGCGTGTCAATGGTGATCTTGACGCCGGTCTTCGTGGTGTACTGCTTCGCGAGTTGGGTGAGCGCGGCCTCTTGTCCGCGCGACTGGTTCATGAAAGTCAGTCCGACGTCCCCGGTGGCGGATTTGCCGGACGACGAACAGGCGGCCAGGGCAAGCGCCCCAACAATCGCCAATGATCCGGCCGCGATGATGGTGCGGCGACGGGCGCCGCGTGCTGTGGAGTTGGTACCCATGGTCCTCGCCTCTTTCGTGTACATGAGGAGCTATTCAGGGGTGGACATGGCGCTCGGGCGGGGGAGCGCGCCCAGTCCTTCTGAGGTGATCAGCCAGCCGTCGGGAAGCTCTGCCCCTTGGTCGACCGCCGTGGCGATGTGCGCCATCGCGGCCAGCAGTCCGCCGTTCGCCGGCAGATAAATCGTGAGAAATCCCGGCATTTGCGGATTGTGTCCGTTGGGCAGGAACACGTTTTTGGGCGACGGGAGCAGGAGGGCGTCGATCGCACGGCCGACGTCGCCGAGGCGGGCCGCGGTCATCGCCATGACGGGGTAGTCCCAACCCCAGCTGGACTGCAGGTCCCAGTGCTCCCATACGGAGTCGAGCGTCGCCGACATCGTGGCCGGGTCCACGAGGCCGGTCTCCGGTAGCCACCCCAACGCCATGAGCATGGACGGGTGATCTTTACGGATGAGCAGCGGAGGCGTCGCGATCGCGGCGTATGTGCCGTCGGGCAGTAACGCGGGCCGGCTCATGTTCCGCGCCACCCGGTCCCACTCCTCGTTCGGCTCGAGACCGAGCCGAGTTCGCCACTCGTTCGCCACGCCGAGCGCCCACGACCAGTACGCCAGCTCGAACGTCGGATCGGTGGTCGTCGCCCGGTCGACGAGGTAGCTCTCCTGCGCGGGGATGAGCGGGGGCGGCAGCCCGAACGATCCGTCGCGTTCCTCGGCGAAGTCGGCCATGAAGTCGGCGGTCGCCTCGACGAGCGGGTAGTGAGCACGCAGGAACGACTCGTCGCGTCCCTCGCCACGCAGCAACTCCAGCAGGTAGATCACGTGCGGCTGCTGCCACAGGAGGAAGACGCCGATGTTGCTCGGCGACTCGCGCGCGGACGGATCGGTCTGCTTCGGCCAGCGGGCTCCGCGGTACCCCTGCCGGCGGGCGGTCGCCTTCGCCGCCTCCAAGGCGCCGCGATACCAACGCATGCTGCGCTCGAGCAGTCGCCCCCGGCCCCACATCGGGAAGTGCGCCGCATGCCACCAGTGCATCTCGAGGTGGAACTTCCCCGACCAGGTGTTGTACGTCAGACCGGACTCCGCGGCAGGCGTGACACCGGCGCTGTTGACGGCCATGAGGTACTGCGAGACAACGATGCGACGTTCCAGTTCTGGGGCGCGCGCGTCCGTGCTCCCAGCGAGACTGACCGCGGCACCGGTGCTCCAGTGCTCCGCCCACCAGGTCTCCGCGGACCGACTGACGGTGGAGAAACCGTCTTCGTCCTGCTGCCTGCCATCATCCGGACTCAGCGTCACCACCACTTCCAGGACAGTGGCGTCTGTGCGCGCGACGGCTTCCTCCCGCAGGCTGCCAGTGGTACGGACATCAACGCTGTAGGTCAGCGCCTCCACCGTGCGCCGTGCGTTCCAGTGGCACTCCGTCCGCCGGTCCCAGACCGTCTCTTGCGCGAGCGGGAGTTCGAAGGCGGCCAGGTCGTCCGGCTGCTCGTCGAACACCCACGCGACGCCCCATCCGCGCGGCAGAAGCTCGGACTCGACCCGCACCGCGAAGCGGTGATCCCGTGGGTCGGCGACGGTGGTGACGCGGACGCGCGCGCCGTCGAGGATGTACTCGGCCCGGACCGATCCCGTCCACAGGTCGAGCTCGGTGCGGACGTCGGTCAACGCGGTCGGATCGTCGAGCCCCGTCCCGTCGGGCCGGACCAGGGCGAGGCGGCCGAGGTGAGCGCGGCGGGGATTGAAGTGGTACCACGCGCCCGCGACGAACTCGTCGGCGATGGGGTCGCCGGCCCGTTGGAGACCCATGCGGTCGAGGTACGGGACCGGGCCGCGGGACGTCTCGTACAGGGTGGTCGCGTCCTCGAGCCGGAGTTCCCGGTCGGTGCGCGTCTCGTACCAGCCCCAGGTCGACTGGGTGCGCAGCGGGATCTGGAAGTCGTCGGCGTCGAACACGCGCGGGTACTGCTCCGGCAGACCGGACAGACCATCGCGAACGACGCGGTGCGGGTCGGGGACGAGCTCGTGGAAGGACGGGAACGTCTGCAGTCCGGAGATGTCGACCGTCAGCGCGATGTCACCGTTGCCGACCGTGAGGACGTCAGCGGGGTGCGCGTACGTCAGCACGGGGTTGTGCCGTCGCACGAGTTGGCGCCGATCGATTGCTTCGGGCATCGTCAGGTCCCGCCGTCTTGGAGCGCGCCGGCCTTGGCGACGCCACCCAGCCACGCGAGGCTCGGCTTGGGCCGGCGCTCGAAGGTCTCCCGGTCGACGGCGACGAGGCCGAACGTCGGGTCCCAGTGGCCCCACTCGTAGTTGTCGAGCAGGCTCCAGTGGATGTATCCCCGCACGTCCAGGCCGTCTTCCATCGCCTCGGACAGCGCGGCGAGCGCGGCGGTCGTGTAGGCGACGCGCCGGGAGTCGTCGCCGGTCGCGATGCCGTTCTCGGTGACGACGATCGGGACGTCGGGCAGCACGTCGGCGGTGTGCCGGACGGCGATGCCGAGGGCGTCGGGCCGGTACGCCGTACGCACGAGGGTGTTGTCCGGGCGCACGGGGTGCGGTTCGATACCGTCCAGCCCCACCCACTGAGCCGAGTAGGCCTGCACCCCGATGAAGTCGTCGTCACGCGCCGCCTCGAGGTAGAGGTCCTCCCAGACGTACTCCAGCTCCCGGCGCACTTTCTCCGCACCGGGGCGGGTTTCGAACGCGCGGCTCGCGACCGACCAGCCCACCCGAGCGTCCGTGCGCTCCCGCAGCGCGTCCCGGGCCGCGTGGTGGGCCTCGATGAGACGGCGTCCGATCCCCACCGGCGGAGCCGGCTTCGCCGGCCGGGGCGTGTCCGCCTCCAGCGTGGGGCTCAGCCACTCCATACCCGAGTCGGGGTCGAGCGTCGCCTCCGCCTCGCGCACCATGATCGCGAGCATGTTGGGCTCGTTGATGGTGCAGACCCACTCGACGCCGTCGAGGATCGAGGTGGCCGTCTCGACGTAGGCGCGGAAGCGGTCCACGGCCCGTTCTCCGCGCCAGCCGCCCTCCTCGGCGAACCACCTCGGCGAGGTGAAGTGGTGGATCGTGACGAACGGGGTGACGCCCGCGGCCAGGCATTCGTCGATCATGCGCCGGTAGTGCGCGAGCGCCGCGCGGGACACCCTCCCGGGGGCCGGCTCGATGCGCGCCCACTCGATGCCGAAGCGGTAGGTGTTCAGGCCCGATTCCGCGACGAGCCGGATGTCCTCGGCGTATCGGTGGTAGCTGTCGAGGGCATCGCCGCTGCGATCCGCTCCTGGCATGCGCTCCTCCTGCGCCCAGAAGTCGCTGTTGACGTTGTCGCCCTCGACCTGGTGCGGTGCGGTCGCCGCGCCCCAGAGGAAGCCGTCGGGGAAGGTGTGCATGCGTCTCTCGATCATGTGTCGGTGCGGCGGTGGCCGTCGGTGCCGGCCCCGGAATGCGAGCCAACGTAGCCGTTACGTCGCGAGCAGGTCAAGGAAAAATGTGTACCGGTCTACGGAGCTACTACCAGCCAGAGCAGTCGCAGTTTCGATCTTCCGCTATCTTGCATAGACCGGTCTACGTTCTCAGCGAGGCTCGGTTCGAGAAGGGATGCCCATGGTCGCGCCTGAGCGACGACGACGAGTGACCATTTCCGACGTGGCGAAACACGCCGGGGTCTCCAAGGCGGCGGTCTCGAAGGTCATCCGCAACGACTACGGGGTCAGCGAGGCCATGCGCGACCGCGTCCAGCGGGCCATCGACGAGCTGGGCTATCGCCCTCAGGCGGCCGCGCGTGCGCTGCGTGGACGGGCGTACACCATCGGCGTGCTCCTGCGGCACATCGGGATCCCGTTCTACGCCGAGATCATGACCGGCCTGGTGGAGCAGCTCACCGAGTCCGGCTACCAGGCGATCATGATCCAGGGCGGCACCCAGGACAAGACCGAGAAACGTGCCCTGGACGCTCTGACAGACCGGCAGGTGGACGGCATCCTCATGATCGCTCCGCTGGCCGGCCGCACCCAGCTGGAGCAAGTGGCCCGCGACATCCCCACCGTGGTGCTCGGCAGGCACGACCGCTCGCCGGCCTACGACTCGATCGTCGACGACGACCGGATCGGCTCCGAGCTCGTCATGGAACACCTGATCGCGCTGGGCCACCGGCGCATCGCCCACATCACCTTCCAGCAGGAGCACGGTCGCCCGGCCGACCAGATGCCGCGCATCAGAGCCGAGACCTACGAGCGTGTGATGCGTGATCACGGGTTCGCCGACGAGATCGCCGTCGCCGCGACCTCCTACTCCGAGGAAGGCGGACATCGCGGCGCCCGCGAGCTGCTGAGCCGCTCTCCGCGCCCCACCGCGATCTTCGCCGGGACCGACGAGGCGGCTCTAGGCGTCCTGGCCGCGCTGCACGAGGCCGGCCTGTCCGTCCCGGGCGACGTCTCCGTGGCCGGCTACGACAACACCAGGCTGGCCGCCCATCCCCGCATCGCGTTGACCACCGTCAACCAGGACGGAGACGTCATGGGCCGGACGGCGGGGCGGTTGCTGCTCGAGCGCATCGAAGGCCGCTCGGCGGCGGTGCACTTCTCGGTCATTCCCCGCCTGGTCGTCCGGCGCTCCACCGCGTCTCCCTCTTGATCTTCCGGGAAACTCTCACTCCGAGGAGCTACGTGATCCGCGCATCGTTCAACGACAACTGGCAGTTCCGTCCGAAGGTCAATCCCTTTGCCGAACTGGCCGGAATCGCGGTCCCGTTCGAGCCGGTGACAGTACCTCACGACGCGATGATCACCCGCGACCGCGAGGCCACCGCGGACGGCGCGGCGACCGCTTATTTCCCCGGCGGCGCGTACGAGTACCGCAAGACGTTCTTCGTACCCGAGGAGCACCGGGGCAAGCGGATCACGCTGGAGTTCGAGGGCGTCTACCGGGACGCCACCGTGTTCGTCAACGGGAACTACGCCGGGCAGCGCCCGTACGGATACTCGCGGTTCTTCATCGACGCCGACCGGTTCCTGCGGTTCGGCGAGAACAACGAGGTCCGGGTGGAGTGCCGCACTCATCAGGACTCGCGCTGGTACTCCGGCGCGGGCATCTACCGCGACACCTGGCTGCTCGTCGGCGAGGTGGTCCGCATCAGCCCGGACGGCGTGCACGTCACCACGCCGGACATCCCGCGGCCGACCGGCCCGTACGCGTGGAGGTCTCCGGCGACGGAAGGCTGCTCGGCTTCGGCAGCGCCGACCCGTCGAACAAGGAACGGTTCGACGCGACCGAGCACCACACCTACCAGGGCCGCGCGCTCGCCGTGGTGAAGCCGACCGCACCCGGCGACATTCGCCTGACCGCCGTCGCCCCGGACTGCGACCCGGTCGAGGTGCTGGTCAGGGTCGAAAGCCGGATCGGCGACCACGATTGATGTCCTCATTCGGCTTGCTCGAGCCGGGCGCTTGGGGTTCTTGACTGATCTGTACAGAAGCCGCTAGCTTCAGCCCATGGGCAGACCCCGGGAGTTCAGTGATCATGCCGTAGTAGACGCCGCGATGGAGGTGTTCTGGGAGAAGGGCTACGAGGCGGCCACCACCCAGGACCTGTGCGCGCGCACCGGGCTCGGCCGCGGCAGCCTGTACAACGCGTTCGGCAGCAAGCACCGCCTGTACGAGGAGGCGGTCCGCCGATACGCGCAGACCAAGGGCGCCGCCCAGCTGGCGATGCTGGCCGAACCCGGATCGGTGCGGGAGCGGCTGCGGGAGATGATGCTGGGCGTCATCGACGCCGACCTGGCCGACCCCGGCCGGCGTGGCTGCCTGGCCCTGAACGCCGCGACCGAGCCGAGCGGGCGCACCGGCGACGTCGCGGCGCTGGTGCGGCGGCAGTTCACCGACCTGGAACAGGAGCTCTGCCACCTGGTGGCGATCGGCCAGCGCACGGGCGAACTGTCCGCCGACCGGCCGCCGCTCCAGGTGGCGCGGACGTTCCAGAGCGCGTACTACGGCCTGCGCGTGCTCGCGAAGGTGACCGACGACAGGAATGCCCTGCTGGACGTCGTGGAAGGGGCGCTCGCGGCCCTGTAAGGCCCGCGTTCGGTGGTCCGCGTATCACGCTGCCCATTTTTTGTACTGATCAGTCAACTATTAGAGGTGAACTGCGTGCCTGTCCTTTCCCTCATGCTGTGCGTGTTCGGCATCACGACCGGCGAGTTCGTGATCGCGGGGATCTTGCCGGACATCGCCGATGACCTGGCCGTGTCGATACCGGCGGCCGGACTGCTGGTGACGGCCTACGCCATCGGGATGATCATCGGCGGCCCGGTACTGACGGCGCTCACCGCGCGCTTTGACCGCAGGCCGCTCATCCTCGTCCTCCTCTCGGTGGTGATCGCCGGAAACCTGGCCTCGGCGCTCGCGCCGACGTACGCCGTCCTCTTCGCGGCCCGGATCATCACCGCCCTGGTGACCTCCACGTTCTTCGCCAACGCGATCGTCATCGCGGCGTCGACCGCCCCGCCGGGCAAGCAGGCGTCCACCGTGTCCAAGCTCGTTTTCGGGATGAATCTGTCGATGATCCTCGGCGCGCCCATCGGCACGTTCATCGGCAACGGCTTCGGGTGGCGGTCCACCTTCGTCACCATCGCCGTGTGCTGCGTGCTCGGGTTGCTGCTGGTGTTGCGCTTCGTACCGGATGTCCGGAACGCCACGCCCGGCACCTCCGCGCTGGCCGAGCTCCGGGTGTTGCGCGGCGGTGAGGTGCGGCGCGCCATCGCGGTCACGGCGGTCGGCAACGCGGGGCTGCTCATCGTGTTCACCTATTTCGCGCCGCTGCTCACCGGCGTCACCGGATTCGCCGCCGACGCGATCGCCGTGCTGCTGCTGGTGTACGGCGTCGGCGCCGCGGTGGGCAACTTCGCCGGCGGCTGGCTGTCCGACCGGGCGCTGATGTCGTCACAGCTCAGTCTGCTCGCCGTGCTCGCGGCGACGCTGGTGCTGATGTGGGCGGTCAGCGGCGGTACGGCGATCACCGCGGTGCTGGTCTTCGTGATCGGCGCGCTGGGCTTCTCCGTCATTCCCGGCATGCAGACCCGGGTCCTGACCACCGCGTCCGCGGCGCCGACCCTGGCCATGGCGGTGAACGCGTCCGCCTACCAACTGGCCGCGGCCTTCGCCGCCTGGCTCGGCGGCCGGGTCATCGACGGCGGGTTCGGGCTGCGGTCGCTGTATCTCGTCGGCGCCGCCGTCACCGTGGCCGGGATCGTCGTGAGCTGCTACGCGTGGTTCCGGGACCGGTCGAGCGGTGGGGTCCGCGCCGTCGAACAGGTCTGACCTTCGGGCGCCCGTCGCCCAGTCGGGCGTGCCCGGCCGCTCGTAGGCGCGCGGGTCACACGAGGTCGCGGCGGCTGGCCTGGGCGCCGGCCTGGAAGCGGGTCTCGGCGTTCAACTGGTCCAGGAGGTGACGCAGACGGCGGCGCAGGCTGCGCGGGCTGGTGCCGAGCTGGCGGGCGATGGCGTCGTCCTTGAGCCCGGCCGCGAGCAGCGCCAGGAGCCGCCGATCCTCGGGGCCGAGCTCCGCCGCCTCGACCCGCTCCCCGCTGTCGGGGCCCGCCGAGTCGGCGGGCTTCGGCGTCTCGGGCGCGTCCTGCCACAGCTCGGGGCGTACCGGCAGCGCCTCCCGCCACAGGCGCTCGAACAGCTCCACCAGGGCCACCACCATCGTGGAGCCGCTGATCAGCACGCCGCGGGTCAGCGGCGGGTCCATGTGCATCGGCATGACCGCCCGCCACCGGTCGACGATCGCCATCTTGAACGGCAGCCGGGGCAGGACCCGCGCCTCCTCGCCCGCCTTGATCAGGCTGCCCACCTCGTCGAGCGCCCCCGCGTGGTCGAACGCCTCCGGCACGTAGATGGTCCGGTAACGGACGCCACTGCGCAGCAGGTCGGTCTGCAGGGGGTTGTGATAGTCCAGCACGTACGGGGGGCAGTCGAAGGTCAGGACCTCCTCCTTGGCCTCCTGTTGCAGCCGGACGTACCAGCGGGCCTGCTCCTCGGGGCCCGCCAGGACCTCGAACTGGCCACCCTCCTCCGCGTCCTGGCCGACGGTGCGGAAGGCCGCCTCCAGTTCGTCGGCCGTGTCGGTGAGCTGGTCCAGCTCGCTCTGCAGGCCGCGCACCAGGGCACGGATCGCGGTCCCCGGGTTCGTCACCGTCCACCGCGGCGAGCGCCCCCACAGGCGGCTGACCAGGCCCTTGGCGCGGAGCCTGCTCAGCGACGCCTGGATACGTCCCGCGCCCTCCCCGCTCCGCATGACCAGCTCCTGCACCGTGATGCCGGGGCAGGCCAGCACCCCACGGTAGATCCGCTCATCGAACGCGCTGATCCCCACGACCTCCAGCGCCCGGCTGTCCTCAAGCATGCCCATGATCTTGGCCACTTCCGGCAGTTGCCGCAATAGGCCACTTAAATCACCTTGTCATCAAAAGTCACAAAGAATTAGAAAGCGGAGGTGCTTCAGAGAACCGCGCTCCTGGGTGTCGTGATCACGGCCCTGATAGCGGCCGCCGCTCCGGCCCAGGCCGCACCGACGCCCGCTCCGTCGGCCACCCCGACCCCCGCTCCTTCGGCCACCCCGACCGCGGCCCAGTCCGCCGCGAAGGCCGGCCCGCCCAAGACCATCACCCTCCTCACCGGGGACAAGGTCGTCCTCCGTACGCTCCCGGACAAGCAGACCCAGCTGGACGTCCAGTCCGCCCCCGGCCGGGAGAAGATCAACTTCATTCACCGCCGGTCCAAGGACGGGCTCAGCATCGTCCCCGTCGATGCGCTGCCGCTGCTGGCCGCGGGCCGGCTGGACCCCCGGTTGTTCAACGTCACCCGGCTCGCCGCCCTCGGCTACGACGACGCCACCAGCTCGGCGCTGCCGCTCATCGTGACGTACCCGGACCAGACCGCCGCCGCCACGCTGCGCGTCGCGGGCGGGCGCCCGCTGCCCGCGATCAACGGGATCGCCCAGAGCGAGCCCCACGCCGCGGCCGGCACACTCTGGAAGTCCCTGACAGGGCAGCAGGCCAGGGCGGCGGCCGCACCCGCGAAGGTCTGGCTGGACGGCAAGGCCAAGCTGTCCCTCGACGTCAGCGTCCCGCACATCGGCGCGCCCAAGGCGTGGGCGGCCGGCCAGACCGGCAAGGACGTCAAGGTCGCGGTGATCGACACCGGTTACGACCCCGGCCATCCCGACCTCCAGGGGCTGGTGGACAAGTCGGAGAACTTCACCTCCGAGCCCGACGTCCGCGACCTCAACGGCCACGGCACTCACGTCGCCTCCACGATCGCCGGATCCGGCGCCGCGTCGGACGGCCGGTACAAGGGCGTCGCCCCCGGCGCCAAGCTGCTGATCGGCAAGGTCTGCGTGCAGAGCGGGGACTGCCCGGACTCGGCGATCATCCAGGCCATGACCTGGGCGGCCGAGAACGGCGCCCGCGTCGCCAACCTCAGTCTCGGGGAGGCCGACACTCCCGGCGACGACCCGGTGGAGCAGGCCGTCAACAGCCTGTCGGAGAAGTACGGCACGCTGTTCGTCATCGCCTCGGGCAACGACGGCCCGCAGACGGTCGGCTCGCCGAGCACCGCGGACAGCGCGCTGTCGGTCGGCGCCTCCTTCCGCGACGACGACACGGTGGCGCAGTTCAGCAGCACGGGCCCGCGCGCGTCCGACGGCGCGGTGAAGCCCGACCTGATCGCGCCGGGCGTGAACATCGTCGCCGCGCGGGCCGCGGGCACCTCCGCCGGCTCCCCGGTAGACGACTCCTACACGGCGCTGAGCGGTACGTCCATGGCGACGCCGCACGTGGCCGGAGCGGCCGCGATAGTCGCCGGGCAGCACCCCGACTGGAAGGCCGCCCAGATCAAGGCCGCGCTGATGGCCTCCACCGCGCCCGGCGACGAGCTGGGCGCCTACGTCCAGGGCTCCGGCCGCGTCGACGTCGCCCGCGCCGTCACCCAGCAGGTCACCGCCGAGCCCGCCGCGCTGAGCATGGGCGACATCGAGCTGCCCAGCCCCGCGCCCAAGGAGAAGACGCTCACCTACCGCAACGACGGCGACGCCGCCGTCCGGCTGAACCTGAGCGTTGTCGCCAAGGACGAAAAGGGCGCGGTGGTGACGCCGTTCAAGCTCGGCGCCACGACAGTGGAGGTGCCCGCGCACGGCACCGCCGAGGTCAAGGTGACCGCCACGGCGGGCCCGACCGGCCTGTTCAGCGGTACGGTCATCGCCGCGAACGCCGACGTCTCCGTACGCACCGGCATCGGCATGCGGGTCGCGCCGGAGAAGCGCGCGCTCAAGCTGCGCTACACCGGCACGGACGGGCAGCCCGTCCAGAGCGCCTTCGCCGGGGTGATCGACCTCGACACCGAGGAGCAGCGCAACTACGACATCTCCGGCGGCACGCTGGACCTGAGGCTGGACAGGGGCCACCGCTACACCGTCGTCGGTCTCATGTTCGACCACGACGGCACTCTGGTGATGTCCTCCGATCCGGAGTTCACCCTTGACGCCGACCGTACGGTGGCCGCCGACGCCCGCAAGGCCAAGCCGGTGGACGTACGTACGGAGGAGCCGACCGCGCGGCTGGCCGTCGGCATGCTCGGCATGCTCCAGCTCGTCGACGGCCAGCCCCTCGGCGTGGACGTCGATCTGGCCGGCATGTGGGGCGCGGACCGCGTCGAGGGCATCAAGGCCATCCCGACGACGCGTACGGTGAGCAAGAAGTTCGCGTACTACCGGTGGACGCAGTGGGCCAAGCCGAAGGGCGACGGCGGCTACGACGACAGCCCGTACTTCTACCACCTGATGAAGGCCGAGCCGCGGATCCCCGCCGACCCCGGCTACCGCCCGCGTCGGCGCGACCTCGCCGAGGTCAATTCCACCTATGCCACGCAGAACGACGTCAAGTTCGGCGAGCATTTCGCCCTGCCCGTGCTGTACGGGACGGAGCTGGCGTGGACGCCGTACGGGCAGGTGTCCCGGTTCTCGCTCCCGTTCCACCGGACCGAGTACTACACGCCCGGCGACACCGGCTGGTATCCCTCCTTCATCCAGTACCGGACGCCGCCGGACGGCTGGAACGACACCGACCAGTTCTTCTTCGGCAAGACCACCGTCTACCGCGTCGGCACGAAGACCGACGACCAGTGGAACACCGGCGTCTTTGCCGCCGCGCTCAACCCTGGCGGCGACTACACCTGGCGAGAGGAGAACACGCTGCAGTTCGCGGCCGGCCTCTTCGAGGACGGCACGTCCGATCGCATCTCCTACGGCGAGTACACCGCTCCGCAGGCCCGGCTCTACCGGGACGGCAAGGAGATCTACGCCGCCGACTACCTGCCCGGCACGGTCGACGCGCCCGCGGAGACGAAGGAGAGCGAGTACCGGCTGACCATGACGGCCGACCGTGTGCCGGCCCAGACCCAGGTGTCCACGCGGGTCAGTGCCGAGTGGAAATTCAGGTCGAAGACGCCTCAGCCGGGCAAGCGGCAGGTGCTGCCGCTGCTGACCCTCGCGATCAAGCCGGAGCTGGACGATCGCAACCGGGCCGCGGCCGGGCTCGCGCGCATCCCGCTGCGCGTCCAGCGTCAGAACGGCTCGCCCGATCTGAAGCTGCGTACGCTCACCGTGGAGATCTCCTACGACGACGGCCGCACCTGGCTGCCCACGCTGGTGCACCCGTCGGCCCAGGGCACCTGGGCCGCCGAGACCTGGCACCCGATCAGCGCGCGCGGCAAGTTCGCCTCGCTGCGGGTCAAGGCCGTCGACACAGGCGGCAACGGGTTCGCCGAGACCATCACCAGGGCCTACAAGATCAAGTAGCCCGCACGGACGCCCCGCCCCGCCCGCACAGGCGCGGCGGGGCGTCTTCGTGTCCTGATCAGGCGGCCGTCAGGTGGAACTGGTCGGCCCGCTGCGGTACGACCATCGCGATCAGCGCGCCCAGCACCGTGGTGCCGATCAGCAGCCCGAACGCGGCGGTATAGGAGTAATGGTCGACCAGCCACCCCATCAGCACCGGCGCGAGGACGCCCGCCACCTGCCCGCCGACGTTGACCACCCCCATTCCCGAGCCGATCACCGCGGGCGGCAGCGCGCGTACCGGCATGCCGAGGATCCCCATCATCGACAGCCCGGCCACCGCCATGGCCAGCGTCTGGAACAGCGTGAACCCCGCCGCGGTCTCCGCGCGCAGCATCAGCACCAGCAGCACGGCGGTGCAGAGCAGCAGCGGGATGACGAAGAGCCGGCCCCGGTCGTGGAAGTAGCGGTCGAACAGCCAGCCGCCGAGGATGATCGTCCCGGTCATCACCAGGCCGGGGATGGCCGCGTACAGGCCCGTGTTCAGCAGCGAGACCCCGCGCGCCTCCAGCAGGTAGCTGGGCACCCAGGTGATCATCCCGTACCCGAGCATGTTGGTCGCGCAGAACAGCGCCGCGAACTTCCACACCGCCGGCGCCCGCAGCACGGACGCGGGCGGGGGAGCGGGGCGGGTCAGGTCGCCGGAGCCGTTCAGCTCGGCGGGCAGGGGCGGGGGGAGCAGCGCCCACAGCAGCAGCCCGATCAGCGCGCCCGCGGCCGCTATCACCCAGAACGTGGGCCGCCACCCGAACGCCAGCAGCAGCGGCGCCACGACCAGCGGCGCCAGGCCCGCGCCCAGCTGGGTGGCGGCCAGCATCGTGCCCGCCGCCGTGGCCCGCCGGGCGGGCGTGGTCCGCTCGGACAGCGCCTTGAAGGACGCGCCGGGGAAGATCCCCTGCCCCACGCCGAACAGCGCCCGGATCACCAGCAACGCGCCCAGCCCCCACGCCAGGCCGGTCAGCGCGGTGAACGCCGACCACAGCGCGAGCGAGACGACGAGCAGCCTGCGTGCCCCGACCCGGTCGGCCAGCAGCCCGCCGGGGATCTGGCACAGCAGGTAGACCAGGGCGAACACGGTGATCAGTGCGCCCTGCTCGGTCTTGGTGAGCGCGAACTCCGCCCCGATGAACGGCAGCGCGACCGCCATCATCACCCGGTCGATGTAGTCGACGACCCAGACTCCCATGAGCAGGCCGACGGTGAGGGTCGCGGTCTTCCTGACGTCGAGCGTGTACGTACTCCCCAAGGCGACCTCCGGTGATGCGGGCGTTCCGCATTCTTCATACAGACCAGCCGGTGGTACTCGGGACTGTTCGACGATTCGTCCGGAGAGGCTACCTCAGGTGGCTTCGGTCAGGGATTGGGTCATTCGGCCGAGCGTACGCTGCAGGTCGGCCAGCTCGCTCATGCGCAGCCCGGTGGCGCCGAGCACGTGCTCGGGCACCCGCAGGGCCGACTGCCGCAGCTCCGCGCCCGCGCCGGTCAGCCGCACCACCACGGAGCGCTCGTCGCCGGCATTGCGCTCCCGCTGGACGAGCCCGGCCGCCTCCAGTCGCTTGAGCAGCGGTGACAGGGTGCCGGAGTCGAGCCGCAACGCCACTCCCAGCTCCTTGACCGTCACCGGCTCCCGCTCCCACAGCACCAGCATCACCAGATATTGCGGGTAGGTCAGCCCCAGCTCCGCCAGCTCGCGCCGGTAGAAGCCGTCGAGTGCGCGGGACGCGGCGTGCACGGCGAAGCACACCTGGTTCTCCAGCAGCAACGCGTTCATGACCCCAGCATACCCGGGGTTGACGGCAGGCAATTAAATTGTGCACAATCAAGTTGTACGCAATCGATTAGGAGCGATCATGAGCACCCTCTACACCGCCATTGCCACCGCGACGGGCCGCGAGGGCCGCGCCGTCTCCTCCGACGGGCGCCTGGACGTCACGCTCTCCCCGCCGAAGGAGCTGGGCGGGGCCGGCGCCGGCACCAACCCCGAGCAGCTCTTCGCCGCGGGCTACGCCGCCTGCTTCGCCAGCGCCCTCGCCCTGGTGGCCAAGCGCATGAAGGTGGAGGCCGAACAGGCGTCCGTCACCGCCGAAGTGGGCCTGGCCCCCAACGGCGACGGCGGCTTCACCCTGGAGGTCGCGCTCCGCGTCGAGCTCCCCGACCACCTGCAGGGTGAGACCGGCCGCGCCCTGGTGGAGGCCACGCATCAGGTGTGCCCGTACTCCAACGCCACCCGCGGCAACATCCCGGTGACCCTCGTCATCGAATAGGTCCTACCGGCGACTTCCGTCCTTGGCGGGCCCGAGCACCACCGGCAGCACCGTCGGTCCTTCGGTGATGAACGACGAGCTGTAGACGATCTGATCCTCCCCGACCGCCAGACGCAGCTCGGGGAACCTGCCGAACAGCGAGGACAGCGCGATGCGGGCCTCAAGCCTGGCCAGCGGCGCGCCCAGGCAGAAGTGCGGCCCGCGGCCGAACGCCAGATGCGTCTCCTGGCCGCGCGCGATGTCGAAGCGCCCGGCGTCCCCGCCGAACCTGGCCGGATCCGTCCCCGTGCCGCCGATCCCGACCATGATCGGCTCCCCGGCCGGGATCGTCACCTCGCCGAGGCGCACGTCCTTCAGCGGGTAGCGGAACATGACGTTGATCACCGAGTTCCGGCTGCGTAACCCCTCCTCGACCACCTGCGCCCAGGCGTCCCGCGTACCCGCCAGGGCGAGCTGGTCCCGGTCCGCGCACAAGGCGATGACCGTGTTGGCGAGCAGGTGCACGGTGGTCTCGTGGCCGGCGATCAGCACCAGCCACAGGATCCCCACCATCTCGTCGTCGGTCAGCCGGTCCCCGTCGTCCTCCTGCGCCCGGATGAGCCCGGAGGTGAGATCGTCCCCCATGTCGCCGCGCTTGCGGTCGATGAACCTGGCCAGGTAACCGAGCAGGCCGGCCCCGGCCGTGCCGGCTTCCTCCGGGGTGGCGGTGTGGGACAGGAGCACATTCGTCCACTCGCGGATCTGGTAGCGCTCCTCCTCGGGCACGCCGAACAGCTCGCAGATCACATTGACCGGCAACGGCTCGGTGAAGTAGCGGACGAGATCCACCACCTCGCCATCGTCGGGCAGCTGGTCGAGGAGTTCGTCCGTCATCTCCTGGACGCGGGCGGCGAGACCCTGCACGCGTGCCGGGGTGAAGGCCCGGTTGATGAGGCCCCGCAGCCGCCGGTGGTCCGCCCCGTCCTGGGTCAGCAGGTGATCGCCCTCAATGACCTGCCGCAGCGGCCAGTCAGGAGGGATGGTGCCGTCGTGCAGCGCGGGGCAGTTCCGGGCGTTCTTGCTGAAGAGCGTGTCGTCGTTGGCGAGGACCTCGTTCACCATGTCGTACGAGGTCACGGCCCACGCTTTGACCTTGCCCGGGAGCTCGATGGGGACCACTGGCCCGTGCTCATCCCGAAAGCGGTGAATCGTGCTGGATGCCCGCTCACCGGGAACCGGGATTCGTAGCGGAGAGGTAGTCACTGAGAGGCCTCCAAAAAGTGAAATGTCCTCCCAACTGTCCGCGATGGGCAAGATCCGGAAAAGATGAGTTAGACGTCACCCCAGGACCCGCAACACTTACCGACCGCGCCACACCGTTCTGACCGGTGAAACGGCGTGGCTCGGCACGGCGGCGTTCACCCCCACCCTCACTCCGCTATCGTCCGTCCCCCCGATGACCGGCCACCACACCCGCGGGTGCCGCGGTTGCGACAACGCGCGAAAGCGGGGACGTTGCCGAGCCGATACCCGGCGATGTTCGCACACGACCGGCTTGCCGGTCGGGTGCGATGAGGGGGAAGCGAGAGTCGCTCAGGCGGGTGCGCCGCTGCCATGATGGGTGAAGACCTCGAGCAGTAGCTCCGCCAGGAGTTCGGCGTCTGCTCCAAAGGCGACGTCGGCGTTGGGCTTCTGGGCCGCGCCGAGCCGGGTGTCCATCACGGTCCGGCCGACGGTAAGGCAATCGGTGGTCTCGACGGCGACGTGCACGCTCCGTGTGGTGATGACCTGGGGCTGGACGAGGTAGGCGGTGCAGACCACGTCGTGCACCGGTGCGGCGTCCTCGGCGGACACGACGCCGTGGTAAGCGGAGATCCGCCGCGAGATGAACCGGGAGGCGGCGATTCCGGCGGGCGTCCCCGACTTCTCCAACTTGAGGCAGGTGCTTCTTGTGACCAGCGCCTGGTGGGTGGCGTCGAGCGGCACCAGGGTGGTGCGGGCGAATCCCGCGGAAAGGACCACGCTCGCGGCCTCGGGGTCGGCCCAGATGTTGAACTCGGCCGATGCGGTCACGTTGGTCACCGCATGGCCGCCACCCATGACCACCAGTTCGTCGACCGCTTCTGTCAGGGATGGATCGATGGCGAGGACGGTGGCGATGTTGCTCAGCGGTCCGACCGGTACCAGAGTGATCTGTTCGGTTGTCGCCCGAAGCGTCTCGACCAGGAACTCGACGGCCCCGGTGTCCTGGCGCGTGCTGCGCGGTGGCGGGATCGACAGGGCGCTGCCGTGTGGGTCGTCGTCGGAGTCCCGCTCGAAGTGCTTGGTGGAGGGGAAGCCGAGCCTTGCGATGGGACGGCTGAGTCCGGCGAAGACCGGGATCTGCGACCTGCCGATCCAGTCGAGTACGCGCAGCGTGTTGTCCGTGGTGTTCTCCAGCGGCACGTTGCCGTTGACGGTGGTGACGCCGATCAGGTCGAGTTCCGGATGCAACGCCGCGAACATGATCGCTACTGCGTCGTCGGTCCCGGTGTCGACGTCGAGGATGATCTTCCGGCTCATGAGTACGCCTTCTCTTCCATGATGGTGGTGTGCAGGCCGTCGCCGGCGGATTGGTGACGGGGGATCTCGGCGGCGGTGGGCCGCGGGATGAGGTACGAGGTGACGAGCGCGGCGACGGCGACCACCAGTCCGTTTCATGACGCCTCTACTTCCGGCAGGGGGCGTTGCGAACCAGCAGCGTCTCCTCCTGGTGGTATACCGTATGCCTATCGGTCGAACTTCCGAAACGTCAAGCATTCGCCTGAAGTTCGAGGTAGATTGATGTTTGTCTGGGATATGGCATACCAGGGGGAAGGGGGTGAACATGTCACGTCAGCCCAAGACGCCGCTGGGTCTCGCGCATACGTCGCTGCGTGATCAGGTCCGGCTGGAGATCCGGAACCGCATCGTGAAGGGGCAGCTTCCGCCTGGCAGCAAGATGGTCGAACGCGAGCTCGCAGATGAACTGGGCGTATCCCGAGTTCCCGTGCGCGAGGCCCTGCGCATGCTCGAGTCCGAGGGCTTCGTCCACGTCGTGCCGCGACGGGGAGTCGTCGTCAAGCATTTGTCGCAGACCGACGTTCAAGAACTCTTCGACGTACGCGAAGCGCTTGAGGCGTTCACCGCCCGCCGCGCCGCTGAGCAAGCGAGCAAGGCCGACATGCGGCGACTCAAGCGGCATCTCGACAAGGCAAGCCGGGCCGCGGCGGCGAGCAACGTCGACGACTTCGGTGACGCCAACGTGGCCTTCCATGACGAGATCACGGCCATCGCCGGCAACCACCTCCTCGGCACCATCCTGGAGCCCCTGCACGGTCGGCTGGACTGGCTGTTCCGTCAGGTCGACGACCCCGAACGGCTGTGCACCGAACACACCCGGCTGTACGAGGCGATCGCGTCCGGCGATTCGGCGGCAGCCGCCGCCTTCGCCGTCGAGCACGTCACCAGTAGCAGGAAGACCGCGCTGCGCATCCTGTTCGGCACCTCGCCGACCGCCACCGCCGGCCCCTCCCCGAACGCAGCCCGCGCCGACCCGGCCAACGGCACCCCTACCGCACCCGGAACGACGAGGCGCGACGCTGAGAGAGGCACACCCTCACCCCATGAAGGCCGGCACGTACCGTGAAGCACGTCGTGGATCGGATTGAGACCTTCCACGAGCTCAAGGCCGCCCCCGCGGCGCCAGCGGCCGATCTCGCCGACGATGGTGTTGATCGCGTAGCGAAGCCGATCACCTTCCGTCCCGAGGCGGCGCATCCGTTTGACAGATGAAGCGGGCCCTTCAGAGCCGGGTCAAGTTGACAGTCGGGTGGTGAGGTGGGTCAGGGTCGCGCCGAGGGGTGCGTCCAGGGTGAGTGCGGCCTGGGCGTCGCCGCCGGTCGGCCCCTGGTTCACGATGGCGATCGGGATGCCGAGCGCGGCTGCCTTACTGACGAATCGCAGGCCGGACCGTACGGTCAGCGACGATCCGAGGACCAGGAGCGCCCGCGCGGCCGCGACGAGCGCGAAGCACTCATCCACCCGGGTCCTGGGTACGTTCTCGCCGAAGAACACCACGTCGGGCTTGAGCAGCCCGCCGCAGGCGGCGCAGTCCACCACCTGGAACCCTTCGACCTGGTCGTCGGTGAGCACGGTGTCACCGTCGGGGTTGATCTGCCCGCTGGCCGCCCAGCCCGGATTGGCCGATCGCAGGCGGCTCTCCAGTTCGGTGCGGCGGGTTCGTTCGCGGCAGGACAGGCACACGACCCGGTCGAGCCCGCCGTGCAGCTCGATCACCCGCCGTGCTCCGGCCGCCTGGTGCAGGCCGTCGACGTTCTGCGTGACGATGGTCTCGATCAGCCCGCGCCGTTCCAGCTCGGCCACGGCGCGATGCCCGGCGTTGGGTGCGGCCAGGCCGATCTGCCGCCAGCCGGCGTGGCTGCGCGCCCAGTATCGCCGCCGCGCCTCGGCGCTGCCGACGAAGCGCTGGTACGTCATGGGCTCGGCCTTCCGGGCACGACCTGTGGGTCCCCGGTAGTCCGGGATTCCCGATTCGGTCGACAGCCCTGCCCCGCTGAGCACCACCACGCCACCCCTGGCCACCAGCTCGATCAGGGAGTCGAGCGCGCTGCCGCGGGTTCCCACACTTTCGGTCACAGCACCATGGTGCCCGACTCGCCGTATTCCGGTAACCGGAAAGGGCCCTCCGGTTGGGCTAAAGTGAGAGGCATGTCCACCGAGCCGCCTCAGATGCCGTACGCGCCCGCCGACGCACCCGGGCAGCCCGCCGAAACGTCTGGGCCGCGGGCCGACGCACCTGGGTTGCGCGCCGACGCGCGGCACAACCGCAACCGCATCCTCGAGGCCGCCCGCGAGACCTTCGCCACGCTCGGACTGGACGTGCCGATGGTCGAGATCGCCCGGCGCTCCGGCGTCGGGATCGCGACCCTCTACCGCCGCTTTCCCACGAAGGAGTCGCTGGTCGTCGAGGTGTTCGCGGACGATCTCCACGCGTGCGCGAAGGTGGTCGACGACGCACTCGCCGACCCCGACCCGTGGCGCGGCTTCCGCACCGTCATCGAGAAGGTGTGCGCCATGCAGGCCGTCGACCGTGGATTCACCGCGGCGTTCCTGTCGAAGTTCCCGGACGCGATCGCCTTCGAGCACGAACGCGAATGCGCCGAGCGGGGTTTCGCCGAGCTGGCCCGGCGAGCCAAGGAAGCCGGGCGACTGCGGGCCGACTTCGTCCAGGACGACCTCACGCTCCTCCTCATGGCCAACAGCGGCATCGTGACCGACTCGCCCGAGGCGGCGCTGGCCGCGTCCCGGCGGCTGGTGGCCCTCCTGCTCCAGGCGTTCCGCGCCGAAGGCGCCGACCCCCTGCCACCGGCCACCCCACTCGGCCTGGACCAGGTGCTCCGCCCGACGACCTGAGGATCGACAGCCACCAACGGGTGGCAAGAAAATAGGGGCGCGGACCAAGCTGGTCCACGCCCCCAGGGGTTTCAGACGAAGCGGATGGCGTTCCAGTCCCAGCCCGCGGCTGCCGGAACGGTGTAGCTGCCTGCGAAGGAGCCGAGGTGGCCGTTGGTGTCGGCGAGGGAGGTGTGCATGCTGATGGAGCCGTCGGTGTGGCGGTACATGATGGCCAGGTCGGAGCGGTGGTCGCCGTTGAAGTCGCCCGAGATGGTCTTGAAGGCGTTCCAGTCCCATCCGGCTCCGCTCGGTACGGAGTAGCCGATGGAGAAGGCCTGGAGCCCGCCGTTGGCGTCGGCCAGGGAGGTGTACAGGCCGATCGAATTGTCGGCGAAGTGGTATTCCATTACCGCGTCGGCTCGGCCGTCGCCGTTGGTGTCGCCGGGCAGCAGTCGGATGGCGTTCCAGTCCCAGCCCGCGGCTGCCGGGACGGAGTAGCTACCCACAAAGGAGCCGAGGTGGCCGCTGGTGTCGGCCAGCGAGGTGTGCATGCTGATCGACCCGTCGGTGTGGCGGTACATGATGGCCAGGTCGGAGCGGTGGTCGCCGTTGAAGTCGCCCGAGATGGTCTTGAAGGCGTTCCAGTCCCATCCGGCTCCGCTCGGTACGGAGTAGCCGATGGAGAAGGCTTGGAGCCCGCCGTTGGCGTCGGCCAGGGAGGTGTAGAGGCCGATGGAATTGTCGGCGAAGTGGTATTCCATTACCGCGTCGGCTCGGCCGTCGCCGTTGGTGTCGCCGGACAGCAGTCGGATGGCGTTCCAGTCCCAGCCCGCGGCTGCCGGGACGGAGTAGCTGCCCGCGAACGAGCCGAGGTGGCCATTGGTGTCGGCCAGTGAGGTGTGCATGCTGATCGAGCCGTCGGTGTGGTGATACATGATGGCCAGATCGGAGCGACCGTCGCCGTTGAAGTCACCGGTCAGCAGCCTGAACGCGTTCCAGTCCCACCCGGCCGCCGCCGGAACCGAGTAGCCGATGGAGAAGGCCTGGAGTCCGCCGCTGGCGTCGGCGAGTGAGGTGTAGAGGCCGATGGAATTGTCGGCGAAGTGATACACCATCACCCCATCCGCTCGCCCGTCACCATTGAAGTCCCCGGTCGCCTGCCCCACCGACGAGTCGTCCGATGCCCCTTGATGGCGGGAGAGGGCGTCGAGTTGCGCCTGAGTGCCGTTGAAGACGTTCAGCGTCACGTTGGTGGTGGGAACCCCGGGGACGCTGCCGACGTCGGCGTACTGCCACATCAGCCAGGTACTCCACCCCGGCGGTACCGCCGGGGTCGTGTGCCCGCTGGTGTAGTCCGCCACTTGCAGCGGGTAGGAAGCGAAGGCCGTGGTGCTGGACATGCACCCCGTCATGAAGCCGCGTGCCGTGTAGATCCATGGCTTGACGCCGAACGCCGACTGCACCTTGTCCAGCCAGATCTGCGCCTGTGCGACGGTCGTGTACGGCGGGCAGGAACTGTTGCCGTCGTCCGTCCACTCCATGTCCAAGATCGGCGGCAGTTCGCCCGCCCGGTGCCCGGTGTAGCCGGCGGCGCGCAGCGCGGCGATGAAGTAGTCGGCCTGCGCGCCGGCGGTGTTCGCGCTGTATCCGATCAGGAAGTGGTAGGGAGCGGTCGCGATGCCCTGCGCCAGGGACTGGCTGAGATCGCCGCTGAAGTAGGCATTGGTCTTGTTTGTGCCGCGGGTCGCTTTCAGCGTGGCGAACGTCACCCCGGAAGCCCGGATCTGGGACCAGTTGACCGAGGCGCCCCCCGGATGCTGATATTCCGTGATGTCTACGCCCTTGACGGGGAACCTGTTCAGGTCCGGGTTGGCGGAGGACGCGCTCGCAGGTTGGACGAGCGTTCCGGCGAGGCCCACGGCGACCAGGGCCGCGACCGCGATTCGCCATAACCGTACTGACATGGCGGAGCTCCTTTGCGTGTTGGGATGGCGAGCGGGTCAGACGAAGCGGATGGCGTTCCAGTCCCAGCCCGCGGCGGCCGGAACGGTGTAGCTGCCTGTGAAGGAGCCGAGGTGGCCGTTGGGGTCGGCGAGGGAGGTGTGCATGCTGATGGAGCCGTCGGTGTGCCGGTACATGATGGCGAGGTCGGAGCGGTGGTCGCCGTTGAAGTCGCCTGAGATGGTTTTGAAGGCGTTCCAGTCCCATCCGGCTCCGGCCGGCACGGAGTAGCCGATGGAGAAGGCCTGAAGGCCACCGCTGGTATCAGCGAGTGAGGTGTAGAGGCCGATGGAATTGTCGGCGAAGTGGTATTCCATCACTGCGTCGGTCCGGCCGTCGCCGTTGGTGTCGCCGGGCAGCAGTCGGATGGCGTTCCAGTCCCAGCCCGCAGCGGCCGGGACGGTGTAGCTGCCCGTGAACGAACCCAGATGACCGGCGGTGTCGGCGAGAGAGGTGTGCATGCTGATGGAGCCGTCGGTGTGCCGGTACATGATGGCGAGGTCGGAGCGGTGGTCGCCGTTGAAGTCGCCTGAGATGGTTTTGAAGGCGTTCCAGTCCCATCCGGCTCCGGCCGGCACGGAGTAGCCGATGGAGAAGGCTTGGAGCCCGCCGTTGGCGTCGGCCAGCGAGGTGTAGAGGCCGATGGAATTGTCCGCGAAGTGGTACTCCATCACTGCGTCAGCCCGGCCATCACCGTTGGTGTCACCGGACAGCAGTCGGATGGCGTTCCAGTCCCAGCCCGCCGCTGCGGGAACGGAGTAGCTGCCCGCGAACGAGCCGAGGTGGCCATTGGTGTCGGCGAGGGAGGTGTGCATGCTGATCGAGCCGTCGGTGTGGTGATACATGATGGCCAGATCGGAGCGACCGTCGCCGTTGAAGTCACCGGTCAGCAGCCTGAAGGCGTTCCAGTCCCACCCGGCCGCCGCCGGGACCGAGTAGCCGATGGAGAAGGCCTGGAGCCCGCCGTTGGCGTCGGCGAGTGAGGTGTAGAGGCCGATGGAATTGTCGGCGAAGTGATACACCATCACCCCATCCGCCCGCCCGTCACCGTTGAAGTCCCCGGTCGCCACTGACGAGTCGTCCGGTGCCGGCGTGCCGCCCCCTCCGTCCGCGTCCACCGGGGACGAGTAGCCGACGATGTCGATGTCGCCGCGCGAGTAGCTGTTCGCCTTGATGCGGTTACCGCTGTTGCCCTCGATCGTGTAGACGGTGCTCGCGTTCGCCGATGTCACGATGCCGACGTGGTCGATGTCGCCGCTCTGGTCCCAGTCGAAGACGAGCGAGTCGCCGGGCTGGGGCGTGTATCCGCTGCCTCGCGTGTGCCAGGTGCCGTACTTGACGCCGTAGTCCTTGAACGAGCTGGCCCAGCCGGTGAGCACGCCCCCGCTGGTCTCGTCCACCTCGGCGTGGGGCACTCCCGCGTTCTTCCATACGTACTTGGAGAAGTCCGCGCACCAGTCGCTG
Organism: Nonomuraea sp. NPDC048901; assembly: GCF_040649695.1. NCBI lineage: Bacteria > Bacillati > Actinomycetota > Actinomycetes > Streptosporangiales > Streptosporangiaceae > Nonomuraea > Nonomuraea sp. NPDC048901. The sequence continues at coordinate 22,174 of NZ_JBEZFW010000015.1, read as the reverse complement.
TCGCGCCACTGGACTCCGTCGCTGCTGGCGCAGCCGGAGGCGGGCTTCCATGGCCGGAAGTACCCGGTGTAGTAGTTGCAGCCGCTGCCCGCCGGGTCCTCGTGGTTGCGTGAGGCGTTGCCGAGCTGGCTTTGTGCGACGGAGACGATGCCGGCGCGGGAGACGGCGGCCGCGGGCGCGGCGGTCAGGGCGATCAATCCCGCGCCTGCGAGGGCGGTGGCGACGGCCGCGCCGCTGAGGCGGCGAAGAAGGGTCGAGGTGGTCATGGTGGTCCTCTCGGAGCAGTGGTGGTGCGCCTTCGTGACAAAGGCTGAAATGGGCGGCTCCAAGTTCTCTGCAAACGGGCTCCAGCGACTTCTGTAGCGGCGCGGGTTCCGTTGGAGTGGGCGCGGTGCTATCACTGCGGTACAAGGTCAAGTCCCGGGGGCCCGAGGGGGATTGATGGAGTTTCGTCTGCTCGGTCCCGTCGAAGCCTGGGACGGCGGGCGGTGCCTGCCGCTGGGCGGCCCGAAACCTCGTGCGCTCCTGACCGTTCTGCTGCTGGCCGCCGGGAAGGTGGTCTCCAGCGACCGGCTGGTGGACGTGCTGTGGGGCGAGGAGCCGCCGAGGAGCGCCCACGCGCTCGTCCAGACCTACGTCTACGGACTGCGCCGCACGCTGGCCGAGGGCGGCGGCGAGCCGGTGATCGAGACCCGGCCGCCCGGCTACGCCGCGCTGCTCCGGCCCGGCCAGCTCGACGTGGAGGCGTTCGAGCAGCTGGTCGCCGACGGCCGCCGGTACGCGGCGGACGGCGGTCACGAGCGCGCGGCCGAGTGCCTGCGCGCGGCGCTGGCGCTGTGGCGGGGGACGGCGCTCGGCGGGATCGGCCACGCGCTGCGCGGCGAGGCGGCGCGGCTGGAGGAGACCAGACTGCTCGTCCTGGAGGAGCGCCTCGACGTCGAGCTGACGCTGGGCAGGCACGCGGAGGTGGCCGGCGAGCTGACCGAACTGGTCCGGGCCCACCCCGCCCGCGAACGCCCGCGCGCCCAGCTCATGAAGGCCCTCTACCGGCTGGGCCGCCAGACCGACGCGATGGCCGCCTATCACGAGGCCCGGCAGGCGCTCGCCGACGAACTGGGCGTCGATCCCGGACCGGAGCTGCAGGAGTTGTACGAGGCCGTGCTACGCGCGGATCCGTCCTTGGCCTCGGCACCGCCCCCGCAGCCCGAGGCGGTCCCCGCGCATCTGCCTCGCGGCATCGCCGACTTCACCGGCCGGGACAAGGAGCTCGGCGAATTGGCCGCGCTGCTCACCACCCCCAGCGACACGCTGACGGTGTGCGTCATCTCCGGCAAGGGCGGGGTGGGCAAGTCGGCGCTCGCGGTGAAGGTCGCCCACCAGGTGACCTCGGCCTACCCCGACGGGCAGCTCTACGCCGACCTGCGCGGCGTCACCGGCTCGCCCGCACCCGCGCTGGAGGTGCTCGGGCGCTTCCTGCGGGCGCTCGGCGTGCCGCCGACGGCCGTCCCGGCGAGCGTGCCCGAGTGCGTAGACGCCTACCGCAGCGCCCTGTCCGGCCGCCGGCTGCTCGTGGTGCTCGACGACGCGGGCACCGAGCAGCAGGTACGCCCCCTGCTGCCGGGCAGCCCCACCTGCGCCGTACTGATCACCGCCCGGCGCAGGCTCGCGGGCCTGGACGGGGTGAAGGTGAGCGACCTCGACGTCTTCGACACCGAGGCGGGCGTGGACCTGCTCGCCCGTATCGCCGGTACGGAGCGGGTACATGCGGAGAACGAGGCGAGTGAGCGTATCGTGCGGCTCTGCGGCCACCTGCCGCTCGCGCTGCGCACGGCGGGCGCGCGGCTGGCGGCCCGCCCGCACTGGCCGCTCACGACTCTGGCCACGCGCCTGGCCGACGAGCGACGCCGCCTGGACGAGCTCACCGCGGGCGACCTGGAGGTACGGGCGAGCGTCGGGCTGAGCTACCGCGGGCTCGACGACGCGGCGAAGCGGGCGTTCCGGCTGCTCGGGCTGCTGGGAGTGCCCGATTTCGCCTCCTGGGTGATGGGGGCGCTCCTGGACGTACCGGATCCCGAGGGCGAGGAGGTTCTCGAGCGCCTGCTGGACGCGCAACTCCTCGACCACATCGCCGTGGACGCGGCCGGACAGAGCCGCTACCGGCTGCACGACCTGCTGCGCGTGTACGCGGCCGAGCGGGCCGAGGCGCAGGAGCCGCCCGAGGAGCGCGCGGCGGCGGTGACCCGTGCCCTGGGCGGATGGCTGTGGCTGCTCACCAGCGCCGCCGCCGCGCGGCCGCCGGGCGCGCTGGCCCTGCGGCGCGACTATGCCATGGCCAGGCCGCTCGGCCCGGAGGTCACCGACGGGGCGGCCGGAGACTTCCTGACGTGGTTCAACGCGGAGAGTCCCGCCCTGGTCGTCGCCGTCGAACGGGCGGCCGCCATGGGTCTGCACGAGGTGGCCTGCGAGGTGGCCGCCGCCCTGTGCTCCTCGTCGTTCTCCTTGGACACCCGCTTCGAGGAGTGGCGGCGTACCCATGAGTCGGCGCTGGCGGCGGCCCGGCGCGCCGGTGACCCGCTGGCGGAGGCCACGCTGCTGGTGGGACTCGGCCAGCTCCGCTACCGCCAGGACCGCTACCGCGAGGCGCGGGCCTTCTTCCACCAGGCGCTTCCGCTGCTGCGCGCGGGCGGTGACACGCGCGGGCAGGCGGTGGCCGTGGCCGGCATCGGTACCGCCTGCCGGGAGCAGGGCGACCTGGTCGAGGCGCTGGTCCACCTGCGGCAGGCGGGTGAGGCATTCCGCTCGCTCGGCGATGACGCCGGAGTGGGCGACGTCAGCCGGCTGGCCGGGTCGGTGCTGCTCGAACAGGGCGAGTTCGAAGCGGCACGTGTGATGCTCGACGACGCCCTGGCCGCCTTCCGCCGGTTGGGCAGCAGGCGTGGCGAGGGCATCACGCTGCGGACCATCGGGCTGCTGCATCGGGCCGTCGGCGAGCTGGACCGCGCGGAGGCATTGTGCGCGCGGGCGGTCGTCCTGCTGCGCGAGGCCGGCGACCCGCTCATGGCCGCGTACGCCGTGCAGGCCCTGGCCAAGACCCGGATCCGGCTCGGTGTCGACGACGCCGCGATCCTGCCCGAACTCCTCGACGCGCTGCGGATATGCGGGCGACACGGCGACAGGTTCGGCACGGCGCTCGTCGAGCGGACCATCGGCGAACTGCACCTGGCCCGTGGCCGGTACGACCTGGCCGAGGAGCATCTCGGCCGGTCCATCGCGCTGTGGGAGCAGCTGGACCTGCCGTTGTTCCGGGCGCGCACCTTGAGGGACCTGGCCGCCGTACGCGAGGCGACCGGAGACGGGCCGGCGGCGGCGTCCATGCGGGCCGCGGCCGTCGCCGTCTTCGCCGAGTTCGGCACCCGCGAACAGGGCGAGTGACCGCCTTAGTGCGTTCCTGGAGAGGATTTGTAGCGCCGCCACCGAACATTCTCCTTGACCTGCCCCCTTCCCTAAGGAGAACGTCGTGCCGGACATCGTGCTCATGTCGGATTCACGGGTCGCCGAGATCCGGGTGGAGGATCGCGGCGAGCCGCTGGTGGACCTGCGAACCGTACCCGGCCTGCTGGTGGACGAGCGGCAGGCCGACCCCGACGGCGCGTACGCCCACGTCCGCCGGGGGCATGTCGAACGCCTCCTGCGTGCTCAGGCGGGCCTTCCCGACGGTCTGCGGCTGCTCATCGTGGAGGCGTACCGGCCGCCCGCGCTGCAGGAGCGGTATTTCTCGTCGTACGCGGCCAAGCTCGCCGAGGCCAACCCGGACTGGCCTGAGGAACACATCTACGTGCAGGCCAGCCGTTCCCTGGCCCCGCCCCACATCGGCCCGCATGTCTGCGGCGCGGCCGTCGACCTCACCCTGTGCACCGAATCCGGCAAGGAGCTGGACATGGGGACAGAGGTGAACGCGAGCCCCGAGGAGAGCAATGACGGCTGCTACACGGCAGCGCACAACATTTCCGCTCGGGCTCGCTCGAACCGTGGCATCCTCGGTGGCGTCCTGAGCGAAGCCGGCTTCGTGAACTACCCGACGGAGTGGTGGCACTGGTCGTACGGCGACCGCTATTGGGCACTGTGCACCGGCGCTCCCGCGGCCCTGCACGCCCTGATCGACTGGCCACTCCCAGCAGGTTGATCGTTCAGGACCGCGGCGCCGTCATCGGACAGCCGCTCAGAGGCGGGCGGCCTCTTCCAGAGCGTTGATGTCGATCTTCCGCATGCCCAGCATCGCCTTCATGACCCGCTGCGCCTTGGCCGGGTCGGGGTTGCTCAGCAGCTCGGGCAGTACCTTGGGGACGATCTGCCAGGACAGGCCCCACCGGTCCTTCAGCCAGCCGCACTGCGATTCCTCGCCACCCTCGGTGAGCTTGGCCCACAGCTCGTCGACCTCCTCCTGCGAGGCGCAGTCGACGTACAGCGAGATCGCCTCGGTGAAGGTGAACTCCGGGCCGCCGTTCAGCGCGACGAACCGCTGGCCCGCCAGCTCGAACGACACCGTCATGGCCGTCCCCGCCGGACCCGGGCCGGCGTCGCCGTAGCGCTGGACCTCCAGGATCCGCGAGTCCTCGAACAGCGAGGTGTAGAAAGCCGCCGCCTCTTCGGCCTGGTTGTCGAACCACAGGAACGTGGTGATCTTCTGCATGATGCGCTCCTCCGAGTACGGGAGTCCGGAACGGTGAGTCCCGGGCTGTCCTGTCACTAACGCGTCGAACACGTCGACGGCGATTCGACACGGCGGAGCGAGATTTTTTCCCCGGTGTCGAGCGATCGTGTCGTCGCAGCTCCAGGACGGCTCCAGGCGGCTCCAGGGGCAGCTCAGGGCAGGGATGCCTTGGTTCCGGCGATGATCAGTTCGAGGCCGGCGCGGAAGGTGCGGTCGCGGAAGTCTCTGGGCTGGGTGGCGATCGAGCGGGCCTGTTCCTCGGTCGTGTAGCCGTTGACGTAGGCCATGACGGTGTCCACGGCCGCGGCGGCCGTGTCGGCGGGGACGCCCGCGGCGGTCAGGGTGGCGATGAGGTCGTGGTAGAAGGCGACGGCCTCGCTGCCCGGGTTCTGGAAGGTGGACATGAGGCGCGCCCCGTCGCGGTGGGCCAGCATGAGCTCCCGCGTACCGTTCGCGAGGAGGCGCAGCCGCTCGTCCCAGGGGCCGTCGAGCGGCGGCACGGCCTCGCCCGGCGGGACGACCAGGTGCGCGACCATGGCGTCCAGCAGGGCCTGCTTACTCGGGTAATGCCGGTACAGCGCGCCTGCCCGCACGCCGAGCCGGCTCGCCAGGAGCCGCATGGTGAGACCGTCCAGGCCGACCTCGTCGAGCAGCTCGATCGCCGCCTGAAGCACCTGGGCGCGTCGCTCACTCATCGAATCCTCCAAGACGTGGTTGACAATGCGGCTCTCCGTACGTGAACAATGTACACGTGAACGTCGTTCACGTCGGAACGGCGTCGGAGGCGGAGGGTGTCATGACCGAGCAAGGCGTGGGACGCGTGCTGGTGATCGGGGCGGGGCTCGGCGGGCTGACGCTCGCCCACGCGCTCGTCCGAGCGGGCCTCGACGTGCGCGTGTACGAGGCGGATGACGGCAGCGGCGAGCGGTTCCAGGGGTACCGGATCGGGCTGGCGGAGCCGGGGCTGACCGCGCTGCGGGCAAGCCTGCCGCAGCGGCTGTACGAGCTGGTCGAGGCCACCAGCGGGGGCCTGACCGGGCCGGGGCTGCTGTTCGACGAGCAGTTAACGGTCCTCAGCCGCGACCTGGAGGGGCCGGTGGAGGGGAGCAGGGCGGTGGACCGGCAGGTATTGCGGCGGATCCTGCTCGGCGACCTGGGCGACCGGGTCACGCACGGCAAGCGGCTGACGGGTGTCGCGGAGAGGGCGGGCGGGACTGTGACCGCGCGCTTCGCCGACGGTACGGAGGCCACGGGCGCGGTGCTGGTCGGCGCCGACGGCGGCAACTCCGTGGTGCGGCGCCACCTGGTGCCCGAGGTCGGCCTGGTCGACGCGGACCTGTGCGGCGCGATGGGACGCACCACGATCACCGACCGCTTCCTGCGGCTGGTGCCGGGGCGCGGCACCATGGTGAAGGGTCCCGGAATCACGCTGATGCTGGGCCGGATGCAGTTCGACAGGGAGCCGTCCGCGGCCGCCGCCGAGCTCGTCCCCGGGCTGGAGATGCCGCACCGGGACAGCTACGTACGGTGGGTGCTGCTGGTGCCGCCGGAGCACCCGGCGGCCACCGATCCGGGGTCCGCCGGGGAGGACGCGCGCGAGCTGGTGCTGGAGCTCCTCGAGGGCTGGCATCCCGACCTGCGGGATCTGGTGCGCTCCGCCGACATGAGCGCCGTCGGCCGGTCCAAGATCTATGACCGCCCGATGCCGCCCTGGCCGGTGGGCCGGGTCACGCTGCTCGGTGACTCCGCGCACCTGACACTGGCCAGCGGCGGGAACGGCGCGAACACCGCCATGCAGGACGCCGTACGGCTGAGCGCCCGGCTGGCCGAGGTCCACCGAGGCGAGCGGGACCTGATCTCGGCGCTGGGGGAGTACCAGGACGACCTGCTCGAACGCGGGAACGCGGCGGTGCGGGTCGGCAAGGAGGCGCTGAAGAGATTCGTCCCCCCAGGGCCACAGGAGACCCGCTGATCCGTCCCCCCCCCACGGCCCCAGGAGACGTGGGCTGGCGGTCTTGTTTACCTGCTTCTGGAGACTCTTGTCCGGGGTTCGATTGACCTGTCCGGATCACTCCTGGTCAGGTGGTGATTACGGAGCGGAGGGGGACGACATGGCGGACAATGTGATCGCGCGCAAGCCTGGGGAAGGCGACGCGTTCTGGGTGCTCGGCGGTCTCTACGAGGTCAAGGCCGCGAGCGACGAGACGGGTGGCGGCGTGACGGTCATAGAGATGACCGTCCCGGCCGGAATGGGCCCCCCGCCGCACACGCATCCGGGAACGGAGATGCTCTACATCCTGGAGGGGACGGTCCGCCTCTACATCGACGACGAGGTGGTGGAGGGCGGCCCGGGTTCGTTCTTCTACATCCCCGACAGGACGTGGGAGCGCTTCGAACCCCTTACGGACGCGCGCATTCTCGTGGCCTACGCACCCGGCGGCATCGAAGGGTTCTTCACCGAGATCGGGGAGTTGGCGCCGACCCGGCAGGCCCCACCGGCGGACCATCCGCTGCCGAGCCTCAAGGCCGTGACGCAGGTCGGGCTGCGCTACGGACTGGAGATGAGACTGCCGGACTGACCCGACTGGGCGCAGGCGTAGGAATCTCGTCAACCCTGACTGGGCGCAGGCGTAGGAATCTCGTCAACGCCGGGCTCCGGCGCGTATGGAAGGCGTCAAGAAACGAAGAATCGCCCGAATCTCGGGATTCGCTGGCCTGGTGACCATCTGTCCTGATGGTCGAGAGCAGTTCCGGATTTGAGGAGTGGGATGGCCGACGTCATCTTCGTCGCCCTGTCGATCGCGGTCTTCGTGATCATCGGGTTCGTCGTCAAGGCGGTGGAGCGCCTGTGAACGCGGTCAACGCCGCCGGTCTCGTCGTGGTCGCCGGCCTGGTGGTCTTCATGGTCGCGGCCCTGCTGTTCCCGGAGCGATTCTGATGGCCGCTCCGCTGTTCATCGCCTCCCTCGTGCTCGCCCTGGCCGTCTGTTACCGGCCGCTGGGCGACTACATGTATCGGGTCTACACCGGGACCCGGCACAGCGCGGTCGAGCGAGTGATCTACCGGCTGCTCGGTGTCCAGTCCGATGCCGAGCAGCGCTGGGGGATCTACGCGCGCGCCGTGCTGGCCTTCTCGGTGGTCTCGATCCTGTTCCTGTACGGCCTGCAGCGCCTGCAGGACCACCTGTTCCTGAGCCTGGGCATGAAGCCGGTCGAACCGGCCCTCGCCTGGAACACCGCCGTCAGCTTCGCCACCAACACCAACTGGCAGGCGTACTCGGGTGAGGCCACCATGGGCCACCTGGTGCAGACCGCCGGACTGGCCGTACAGAACTTCGTGTCCGCCGCGGTCGGCATGGCGGTGGCCGTCGCGCTGGTGCGCGGGTTCGCCCGCGCGAAGAGTGAAACGCTGGGCAGCTTCTGGGTCGACCTGGTACGCGGCACGGTACGCATCCTGCTGCCCATCGCGTTCGCCGCGGCGCTGGTGCTGGTCGCCGGAGGCGCCATCCAGACGTTCGGCGGCCACTTCACCTGGACCACGCTGACCGGCGGCGAGCAGACGTTCACCCCGGCGGCCGCGGCCACCCAGGAGGCCATCAAGAACCTGGGCACCAACGGCGGCGGCATCTTCAACGTCAACTCGGCCCACCCGTTCGAGAACCCGACGAGCTGGACCAACTGGCTGACCATCTTCCTGCTCCTGGTGATCGCGTTCAGCCTGCCGCGCACCTTCGGCCGCATGGTCGGCAATAACCGGCAGGGGTACACGATCGTCTCGGTCATGGCGATCATCGCGATCGTCAGCCTCGTCGTGACCAACGTGGCCGAGCTGTCGGCGAGCGGCACGGTGCCGCAGGCGATCGGTCAGGCCATGGAGGGCAGGGAGGCCAGGTTCGGCGTGTCGAACTCCGGCGTGTTCGCCACGGCCACGACGCTGACCTCGACGGGCTCGATCGACTCCTTCCACGACTCCTACACGGCCATCGGCGGCGGCATGCTGATCTTCAACATGCTGCTCGGCGAGGTGGCGCCGGGCGGCGTGGGCGCGGGCCTGTACGGAATCCTCATCCTGGCCGTGCTCACCGTGTTCGTGGCCGGGCTGATGGTCGGCCGCACGCCCGAATACCTGGGCAGGAAGATCGGCGCCAGGGAGATCAAGCTGGCCTCGATGTACTTCCTGGTCACCCCGGTGCTGGTGCTCGCGGGCACGGCCGTGGCGATGGCCACGGAGGACGGCCGCGCGGCGATGCTGAACGGCGGGCCGCACGGGCTGTCGGAGATCCTCTACGCCTACACCAGCGCGTCGAACAACAACGGCTCGGCGTTCGCGGGGGTCAGCGTGAACACGCCGTTCTTCAACACCACGCTCGGCCTGTGCATGGCCTTCGGCCGCTTCCTGCCCATCGTGCTGGTCCTGGCGCTGGCCGGATCGCTGGCCGGGCAGGCGCCGGTGCCGGCCTCGGCGGGGACGCTGCCCACCGACCGGCCGCAGTTCGTCGGCATGGTCGTCGGCGTGACGATCATCCTGGTGGCCCTGACTTTCCTCCCGGCGCTCGCGCTCGGGCCGCTCGCGGAAGGACTCTCGTAGATGCCTGCCCCAGTGCTGGACGCGCCGGGCCGTACCCCCGAGGCGCACAAGAACGGCCGGGTCGGCGGCGGCCTGCTCGATCCGCGACAGATGGTCCGGTCGCTGCCCGACGCGCTGAAGAAGCTGAACCCGGCCACCCTGTGGCGCAACCCGGTGATGTTCATCGTGGAGGTCGGCGCGGCCTTCACCACGGTTCTCGCGGTCCTGCGGCCGTCGCTGTTCGCCTGGGCCATCGTGGTGTGGCTCTGGCTGACGGTGCTCTTCGCGAACCTCGCCGAGGCGGTCGCCGAGGGCCGGGGCAAGGCGCAGGCCGCCACGCTGCGCAAGGCCAAGACCGACACCCGGGCCAGACGGCTGAAGAGCCGTACGTCGGCCGAATGGGAGCCGGTCGGCGCGCCCGAGCTGAGGCAGGGCGACTTCGTGGTCGTCGAGGCCGGGGAGATCATCCCAGGCGACGGCGACGTGGTCGAGGGCATCGCCTCGGTGGACGAGTCGGCCATCACCGGCGAGTCCGCGCCGGTCATCCGCGAGTCGGGCGGCGACCGGTCGGCGGTCACAGGCGGCACCAGGGTGCTGTCGGACCGGATCATCGTCCAGATCACCCAGAAGCCCGGCGAGAGCTTCATCGACCGCATGATCGCCCTGGTCGAGGGCGCGAACCGGCAGAAGACGCCGAACGAGATCGCGCTCAACATCCTGCTGGCCGCCCTGACGATCATCTTCCTGGTCGCCACCGCCACCATGCAGCCGCTGGCGATCTACTCCATGTCGATCAACCCGGGGGTGCCCGACTCGATCGCGCTCACCAAGGACGGCGTGTCGGGGATCGTGCTGGTCTCGCTGATCGTCTGCCTCATCCCCACCACGATCGGCGCGCTGCTGTCGGCGATCGGCATCGCCGGGATGGACCGCCTCGTCCAGCGCAACGTCCTGGCCATGAGCGGGCGCGCGGTCGAGGCCGCCGGCGACGTCTCCACGCTGCTGCTGGACAAGACGGGCACGATCACGCTGGGCAACCGGCAGGCGTCGGAGTTCGTCCCGGTCGCGGGCGTCACCGAACAGGAGCTCGCCGAGGCGGCGCAGCTGTCCAGCCTGGCCGACGAGACGCCCGAGGGCCGCTCGATCGTGGTGTTCGCCAAGCAGCGGTACGGCCTGCGCGAGCGGGAGATCCACGGCGCCGAATGGGTGCATTTCACCGCCCAGACCCGCATGTCCGGGGTGAACCTGGGCGGGCGCGAGGTCCGCAAGGGCGCCGCGACCGCGGTGATGAAGTGGGTACGCGACCACGGCGGCCACCCCACCGAGGGGATCGGCCACATCGTGGACGGCATCTCCGGCTCCGGCGGCACCCCGCTGGTCGTCGCCGAGAAGGGCCGGGTGCTCGGGGTGATCCGGCTCAAGGACGTGGTCAAGCAGGGCATGCGGGAGCGCTTCGACGAGATGCGGCTGATGGGCATCCGGACCGTGATGATCACCGGTGACAACCCGCTGACCGCCAAGGCCATCGCCGACGAGGCCGGGGTGGACGACTTCCTGGCCGAGGCCACCCCCGAGGACAAGCTGGCGCTGATCAGGAAGGAGCAGGAGGGCGGCCGCCTGGTCGCGATGACCGGGGACGGCACCAACGACGCCCCCGCGCTCGCCCAGGCCGACGTCGGCGTGGCCATGAACACCGGCACGTCCGCCGCCAAGGAGGCCGGCAACATGGTCGATCTCGACTCCAACCCCACCAAACTCATCGAGATCGTGGAGATCGGCAAGCAGCTGCTCATCACGCGGGGCGCGCTGACGACGTTCTCGATCGCCAACGACGTCGCCAAGTATTTCGCGATCATCCCCGCGATGTTCGCGGCGGTCTACCCGGGACTGGACGCGCTGAACATCATGCGCCTGGCCAGCCCGCAGTCGGCCATCCTGTCGGCGGTCGTCTTCAACGCCCTGGTGATCATCGCGCTGATCCCGCTGTCGCTGCGCGGCGTGCGGTACAAGCCGTCCAGCGCGGCCAAGCTGCTGTCCCGCAACCTCTACCGGTACGGCCTGGGCGGCATCGTCGCGCCGTTCGTCGGCATCAAGATCATCGACCTGTTCATCCAGTTCCTCCCGGGGATGGCGTAAATGGAACGACTGCCCAGCTGGATCCGACGGCATGTGGCGGCGCTGCGCGCGCTGCTCGTGCTGACCCTGGTGACCGGCGTCCTCTATCCGCTGGTGGCCGCCGGAGTGGCCCAGACGCTGTTCAACGGCAAGGCCAACGGCTCGATGATCGAGCGGGACGGCCGGATCGTCGGCAGCGCGCTCATCGGCCAGAGCTTCACCGGCCCGGACGGCAAGCCGGTCGGGAAGTACTTCCAGTCCCGCCCGTCGGCGGCCGGCGACGGCTACGACCCGACCTCGACGAGCGCGAGCAACCTGGGTCCTGAGGACGTCGTGGACGTCCCGCCCAGCGGCTCGGAGAAGGGCAGGCAGTCGCTGCTCACCCAGGTCTGCGCCCGCTCCAAGGCGATCGGGGAGCTGGAGGGCGTCAGCGGGGCCCGGCCGTACTGCACGCCGGACGGGGTGGGCGCGGTGCTGAAGGTCTTCCCCGGCCGGGCCGTCAGCGTCAACCAGGTCTGCCCGGCTGTCCCCTTCGTGGCCTCTTACCAGGGGGTCAAGGTGGAGTGCGCGACACCGGGTGCGGACTACGCGGCGGGCCGGACCGTACCGATCCGCGGTGGCGCGGGCGCGGTGCGGGTGCCCGCGGACGCGGTGACGGCCAGCGGCTCCGGGCTCGATCCGCACATCTCGCCCGCCTACGCCCAGCTCCAGGCGCCGCGCGTGGCCAGGGCGCGCGGGATGGCCCAGGCCGAGGTCGAGCGGCTCATCGAGGAGCACACCACCGGCCGGGCGCTCGGCTTCATAGGCGAGCCCGCGGTGAACGTCCTGGAGCTCAATCTGGCGCTCGACGGGCCATGAGCCGGGGACACCTGCGGGTCTATCTCGGGGCGGCCCCCGGGGTCGGCAAGACGTACGCGATGCTGTGCGAGGGCCGCCGGGCGCTGGAACGCGGCAGGGACGTGGTCGTGGGCCTCGTCGAAACCCACGACCGCCCCCGTACCGCCGCCCTGCTCGACGGCCTGGAGATGGTCCCGCGCAGGACGCTCGTCTACCGGGGCGCCACCTTCACCGAGCTGGACGTGGCGGCGGTCATCGACCGCGCGCCGAAGGTGGCGCTGATCGACGAGCTGGCCCACACCAACGTGCCCGGCTCGCGCAACGCCAAGCGCTGGCAGGACATCGACGACATCCTGGACGCGGGCATCGACGTCATCTCCACGGTCAACATCCAGCACCTGGAGTCGCTCAACGACGTCGTCCAGCAGATCACCGGCGTCCCGCAGCGCGAGACCGTGCCGGACGAGGTGGTACGGCGGGCCGACCAGGTCGAGCTGGTCGACATGTCGCCCGAGGCGCTGCGCCGGCGCATGGCCCACGGCAACGTCTACGGCCCGGAGAAGGTCAACGCCGCCATGTCCAACTACTTCAGAGTGGGCAACCTGACCGCGCTGCGCGAGCTGGCCCTGCTCTGGGTGGCGGGCAGGGTGGACGACCAGCTCGACCGCTACCGCGCCGACCACGGCATCGCCACCACCTGGGAGGCGCGCGAACGCGTGGTGGTCGCGCTGACGGGCGGCCCCGAAGGCGACGCGCTGGTACGGCGGGCGGCCCGCATCGCCGCCCGCACCACGGGAGCCGACCTGCTGGCCGTCCACGTGACGAGCTCCGACGGCCTGGCCGGCGGCGACCCGGCCCACCTGGCCCGTCAGAGGTCGCTGGTGGAGAGCATGGGCGGCAGCTACCACCAGGTCGTCGGCGACGACATCCCTGGCGCGCTGCTGGAGTTCGCCCGGGGGGTCAACGCCACCCAGCTCGTGCTCGGCGCGTCGCGGCGGGGCCGGTTCGCGCAGATCCTGTCGCGGGGCGTGGGGGTGGAGACGACGGCACGGTCCGGCTCGATCGACGTCCACATGATCACCCACGAGGAGGCCAGGAAGGGCCGCCGCCCGGCCCGCTCGCGGGCCGCGCTCACCCGCGAGCGGCGGCTGAGCGGGTGGGCCATGGCGGTGGCCGGGATGCCGGTGTTGTCGGCGATCCTGAGCGTGTTCCGTGAGGATCTGAGCCTGCCGAGCGAGATCCTGTTCTTCCTGGTCATGACCGTCGGTGTCGCGCTGGTCGGCGGCATGTGGCCGGCCGTCACGGCGGCCGTCGGCGGATCGCTGCTGCTGAACTGGTTCTTCACGCCGCCGCTCGGCGCGTTCACGATCGCCGACCCGGAGAACTTCTTCGCGCTGGTCGTCTTCGTGCTGGTGGCGGTCGCGGTCAGCACGATCGTGGACCTCGCGGCCCGCCGTACCAGAGAGGCGGCCCGCGCCCGGGCGGACGCCGAGGTGCTCGCCACGCTGGCCGGGCACGTCCTGCGGGGAGAGGCCGCCGTGCCGTCGCTGCTGGCCAGGCTACGTGAGACGTTCGGGTTGACGTCGGTCACGCTGCTGGAGCACGTCGGCGAGCCGGGTTCGGATGACACGCTACGTGAGCCGGGTCTGGACGACACGCTGCGTGAGCCGGGGCCCGACGACCGATTCCGGCCGGCGGCCTGGCGCATCGTCGCCACCTCCGGTGGAACGCCGTGCGCCAGCCCGTCCGACGCCGACACCGATGTGGTCATCGACGAGGCCCTGGTCCTGACCATGCGCGGCCGGCTGCTCGATGCCGCCGACCGGGGCGTGGTCGAGGCGTTCGCCGCCGAGACGGCCGTCGCGCTGCGGCAGCAGCGGCTGGAGGAGGCGGCGGCGCGGGCCAGGCCGCTGGCCGAGGCCGACAAGATGCGTACCGCCCTGCTCGCCGCCGTCAGCCACGACCTGCGCACCCCGCTCGCCTCGGCCAAGGCGGCCGTCGAGAGCCTGCGCAACACCGAGATCGCCTGGTCTGAAGCCGACCGCGCCGAACTGCTCGCCACCGCCGACGAGTCGCTGGCCAAGCTCGACGCCCTGGTGGTGAACCTGCTGGACATGAGCCGCCTGCAGGCCGGCGTGCTCGGCCTCACCCTGCAACCGGTGGCGCTCGAAGAGGTCGTGCCGCGCGCGGTCGACGATCTCGGGCCGCTGCACGACCGCGTCGACGGCGACATCTCGATCGACCTGCCCGAGGTGGTCGCCGATCCGGTACTGCTGGAACGCGTGCTGGTCAACCTCATGTCCAACGCCGTCCGCCACAGCCCATTGGATCAGCAGGTGGTGATCACCGCGAGCTCGTACGGCGAGCACGTGGAGATCCGCGTCGTCGACCGCGGCCCCGGCCTCCCGGCGGAGGCGCACGAGCGGGTGTTCCTGCCGTTCCAGCGGCTCGGCGACCGCGACAATCACTCCGGTGTCGGCCTCGGCCTCGCGCTCTCCCGAGGGTTGACCGAGGCCATGGGCGGCACCCTCGTACCCGAGGAGACCCCCGGGGGAGGGCTCACCATGACCCTCACCTTGCCCATCTCGACGTGAGCTATTTTTTGGGCTTGTCACTGCCACGACGGCCGGGCAGGCGCATGGTGAGCAGCCGAGCGCGGGGTGCGACCCGTTCGGCGAGGTTGAACATGGCCTCGGTGCGGGTGCGGTCGGCGTCGAGGTGGGTGAAGAGGTTGACGCCCAGGTAGAACGTGATCGCCGCGTACGCCAGGTCACGCGGTGGCAGCAGCCTGGCCAGGGGCGATCCGCCGATGACCCGCTCGAGGGCCTGCTCGATGAAGTCGATCCAGGGCTCGGAGCGCGCGGTGATCTCCGCGCGGAGTTCGGGCCGGGCGATGCTCGCGCCGACCATCTCGGAGAACAGCGTGATGTGGCCGCCTTCGAGGTCGGCCCGGTAGATGGCGCTCGCGGTCTCGACGAGTTCCTCGAGGTTCTTGGCCTGCTCCACGGCCTGCCGGTAGGTGGCCATGCGTTGTTCTGACGAGCGGTCCAGCGCGGCGAGCAGCAGCGCGTCGACGCCGCCGAAGTGGTAGAAGACCAGCGCCGAGTTGACCTCCGCCGCCTTGGCGATGGCTCGCGCGCTGGTGCCGGCGTATCCCTGGCTCCGGATCGTCTCGGCCGCAGCGTCGACTACACGAGGGGCATCTGGAGCAGACGGCGCTGTTCTACGTCGGCATCCCGGCGGTGATCGCCGTCACCGTCGCCCTCACCGCCCGGCCGCGCAGCACCATCGGCATGGTCATGGCGTCCATCACCGTGGCCCTGGCGCTGGCCGGTCCGCTGCTCGGGGAGGGGATCGTCTGCCTGCTCATGGCCGCGCCGCTGTTCTACCTGGTCGGCCTGCTCGTCGCATTGCTCGTCGACGAAGTCCGGCGCCACCGGGGCAAGGGCCCGATGAACCTCCTGCTCGCGCCGCTTCTCGTCGCCGCCACGCTGGAGGGCACGGCGGTCTCGCTGCCCCGGGACGAGGTGAGCGTCACCGCCGGGGCGGCGGCGGCGAATGTCGAGCGGGCGCTGGCCGCCGAACCCCGGTTCGGGCCCGTGGAGTCGCGGTTCCTGTCGCTCGGCTTCCCCCGGCCGTTACGGGCCGAAGGCACCGGCCTGGCCGTCGGCGACACCCGCAAGATCATCTTCACGCCGCGCCGTTCGCTGGGCATCGGCGCGCCCTTGGAGCCCCGGTCCATGACCCTGCGGGTGAGCGAGCGCCTGCCGGGGCGGGTGGTGTTCGCCGTGGTGGCGGACACCACGCTCGCCCGCTGGCTGGACCTGCGCCGGGCAACGTTCGACTGGCGAAGCGGCCGTCTGACGGTGACCTTGGCCTACCGCCGTACCTTCGATCCGGGCTGGTACTTCGGCCCGCTGCAGAGCTACGCGCTGTCCGAGGCGGCCGGCTACCTGGTCAAGACGTTCGCCGGATGAGTGATCCCACGTTCATCCGGGGCGTCGCGCTCTTCGTCCCGATGGCCGCCGTCTGGATCGCGGCGGCCGTACGGCGGCCGGGGGAGCGGGACCTCGCCGCGATCATCCTGGCCACGGCCTGGAACCTGGTAACCCTCGCGGTCGTGAACACCGTCGCCGCGTACGCGGGCTGGTGGCGCTTCGCCGCCGAGGGCGCCGTGGTGGCGGGCGTCCCCGTCGACCTTCTGCTGGGCTGGGCGTTGCTGTGGGGCGCGTTGCCCGCGTGCGTGGGGCGGGCATACCCGCTGCCGCTGGTTCTGGCGGGGTTCGCCTGGCTGGATCTGGGGGTGATGCCGCTGGCCGAGCCGGTCGTGGCGCTGGGTAAAGGGTGGCTGTACGGGGAGGCCGCCGCGATCGCGTTCTGCCTGCTGCCCGGCCTGCTGCTGGCCCGCTGGACCGCCGCGGACCGGCGGCTCACCTGGCGCGTGTCGTTCCAGGTGGGTCTCGTGGGCGGGCTCATGCTCGGCGTGCCCGTCGCGCTGACCGGCGTATGGCGGCAGCCCGAGTGGGTGATCGGGCTGCTGGCGCAGGTCGTGGCCGTGCCGCTGCTGTTCGGGCTGGCCGCCGTCCGCGAGTTCGCCGTCGCCGGGGGAGGGACGCCGGTGCCGTACGATCCGCCCAAACGCCTCGTCACGAGCGGTCCGTACGCCTATCTGCGCAATCCCATGCAGTCCTCCATGGCGGGCGCCTACCTGCTGCTCGCGGTGCTCGACCTGCGCTTCGCCGCCGCCGCGGTGAGCTGCGTCGCCTACGGCGCGGGGCTGGCCGCCTGGCACGAGGGGACCCAGCTCGTGTCGCGGTACGGCCAGGAGTGGACGGACTACCGAGACCAGGTACGCGCCTGGCTGCCCCGCGCCCGCCCCTACCCCGGTCTGCCGCCCGCCGACCTCCACGTGGCGGCGACCTGCGAGCGGTGTGACGCGGTCGGCCGGTGGTTCGTCCGGCGGCGGCCCGTCTCGCTGCGGATCCTGCCTGCGGAGAGGCATCCGGGGGGTTTGCGGCGGATGACCTACGAACGTGCAGACGGGCTGCGTGCCCAGGGAGTGGCGGCCTTCGCCCACGCGGCCCAGCACCTCCACCTGGGGTGGGCGCTGCTCGGCTGGGTGCTCCTGTTGCCGGGGGTGGGGTGGTTCGCCCAATTGTGCGCGGACGCCTTCGGCGCCGGCCCCGCCCGACCCCGAGCCACCGGACCGGCAGGGACCTGACGCCGCCCGGCCACGCGTATTTGACTGTGACCGGCATCACATTTTCACCTGTCCCCTGAAGCGGCGCCTGTTCGTCCTATGCCCGACAAACCGCTTACGAGGAGGTTCAAGGCCATGAACAAGGTGATCGTCATCCAGTTCGTCTCCCTCGACGGAGTCATGGAGGACCCGGACGGGTCGGCCGGCTCGGCGCGGGGAGGGTGGGCGTTCCGCTACGGGCCCGAAAGCGTGGCCGGCGACAAGTTCGAGCTGGGGGAGGTGCTGGACACCGGAGTCATGCTGCTGGGCCGGGTCACCTGGCAGCTGTTCTCGGGCATCTGGGCGCCCAGGGAGGACGAGTTCTCCCAGAAGATGAACGCCATCCCCAAACTCGTCGCCTCACGCTCGCTGGACCACGTCGAGGGATGGCGCAACTCCACCCTGCTGCGGGGGGACCTGGCCGACGAGGTGGCCAAGCGCCGGCAGAGCCAGGATGTCGTGGTCGCCGGCAGCGCTAGCATCGTCGATGCGCTGCGGACCCACGACCTGATCGATCAATACCGGCTGCTGGTCTTCCCGATAGTGCTCGGCGCGGGCCGGCGCCTGTTCGACCAGCCTCTCGGTCTGGACCTCGCGTCCGCCGAAAAGGTCGGCCAAGCCGTCCGTCTCGTCTACGACCGTACTTCCGCGAATGGGGATCACCGGTGAGATACGCCCTGCTGATCAACGAACGCCCCGGGGCGTACGACGGCCTGAGCGAGGGCCAGCGCGCCGCCATCAGCGCCGAGTACATCACGCTCATGAAGGACGAGCGCATGCTCGGGGGCGAGCGGCTGCAGCCGGCCGACACCGCGACCACCGTCCGCGTCCAGAACGGCGAGCCGCTGCTGACCGACGGGCCGTTCGCCGACACCAAGGAGATCTTCGGCGGCTTCTACATCGTCGAGGCCGACGATCTCGACTCCGCGCTGGAGCTCGCCGCCCGGATCCCGGCCGCCCGCTTCGGCGGCTCGGTCGAAGTACGGCCGCTGGCGGAGCGGTAGGCCGTGCTCGAGGAGGTCTTCCGCGACCAGTGGGCACGCGTCTTCGCGGCCTTGGTGAGCTTCCTCGGCGACGTCGACCTCGCCGAGGAGGCCGCACAGGAGGCGTTCGTCATCGCCGCTGAGCGCTGGGCCCGCGACGGGCTCCCGGACAATCCGGGGGCCTGGCTCGTGGTGACCGGCCGCAACCGGGCGATCGACCGCCTTCGCCGCGACCGTACCCGGGCGGAGAAGACCCGGCTGCTGGACCACCCCATGCCGGAGGAGGTCACGATGGACGAGACGACGATCCTCGACGAACGCCTCGAACTCTTCTTCATGTGCTGTCACCCCGCCCTGGCGACCGAGGCCCAGGTCGCGCTCACACTGCGCGCGCTCGGCGGCCTGTCGACGCCGGAGATCGCCCGTGCGTTCCTGGTGAACGACGAGACGATGAAGCGCCGGCTCTCCCGGGCGCGCAACAAGATCCGGGCGGCCGCGATCCCCTTCGCGGTTCCGCACGAACGCCTGCTGCCCTCCCGCCTGAGCGCGGTCCTCGCGGTGCTCTACCTGGTCTTCAACCAGGGGTACGGCGACGGCCGGGCCGACCTCGCGGCGGAGGCGATCCGGCTGGGCCGGACACTCCTCGACCTCATGCCCGACGAGCCCGAGGCGGCGGCGCTGCTGGCCCTGATGCTGCTGCACGACTCGCGTCGCGCGGCCCGTGTTCGCGACGGCGAGATGATCCTGCTCCACGACCAGGATCGCACCCTGTGGAACACCGCCCAGCTCGAGGAAGGGCGGGCGCTGCTCGACCGCGCCGTCAAGTCGGGTGCTTCCGGCGCCTATACGGTGCAGGCCGCCATCGCCGAGCTGCAGACCGAGGAACGCATCGACTGGCCGGCCGTCGCCGCGCTCTATGACCGCCTGCGGCAACTGACGGGCTCGGCGGTCGTCGAGCTCAACCGGGCCGTGGCGATCGCCGAGGTCGAGGGGCCGCGGGCGGCGCTGGCGATCGTCGACGCGCTCCACCTTGACGACTACCGCTACTTCCACTCCACCCGGGCCGAACTCCTGCGGCGTCTTGGAGACACCGTGGCGGCGCGGGCGGCGTACCTCAGAGCACTCGACCTCGCCACCACCGAGGCCGAGCGTCGCTTCCTCGGCCGCCGTCTCGCCGAGCTGTGACTCGCCTCGCGACCTCGACGGCGGTGGTCGGCTGCTTGCGCGTCTACCTTCCGATGCGAGGTCGGTGAGGACGTCGATCGTGTGGCGCGATAGCGGCGAGGCCGTTTATCGCGCGCGGTGCGTTGGCGGCGAGTACGTCTATCAGGCGCGGAGCGAGGTCAGGGACGACGTCGCAGGGCGGTGGCGAGGTCGTCGAGGTGTGTGGCGACCGGGCCCAGGGTGAGCAGCCCGCTGCCCGCCCCGGCCAGTTCCGCCGCCGCCGGAGTGAGCTCGGTGTGGGCGCGTTCCATCGTCTCCCGGTCACCTACGGCGATGGCCGCCCGCGCGGTCAGGCACCACAGGGCCTCGTACAGCAGATCGCGGGGCGGGGCCGGGATCAGACGCAGCGCAGCCGCGGCCGCTTGGCGGCGATCCTGGGCCAGCGACACCCAGGGGCGCGCCCATGGCTCGTAGGGCCCCCAGTCGGCGTGCTCGTCGACCAGGTCCGGCGGCCGATGCTCGCCGGGCCGTGCGTACTGGAGGCGCAGACACAGCAGCGCGAGCGGCAGTATGCCGGACCGCAGTCCGGGCATGCCCGCGCCGTCCAGCCGCGCGGCGGCGTCCCGATAAGCCGCCTCCACCAAGGACGCTTGCACAGAGGCCGCCCAGGATCCTTGTCCGGAGGTCGCCTCCGGCACCGATGCTGGTCCAGCTGCGGCGAATGGCTGCCCGCTCCCGGCGAGCCGCAGCGCCCGGTACCACTGGACAAACACCCCCACCAGCGGCAATTCATGCCGCCGGGCCAGCAGTTCGGCGGCGGTCGCGTGCCCGTCGGCGCCGGGGAAGTCCGCGAGCGCGCTGCGGGCCTGGAGGCGGATGAGGTGTCCGAGCACCTCGAAGGTGACCAGCCCATGCCGGGCGGACAGGGCGACCAGCTCGGCGCCGATCTCGTCGCGTCGCGGCGCGAGCCCCGCCCGGTGGAAGGTCTGCATGAACACCCCATTGAGGGCGAACGCCAGCAGCCCGGGATCGTCCAATTGGCGGGCGATCTCCTCCGCTTGCCGGGCGGCCTGGGGTCCGCGCGCCGCGCGGGTGCCGCGCGACTCCAGGGCGATCGTGGCCAGGAGCCGCGCCCGCGCCGCCTGGTGTGTGCCGGGTGGGAGAGCGGTCAGGGTGCGTTCGGCTGCCGCCACGATCTGCGCCGCCTGTGCCGGGTCGTCCGAGCGGGTCCAAATCGCCGGTACGTCGTACGCGCCGATCACGCGTGCGGTCAGCTCCGCGTCGCCCAGCTCCTCCGCCGCCGCGACGGCCGCCCCACGGTAGCGGCGGGCCTCCTCCAGGCCGCCGCCCCCGGTCACCGCGAGGTTGCGCAGCAGACCCACCGTCGACTCCAGCCGCGCTCGCGAGCCGGAGGCCACAGTACGGTCATAGGCGGCGGCCGTCGCCGCCCACACCCGACCCGTGGCCTCGGTAGTCTCTGCCCGCTCCCGGCCTGTGATCTCGGTCGTCTCTGCCCGCTCCCGGTCTGTGGCCTGGGTCGTTTCCGCGCCCGCCCGGCCTGTGGTCTCGGTCGTGTCGAGGTGGCCGGCTTGGTGGAGGATGTCCGTCTCCAGGCGGCGCAGTCCGGGGCCAGGATCCACTCCCAGCTGCTCGACCAGGAGCGTACGCGCCCGGCGCAGCACCGCGAGCGCGTCGCCCTGGCGGCCGGTGCGATACAGCGCCAGGGCCAGCAGCCGCCACGCGTCCTCGCGCCAGGGATGTTCGGCCACGTGCGCGTCCAGATCCGGCACCGCCTCGGCCGCGAAACCCAGGGAAAGGCGCGCCTCGGCCTGGCGTTCCACCGCCCGCAGCCGCAGCTCCGCCAGGCGGGAGCGCTCCGCAAGGGCCCAGTCCTCCTCCGCGAACTCGGCGTAGGCGGGCCCGCGCCACCAACCCAGCGCCTCCTCCAGCAGCTTGAGTACGCCCTCGGGCGGCAGCGTCGCGCCCACCGCCTGCTCGAAACGCCAGGCGTCCACCGCGTCGGGCTCCGCGCGCAGCGCGTACCCCGGCCCCTCGGTGACCAGCAGCCGGGCCGCGGCGCGGGGCGGGCGCTCGGGCTCCAGCGCGCGGCGCAGGGCGGCCACGAAGGTGCGTACGGCGCCCACTGCGTCTGGAGGGGGATCGATCCACAGGTCCTCGACCAGCCGGGAGACCGGGACGACACGGCGGCGGGCGACGATCAGCCGGGCCAGCACGGCGCGGTGCCGCGGCCCCTTCAAAGCGACCGCGCCCCCGGCCTCGTCCCAGGCCGCCACCGGCCCCAGCACCCCGAACATCTTCCGCGTCATCATCCCGGGCCCCACGCTATAGGTGGTTCCGGTAGCAATGCGGAAATGTCCAACGGAGGCCTCTGACCTGTGGTAATGCCCGGCTCTTGGGTTGAGGTCACGGTTGGCTTCGCCATGGTCGGCCATGAGCGACGACAAACTCGGGCACGTCGAGGCCTCCGGTGATGTCGCGGCGCGATTGACAACCAAATCGTGTACCGGTTAACGTTCTGCTCGATCATTAACCGGTACA
>NZ_JBEZFW010000014.1:0-334273 GCF_040649695.1 Nonomuraea sp. NPDC048901 | reverse complement strand
AGCCCCTGGTTGTGACGGATCTGGTTGTGGTGATCAACCCGTCTACCAGGGGTTTCTTACGTCGTCAGGCGAACACCAAGCTCGCGATCATGCTGTGACCAGCACCCCTGCCGCCTGGGGATGAAAAAGGTTCACTGCCCCCTATCGGCCACATCAGTTGCTGGCCGTACTCGCCGCAGAAGTGGAACCGATCGGTTGGCCCATCGCCCCGGCTCTGTGGAATTACGCCCGCCGGTATCTCGACGGCAAAGATCTACTTAAAGTCGGCTACACAGCGCTCGACAACGGCGACTTCGAGGCCGCTGCCCAACTCCTGGAGCACTTTCCCACCGCTGACATCACCCTGCCCGTACTGATGACCATTGCTGATCAGTTCTACGCCATCCATGACTTCGGCCGTTGCGGTCAATGGCTGGTGCGAGCTGTGGAATCTAGTCATCCTGACTCGCCGAGGGCGATGGTCAACCTTGGCAGCCTGGAGGTGGAGCAGGGGCGGCTGGAGGAGGCCCGCCATTGGTGGGCGTGAGCGGTGGAGTCCGGTCACCAAGACTCCGCGCCAAAGGCGATGGTCGACCTTGGCGTCCTGGAGGTGAAGCGCGGGCGGGTGGAGGAGGCCCGCGAGTGGTTTGTGCGGGCGGTGGAGTCTGGCCACCAGGACTCGGTCACCAGGAAATCGCGCCCGTGGCGATGGTCGACTTTGGCAGCCTGGAGGCGGAGCACGGGCGGAGAGTCGAGGCGCGAGAATGGCTCGCAAAGGCAGTCGCCAGCGAGCTAGCCTACGCATCGGGCCTAGCGCGAAGCCGGCTTCGCGACCTGGACCGTCAAGAGGAAGAGTCGCGTCGAGCTGCGTGGTACGCCAAGTACGGCTATTTGGGGTCCGCAACCTACCCCATCACCGCACATCCACCCATGCCACCAGACGGTAACGAGGATTGACCAGCCGCC
Organism: Nonomuraea sp. NPDC048901; assembly: GCF_040649695.1. NCBI lineage: Bacteria > Bacillati > Actinomycetota > Actinomycetes > Streptosporangiales > Streptosporangiaceae > Nonomuraea > Nonomuraea sp. NPDC048901. The sequence continues at coordinate 333,328 of NZ_JBEZFW010000014.1, read as the reverse complement.
TTCATCACTAGCCAAGGAGGGAAGTTCTCTGACTTTACTATGTGTCCGCGTGCGCCGACTTTGATTTATCTCTATATCTATTGATCGCCAAATCCCCGGCCCAAATCAGCAGTGACACTGCACCGCCAAGAAGTATTCCCGCCCAGAAAAGCGCTCTGTTAGCACTGCGTTCCTCGCTTATAATTGTCCACAGGCCGAATGGTGTTGGGGGCGTCCATCCATGTCCTGAGCTCCGCCAAGTGAAGCCAGATCCTTGGTAGCCAGCATAATTTTCAGACGCCGTCTCTACCTTGGTCTGCTGATGTTCATCATACAAAAGAAGCCAAAGTGTATTAACGTTTGACTCCTTGAGAGTGTCGCCCACCTTTGGCGACTTCCACTCGATTTCGATTCTTGGGAGTTTCGCAGCAACGGCGTATCCTGTGCCGCTCGAATATTGAGTTACGTGGCTTGAGCTGCGGTTATGCGGCGTGATGGTATTCGTTGATCACGTCGGTGACGACGGGTTTTCGGCGGATGGATCGCAAGTCGTTGAGGTCGGTCACGTCGTGGGTGGGCGGCGTTGTGAGGTCCGGGGTCGTTGGTGCCGGGATTGGTGCGGCCGGTGCCCGTTGTAGTGGATCAGGTACTCCTGGAGCACGAGGGCCAGGTGGCGTTCGTTGAGGATCAGGATCCGGTCCAGGAGTTCACGGCGCAGCGTGCCGATGACGCGCTCGCAGATGGCGTTCATCCTCGGCGTCCGTGGCAGCGTGGTGATGACCTGCAGCCCTTCGGCTTCGAAGACCTGCCTGAAGGTGGAGGTGAAGAGCGGATCCTGGTCGTGGATCAGGAATCGCAGCCCGGCGATGCGGTCACTCACGTTCATTGCCAGGTTGCGGGCCTGCTGCACGGTCCATGCTCCGGTCGGGTGGGCGGTTACTCCGGCCAGGTGCAGTTGTCGGGTGCCGTGCTCGATGAAGATCAGTACATACAGCCGTTTGAGCAGCACCGTCTCGACCACCAGGAAGTCACACGCGGTGATCGCGTGGGCGTGAGCGGCCAGGAACTGCCGCCAGGTCGGCCCGGCCCGGCGAGGCGCCGGATCGATACCAGCCGCGTGGAGAATCTCCCACACCGTGGAGGCTGCTATCGAGTAGCCAAGGCGCGCCAACTCACCTTGAATTCTCCGGTGTCCCCAGGTCGGGTTCTCCCGCGCCATCCGCACAATCAGTGCCTTTACCGGCCAGCGGGTTCCGGGCCGCCCCGGGCGCCGCCTATCGGTGAAGGTCCACTTACGCGCCACGAGGTGACGATGCCAACGCAGGATCGTTGCCGGGGTGCCCGGGAACAGCTCCGTCCACCGGCGGCGGGGGATCAGCCGAGACAACGCTGCCAGCCAGAGTCGGTCGGCGTGATCCCACCGCAGCCGGCCACCGAGTTGACGGCGTAACACCTGGTTCTCGTGACGGAGCACCAGCAGCTCAACGTCCTTGGACAGATCGGCACGGATCAGGACTACCAGCAGGCCGAACAAGCCCCTCACCAACCGGTAGACAACCGACAACAACACCTCGCCATAGTCGCAGCCGCCATCTTGATCGCGCAGCAAAAACCCAGCTCACAGTGTGAAACCGTATTTCCGAGCGGGACACCGTATCCGGCCGGACGAGGAGCCGCAGCCGGCGCAGGACCTCGCGCGGCATCGAGGTCAGGAGAGCGGCGAGAAAGGCCCGGTCCTCAGGCGCGAATCTCACTCTGGTGTCAGCGCCGAGCTGGCGTTCAAGGACGGCGATCTGGTGACGCAGAGCAAGAATCTCCACGTCCTTATCCCGATCGCTCACGGGGAGCAACGGCAGCGCGGCAAAAGCGTTCGTGACGGCGAGGTAGGCCAGGCGAAGGAGCACGGTCGATCATCCTGCCGCACTTGGTTCCGTCGCCTTGATGCTTGGAGCTCGCGCCGCCACGCGAAGCCCTCATGGTCATGACCTGGGCGGATGTGATAACCGGCAGGCGCAGGCTCGCGCCGTGCGGGGTCACGCGGGACGCGCGCCGAGGTCCGACAACGAACGCAGCACCGCCGCGCAGCCCTCTGTGCTGCGCGTCAGCAAGTACACCTCCCAGGCGTCCGACAACTGAGGCTCGAGTCCGGCCCACAGGTAGGCGAAGCTCGTCCCGGGGGCCAGGCCGCCGCGACCGGCGCCGAACAGCGGGAAGCAGATCGATCGCAGGGACGGTGCGTATCTGTCGCGTTCCTGCCCGGCCAGCTGGAACGCGTTGCTGACCGCTCGCACCACGCCCGTGGGCTCGACGTCGTAGTCGTTCGTGTGCGTGCGCGGGATCGCCGTCGCCGCGTGGTAGATGCGCCTGACCCCACTGCGCGCCAGCTCCCCCGGCGAGGTGGGGACCACGGTGCCCGGCGCGACGGCCAGGCCTTCCCGGCCGTGCTCGAGTGACCAGAGGCGTAACTCCCGCTGCAGGACGTCGTCGATCAGCTCGCCGGCGTCGTTCCTGCGCGCCGCCGCGGCGCGCAGGCTGGCCGACAGGGACGACTTGAAGATCTTGGACATCTCCAGGTACACGTTCTCGGAGGAGACCAGGATGTCCATGTCGCGCAGCGTCTGCACCGGCATGCGGCAGACGGTCACGTACCGCTCGTGTCCGGTCCGGCCCAGGACCAGCCGGCGGCGGGCCCCCAAGGGCAGCTCCTCGTCCGGAGCCAGCTGACTGCGCCCGCCGCGCAGGCGCAGGATCTCCTCGGCGACATACTCGATGATCACCCGCTCGTGGTGCTTGCGAAAGCGCTCCGGCGACACGGCGTACACCTCCGACGCCCGCCGCCTGCGGCTCTGCGCCGACCAGTCCCGGGTGCCGGCGATGATCCCGAACGTGTACGCGCACGCCGTCGCCAGTGTGCCGTCCTTCATGCCGTTGACCACCTGGTCGAGCAGGGACGCGATCGAGGACGGCACCAACTCGGCGTCGATCGGAGGGCCGAGCGCCTGCGCCGCGGCTGTCAACGCGGGGAGCGGCGTGCGGCGGAGCCTGAGCAACCCTCGCTCGCGTACCGTTCTCAGATCCGCGACCAGATCCGCGTGCCGGATTGCAGCTGCCATCCGACCATCGTCGCACCGATCGACGAGGCTGCCCAGGCGCGCGACACCACGTACGACCGCCTGTCCCGCCCTCAGCGCGGGCCTTCTCAGATGTCTCCCCAGAGCTGGTCGGAGGCGCCCGCCGGGACCGAGGCGCCGAGGCGGGCGGCGAGCGCCCTGGCCTCGGCCAGCAGCGGATGGCCCTCGGCCAGCGCGGGGCGCGCGTGCTCGAGCGGCGTGCGCGCGAGCAGCGGGGCGAGCAGCGCCGGGACCTCGCCGGCCAGACCGGCCCGGGCCCGCCGGGCCGCGGTCGCCAGCCGTCCGGCCAGCACGGTCGGATGCTGAGGGTCGAGTGCGGGGCCGGCCATCGCCTCCAGCGCGGCGGCGAAGGCCTCGCTCTCCTCGGCCCGGCCGCGGGCGTCGGCTGTGCGAGCCGCCAGCAGCAACGTACGGGCCAGACCGGGAGAGTCGTCACCGAGGCCGCGCTCGATCTCGGCCACGGACTCCAGGACGGTGGCGGCCTCGTCCGCGCGGCCGAGCGACAGCAGAGCCTCGGTCCTGGCCCGGGAGGCCGCTCGATCGCGGGGGGAGAACCGGTCGAGCAGATCGAGCGCCGTCCCGGCAGCGCCGTCGGCCGTCAACGCCTTGGCGTGCAGGATCGCGGCCTCCTGGGACAGCCGCTTGGAGACCTGGCGCTCGAACCACGGCGTGCTGACCGCCGCGCCGACGAGCGTGCTGATGGCCAGGGCGGGGAAGCCGGCGGTCAGCTCGATCTCGGCCAGCCGCACGTTGTTGTACTGGCGCCAGTAGCCGTCGGCCGGGAAGTGCTGCGCCTGGCAGCTCATGGCTTCGAGCAGGTGCCGGCGCGCGTGAATGGGGTCACCCGCCGCGAGCAGCGCCTCGGCGAGCGTCACCTGCGCCGACGCAGCGTTCACGTTGCCGGGGCCGAGCCGCTGGACCCGGTCGCGCAGCACCTCCTCCGCCAGCAGCACACCGCGGATCACCCGCCCCGACCTGGTCGCCGCCCTGACCGCGGCCTGGCGGGTGAGCGTGAGCCTGCGCCAGCGCGGGCTCACGCCCTCTCCGGATACGCCCTTCGCCCGCGTCGCCTCGACCTTCCCCAGCAGGACGGCGGCCTCCGCCGGGCGGTCCATGGCGATCAGGGCGTCGGCGATGTTGTGGTCCGCCCGCGCCAGGTAGGACTCGACCTCCTGCCCATCGGGCAGTCGGGCGGCCACCTCGCGCGATCGCTCCAGCCGTGCGACGGCTCCGGCCGGGTCGCCGAGCCGCAGCAGGAGCAGCCCGTGCCGGCTCTCGATGTCGCACAGCAGGCGCAGATCGTCCACCGACCCACCGGCACCTGCCGGAGCCTCCAGCTGCTGGGCCAGGTCCGCCGCCACCCGGACCGCCCGGGCGGTGAGCGGCGTGCCGTCGATGAGGATCCGCAGGATTTCCTCCAGGGCGGCCGTCCTGATCCTGGGCCCCGCTCCGTCGTGGGCGGTGAGCGCGGCGGCGCGCTCGGCGGTGCGCAACGCGTTCACCCACTCTCCGGCCAGCGGCACGACGTCGCGCTCGAACCAGTACGCGGCCAGTGCGTCGGCCTGCCGCTCGCTCGCCCCTTCGGCGTCGTCGCACAGGGCGCGGAAGGCCAGCTCGGACAGCCGCTCCGCGCTCTCGCGCGCCCAGCCCGCCGGGGGCACGGCGACCGCCGACACCGCCGTCTCGATGCGCGGGGCGAGATACTGCGCGTACGCGGTCACCCGCCCCTCCCAGCCGGACGCGGCGACGTCCCCGAAGGGGCCGTCCGGCCACACGGGGCTGCTCTGCGGGGAGGACGGCCGTTTCTCCGAGGTGGAGATGTCGCCGATGCCGAGCCTGACCTGAGCGACGAGGAACCGCTCCGCCTTGCCGAAGGCGGCGATCCGGACGAGAGCGGCGGCGACCAACGCCTGCGCGTCGGCGACGGTTTCGGGTGGCTCCGGCTCCTGGTCCTCGTCGGCGGCGAACCCGTCGAACGCGTGCTTGAGCGCCAGGGCCACCAGCACGCGGCGGCTGCGGACCTCGTTGTAGAGCCACACCGCGCTGCGAGCCTTGCCCTTCTCGCCCTTCCTGGGCAGGCGCACCAGTTCGGCCACGTCCTCGGCTCGTACCTGCTGGTAGGCGTTGTGCCGGAACGCCGTCGCCGAGGCGGCCCCGATCGCGGCGAGCCTGCGTTCCTGAGCCTCGTCGGAGGTCGCAGAGTGGATCATGAGTTGACTATATCTGGCTATTGTTTTGATGGCCACAAGGTTCGTACCAGGCTATGGCTTCAGGCCGAACAAGGATCGGCCGGTTTACGACCAGGATGCGCCCGGGTTGCGGACGACCGCGCTGGTTGCCTGGATATCGCACCCACAGATTCCAGGGAGGGGCGATTCGATGAACGAGATGAACCTCACCGCCGCCAGGCGCCATCTGGCCGATCACGGATGGGCGGTGTTGCGCACCAGTCTGTGCTTCGCCGACGGCGAGGCGGTGGACCACGCGAGGGTACTGTCCCTGGCGCGACGGTTCGGAACGCCGTCACGCAGGGACGCGGGCCGGGAGATCTGGCCGGTACGGCCGTCGAGAACGGATGCCTCGGCCACCTTCTCGGAACGGGCGGGTGCGGTGGACTTCCACACCGACGCCGCCTACCGCCCCCGTCCCGAGGACCTCGTCTGCATGTTCGTCGTGCGGCCCGCGCGGGACGGCGGGCTGACGCTGCTGCTCGATGCCGCCACGGTGGACGCCGGACTGCGGCGGCACGATCTCGGCGAGCGCGTCCTCGCGGCGCTGGCAGAGCCGAGATGGAGGTGGAGGGTGCCCGAGACGTTCAGCGGCGGGCCGGCGGACGTCTCGCCCCGAGCGGCGGTCATGCCGGGCGACGGAACCGTGCGCTGGCGCGGCGACAACCTGGTGGGCCTGACCCAGGAGCGGCGCACGGTGGCGTTCTGGTTCGGCTCGCTGCTGAGGGTGCTGCCCGGAGCGGTTCGATTGGAGCACCGGCCCGGGGACGTGATCGTCATCGACAACCACAGAGTCATGCACGCCCGCACGTCCTTCCAGGATCCGCACCGCCTGCTGCTGCGCGTGCGGTTGTGGGCGTCATGATCGGGGCGCGCGCGTGGGCGGCCGCCGCAGCGAGCGCGGCGGCCTGCGTCCCCGCGGAAGGAGCCGAGGCCGCCGCGTGGACGGTCTACGGCTGGGCCGAGGTGGCGCTGGGGTGCGCGGTACTCGCCCGGCCGAGTGCCTTCGCCGGGCTGGACCAGGTGATCGCGGCGAGCGGCGTGCGCCGCGGTGGCCTCGCCGCAGCGCGACTCCGCGCGCTGCGCGCCTTCGCCGGGCCGGTGCCCCGCTATTACCCGGCGGCCGAGCCGCCCGGCCCGGTCCCTACCGTGGCAGGGAGCACGTGGCACATGTGCGCGGCGCTCGCCGAGTTCTGCGACGCGCTGCCCGCGCACCGCGGGCACGTGCGCGTGCCTGACCGGGCCGCGGACCACCTCTGGTGGGGTGAGAAATACCGGCCCTCCGCCCGGCGCGGACACCTGGTGGTGCCGGGACGGGACTACACGGGGCTCGCCCGGCGGCTGTGGATGCGGCTGCCCGGCCACCCGGCCGTGCTGGTCGACGTGCCCCGCCGCGCGCCCGAGCCGTGGCGCCGCGTCTGGCGGGGCATCCACGAGGGAGCGCACCTCGACCACCTTGCGATGGCGGGAGAGACGCCCGATGCCCGGCCGCTCGCCTCATGCGGCGATCCGGCGGGCCCCTCCGCCGCCGAGTTCGGGCCCGGACTGCTGGCCGCCGAGTCCTACGCCATGGCGGTCGAACTGGTCGCGCTGCTGGAGAGCCTGGAACGCGGCGAGGGCACGGTCGCCGGCTGCCTGCGGGACGGGCTCGCCGAGCGGATCGGCCGCCTCCCGGGATTCCCGGGCTGCCTCCGCCCGGTGGGGCGCACGCTGCGGCGGGCCGCAGAACATGGGGCATCGGAACTGGCGGCGCTGCCGCGGCTGGCCGCCACGTACGTGACCGGGCCGCTGCGCCTGCTGGCCGGGGACGAGGTCGCCCTGCCCGCCCGGCTGCGCACCGACCTCCTCGGCCGGTGGGAAGAGCTCACCCGGCGCTGCCCGGCGGCACGCCGGCTGATGACCGACGTCCGAGACATCCATGCCGAGGAAGTATCGGATATTTCGACAACCCTTGTAGTACAGTGAGCTCTAATCTTATGCGCTGGGAAACTTCAGCCAGCTATAGAACGGTCGAGCGCCATGGTAGCCACGATCCACGCCTCACGTCGCCACGCCGCCCGGAGGACGGCCGGCGAGAAGCGATCCGGTAAGCACGGGCGCGACCGTCGCGGGATCGTCGGTCAGGTTCCACCTGGCTGTTGGACCGGGACGTCCACCCCCGGAAGCCGGGCGGGCCACGGCTCGCCGCTCTCGGTTCCCGTCAGAAGCAGCCTCCAGCAGCGCCCATCGGCGACGACGAGGGGCTCGCCGAAACCGGCAAGACGCTCGGGAGCGCCGCAAGGCTCCGGTGATAACGGGGCTTACCCGGCTAAATATGCGGCAACCATCATGATTACGACATTAGCCACATAGTGGCCATGTAAAGGCAAATCATTATATCTTCCACGAAATATAAATAAATCACCCCGACGGCTGCCCGTGAAGGGTGGTTTAACAGAGCGACGCATTTTCATCGCAGCTCCGTTAATGTGGCAAAAATGACCACATGCTGAGAGGTGTCACTCTAAGTGGTCTTTGATATAAGCTGACGCCTCGGGGGACACATTCGGCTTCTTATTAGGCATTACGGGGAGCACGTAGGTGAATGGGGGGCGCGAGGAGGGTTTCGCCGTTGTCGTTTTCGGACGACTTCGACTGGCCGTCCCCTCGGTGGAGTTACGAGTCCGCGAGATCAACGCACTCGCCGGACGTCAGGCGACGAAAGTTCGAGCCGACCGCCTCTGGCGGTCCTTCCTGCGCCGCTGGCCACGGCGGCCGATCCAGGTGCGGGTCTCGATTCCGCGGGCGCCCGCGTTCCAAGTGCTCCCGCCGGGACGCCCCGCCCCTCACGGCCCGGCTCGTTGCCCCTCTGGCAGGCAAGATGCATGGAAAAGTGAGGGTAGATGACCCAGTCGCCCGTGGCCCGGCCGGCCGTTCCTCGGCCTTTACGGCCGCGTAGCCGCCGATCATTCCTGATCTGGTTGTCCGGCGCCGACCCGTACATTCTTGATCAAACGCCGAGCGATCGTCCCAAATATCAGGGGATGGGCGGTGCCGTTCTCACGACGGCCACACTTGCCGGTGTTTCGATGTTCTTCGCCCTGAGCATGGCCTTGAACGCCTCGATCGCCGCCGCCGGGCTCGTCTCCGTGGTGTGGTTCCTTGCCATTCTGAACCTGGACCGCTGGCTGGTGTCTTCGCTGCAGCGCAGTGCCCGCAGACGCGACATTCTCAAGATCGCGATACCGCGTGCCGTGCTGGCCCTGCTGTTCGGCGTGATCATCTCCACGCCGCTGGTCCTGCAGATCTTCGGCCCGGAGGTCGAGGCCGAGATCACCAATATCAGGATCGAGCAGTCCGAGGCGTACCAGCGCAGGCTGAACAGCGGTCCCCTGGTCGAGGAGATCAAGAAGCTCCAGAGCGCGCGGTCGGCCCTCGTGGCCACGATCGCGGGCGGTGGCGCGGCGGTCGCCCCGGGAAGGGACCCGGAGGTCGTCCGCCTCAACGCGCTCCTCAGAACGCTGGAGGACAAACGCGACACCAACGCGGACGCGGCGGTCTGCGAGGAGACGGGCGAGAAATGCAAGGGGCGCGTCAGGCACGACGCCGGCCGCGGGCCGCACTGGAGGGAGTACAAGCGCAAGCAGGCCGACGCCGAGAGACAGATCGCCATCTACCGGCGACAGCTCACCGAGCGGAGCGAGAGCATCCGGCGAAGCGCCGAGACGGCGGCCGGCGACACGCTGAAGGAGGCGCGGACACGACTGCCCATCGTCCAGGCGAGGCTGAAGCTGCTGCAAGGCGCGCAGAGCGACCAGCAGAGCGCCTTCGAGGAGAAGAACGCGGCCAACAAGGGGTTCCTGATCCGGCTGAAGGCGCTGGACCGGGCCGCGGGCGACGACTTCACGCTGGGACTGTGGCGCACCCTGGTGTTCCTGCTGATCACCACGCTGGAGTGCCTGCCCATCTTCGTGAAGATCCTGTTCCTGCTGGGCCGGCCGACCAGATATGACGAACTGCTCGAGACGTACGAGAGGGAGCGGCTCGAACTCGGCAAGCAGAACGCTCGCAAGGAACGCCAGGCCGGATTCCTCGCCAACAACGACGAGATCCTCTATGCCGACTACGTGGCACGGGAACGTGCCAAAGTTCTGGAGGCCATGGCGCAGCAGACGGCCGAGGCCGAGCTGGCGGTGGCGCAGCGATCACTCGACCTGTGGCGCGATCGCGAGCTCCGGCTCCTGCCGCACGATCTCGACAGGTACGTCGACGTGGGCGGGACGCTGCCGCTGCCGATCCAAGAAGCGGCGCCGACGGGCGTCCAGCCGCCGGCGAACCCGGTGCTGGCCGCGGCCGGCGAGCCGGGCAACGGCCGCCGCAGGATCGCTCACTGGGGAACGCTGACCGCTCTGTTCCGCAGGGGCAGGTGACCCTGTGCTGAACGTGGCCGAGATCTGCACGGCGACTAGAGCGCTCGGCCCGGGCGTCCGCGCCGTGGTGTGGGTGCAGGGCTGCCCCTTCCACTGCCGGGGATGCCTGGCGCCGGACTGGATCCCCGACCGCCCGGCCCGGGAGATGACCCCGGACGAGCTGGCCGCCGCCCTCCTCAGCGATCCCCGCGTGACCGGGCTGACGTTCTCGGGCGGGGAACCGATGGCGCAGGCCGCCGGGTTGGCGGAGACCGCCCGGGCCGTGCGCGCGGTCAAGGAGGTCTCGCTCATCTGCTTCACCGGTTTCCGCCTGGAGGAACTGGCCGGGCGACCGGCCGCCGGAGAACTGCTCGCCGAGGTCGACGTTCTCATCGACGGGCGGTACGTCGCATCCCGCAACGACGACCGCGGTCTGCGCGGCAGCGCCAACCAGCGGGTGCATCACCTGACGGATCGGCTGCGCGGCCTCGACTTCACCGGCACGCCGCGCCGCGCCGAGCTTCATGTCAACGACCGGGACGTCCTGCTGGTGGGAGTCCCGCCCAGCGGCCTCACCGCTGCCTGGAACACGATCGGAAGGGATGGGACGTGAGCGGCACCAAGCGCATCATGGTCGACGAGACAGCCTGGAACTCGGCCCAGCGGGCGGCCGGGAAACTGGCTCAGGTCCAGCGCGAGCTGCCCGGGATGCTGGAGAACATCCGGCGGCAGAACATGGCCGATCTCAACCGGGTCCAGACGACGCTCTCCCGTCGGCAGGACCAGGTGGAAAAGGACCTGTCCGCGCTGAGCGCGAACACCCGGCAGCTGGAGGCCTGGGTCGGCGTGGAACTGCGCAAGCAGGCCGACGCCCTCACGGACGTGCGCAAGGAAACGAGGAAGATGGCCGAGCAGCTGCGCAGGGACATCAGGCGGGAACGTTCCGAGCGGCAGGCGCAGATCGAGAAGCTGTCCGAGCGCGTGGACGACCTGAAGGCCGGCCGCGAGCGGGCGTCCGAGGTGGCGCGCGCCCTTTACCAGGACGCCCGGGTCATGCACGACGTCGTCGAGGGACTGCCGCACGAGCGGTTCGCCCCCGGACGGCTCGACCGGCTCCATCAGCGGCTCGCCGACGCCGGGCGGATGCTCCAGGAGCAGGAACCCGCGTACTCCCTCGCCACCGTCCAGCAGCTCTACCACGATCTCAGCGAGCTGCGCGCCGACGTCCAGTTGCTCGAGACCGAATGGTTGCGGACGCAGGCCGAGGCGCTGGCCGCGCTGCACCGGGTGGCCGAGACGGGACGGCTCAACGCCGAGGTGCCGGTGCCCGACCTGCCCGGCGCCACCGTGGACGTGGACCACTGGACCGATGGAGGCCTGAGCGCGCTGCTGGCCGAGATCCAGGAGCGGACGCGTATCGCGACGGGCGAGCAGAGCCCGCTGACCGTGGAGGAGCTCCGGGCGATCATCGTTCAGGTCGCGCCCGGCTACGAGACGCGGCTGGACTCCCTGGCCGAACGGGCTGGCCGCCGAGTCATCGCCGCGCAGTTCCGGGCCAACACCGCGGAACAGGTGATCGACGCGCTGACGGATCAGGGGTTCGCCTTCGTGGAGGAGACCTATGAGGAAGGGGACTTCCGGGCGGCGCACTACAGCAAGCTGCGGCATCACGACAGCAGCGAGGTCGTGGTGGAGGTGGCGCCCCACGGGGACACGGGGATGAGCATCCGGGTCCTGTCGTACGACGACGAGCGTTCCCAGAACCGCCGCTCCCAGCGCGCGCAGGACCTGTCGCAGGTGCTGCGGCAGAACGGCGTCCCGGTGGGCGACGCCACCGACGCGGGGGTCGAGCCGGCTCCCGAGGAGCGCGACTTCGAGCGGATCCGGGCGCGGCGCCGGGGGGCACACTGAGGTGAAGGAGCGAAGTCTGTCCGTCCCGGAGCGGTTGCGGCCCCTGTACGAGGCCGCCGGAGAAGGTGCCCCGATGCTGCTCCTGTACGGCGAGGGCGCCCGAGACGCCTTCGTGACCGAGGACTACCACCGGGTCGATCTGAGCCAGGCGTTGCACGACACGCTGCACGCGGCCGGTTTCGAACGCATCGTGTTCTTCTCGATCGAGAACATGCTGACCGTCCGCGATGCGTCGTCCCGGCTGGGACCAGCGGAGGAGGCGCCCGCCGTCCGCCCGCGCCGGCACCCCGTCGGAGGGCCCCTCGGCACCGTGCTCCTGCGGGAGCCGCCGCGGCCCGAGCGGGCGGAGGTCCGCAGCGTCATGACAGACGTCTCCGCCATCCGGCTCATGCGGTCGTTGATGAGCAAGGGCGACGCCCGTACCGCGATGATCCTGGAACGGATCGAAGTGATCGACGCCTGGCTGGACGGCCACCGCGACCTGGCCACCGCCCTCGACAGCTGGCTGGACGGGCGCATGGGCGCCGGCAACCTCTGCCTGCTGCTCTTCGACAACGAAGAGCTCTCCCAGATCGAGCGATACGCCCAGAGCAGCCGGAATCTGCCGGGGCTGCGGGCGGCCGTCCGCGCGGAGCGCCGGCGCCGCGGCACCCCGGGGAGGGTCGAGCCGCCGCAGGAGGCCGAGCTGACCAGGCTGGTGCACCGGATGCACGTGAGCCGTGGGCTCGCCGTCGCGGACTGGGCCACGCTGTCCTCGCTCGTGAGGCAGATGGCGGCGGCGGGGCGGACGCTCAGGGAGTGGGAGGGAAGGCTGCGCGGCCTGTGCGACCGGCGGCAGCCCTTCGAGGCGGCCACCCTCCGGGAGCAGAACTGGATCGACGGCTCCATGTACTCCCAGCGCGACGTGTGGGACCGGCTCCGAGACCTCCAGGGACTCGAACCCGTCCGCCGCCACCTGGAGAACCTGCGCTGGCAGCCGCCCGAGGGCTCGGAGCCCGTGGCCCGGCACATGGTGTTCACGGGGAACCCGGGGACCGGCAAGACCACCGTGGCGCGGCTGGTCGGAGAGATCTTCCTGGAGCTCGGTCTGCTTCGGCGGGGCCACCTCGTCGAGGCCGGCAGGGCCGACCTGGTCGGCCAGTACGTGGGCGAGACCGCGATCAAGACCGAGGCGGTGATCGACCGGGCGCTGGACGGCGTGTTGTTCATCGACGAGGCGTACACGCTCAACGACGGCGAGGGGACCGGCGGATTCGGTCAGGAGGCGATCGACGTCCTGCTGGCCAGGATGGAGAACGACCGGCGGAGGCTGGTGGTGGTCGTGGCCGGTTACGGCGAGCCCATCCGCGAGTTCCTGGCGAGCAACCCCGGGTTGGAGAGCCGGTTCCCGAAGGCGAACTTCCTGGACTTCCCCGACTACGAGCCGCCGACGCTGGCGAGCATCTGCCGCACGTTCCTGGACGACCGCACGCTGGCGCGGACAGCCGCGTTCGACGCCGCGCTGGAGAAGGCGGTCGATCGGCTGTACCGCCAGCGGACCGAGCGGTTCGGCAACGCCAGGGCGATGAGGGAACTGGCCGATGAGACAGCCCAGCGCTGGGCCCTGCGCGTTCGCGACGACCGCTCCTCGCCGCTCGACCCGCGCGATCTGCCCGAGCGCTGGACCTTCGATCCCGTGCCACCGCCGCTCGCCGAGCTGCTCGGACCGCTGAACTCCCTGATCGGGATGCGGACGCTCAACGAGAGTGTGCGCAAGACCGTCCTGCGCATCCAGCACAACCAGCGCCGCGGGCGCGGCGAGGTACCGGCGCCGCATCTGCTGTTCGTCGGCCCGCCAGGCACCGGAAAGACCACCGTGGCCAGGCAGATCGGGAGGATCTTCCGGGAACTGGGGCTGCTCTCGCGCGGGCACGTGGTCGAGGTCGACCGGGCGGACCTGGTCGCCGGCTTCATCGGCCAGACGGCGCCGCTGGTGAGGAAGCGGATCGAGGAGGCCCGGGGCGGGGTGCTCTTCATCGACGAGGCCTACAGCCTGTCGCCCGGCGGGGAGGCGGCCGGACAGGACTTCGGGCGGGAAGCGATCGACACGCTCACCCGGGAGATGGAGAACAGACGCGGCCAGTTCAGCGTCATCGCCGCCGGTTATCCGGCCGAGATGGCCAGGTTCCTGGCCGCCAACAGCGGGCTCGCCTCCAGGTTCGGCGAACGCATCGAGTTCTCCGGATACGAGGTGGCGGAACTCGTGGAGATCCTCGCCTCGATGGCCGCCGCGGAGGGGTACACGCTGTCGCCGCAGGCCCGGACGAAGAGCGCCGCCTGGCTGGAGGCCGCCCGGTGGGCGCCCGGCTTCGGCAACGCCAGGACCGTGCGCGGCCTGCACGAGGAGATGGTCGCGCGACTGGCCGCACGATGCGCCGAGGAACCCGGGGCCGATCCGAACGCCTTCCACGAAGAGGACGTCCCCTGTGCGCACCGGTAGCCCCGCCTGCCCGGTCTGCCGGCTGCCGATCACCCAGCACGAGCGCTGCGCGTGCGGCTGGACGCTGCGTACGAGCTGGACCGTGGGGGAGGGGAACCGGTCCGCCTTTGCGGCGGAGCTGGCCGCGGCGCAGCTCGCCCACGACGTACGGGTCGCCGCATGGGCCGGCTGCGACCGGGACACGATCGCCCCGCTGCTCCGCGGCGAGCCCACCCGGGCGGACTGGGACCAGGCGAAGGAGCGCCCCGCGGCGCGGACGGAGCCGCTCCATCCCGTGCTGGCGGCGGCCTTCGCGTCGCTGGCCGCCGGGCAGGTCCTCGCCCTGGTGGAGATCGGGGCGCAGGACGTCACGATCACCTGGGCCGCCGCCGCGGACCCCGATCCCGGCGGGCCGCCGGCCGAGCGACGGTCCCAGCCGTGGCGCGAGGTGCTGCCCATGCTGGCGACCGACGCGGAGCACCTGCGCTTTCAGCTCGCGGGCGGCCTGGCCGGAGTGGATCGGGCTGAGATCAGCGTGCGGCTGGCCGGCTGGGCCGAAGGCCTGCTGGCCGCGTCCGAGCTGCCGGCCGATTCCGTGCTGGTCGCCGTCAACCGCTGCCCCGGCTGGACGGTGCCAGCCGAGCTGATCGGCCATCTGCGGCGGTGTCATCCGAAGCTGAGGGCCGCCGCCGACGCCGGCGAGGTCGCGCCCGTGTGGGCCCGCGTCCTGGCCGAGCAGCCGCTGCACACCTCGTACGGCCTGCTCACCGCCGACGTCGGGAAGGACGGAACGGTCCGGCTGGCCTCCCGGCCGCTGTTCGCTCCGGGGGACCGCGCAGGGAAGACCGCCACGGTCGTGGTCCGCTGCCCGCCGGGCGGGGCCGACCGCGACTCCGTGCTGGTCGTGGTGACGGGCACGCGCCGCCTCGTCGGGGCCTGGTCCGTGAGACTGCGTCCGGGCGTGCCCGTCCCGGTGGAGGCGGAGCTGACGGCACCGGGACGGGTACGGCTGATCTCGCCCGCGGACGCCCGGCCGGATCGGCGGAGCCTCGCCCAGCTGGAGGCGCTCGCGCCCGGACGGATCCACGTCCGGAGCGGGCCGGTGGAGATCATCTGCCTGGTCGAGCTGAACGGGCCGCAGGATGCGGCGCTGCGGCGCAGGAAGCTGCTCGCGGAGCTGTTCGACCTGCTCGCGGCGGAGCTCACCGTGGCGGCCGGCGTCGCGCTTCTCGGCTACACCGACCACTACGCGGGCGCGGCGGACGAGCACGTCGTGCACGGGCGCTGGCTCGGCCCGCCAGCGGCGGCGCAGGAGACGCTCGACGCCCTGCCGGCCCCCGCGCCGCGCTGGAACCGGAACGCGGCGCCGCTGGAGGACGCCCTGCAGGAGGTGGCCCGGCGCTGCGCCCACCAGCCGGCGAGCCGGCCCCGCATCCTGCTGGTGGTGGCCGGC
Source organism: Nonomuraea sp. NPDC048901 (assembly GCF_040649695.1). NCBI lineage: Bacteria > Bacillati > Actinomycetota > Actinomycetes > Streptosporangiales > Streptosporangiaceae > Nonomuraea > Nonomuraea sp. NPDC048901. The sequence continues at coordinate 317,780 of NZ_JBEZFW010000014.1, read as the reverse complement.
CGGCCACCGCATCCCGCCGCGGTCGCCGACGTGCCGCGGCCGGCGCAGCGGTGTCCCCACGGCTGGGACTGGACGACGTACGCGCGCCGGCTCGGCACCGCCGGCATCGGTGTCCGGCTGGTGGTGCTCGACGAGCCGCCCAGACCGCAGGAAGACCCCTGGCGGAGGCTGGGCCTGCGTGTGGTGGCACCGCTCGGCTCGGTGACCGCCGGCAAGCTCGCCGAGGCCATGGCACTGGTCTCGCCGAACCCCGTCCGCCTTCCCTTCCCGCTGGCCGACCCATTACAGGAGTGATCATGAGCCTTCCAGGCCCGGAACCGCGGGCCCCGTTCCAGGGACGCATCGGCCTTTGGGGCGCTCCCCAGAGCGGCAAGACGACCTTTCTCGCCGCACTGCGCGTGGCCGTCGACCACGGGGAGTCCGACTGGTGGCTGCACGGCAGCGACGACGCCTCGACGGACTTCCTCACCGACATGACCCATCAGCTGATCACGTTGCAGCAGTTCCCGGCCGCGACGCTGCGGCTGCCGCCGAACCTCCAATGGGTGTTCCGCGGCGAGCGGGAGGTACGCCGCAAGACCAGGCTCGGGCTGACCCGTACCGAACGAGAGGTCACGGCCATCATGCTCGACCTGCTCGACGCACCCGGGGGCATGTACCGGGGCGACAGCGGTGGGCCGAAGGCGGGGCTGTCGGGCCGGGTCCAGTTCGGCGGCGACGACGGAACCGACGCGGGCGACGGCCCGAAGGACCGGTCCGAAGAGGAGCGCCTGATCGACCATCTCGCGTCCTGTGACGGGCTCATCTACCTCTTCGACCCCACCCGCGAGCGGAGCCGGCGGGACTCCTACGACTACTTCCAGCGGACCGTGATGCAGCTGGCCCAGCGGGCCGCGGGCCGCAGCCGCGACCGGTTCCTGCCCCACCACCTCGCCGTCTGCATCACCAAGTTCGACCACCCCTACGTCTACGAACCCGCGCACCGGCTCGGCTACACGGACAACACCACCAAGGACGAGGGGTTCCCGACGGTGCCGGACGCGCTGGCCGCGGAGCTGTTCTCCCTCCTGTGCGCGTCCGACGTGCAGAACAGCGCCATCCTGCTGGACAAGGGCATCAGGACGTCCTTCAGCCCGGATCGCACGCGGTATTTCATGACCTCCGCGGTCGGCTTCTACCTCGACCCCAAGGTACGGCGGTTCCAGCCCGCCCAGCCCTGGAACGTCGTCGAGGAGACCGGCCCCGAAGGCGACACCACGCGCATCCTCGGCGGGGTCCACCCGATCAACGTTCTCGAGCCGCTGGTGTGGCTCGCCACGGCCACGCTCCCGAGGAGCTGACATGACACAGGTGCGGGTCGGCTGGGCGTTGCACGGGAAGCCCCGCGACAGTCACGAGGACTACACGATCATGGCGTCGGGCGGGTCCAGGTTCACCGACGGCGACCTCATGCTGATCCTCGCGCGGTTCTCGCTGGGCAACCCACCGGCGGATCGCGATTCCCCGGGATCGTTGCCGTGGGTGGCGATCAGCGAGGTGGGGGACGGCGAGGTCACCTATGTGGGCCTGACCATGCAGGAGTGGTCGAACGACCCCGATGGCGCGGGCCGGCCCATCGCGCACAGCCGGTACTTCGCCGTGCCGTACCAGGCGCTGTGCGCGGAGGCGATCTCCTACCAGGACCTTTACCACGCCCTCCGTGGTGCGCCGCTGCCGCCGGTGGGAACCCCGATGCGGATCGAGCTGTCCGCGACGAAGGCGGCCGAGCAGGCCCGGTCGATCGCGGAACTCGGGTTCGCCCGGGTCGCGACGGCCGCCGCGATGTCGCTGGAGGGGGCGGTCACCGTCACGCGCTGCCCGGAGCTGCGCCTGCAGGAGCGGCTGGCGTTCCTGGACGCGGTCGCCGCGTTGCTGCCGTACGGGGCGCGGACCACGTACAGCGCCGGCACCTGGCACGAGGGCGGGAGCAAGCATGTCAAGCTCGCCTTCGCCCGGCACAACCGGGCGGACTCCTTCGAGCTCGACTGGCTCGTCCCGGCGGCTCCCCCTGAGGGCGCCGACATCGCCGGGACCTATCTGCAGCGGCTACGCGAGCTGACCGGCGAGGGCGTGGGGGAAGAAGCGGTCGCCCGGGTCATCGGCCATCTGCGCCTGATGACCGGCCCGGTCAACGAGCCTGAGGACGCCATCCGACTTCTGGACGAGCTCGACTGGCATCGCCGGGTGCTGAAAGCGGCCCGGCAGGGGCGGGCGGCCCACGCGGACCTGCGGCGCATGTTCACCGCCGAGAAGTGGCGGCTGCTGGAGTCGCCGGAGGACCGGGTGACCGTTTTCGGCGAGCTGATCGATGCCGCGGACCGCGCGGACCTCCCCGTGATCACGCGCCTCTGGAACGAGGTGGCCGCCGTTCATAGCACGCCGTTCGACCGTCTGGCGCGCGTGGGCGCGACCGCGCTGTGGGGACCGGACCCCGATCGCGACGTGTCAGCGTATGTCGCCGCGGCCGAGACCTTGGGTTTCGGCGATCGATACCTGGCGACGGTGCTCGAACGCGGCGGCGCCACGGTGAACGCGCGCAACCTGGCCGTCGCCGCGGCGCAGGTCAAGCGGCGGCTCGACGTCGACCACGCCCAGACCTTCGAGGTTCTCGTGCGCGACGTCCCCCTGACGTTCGCACTGATCACGGAGTTCCTGGACCGGCCGGAGGACGTGTCCACGCTGGTGGAGCGGCTGAAGACGCGCCTACCCGCCGAGATGCGCTGCTTCGACGCGATCCTCGCCGGTTCCGTCGTGCCGATCAGCGATCGCGACCTCGATCAGCTGGCGGCCTACGGGACGAACTGCCTGTACGACTTCCTGCGCGTCGCCGCCGTGTACGAGCGGCTGGGGCTGGTGCTGCCCGCGTTCGCCGGCTGGCTGGCCGGCCGGGCCCGGGTCGACGCCGCCTTCTGGAGCAGTCGGCTGGCCGACTTGGATCAGCCGGGTGCCACCGAGCAAGGCATGATCGACGCGTTGCTGCTCGCGTTGCGGAGCGGGCTGCGGCATTTCCGCGTCGCCGCGGGTGGGGACCGGGCAGCCTACCGGGGCGGGTTCCTGGAGGTCCTGCGGCTGTCGTCGCCTCTGCGCACCCGTGTCCTCGACGGCCTGGCCCAGCAGCTGGGGACCTGGGCCTGGCCCGCCGAGCCGGACTCGGCCGCGCTGGTCCTCAGCCTGTCGGCGGCCGTCGGCCGGGACGGAGGGCCCGGCGATGTCCGCCTCGTAGGCGCGGTCGTAGCCGGGCGCGCCCTGGATCCCTCCCTTGACGCGAACCCGGAATACGCGGACTGGTGGGCGGCCGCCCTCCGCGAGCACCCGTCGCTGCGGACGGAGGCGCCGCTGATCGCGCTCCGGGCGCTGCACCGGAACGCCGACCCGAGGCATGTGGCGGTGTTGTGCGCCGACGGGTATCGCGCCGGCAACACGGCCGGCCAGGCTTATAAGGCGCTTCGCGGTTCCGGATGGCGTCCGACCGTCGAGGGGCTGCTGTCGCTGCTCGCCGAGATCCGCCTGCGGCGCCCGCCCACCCTCGCCCACCCCGGCCGGATGGACGAGTGGGTCCGCGACCTGCTGAGGGCGTACACGGCAGAGGACGCCTTCGGGGCCGCGCTGCGGACGGAGGTCACCCGTCGGCTGCTCCGTGAGATGGGCTTCCATCTCGATCTCCTCGCATGCGTCGTGCCGGATGACCCGCCGAACGGCCACGTGCTGAGCGAGGAGGCCAGGGAGGAGCTGAAGGAGACCGCGCAACGGATCAAGGACTTCGCCGGAGAGAGAGGACGCAGGCTGTGGCGCCGATGACGATGGTGCTCGACACCGACGGCGGCCGCACCGAGGCGAGCGGAGAGTCGTTCACGGTGCGGCCCGTTCCGGAGGCGACCGGCTCCTGGGCTCTGGACGACGCGCTGCGGCCGCCGGCGCACGGCCGGATCGTCCTGCTCACGGGCGGGATGGGGGTGATCGAGGAGGAACTGCTCCATCGAGCACTGGTGCCGCTGGGGCCCGTGCACCCGGTGCCGAGGACCGCGGCCGCGGTCTCGGCGATCATCGGACCAGGCACGGCAGAGGGCCCGCGGCTGGTCTGCGACGCGGGGGAGAGAGGCTTCACCGTCGTGCTGGCCGACGCCGGCGACGGGCTGATCCGGCCCGTCAGCGTCATGAACGAGCCGAAGCTGGGCCGGTGGGCCTTCGTCGAGGCGGTGACCGCCGCCGGGGCCCCGGAAACGCGGGCCGAGATGGGCAGAGCGTTGCGCCAGCCCGGCGGCCGGCTCGCGACCGTGATCCAGCAGGCGATGAGGCACGACTTCGTGCGTGACGAGGCGGTGGCGGCAGGGGTCACCGCGGGCCTGGTGCTCGACACGTTCACGGCCTTCGCCGAGCGGATCAAGACGCTGCTGCCCTCCTGCCCCGGCGCCGAGATCCTCCTCATCGGAGGGTTCGCGGACTTTCCGCTGGTCCGGCAGGCCATAGCGGACGCTGCCGGCCGCGAACCCCGCACGCTCGATGTGGTGGCGATCGCGCGTGGCGCCTGCGATGTGGCGGAGGGCCGCACCAGGGTGGCCGCGATGCCGCACGAGCAGGTCGCGCTTCCGCTGCACCGGACGAGAGCCGGACTGCTGGAGGAGATCGCGGTGCCCCTGCCCACCGGGCTGGGAGAGTTCGCCCAGCTGGACGATGGTCCCCTCGTCCTGAGCAACGGAGGGACGCCCACGGCGAAACCGGCGCTGCCGGATCGCCTGCCGCTCGTCGTCGCAGGCGAGCGGTGCCGAGTCAGCCTGGCCGGGCTCCCGCCAGGCCAGTACAGAGTCGGCGTACGAGGTGCGCCGATCGGCCTGCTGTTCGACAACGAAGCGGCCGACCCGATCCTGATCCCGGTGGAGAGACAGACATGAACGATCCCCTCGCCGACCTCAAGGCGACAGTGGCGAACGTCTCCCGGCAGGCCACCGAGATCGGCCCGGCGGACGACGCCGTCGCCTTCGCCTTCGTCACGGACCTGGCGGCCTCCCTGGACGGCGTGCCCGCCCTGCTGAACCGGGTCCTCGACCTGGTCGAGACCGCGGCGGCCGGACCGCCCACCCGTGAGCGCGTGCTCTCCCGTCTCGACGACCTGCGCCGGCTGCAACGGCGCATCGAGGCCGACCACGAGGTGCTGCAACGACTCCGACCCGTCCTCGAGGAGCTGCGGGCCGCCGAGGCGGAACACGAGCGGCTGGCCGCCGAGCTGACCGACCTGCTGCGGCTGCAGGATCTCGCCGGGGAGCTCCACGACCTGAAGGCCCAGCGGGCGCGGCTGACCGACCGGTACGAAGAGCTGACGGCGGTGAGCACCGCCGAGCGGGAACTCGCCGCATCGGCCGCGGCCGTGGTCACCCTGACCAAGGCACAGCTCGCGAAGGTCGGCGAAGAGACCGCCGAGACGCTCACGGAGGCGGAGCAGACCGGCCGCGACCTCGCCGAGGCCAGAAGGAGCCTTGCGACCGAACGCACTCGGCTCGACCGGCTCGGCGCCGAACTCGGCGAGGCCGTCGAGGGTTTCGCCGCTCTCAGGGAGCAGTGCGAGCGGCGGCTGCCCTCCATCGAGGCCTACCGGCTGGCCCAGCGGCGGCTGCTGGAGGGCATCGGCGCCGACCCATCGCACAACGGATCGGGGCTGGACCACGCGAACACCGCACTCGACGAGTTCGACCAGCGGCTTGCCGACGTCAAGGCCGCCTTGAAGATCGCCCTCGCCGTCCATGACGAGGCCTATGAGCAGGCACGCGCCCTGCTCCCCGTGCAATGACGTACGGAGGACACGAGGAAACCATGAACGACGAACGGCAGCGGCGCCTGCGCGAGGTGCTCCGGCGCTACGCGGCCGGCGAGCCGGACGACGACGTCCAGGCCCGGCTCGACGAGGCGCTCGACGACGCCCGGTGGCTGGTGGACCGGGCGCCGGGGGCCGAGACGTGGCTGCTGCTCGGCCAGGTCCGGCAGGCCCGCTGGGAGCTGCTGGGCGGTGCGGAAGACCTGGACGGCGCGATCGCGATGCTCTTCCGGGCGGACGACACCGCCCAGGAGGGGACCGGATTCGGCTGGGACGAGCACTTCTCGCTCGGCCAGTTGCTGATGACCCGGTTCGAGCACCAGCAGACCACCGGCGATCTCGACCCGGCCGTGGAGCGGCTGCGCATGGCCGAGGGGAGCCTCGCCGAAACCCTGTGGTGGATGCGCCTCCGGCTCGCCGACGTGCTGGCGACCCGTTCCGCCGTCCTCGGCGAGAGCGACGACCGCGAGGAGGCGATCGGCCTCCTCGACACGTTGATGAAGCAGGTTCCCACCGAGCCGGAGGCCGCCGTCCAGGCGGGGCACGTCTATCTCCGGCTCGGTGAGGAGACGAAGGGCATGGAGATCCTCGCCGGGGTGTGGTCGGCGTCGGAGGGCGCGGTCGCCGCCGAGGCCGGTTGGGAGCTCACGCTCGCATTGGGCAACCGCTACCAGGGACCGGACGGATCATCGGCCGACCTCGACGCCGCCATCGAGACGGCCTCCCGCCTGATCACCGAGTCCCGGCTCACGGGCCGGCAGTCGTCGCCCACCGAGGCCGAATGCCATGCCGTGCTCGGTGTGCTCCTGATGTGGCGCAGCGGGATCGGGCTGCCGGAGGCCCCCGACGAACACGACATCGTTCTCGCGCTCCAGTCGGGGCAGACCGCGACCCGGAGCGCGGACCTCGACGAGGCCGTCCGGCACCTCGTCCTCGCCGTCGCCTTGGACCAAGGCGACGCCGAGTCGGCGGTCGTGCTCGGTGCCTTGTCGCTCGCGACAGCGGCGGGCCCGGGCCATCCGGCGATCGGCGTGCTGGAGCGGGCCCTTGCCGCACTGTCGCCGGACCACCCACTGGGGCCGCGGCTGATCGGGCTGGTCGAGCTGCTGCACGCCGGGCCGGGTCCCGGCGTGCCGCCCGGCGAGGACCGGTTCATCCGGCACCTGGAGACCTATCTGAGCTCGCCGGCGGCGCGTCATCAGATGCGTTCGGCCGCCCAGACCTTCCTGGGCGTCACGCTGATCTCACGAGGTGTGGACCTCGGTGACGAGGACATGTGCCGCCGGGGCGTCGCCGCGTTCCACGACGCGCTGGAAGGGCTGGACCCAGGGCACCCTCTTTGGAGGTGTACCGTCATCCGGCTGATCAACGCCATGATCACCATGCGGGTCTTCGATCAGGCGGCGGTGGACCTCGACCGGGTCGCCGCGCTCATGAAGGGCCGCTCAGGCCCTCTCGAACTGGTCGCACTGGAGCTCGCTCTCGGGTGGCGGGACGGCATGCCCGCCGTTCTGACCAGGACCGCGGAGCGCGTCACGGACGCGATGGCCGACGTCGTGGCGGGGGACCCCGCCCGGGTCCTGTTCCTGATGGTCGCGCAGCCGCTCTTCGTCGAGCGGTACCTCGCCACGCAGAATCTCGAATACCTGGGCCTGGCACAGCGCTGCGTCCAGGAGCTGCGAGCCCTGCCCGGATGGGCCCGATCGGGCGACGATCCGGTGGGAGGCATGGCGGCCGTCGTCGATGTCATGCAGGCGGTGGCCCGCCGTGACCGCGCGGCCGCGGTCGAGGCGGCGGAGCGGCTGAAGGTGCTGACCGCGGAGGGCTTTCCGCGGGAGGCCGGCTTCTTCGCCGCGCTCGCGAGCGCGGTCGCCAACGACGCCGCCGGGGTGGACGCGGCCCTGGCGCTCGCGACCGGTGCGGATCGTGCGCCCGGGGCCCCCCGGGAGAAGCCGGACAACGGGCAGCGCGCAGCGACGGCCATCATGAGAGGCGTCTGGAGCCGCGACGACGGCGAGCTGTCTCGCGGCATCGACCTGGTGCGCCGCGTCCTGGCCGGTCCCGAGTCGCACATCGGCGGCCTCACGTCGAACGCGGCGATCCTGGGCAAGGCGCTGGCGTTCCGGCACGGGCTCGGCGGCGCTCCGGAGGATCTGGACGAGGCGATCGCCAAGCTGGAGGAGGCCGCCGCCGAGCGGAGCTCGAACCCGGGCGCGGCCCTGGCGGCGCAGATCTTGGCGGACCTGTCGGAGACGCACCGGCGCAGGAGCGGCGGCGACGGTCCTGCCATCGATCGCGCCCTCGAATCGCTGCGGGCCCGGCTGCGCGAGGTGCAGCTGCAGAGCGGCACGGAGCGCATGCTCGCGATGTCCAAGGCCGGCAGCGGCGAGGCCATGCGGGTTGCCGGGTGGTGCATCGCGGACGGCCGTACGGACGCCCTCATCGAGGCGCTGGAGCTGGGCCGCGGGCTGGTCCTGCAGGCCGCGATCTCGGTTCGGAGCGTTCCCGAGCTGCTGCGGGACGTGGGCCGGCACGACCTCGCCAGCGCGTGGGAGTCGGCGGACGACGTCAGGCCCGAGGTGCGGGCCCGGGCGTTCGCGGCGTTGAGCGACTCTCCGCTGCAGCGCCCGGCGACGGTGGGCGAGATCGGCGCGGGGCTGCGATCCGCCCACGCGGACGCGCTCGTCTACCTGCTGCCGGGCGCCACGGACGCCGGGGGCGCGGCGGTGCTCGTACGCTCCGACGAGACGGTTGCCGTGATCCCGTTGCCGGAGCTGCGCGCGGACGGCCCGATCAAGCGCTACGCGACGGCGCACGACGACTTGCTCGCCGCCTATCGCACGCCCGCGGAGAAGGAGGCGAAGCAGGACTGGTCGCTGGCGCTCACGCAGGTGTGCGACTGGGCCGGGCCCGCTGTCATGGGGCCGGTGCTGTCTGGGCTCGGCACCGGATCCGGCTCACCCAGGCTGGTCCTGGTGCCCTGGGAGCTCGGCGGCCTCGTCCCATGGCACGCGGCCCGGCTCGGAGACACGCGCGTGTGCCAGCGGGCGGTCATCTCGTACGCCACCTCCGGACGCCAGCTGATCGAGGCCGTCGGCCGGACGTATCGGCCGCTTCTCTCACGTCCCGTCATCGTGGCCGATTCGGTGGGGGACCTCATGCCGAACAGCCGGAGGGAGTGCGCGGAGATCGGTCGCCTGTGGTATCCGGACGCGGCGCGGCTGGGGAGGTGGCGGCATGAGGAGGCGCGCCCCGCGACGGTTCCCGAGCTGATGGCGGTGCTGTTCGAGGCGTCCATGCTCCATTACAGCGGGCACGCCTACTCCGCTACGTGGGCCGCGGACTCCTACTTGTATCTCGCCGGAAGAGGCGGCTCGGACGCCGGGGAGAAGCTGACGATCAACGACATACTCCGCTTCACCCGCACGACGGCGCGGCCGGGCGCGGTGGTGGTCCTGACCGCCTGCCTGTCGGACGTCGCCCGGGAGAGCTTCGACGAGGCCCTTACGCTGTCGACCGCCCTGCTCGCGACGGTCGCGGCAGGTGTCGTCGGCTCGCGCTGGCTGGTGGCGGACGACCCGCGGACCGCGGTGATGATGGCGATGTTCCACCATCACCTCCGCCGGACTCCCGAGGACCCCGCCCTCGCCCTGCACGAGACACGGCTGTGGATGCTCGACCCCGCCCGGGAACTGCCTGCCGGGATCGGCGAGCGGCTGCGCAGGCTGACGGCGGGGCTCGATTTCACCGACATCCGCATCTGGGCGGCGTTCACCCATCAGGGCAAGTGACCTCGGCCGTCCGGGACGCGCCCGGCGGCTCCCCGCGCTGAAAGGCGGCTTCGATGAACGATGACCGGGCCGGGCAGATCATCGCCTGGCGGCGACGGCGGGAGGACGCGCGCGCCGAGGGCTGGGAGGACGAGTGGCGGACCGAGATGGTCGCCATGCTCATCGGTGATCCGGACGTTCCGGACGGCGCCGACGAGGCCATCCACCTGCTGTCCGAAGCTCCCGATCCGACGTGGGAGGAGGAGTCGGCGCTCGCCGACCTGCTGTTGTGCCGGCACGGGACCGGCCGCGCCGGTCCGGCCGATCTCGATCAGGCCGTGGAACGGCTCCGTAGTGTGCTCGTGCGTTGTGGCCAGGACCAGCCGCAACAGCTGCTCGACCTGGCTCTGGCCCTCGCGCTACGCGCCGACGCGCGACCGCCCGGGATCGCCGATCGCGACGAGGCGATCGGCTGGCTGGAGCGAGCAGACGCCCTCTGCGGACCCGAGGAGCCCGTCCGACCCGTGGTCCTCTACTGGCTGGCCGTGTCCGTGGTGGAGCGGGCCCAGGACCGTACGGACCTGGATCGGGCGGTCGACCACCTGGAAGAGGCGCTCGGCCTGGGCTCGCTGGACGACCCGGGGCGCGCCGAGGTCGAGGCCCGGCTCGGCGACGTCCTGGCGTACCGCATCATCCACCACGGCGGGGATGGCCCGGCCCTGGACCGCGCGATCGGCCTCCTGGAGGCCGGCTACGACACCCTTGAGGAAGCGCCCGCACGACAGAAGGCGGCCAGGACCATCGCCGGCCTCTACGACCGCCGGGCGGGCCGTCCGTGCGGGCCCGCGCCCGACCGCGGCGTCGCCGCCGGATGGCTGCGCCGGGCCCTGGCCGAAGAGGCACCGCAGGGAGTCGCACAGTGCCACGCCGACCTGGGCCTCCTGCTGTTGCGGCAATGCCTGCCAGAAGACACGCCAGAGGATCTGACGGGACTGGGGCTCGCCGCGGCCGCCGAGCTCGGGGCCAGGGCACGAGCGCAAGGCGCGGAGGGCACTCTGGCGGAGGCCGGACGGCATCTGGGCCGCGCCGCCGAGCCGACCGGCGATCCGCGCATGCGCGGCCTGGCGGCGATCGCCACCATGATCTCGGCCCGTTCGACCGGGGAGGTTCAAGAGGCCGTGGCCGCGCTCCAGAGCGCGGCCACGGCCATGCCCGAGAAGGACCGCGCGGTGGCGGCCCCCATGGTCGCCTTCCTTGAGACCGAGACCGAGGCCGCTTCGCTCCCGGCCACCGCCGAGCAGCTCGACGCGCGGGCCGGGAAACTGCGGGAGGCCGCCGCGCTGCCGCACGGGCACCCGCTCCGGCCCGCCGCGCTGGCCCGCCTCGGCGAGACGCTGACCCAGCGGGGAGAGCTGCCCGGCGGTGCGGACGCGTATGCAGAGTCGCGTGAGGTGCTGGCGGAGGCGTTCCGCGGGATGCCCAGAGGGCATCCGCTCCGCGGTGCCACGGCTCTCGCTCTGGCTCGCGCCGTCCTGAACACCAGGTGGCGGATCCCGAGCCGGGCCGAGCTCGATCACCTCGTCGAGTGCTTGCCCGCCGCCGGCGCGCTCAATCCGGCGAATCCTCTCGCCGAGGACGCCGAGCTCTACGCCGCGTCCGGCGCCGCCCGCGGCATGCGCGCGGTCTACTCCTCCGCCCGGGACGACTTCGAGGACGCCCTCCGCCTCCTCAACAGGGCCGTCGAGCTCATCCCGGCCGGCCATCGACATCGCGGATGGCTGTTGCTCCTCGCCGCGTCCGTGCTGACCGACCGCTTCAGCCTGGACGGGGACCTGCAGTATCTCGACACCGCCCTCGATCTGTACGCCACGATCGAGGAGGATTCCCCCGATGTCGTGGACGGACCTGCCTTCCGTGCGGCCCGTGGGACGGCCCTCATGCTCAGGGCGATGCGCGATCGCGGCACAGATCGGTTGGAACGCGGCATCGCCGACATGGAGCGCGCGCTCTCGACCGTACCGGCCGACCTCCCCGGCCGCGACGCCATGGAGGTGATCATCGCGGCGTCCCGGCACCTCGCCGCCGGGACGGTGGACGGAGCCGTCCTGGACAGGATGATCAAAGTCGCGGGCGAGGCAAGTACGGAACTCATCCACGGCAAGGAGGTGATCATGAGCCTCGCGGACGGCCTGCACCGGCTCGCCCGCGGCGGAGTCCCCGACGGCGCCGAGGCGATCGTCCGGCGACTGGACGAGTTTCCCGGACACTTTGCCCAGACGTACAGCCATGAGGTGCACGCCGAGCAGCTGCGGGCTCGGGGCGACCTGGCCGGGGCCGTACGGGCCGGGCTGCGGGCACAGCGTGCCCGCCTGACGGAGGTCATGGTGCAGACCGCGGTGGGGCGCGGGCTCGACGCGTCCCGCGAGGCGGGCGACTACGCGCTGAACAACGCGAAGCTGGCCATCAGAGCGGCCATGCCCGCCGAGACCGTGGAAGCACTCGAGCTCGGCCGGGGGACGGCCTTGCACGCGGCCACCGCGTCCGGCCTGGGCAGGCTCCTCGACGCGGCCGGAGAGGGGGCGCTCGCGCGCGAGTGGGCCGATCGTACGACCGGAGGCCGGCGGGATGCGCAGCCGGCGATCGGCATCCCGGACGATCTCCGCCGTCGGGTGGTCCTGGCCCTGGCCAGGGCCGACGAGGCTGGCCTGGTCGCCCCGCCCGGCGTCGGCACGATCGCGGCCGCCCTCCGGGGCGGCGGCTTCGACGCGCTGATCCATCTGCTGCCCCGCACGGCCGAGGGCCCGGGGCGCGCTGTGCTGGTGCGCGAGAACGGCCGGGTGGACAGCCTGGAGCTGCCCGGCCTCGACCCGGGGCCGCGAAGCCGGGTCGACTCCTACCGGCTGGCGCTGATGGAACTCCTCGGCTGCCTCCGCGGGAACGGCACGGACCTGCGCAGGGCCAAGAGACGCTGGCGAATCGCCCTGCTCGATCTGTGCGAATGGGCCTGGCGGGCTGGCATGGAGCGGGTGCTGGAGCAGGTGCGGCGGCCGGGCCGCGTCCAGCGTGTCGTGCTGGTCCCCTGGGGCAGGCTCGGCCTCGTGCCCTGGCACGCGGCCGGGCTGCCCGTCGAGGGCAGGTACGCCTGCCAGCAGGTCGCCGTCACCTACGCCGCCTCGGCCCGGCAGCTCTGCGCCGTGCTCGCCCGCACCCCGGCCGATCCCGCCGCCGCACCCCTTCTGGTCAGCGACCCCACAGGGCAGACCCGGCTGCCATGGTGCCGCACGGAATGCGACGAGATCGCCCGGCTCCACTATCCGGCGGCCGAACGGCTGGGACGCTGGCGAGGGCGCAGCTCCCTGACCGCGACGGGCGAGGCGACCGCAGAAGCCGTGCTGGCCCGCCTGCCCGGCGGCGCCGAGCCCGCGTCGTTGCTGCATCTCGGCTGCCACGCAGTCTCCGCTCCGTCCGCCGAGGACTCGGCCATCCTGCTGCACGGCGAAGACGGCCGGCTCAGCGTCGACCGCATCCTGGAGCGGGCCGCGCGCGAAGAGGCGGGCGGGACCGGCCCGCTGATCGTCCTCAGCGCCTGCACCGGTGACCTGACCGAGAACGACCACGACGAGGCGCTGACACTGGCCTCGGCCCTGCTCGCGGCTGGCGCGGCCGGTGTCGTCGCCTCGCGCTGGGCGATCGACGACGACCCCCGGACAGCCCTGATGATGACCATGTTCCACCACTTCCTCGGTACGGCGCCCGGCGCGCCTGGGGAGGCCCTGCGGCGGACCCAGGCGTGGATGCTCGATCCAGAGCGGGAGATCCCTGACACGATCTCTTCAGGGCTGCGCCGGCTGGCGACCGAGAAGAACCTCGGCGACCCCGCCATCTGGGCCGCCTTCACGGCTCAGGGGCGGTGACCCCCGGTCGGCGGATTGACGGCAACCCCGTACGGCAGCAGCAGCCTGGAGAGCTCGGCATAGCAGGCGTTGTCGCTGAGCAGGAACCCCTCCCCGGGTACGGTCTTGATCGCGTCGGCGCATCGGTCGCCGAAGAACATCATGGCGTGCCTGGGGGAATCCCTCTTGGCCTGCCACACCATGCCCTGTGGCGCGCCCGGCCAGCCCCTGCCCTGTTCGCGCCAGTCGCGCCCGTGCACCCACATCGCCCATCGCCGGGTCAGGTCGTAGTCGACGGCCTCGGCGTGCACGAGCCATTCCGTGGCGCAGATACCACTCAGATCCTGCTGGTCGGCGAGTATGAGTACGCGCACATCCCTGGTCAGCTCGATGGCGGACAAGCGCAGTTTCTTGATCACCGCCCGGACGACGGCGCGGCCGCCGGTCTTGTCGAACAGGAGGCTGCGGACGATCGTCTCCATCAGCGCCGTCGACTTCTCCGCCGCCGCGTAGAGGTACGGGTAGAAACGCAGTGAGGTGCTGTCGAATCGGCCTCCGCCGATCTTGTGATTGGCCGGGAGGGGGTTGAACTCGTGCGCCTCCCGAGTCACCGAGTGGACCCGCCACAGCCGCGTCCCCTGGGGGAGGACGTCCGTCGTCGCCACGCCGGGGCACATGTCAGGAGGAAGGCTCGCGGTCATCGTCAGAACCCCTCCAGCTCGGCCTGGGCGGCGGCGACGAGATCGTCGTCGCGATCGGCGCCGAGCAGCTCGGCGGGGGCCGCGCCGAGCCAGGCGTTGCCGTACAACCACCAGCCGGCCACCCCCCATGGATCGTCGTCCACGTCCAGCAGCCGGTTGATCAGCAGCACCACGGGTATGGCCAGGCCGTCCGCGTCGAACTGGAAGGCCGGGACACGAGTCGTCCCGTCCCCGGCGCTGAGCCGGACCAGATTGGGGTCATGGCCGTCGAGGACGTCGTCCGGCCGGTAGGCGGGCGCTGCCAGCAGGGAGGTGTGGATCTCCGCCAGCAGATGCTCCGGGCCGGGGTACGGCCCGGCCAGGTCGACGGCGCGGATCCGGGAAAGGGCTGTGTCCCACTCCCGGGGGCCGGAGTTGTCGAAGCGCATCGCGCTGGTTATCGCCTCGCGCACCGGGTGTCCTGGGGGAAGCTCCGGTTCCACCAGTTCGACGATGTCAAGGGTGAGCTCTTCTAGCGCGTCCCGGTCGTCGCCGGCTTGCCGCAGCTGTTCGAGCAGCCGGTCGAGCTCCGCGGAGAGCTCGTCGCCCAGGTGCCGCCGGACCTCTTGGAGATCGTTGATGAGCGCAGTGATGAAAGCCGGCCCGTCCATGGTCCCTCCTTCGGGTGGGGAGCTCCCCGGCGCTCTCGCGTCTCCCCATTGTCGCCGGGCGCGGGCGATCGCGGGGGTGGATCGGCTTTCCGCGCGACCACCGCACGTTCCGGCCACTTGACGACCCGAAGAGGCGACAAGCGGTCCACGGCGGCCGGAACGCCTCGAAGCGCATCCGCAGACACCGGGCCATCAATCCGTCGCTGCATTCCCCGGTCCGTCATCTCCGGCTTAAGTTGGTCTCGTTGGGCCGGAGTTCCGTCCACGGGAGTGGTGTACGAGTTGGAGCACGTGCCGAGCACTGCGACCGTGAAGGACTCTGCTGGCTAACTCGTTTCAGGCGGTCAAGGCTGGTTCGAGTCGGCCAGGTGGCTGGTGCGTTTGCGCTCCAGGGGATGGCCGTTCCACCAGTTGTCCAGCCGGATGAGGTTGACGGCGATGGCGGAGACGATGTGTTCGAGGTGCAACAATTGCCGGACGTCATTCGACACGCTGCCGATCCTCTCACGGCCCCCTGGCGTGTACGATTACGTCGGGCAGCCTCAAGGTCGCGGCACGGCACCTTTGCGCGTGCACGCCGATCCCTGACTCATTCGCCGCTCACTCGCCCGCTTGACCCCATCAACATGGCCAAGTGTGAGAGCGAGCGTCACCAGATCCTCCGATGGATCAACAACGAGTACGAACACATCGCAGCGAAGATCTCATTCGAATAGCGGAGCGCCAGCTCAGTGCCTGATTCAGGTCGCGTGCCCCGCCAGCATTTCTGTGTTTCGGCATCAAGATCCCGGCGCGCTTCATGAAGCAGTTGGCCCGACGACAACAAAATGGGTCGTGAGGCATGCGGACCGAAATCCGCCGAATCCCTTTTCCGTGATCCCTGTGCATAGATTTTCGCCCGCACAGGGTGTTATTTGCTGTGCATTGTTAGTTACAATTGTTGCGGGGTGGCGTGCGGCGTCGAGTTGCCGCACGAATCTGCGGGAGGGACACCGAGTGGCGCCGAATGAGTTGTGCGCGGCTGAATGCACCGCACCGGAAAACGGGAGAAAAGTTCGACTGCCGTGGGCTGCGGCGTACGCAGGGAGCGCTGGCACACGCAGGAAAGGCCGATGAACTCGCGGAACCCGGCGATCCGCTCCTACACACCTTTCATCTGGTTCAGTCTGGCCGCTGTCCTGGCATTCGTGTCCTTCTCCTGCGCTCCCAACTTGGAGGCGTCGCGGGCGTCTGGGCCGAGGGTGGTCGTCACGATCACTTCTTCCCCCACGCCGGCTGTCCCGGCGTCCCCGCCTCCGGCGGACCCGGCCATCGTGGAATGGCCGTTCTTTCAGCCTGCCGGCAACAAGGAGAAGGAGCGGTTCGACGCCCTCAACGCCATGTCGTGCGAGCGTATTCGCAAGATCGGGGAAGGGCGTCCGGGCAACCTGCACGCCTTATACGCCGGCCTGGCTGACGCCTGCGAGTCAGCGCTGATGGCCAAGGCCGACAAGTGGCAGGGCGCGGAGCAGAACCTGGCGAAGTACGAGAGCGTCGACCCCGGGCCGGAGTTGACCTGCGCCGACGATCAAGTCCTGCGAATTCTTGAGAAGCTGGTGAACGCCCACCGCCAGGTCCCGGATCAGCCCGTCAAAGTGATGAGGCTCTCCGCGTCTGAATCGCTGGACTGCTAATTAAACCAAGGAGCGATGGTGCTGGACGGGGATGGAAGACAACGGGCGTTTCCGTTCTACGTGGTTTGCGATGTTTCGCAGAGTATGTGGCATCCGGAACACAACGTGGGCGCTCGTCAGGTACCGCTCGAACTACTCGCGGAGGCGGTGCCACAACTCATCGGCAAAATACAGCGCAAGCCTTCAGTCGCCGACGCTGCTTTCATGAGCGTCATCGGCTTTCACAGTTCGGTGGAGGAGGTGCTCCCGTTGACGCAGTTCAACGACATCACCGACCTGCAGCCTTTCAACCGAGGAGCGCAGACGAATTACGCGGCCGCCTTCCAGTTCCTTTACGAACGGCTGCGTGAGGATTGTGGCCGGCTCAGCAGGTCGCACTGGCTCAAGCGGCCCGCGATCTTCTTTCTCACCGACGGCATCCCGTTCTATGGCTCGGAGGCACAACCGGAGCGCGTGTGGCGGGTGGCGCGGGATCGCCTCGTCGACCTCGACGTCCTGCCGCAGATCGTCGCCTTCGGGTTCGGCCAGGCGCGCAGGAACGTGCTGTGCAAGGTGGCCACCATGCAGGGGGACCGCCCGCTGGCCTTCATCGCCAAGGACGGCATCGACGTGGCGGAGGTGCTGGGCGCGCTCATGAAGACCCTGTTCATCAGCATCAACGCCTCGGTCGTGACGGGCGAGCTGTCCGTTCGTATGCCGGACGGCATGAACTGGGCGTGTCCTGCGGTGGCCAAGTGAAGGCGGGAGGCGGAGGTCGGTGTCGATAGTACAGCTCCTGCTCGCTGTCCTAAGCGGTGCATGCGCGGTGATGGGCGCGTACACACTGCTGGAGCTCCAAAGGCGGGCCCTGCGGTCGCCGGTACCGCAGTACGGTGGTGCCGCGTCACAGCATCCGGGAGAGCCACAGCCCCCGGGTTCACGCGCGCCGGGGCAGGGCCGCATGGTGCCGGTCCGGGAGGCCGCTCCTCCCGGACGCCCGCGGTCAGATGCCGCGGCGCCACGCTACGCGGGTAACAAGCCGAGCCCGGTCGCGGTCCTGCTGCCGATCCCGCCGCTTCTGGGGCATCCAAGCGTCCAGGCCGAGAGCGGTGGGGTCGGCGGGGTCACCGTACGCGCCGCGAGTTGCCGCGGGCGTGAGCACATGGCCGAGGGGGAGTCGCGGCAGGACGCCTTCGTGGTCGGCTGCTCGGCGGACGGCAAATGGCTGATCGCGGCCGTCGCCGACGGGGTCGGCACCACGTTCCACGCCGAATGTGCGGCGCAGACCGCGGTGAGCACGGTGGTCATGGAGGCAGCTCGCCTGCTGAAGGGCAACCACATCGGCCCGCGTGAGGATGATTGGGGCACGATCTTCGGCGCGGTGGCGTACGCGATCGAGGAGCGGCGCGCGGAGCTGTCGGCATACGCCGGGGACCGCCGCCCGTGCAGCACCACACTCGTAGCCCTGGTCGCACCCGTGTATCCGGCTTCCGGCGATCACGTCTACTGCGCCGGCGTCGGGGACTCTCTCGCCTTTCGGCTCGGGGGCCGTACGCGGGGGTGGGAGGCGCTGCTGGTGCCGGACGCGTCGGCCTCCGACGGGATCAGTGACAACGTGACGTGGGCCTTGCCCTCCAACCCGGATCGCCTACGCACCGCCGTCGTCGGGTGGGAGCGCGACGACGTGCTGTGCCTGGGGACCGATGGCTTCACCCATGCGCTGGGCCGTGGCAGCCCGCTGCGTGAGGAACTGGCGGCAGAATGGCGGACTCCGCCCGACATCATGACGTTCATCCGTGACGTGGACTACCGCCGGGCCACGTTCAACGACGATCGCACGGTGGTGGCGCTGTGGCCGTCCTTCCACGATGGCCGGGTGCCGTGATGGGGGGTGGCTCGGCGTACCTCCCGGAGCAGGTATCACCGTCGGAGCTGGTGCTGCAACCGGGCCTGTCCGGTGTGGGCGGCCAGGCCACTCGCCTGGTTCGGTGCCTGGGTCCCGATGCTGAGGAGTACCTCTACAAGGAGTACACCGAGGAGGCGTGCGAATGGCTGCGCCCTCAACCCATAAAGGACCTGGTCTCCTGGCGACGGAGGCTCACGGCCGAGGAGCGGGCGGAGCTGGACCGCCGGTGCGCCTGGCCCATGGCGACCGTGGTGGACGGAGGGAGGATACGCGGCATTCTGGTCGTGCCCGCGCCGGCGGACATGTACGAGGACGACATGGGCGACCCCGAACCTCGCCATCTCGACGTACTCGCCCGCAGACCCGACATCGCCTTCCGGATCAGCGCTCCCTACTACGAGAGCCCGGTGAAGCTCGCGGTCCTGGCCGTCTTCTTCGACACGATGCTCTGGCTGCACGGGCACGGCTACGTGATCGGGGACCTTCACCCACACAATGCCCTGTTCTCCATCGATGGTCCGGATGGGGAGCCGCGGGTGCTGCTGCTCGACTGCGACTCCTGTGTCCCGATGTCCGGCACGTCGGCATTCCAGCCGCAAGATCCGGAGATATGGAAGATGCCGGGGCTCCAGTCCTTCGGCCCGCGCAGCGACCTGTACAAGTTCGGGTGGATGGTCGTGCGCTGTCTCCAGGAGAACCTCGAAAGCGTCTCCCTCCAACGACACATGCTGCTCGCCGTCATGCGCGGCTCGACGTACGAGCTGCTGAACAGTATCTGCGCCGGCCAGGAAGTGCCGGGCGCCGAGCAGACATTGCGCGGCAAGGCGGCGTTGTGGCGCTCGCTGATCTCCCCGCAAGTTCTCTACGTGCAGACCGACGACCACACGCGCGCGTTCTGGCTCCCTCGCGCCGTGACACCCGACTCGCCGACCCGGGTCATGGGGCGGCCGACTCCGACCTGGCCGGCAGCCCCTGTGCCGCCTCCCGCCCCTTCCCCCGCCCCGCAGCCACGATCGGCGCAATACCCTCACAGCGGGTGGCAGCGGCCTGTGCAGCGGAAGTCGTCCTCTGTCCTGCCCGTGGTCGCGCTGGTGGCCCTGGTGCTGGTGGTCATCCTGGTGATCCTGGCGGCGTAGTGAGGCGGCCGAAGCCGCTGGCATGATGGTCGCGCTCCGGTTTATCCGGCTCGCCTGCCCCGAACAAGTAGACCTGCACCTTGGCCGGCCGGATCACCGCTCCCGACTCCGCGCGCAGGCCCGGCAGCAATACGCCGGCGGTGGTGCCGTGCCTCGCGGGATCGGCGGTCGGAATGGTCTGGTCGCTGACGTGCAGACCGGGCGCCAGCGGATCGTCCTCTTCCGGCCGGACGATCTCGACGTGCAGGCTCCGGATCGCGCCCAGCAGCCGTCGTCTCAGCTCGGGGGAGTCGACCGATACGGCGGCGTCCAGCAGATCGCCGGCCAGGTGGGCGATGGAGGTGTCCGTCAGGTCCAGGGCGGCGTCGTCAGTGTCCGGCGGGTCGGCGAAGGCCGAGTTCGTACGCTCGCGTGAGCGCAGCAGGAACCACCAGGCGAGGGAGGCGAGCAGGGTGCCCGCGACCGCGCCGATCAGCACTCCGGTCAGCAACACCTCGACGATCCTCCTTGAGATCCGCCTGGGCACCGCCGCCTGATGAACGCACTCAGACGTCGCCGGCGGCCCGCAACTGCGTGATGGTTCCCTCGATCCGGCCGCTCGCGCCGCACCAGGGGCAGTGGAACTGGTAGGTCACGGTGTCCCAGCAGCCGAGCTTGTCGCACATGCTGCACAGGACGACGCTGCCCGCGCCGCACGCAAGGCAGCCAGGATAATCGTCGGCCATCTCGAAGGACCCCTCCGCCCGTGTCCGATCGTAGCCCTCGCGCTGGGCCATCCCAGGGTTAACGGTGAAGGCCCAGGTCGCCAGCCAGCGCCTTCCGGGGTGTTCCTCCATGCGAATGCCGAAGGCTGAATGGGAATCGCGGGAACAGCGGGTCATCAGGATGAGCACGTTGGGAATGGTCACGCGTCCTCCTCGATGCGGTCGTACTCGGTGTCATCAGCGATCCGAAGCGTGGCGGCCGGGATTCCGGCGGGCCTGCAGAGGATGCCGACCGCGATGTCGTCGCCGCTGCCTCTCTCCGAGATGGTCTGCAGCCACTCGCTCAGGTGGTCGCTCACCGCCTCCAAGCCGTCCGATGCGATGATTTTCATCACGTCGGACGCGAACGACAGAAGGCCGCTGTCGTCGGCGTAGGAGTTCGCCAGGCCGTCCGTCGAAATCAGGACAAGCGGCGGGCGGGTCCCGGCGACGTGCGAGCGCAGTTCGCGGGCCGCGTCGGCCGAGCAGAGCGAGGTGGTGGCATTGCCGAGAAGGCGTGCGTCGGCCTGCAGCGGCTTGCCGGCGCGACCTTGGGCGTCGACCACCACGATGTCGCCGTCGCCGATCTGCCAGAAGGCCATGAAGGTCTCGGTGGCGACAGCGGTCAACAGCGTCGAACCGTACGCCTGGTAGGGATCGTCGACGACACGTGCGCGTGCCGCCGATCCGGACCTCTCCTCCAGCAGGTCGAGCTCCCAATCTTTGAACGGGTTTTCCGTGAGGGACTCCTCGACCCTCTTGCGCCACTGCCGAACCAGTTGCCGACCGGCCTTTTCCTCCAGTAGGCGCTTGGCCGTGGACCAGTTGGCGTCTTTGATCGCGAACGCGATCAGCTCCTTGCACAGTTCCTGCGACACCTCCACCGCCAGCCGTGCTCCCAGCGCGCTGCGGAAGCTGGTGGGACTGCCGTGGCCGTCGGCCACCGAGACCGCCACGGACGATCCCCGCTCCACGGACGATCCCGTCGGAATGTCGGGCGTGGACGCAACCGCGTCCTGATTCTCGCTGCCGGCGCGCACATGCGATGCGCCCCTCTGTTTCTTAGCCAGAACCTGCCAGATCGCGGGACCGGCGTCCCATGGCCCTTCACCAGACATCGTCGCCGGTGTTCTTCGGGTCGGGCTGCGGCGGCGGCGGAACGGGGATGGGTGGCCTGCTCGGCTGCCCGTCCTTGGGCGGCGCGACTGGCATCGACGCGCTCTTCAGCACTGCGGTCGACACCCAACGGATGAACTGGACGAGAGTGCTGGCGTTGTTCGCCTCCAGCGGCTTGATCTCCTGATGCCCGATGAACTTCGAGAGCACCGCCAGATCGGTGTCCTCACCCATGCCGATCGCCAGTCGGACGGCGCGTTTGCCCCACGGCTCGTTCATGAGATCCCTGAGGCCGGTCTCGAAGTCGTCGGTGGGATATCCGTCCGACACCAGCACCAGCACCGGAGGGAGCGCGCGCGGTTCCATCGGGGGCATGCGCAGTTGCTCGGCCACCAGGGAAAGAGCCTTTCCCATGTCCGTGACCCCGTCGGCCGCGATGTCGGACCAGGTGAACTGGTCGACGGGCGTCGGTTGGGCGACATGCCAGCGGGCTCCGCTGGAAAAAGTGACGACGCGAACCAGTACATCGGCGTTGGGATTATCGCCCGCGGTATCTTTCATCGCGGGAAGAGTCTCTTTGATCGCGAAGTTGAGCTGCCCGATCTTTGTGCCCTCCATAGACCACGACGTGTCTAGGATCCAAATGAAGTGGAGAGGGCGATTGGAGATCTTTCCCCCCGGTAAGTCGCTCATATCTACCGCATGGTATGCGGGCCGGCGTTGGCTCGCAAGGTTCCGTTCAGGTAAATTATCTTGACCCGGAATGTGGTAAGTACTTGCCGGAATTCCTGGCGCACGTATCCTTGGGTTGGGGCGGTAGGTTCCGCCGCTCGGGGGATTCACAGCTGGAACGGTGGGCGGGGGTCACGTAATTTGGACGGCTTTCTCGCGCCAGGCGACAAAGTGTGCGAAGAGGGGTCGGGCGAGCAGTACGAGATCGAAAATATGCTGGGCTCCGGGGGACAGGGCGAGGTCTATGGCGCCCGTGTGAACGGGAGGGCAGTGGCGGTCAAGTGGTACTTTCCCGAGTCCGCCACCGATGAGCAGCGCCGCATTCTCGCCGACCTCATCAGGTCCGGTTCACCGGATAAGCGGTTCCTGTGGCCCACCTCCCTGGTCGGCGTGCCGGGAAAGCCCGGTTTCGGCTATGTGATGGGGCTGCGCGACGGCCGCTACGGCAACATCTCCGACCTGTTGTCCAGGAAGATGAGCACCACCTTTCGTGCGCTCGCGACCGCCGGGGTGCACCTGGCGGACGGATTCTATCGTCTGCACGCGTTCGGATTGTGTTATCGAGACATATCACACAATAACGTCTTTCTTGATCCTGATTCGGGTGAAGTGCTCATTTGCGACAATGACAACGTCGGGCCGAGCGACTCGCCCACCGGAATCCGTGGCACCATGCGCTACATGGCGCCGGAGGTGGTGCTCGGACAGGTGGCTCCGTCGGCGCACACGGATCTTTTCTCGCTGGCCGTACTACTGTTCACTGTCCTGATGAACCACCACCCGCTGGAGGGCAGGCGAGAGGCCGATATCCACTGCTTCGACGAGACGGCGATGCGGAAGATCTACGGCAGCGACCCGCTGTTCATCTGGGATCCGGGAGACGGCGATAACCGGCCCGAGCCCGGCTACCAGGACAACGCAATCATCTTCTGGGACATCTATCCCGAATTTCTGAAGATAATTTTCACCGAGGCGTTCACCAAAGGAATTTCGCCCACGGGCGAGCGCGTCACCGAAGGGCGGTGGCGCCGGGCGATGAGCCGGCTGAGAGATGCCATCTTCTACTGCGTCGGATGCGGTGAACAGAATATCTACGACATGGATCGGATCAGAGCCCACAACGGCGACGCCGGTCTCTGCTGGTCGTGTCGCGGGCCGCTGCAAGTACCGCCGCGCATGCGGATCGGAAAGAGCGTCGTGATGCTCAACCACGACGCGCGGCTGTTCCGCCACCATATCGACGACTCAAAGGGGTACGACTTCTCCGCGTCCGTGGCGGAGGTCGTCCAGCATCCCAATCGTCCCACGGTCTGGGGCCTGAAGAATCTCTCCACCGAACACTGGGCCACCTTCCCCAAGGACGGCGCGCCCCGACAGGTCAACCCCGGCCAGAGAGTCACGTTGGCCAGTGGCACCCGCATCCATATTGGCGGCACTGACTGCGAGATCCGCGTCTGAGCCTCTCGTGTTTCGCAGTGTGTGCCCAGCAGAGCAGGAGGTGAAGCCGTGACGTAGCGGTGGATCTTGTTCGTAAGCTCGTCGTCGCCTGCCGGTGAAAGTCCGGTCCGGGTAGCCGCCAGGGGGCCCGGTAGCAGGCTGGCGGCCTTGTCTGGAAACGGGCGGGGTCGAAGCCCAGCGTCAAGAGCCCTGAAAGAGGGGGAGCGACGATGCGGTCCGTAGCATCGACTCACATGGTGGTGAAGGCCGCCGGACGTGATTTTCGGCCTTCGCAAGGCTAGTGCCTTCGGTGAAGGGGGGACTGGGAAGGCGCAGAAGTAGGTCTCGCCATTGTTGGAGGGTGGGCAGCAATGCGCGGGCGTCGCCACCAGCATGAATGACGGCATCCAATGTCCTGGCGAGATCGCGCTTCTGTCCAGGAGCGAGCAGCTCTATCGGTTGGGCGTAAATACTCGGAATGATGTGTGCAATCAAACCTGTAATGTGCGGATCATAGTCATCGAGATCATCCCATTCATAGCTTACTAGAGAAGATGGGTTCATGTTGCTGGCTCGGGCAGCGTCGACGAACCAGTAGAGCTGGCCAAAAGTCAATCTATGTAAGCGTATTGTGATGAACATGCTGCTCCTTCTAATAGCAGTATCCGGATCGATCTTCCTCATTAGTTAAGGTCGAGGGCGCCGTATCCGCCCTTACGGGCGTGCATCTGCAGGTCGTCGAGAGTGACGTCGGCATCCGGTTCGAGCTGCCGGCAGACGCGTTCGAGGAACGTCGTCACGTTTGTAACGGTGCGGCGAGTCGCCGTGGCGTAGGCCAGGACCCGGTTGAGGACGGCCTTGGTCCGAGTAGGGGCGTCGTCGCACCACAGTTGAAGGACGTGGCTCCGCGGAGCCACATACGAGCCGAGCATCGTCAGGGAGAAGGTGCCTTTCTCCTTTGCCTCGATCGTGCCGTTCACATAGCGGGAGGGCGGAAGGACGAGCCGGAAGCCGTAGTGGTCGACCCAGGCGAGTGCCTGCGGGGCGATTTTTCGTTCGCGCATCCACTCCGCGAAATGGTCGCGTGGCTGCTCGGAGTCGGCGCTCTCCATCACGTGCGTGGCCGTCGGCCAGGAATTGAGGATCCCCTCCAGGTGGCGGTCACGCAGTTCGGCGACGCCGGAGTAGATGAGTGTCCTGAGCCGCTGGCCGTCGTGTGCCCTGATGGCGTAGCAGGGCAGGAATGCCCGGCCCACCTCCAGAACCTCAAGGTTGAGCAGTTCATCGGGCAAGTCGTACTCGCCTCGGTCGGGACGTCGGGCAACTTCTGCGACGGTGCTGGGGCGGAATCCGCAGGCTTCGGGGAGGAGGCGGAAGGTCCGCTGGGCGTATGCGGCGTCCCGGTCGAGGATTCGGACGCCGTGGGCGTAGTGGGCGGTGCGGAGCGGTCCGCATTGCACGCCGTCGAAATACAGGCGCAGCCGCTCCTGCTTCTCGGTGTAGCGGCGGTCGTCGCGGACCGACCGCAGGCCGCGCTCGGTGAGGGAGAGGGCGTTGGCGCTGCCTTGCAGATGGCCGATGCCGCCCAGGAAGCGCAGGACCCGGTCGACCATGTGCTCGGAGACGCCCAGGAACGCGGCGATGTCCTGGAGGCGGGTGAACCCGCCTTCGGCGATGGCGAGGCCGACGTACCGGTCGAGGAGGTCGAACGGGCCGCGTTCCTCGATGGTCGCGGAGAGCTCCGCGGCGTGCAGGGGGAAGGCGAGTGCGTGGATTCGTAGTGGCCGGGTGCCAGGCAGGTCGGCGGCGTGTTCCAGGGCGCGGGTCTGGGCGTAGAGGATCGTGTCGGTTGACGTGCTGTTCATGGGTTCTCCCCGAGGCGTCGCATGATCTCGCGGTAGCCGCGCAGGTCGCCGGAGGTTCGTACGTGGTCGTGCAGTGCTTGTGCCAGGTCGCGGAATCCGGAGTCGGTGGCGTTGAGGAGGGTGGTGAGGTCACCGACGAGGATCAGCCGCTGCTTGGCCCGGGAGAAGGCCACATTGGAGCGGCGAACTTCGCTGAGGAAGCCGACGTTGCGGTACGGGTTGCTGACCGTGAACCCGAAGAGGATCGTGTCGTGCTGGCCGCCCTGGAAGGAGTCGACGGTCGCCACCCGGCGGGCGACGGCGGTCTCGTCGCCGATGCGCTGGGTGAGCAGCGAGGTGACCAGTCCGATCTGGGCCGCGTAAGGGAGAATGACCGCCCAGTCATCGGACTGCGCGTGATAGTGGGCGGCCATGAGCGCCAGCAGTCTGGCCTCGCGCTCGTTGAGGCGGCTGTCTTTGGGCCAGGGTTCGTTCGCGCGGGGTTTGCGGTCGCGCCGCTCGCGCTCCGGGAGCTCCGCAGTGTCGACGAACGCCACGGGAGCGGTGAACAGGTCGTCGTGGTGGACCCGTCTCACGTCGGTTTCCAGGAGACCGCCGTAGAAGTGGCGGGAGATGAAGCGGGCCAGGCTTTCGGGCATCCGGCGCTGGAAGCGCAGCAGCTCCTTGTTCTCCGGGGGCGTCGCGGGGAACAGCAGCTCGAAGGCGCTGTCGGTAATGAGTCGGGCCAGCCCGGAATCGCCGGGGTGCTCCGCCCCCGCCCAGGCCACCAGCCGCTGATCCGGCAGTGGCGGAAGCTGGACGTGGTCGCCGACGAGGACCGCCCTGCGTGCCCGGACCAGCGGAACGAGCAGATCAGCCGTGCTGATCTGGCCGGCCTCGTCGACGATGGCCACGTCGAAGTCGACGTCGTCGAGATGCTCGCTCGTCGCCGTGCCGATGCAGGTCGCGCCGATCACGTCGGCGTATCGGACTAGCTCGCCGTACAGCTGCTCAGTACGCCGTTCGAGTTGTGCTCGCCAGGAGGTCAGGAGATCGAGCCGGCTGCGCATCAGCCCGAGTGCCGAGCCCGCCGCGAGCAGGAACGCGGCCAGCCTCGCCGGGTCGGCACTGATCTCGGGCGTCTCGCCGTTGAGCAGTCCGCGCAAGGACGTGGCGACCTTCGCGGCCCGCTCGGCGCCGGCTCGTTGCCCGGTCAGGTCGCGTTCGTGAGCCCGGCGGGCGGCCACGAGGCCGGGATGCGCGGCACGGACCTGGTCGAGCTCGGCCGCCAGCCGTGCCTGGTCCTGCGCGATCAGGGCCAGCGTCCGGCGGATGCCCTCGGACTCGGCGGCCGTCGCGGACCGCTTCTCTTGGAGGCGAGTGAGCCGCCGCCGGAAGAACCGGCCGACCAGCGGGAGGTCGGCGGCCTTGTGGGCCCTGCCCAGTTCGCGGTCGAGTCGGTCGAGGGCATGGACATGTTCGGCGAGCAGCTCTTCGTGGCGGCGCCCCTCGTGGTCCAGGGCGGCCGTCCGCCCTCGGAGGTCGGCGGTCACGAAATCTTCACGCTCGGCCAGGGCGGCGGCGCTTCGCCGAACGTCCGCACCGGCCTCCTCCAGACGCCGCAGGTCCTGGGTGAGCTGCCGGTACAAGGCATCCGCCGGACCATCCGAAGCCGCCGCGGCGTAGCGCGCGAGGACGGGCTCTGTCCGCTCGGCGATGCGCCGCTGGAGTTCGACCGCCCGCGCCTCGAGCATCAGGTGTTCGCAGCCCGGGGTGATGCCGTCTTCCCTGCCGATCCGCAGGACCAGCAGGTCCTCCGGCAGGTCCTGGAGCACGTTGTCGACCGCTCGGTTGGTGTAGGACGAGATGAGGACCTTGCGCTGCTCCTCGGCGCAGGCCAGGACGACCTGGCGGATGGTGTGCGTCTTGCCGGTGCCGGGCGGGCCTTGGATGAGGGCGAGGTCGGGAACGGCCAGCGCCTTGTGGAAGGCGCTGAGCTGGCTGGCGTCCAGACGCTCCCGGGGACGGCGCCCAAGGGCGGGGGCGAAGGGCTGGAAGCGGCGGTCGACCAGCGCGGTCAGGAGCTGCGGATTGCGGGCGCGGCCCTCCCGAAGGATCTCGATGGCTGCCCGCTTCTTGTCGTAGGCGATCAGGTTGGGCGATTCGGCGAAGGCGCCGCTCTCGGGGATCCGGCCGAAGTCGACGGGCCGTTCGAACCGCACTGTCGCCACGCCCTCGTCGATCCGCTCGATGCGGCCGCGCAGATCGGGCTCGCCGTCGATGTGCACGCGAGTGCCGGCCGTCAGCCGGTTGGCGTCGATGAGCTGGAAGGCGTGCACCGACCGCGCGGAGCGGCGGGTCGCGGCGACCGGGGTGACGCGGTGGTACGGGACGAGTCGGCTGGCGTCCCCAGCCGAGGCCTCGATCCGCCGTCCCTGATCTACCAGTGTGGCGAGTTGGTCGAGAAAAGCGGTGTGGGAGGCCCGTACTGTGGGCGTGGGCACTTGGCCGGGCGGCGAGGTGAAGCCGGTGGCCCAGGTGGTCTGGATTGCCAGCCAGCCGGAGGAGTGCTGCAGCTGGGAGGGATGGTCGAAGACCCGCCATCGCCCGGCGCGCAGCAGCAGGCCGCCGCGCACGATCTGGTCGTGGTCGCTGAAGTGCATCGGATGGATCCCGCCGATCCAGTAGCCGCGCGAGTCCTGGGTGGGGAAGAGCATGAGCGCGTACCGGCCGTCGACATAGATCTTGAGGAAGTCGTCCCGGCCCTCCCGGCCGCGTTCCAGACGAGCGGGGATCAGATTCTGCGATCCGGCCGCCCACAGGTCGTGGCGGATCCCTTCCAGCCCTGGCAGGAGCGGATGACGCTCGCGCTGCCCGACCAGCTTGCCAGGGAAGTTCTTGGACCAGATCAGACCGACCTCGACGCCGAGATCGGCGACCTTTCTCTCCACGGTCTGCTCCTTCGTCTCAGATACGCAGTCCCGCGCCGAGCTCCGCGATGTCTCCCCGCTCAGCCGGATCGGGGGAAAACGCGCGGTCGAGGGCGCGGGCGAAGCGCTCCGGGACGGCGGGGTTCAGCACCGCCGCCGAGACCAGCGGTACGGGCGGGCGTCCGGTTACCGTCACGTGGATCAGCTCGGCCAGACGGCGGACGTCCTCGGCGGGCTCGGTGGGATGGAGGAACGCATCGCCGGCGTCGCGGAGAAAGAGCGCTCCACTTCGGTCAGCCATGATCGAATCAGGTTCGAGGGAGCCATGGGCGAGGCCTTTGGCGTGCAGGGAAGCCAACCCTGCGCAGAGTCCGGCGGTTCCGGCGGCCAGGACCCGCACGGCCTCGGACTCGCGGCCTCGGCCGGCGTAGAAGTGGGCCAGGGTGGTGAACGAGGGGACCGCGGTGACCAGCATCGCCGTCTCCGCGGTCATGGACGCCGCGACGGGCGGCGGCAGGCCGGGGAGTGCTTCGGTGAGCAGGCCGGCCTCGGCGGCCAGAGCGGCGCGGCATTCCAGGGTCTCGGAATTGGGCCACCTGGCGTTAATCCTGCGGATCCAGACGTGACGGCCGTCCGGCGCGAAAGCGAACGCCCGAGACATGATCGCTCTGCCGTCCGCGGACCTCTCCTCCTCAGGATCGCCCGCGATCCGGTAGGCGACGGCCCCGATCTCTACGATCTTGCCGAGGCCTGTCGGCTCTTCGTCAAGCGGCTTGTCCGGCTCCGGCCGTGCCCGTTCGACGACCACCCACCCCTCATGCTCGGCCTTGATGGCGCGCAGATGCTCATCCGGCCACAGGCCCGGCTCTTTGTCGATGGTCCGGTGGCAGCTCGGGCACAGCAACATGAGGTTGCCGAGGCCATCGACTTCCGCCGGCCTGGCTGCCTCCCGGCGAGGCCCGTCCGGGGAGTTCGGCGCGATATGACCCATCTCGCCGATGTGGTGGGTGCCGCCCTCGATGTCCAAAGATCTGCGGCATATGGTGCACCGTCTGTCGGTCGCGTCGAAGAGCGCTCGTCGGATCTCGTTGGGGATGTGCTTGCGCTGAGTTTGCGCCACCCGAGGATGCTAGCGACTGCCGCTCCCAGACGACGGCTGTCCGCAAAAGTGCGTCGCCTCCGAGCATCCAACTCGCGCCGCGAAGATCATTGAATTGCGTACGGGTTGGAGCACGAGCCGAGCACTGCGACCGTCATCCATGAATGGCGCCAGCATGCCTGGAGCGCGGGGATCCATGCCGAAAGCCGCGATGCAATGATCGAATAGGTTGTCAGCCGTGCTCCATACGTGCTCGCTCGCACCAATCCTGCACACTCCATGATCCATTTGCCACCTCCGACTGCTGCGGGAAGAGCAGCGGCCCCTGCGCCTGCCGAAAATTCCATCCATGCAGGTCAAGCCGCTTGTGAGTGCTCATGGAGGACGCCGCCGAGCCGGTCTCGTCGGCGGATATTCAGGTCGATGATTCGCTCTGGATCCGTGATCGGATCGGGTACGGTGCGCAGCGGGGCCGCTTGGTTCAGAGCTTCGTGGGTGTCGGTGCTGTGTTCGTATTCGCGCAGGGCGTGCCGCAGGTGGTGTTCGTTCCAGATGAGGCAGCGGTCGAGCAGTTCGTGGCGGCAGGACCGCACCCACCGCTCCATGATGGAGTTCATCCGCGGCATCCGGATACCGGTGGCACCGCCTTGATGCCGGCTTCGGCGAGGATCTCGTTCATGAGCGCCGGGAACTTCCCATCCCGATCTCGGAGCAGAAAGCGCGCCCGGCAACCCGCATCGTCCAGATCCATGACCAGATTCCTGACCGCTTGAATGACCCAGCTCGCGCTCGGGTGAGCGGTGGTGCCGAGCACGCGGACACGTCTGGTGGTGTGCTCGATGCCCGCCAGGATGTACTGGCGTTGCCCGCTGAGAGTGACGGTCTCGATGAAATCACCGGCCAGCATGGCGTCGGCCTGCGAGCGCAGGAAGTCGGCCCACGTGGTGGACGCCCGCTCGGGCGCCGGATCAAGACCTGCCTGCTTGAGGATCTCCCACACTGTGGACGGTGCCACCCTTTTCGGCCGGCAGATACGGGCATGGTGCCGTCGCATCAGGTAGCGGTGCCATCGCAGGACGGTGTCCGGCCGGACGAGGTGCCACAGCCAGCGCAGAACCTCGCGCGGCAGCGACGTCAGGAGCGCGGCAAGAAGGCTCGGTCCTCGGGCGCGAATCTCACTCTGGTGTCGGCGCCGAGTTAGCGTTCAAGGACGGCGATCTGGTGACGCAGGATGAGAATCTCCACGTCCTTGTCCCGGTTGCTCATGGGGAGCAACCGCAGCGCGGCGAATGCGTTCGTGACGATCAGGTAGGCCAAGCGAAGGAGCACAGCGGATCATCCTGCCGTACGTGCTTCAGTCTCTCGGGCGACCGGAGCTCGCGTACGCTACGCGAGGCCCTCGCAGAGTCATGACCTGGGCGGATGTAATTATCGGCAGGCGCAGAGCCCAGGGCCTCCGGCCATATCCGCCCTCGCGGTGCTCAGCAGCCCGGGGCGTCACGAGGCCGAGCGAGTCGCTGCGCAAGCGAGATCACGCCCCAAGGGGGCGTCACAGCCAGCCGCGGTCGCGAGCGGCCCTCGCGGCGTCGTGCCGGGTTGCGGCACTCGTCTTCTGCATCGCGCTCGAGAGATAGTTGCGCACGGTGCCGGGCGCGAGATGCAGCCGCCGTGCGATGTCCTTGACCGAGTAGCCTTCGCGCGTCTCACGGAGGGCGTCGGCCTCGCGATCGGTGAGCGGGGAGTCGTCGACGACGGATGCCTCGAGCACATCGTGCGCGATCCAACGCCGCCCGGTGTGCAGTGTGCGGATGACCTCTGCGATGTCTTCCGGGTCGGCTCCTTTGCTCATGAAGCCCAACACCCCGAGCTTGAGTGCGCGTCGCAGGACACCAGGACGCGCGTGCCGGGTGAGCATCAGCACGCGCTGCTCGGGTCGCTCCGCCCTGATCGCAGCGACCGCCTCGAGGCCGTCCATCCCGGGCATCTCGAGGTCGATGACCAGCACATCGGGTCGGTGTCGCAGCGTCACGGTCACGGCGTCGGCGCCGTTCTCGGCCTGCGCCACGACCTCGATGGTCCCGTCGAGCGGGAGCAGCGCCGAAAGCGCCGCACGCAGCAGATGCTCGTCGTCGGCCAGGACGATCCGGATCGGATCGGCGTTCGTCATCGCGCATCCTCCTTCGCGCGGTCGGCGGGAACCGGATCGATCCGCGCGGCGACGACGAACCTGCCCGGTGGCCACTCGATCCGCAACGTGCCACCGGCGCTCTCCACGCGCTCGCGCAGGCGCGCGAGCCCCCGCAGCGGAGAGCCGGCAGCGTCGATCACACCGTCGTTGGACACCTCCACCGCGCCTGGCGGCGCCGTGATCGTGACGATCGTGGGGCGCGCATGGCGAAGCAGATTGGTCGTGGCTTCGCGCAGCACGTGCGCCAGCAGAGGATGCGCAGAGGTGCCGGTCCCGTCATCGAGCCGTGCCTCGACGGCGATGCCTGCGGCCTCGCACAGTCGCTTGGCGTTCTCGAGCTCGGCCACCAGGTTCAGCTCGTAGCGCGCGTACGCCAGCGCCCGCGTCTCGGTGATGGTCTCGTCGGCGAGCCGAGACGGATCTCGCCGAGCTCCGTCTCGGCTCGGTCGGGGTCGGCGCGCACCATGCGGTGGGCGAGCGCGGCTTTGAGTTTGATCACGTGCAGCGAATGGCCCTGGATGTCGTGCAGGTCGCCGGCGAAGCGCATCCGCTCGTGCGCGACAGCGAGCTCGGCCTCCGTCTCCTTCGCACGCTCGAGGCGCCGCACGACCAGCCAGGCCTGCTCGCTGACGAGGATCACCCCGGCGATGAAGAGCGTTCCGACGACTGGGGTGACGAGGTACGCCGCGGCGAGTTCCCAGGTGGCCGGGTGGAAGAAGAACGAGCTCGCGCCAATCGCCGCGACACCCAGCGCGAAGGCTACGATCCACAGCTTCCAACCCTTCGTCCGGGCGAGCAGGAGCGCACCCACCAGCGACACCGGGACGAAGCTGATGGGGTTGGACGTGGTCAGGGCGCCGATGATCCACGCCGCCATGGTGATCATGAGTGCGAGGAGCGCCTGCCGGGGATACCCGTCCAGGCTCCATTCGCGCAGCACGCCGAGGGTGAACAGGAAACTGACCGCCATGGTCAGCCCCTCCCACCAGGACGTCGCCGTGAGCACCACGCCGAGGACGCTCAGCGGCGCGATCGCGGCGACGCGGTGACCATCACCACCCGATGCATCCGTGTATCGGTCGGGGCGTCGTCCTGCGCGTGGTCGTCGATGGTCAGATCCGCTTCTCCGCTTCCCGTCGCTTGATCGCGCGGCCGACGAAGGGCTTCACGATCAGCGCCGCGACGAGGAGGCCGAGCGCCACATAGTGTAGAGCCCCATTGCAGGTGAAGAACCCCGTGATGCTCTCAGGAAGCGTCGTGAAGAGGCCGAAGTCGAAGTAGTACAGCCCGATGTAGGCGAGGAAGACGGTCGCGGACAGGAGGATGACCGCGGTGAGCACCAGGTCGAAGATCTTCATAGTCCCTCCACGATCGCGTCCGTGGCCGGCCGGGGTAGTGACGTGGTGTCACATCATCCGGTGACATGCCGCCACTGCACGCGCGGCGGACGCTGGGATGCGATGGGGGCATGGCATCCCAGTCGGCTCCTATCGAGCACCCCGCACACAAACCGTTCTGGCGCCGACCCTTCCGGGTGATCCGCGAGAACATGCGCGCCTATATCGTCATCAACGCGGCCGCCTACGGCCTCGCCATCATCGGGTTCGTGATCGGACTCGTCTTCCCCGACCTCAGCGCGGCACGGTCTGCGTCCCTGGAGGAGGACGGCACCGGTGAGCTGGTGCGCTGGCTGGTGAACACCCGCCGCTTTTCGCGCTCACGATCCTCGGGGTCAACCTCTTCCGGCTCAGTGCGCTGACCATCGTGCTTCCGTCACTCATCGTGCCCTTCGCGGGGCTCGCGTTCTTCGGCTACTGGTCGGTCGAGACCGGCATCCCCCCAGGGGTGGGTGGCACTCATCCCCCACTCGCTGACCCTCGTCGTCGAGTTCCAGGCGTACGTGCTTCTTCTGCTCGGCGCGTACCTCCTGGGCCGGTACTGGCTGTTCCCCCGCACCATCGGCGCGCAGAACCGACGCCAGGGCTATGTCCGAGGCCTGCAGCGGATCGGCCTGCTGGCGCTGCCGGCACTCGCGCTGCTCATCGTCGGCGCGGTGTGGGAGGCGTACTCACTGCGGTACTTCGTACACCCGCTCAGTCAACTGCTGCTGTGATCCCGCCGGCAGACCGGGTGCTCACAGGCCGCCCGCGCACGCCGGTGGCCCTCAGAGGAGTCGCCATATCGGTCACGGCCTGGTTCTCCCAGGGCGTGCCGTGACCGGACCCGGTGTCCGCGACCTTGATCGCGGACACCGGGTCTGACCGGGCGGGGCTCCGCCGTTGGCTGTCCGTACATCACCGGCACTGGTGCATGGTGACGAGCAGGGCGTGGTGCAACACCTTCACTGCCGGAGACCGGTGCGCGAGGACTCTTCGACTCGGGCGATCAGGCGGCTGTTGTAGACGGCGTGGTCGAATCCGGGGCTGTGGTGGGTCCCGTTCGTGATGTCGCGCACCAGGCTGGCATACACCTCGCCCACGTTGCTGGACGCGCCCTTCCAGATCTCGGCGGCGGTTGGGCCGATACCGGTGGGGACGGGGCTGTCGGGCGCGGTGAAGTCCACGCTCGACCACCCCGCGGGCGTTCAGATGATCCGGGACTTCCCGGACGGAAATCGTGCCAGTGTCCACCAGCTTCACCTGCGGCCAGAGGAGTTCCGCGCGCGCATCAATTTCGGAGATGTCACCGAGAACCGCTTCGATGACATCCAGAACGTGGCCCGCCGCGAGCCGGCCCTGCAGGCCGATCGCCGTGTGGAGCGAGCAGGCCGCGTCAGCTATCTCTTCCGTCTGCGCAACGGTCGCGCCCAGCGGAGACTCCGAATAGACGGCCTTGTTCGCCGCGAGGACCGCGAGGACACTGCAGGGCGCGCTTCTCCACCAGCGGAAACTCCAGCGTGGCGGCGCCATGTCGCAGATCGTGCAGCCTGAGCTGGTGGAGCTGGATCCGTCCCAAAGGTGGGGTGAGGTAGAGCCGGATGCGCTGGCGCTGCCCGTCCTGGCGCGTACCTGCACTGCGATGCCAGCTGCCGTTATCTGTTGCCGGCCTTCGCAGGCCAGGGCTGCCGGTCGGTGAGCAAGCCGTACTGGAAGGACTCACCCGGACACTCCGCGAAACTGCCAAGCGTGCCTTGGTCAGCTCCACGAGTGAGGCTAAATGTCGGTGCCCGTTGATAACTATGGCCCATCACGTTGACCGACCGACGACGATGGAGCCCCCCCATGGCCACGGCCACCTTCAGAGACGAGAGCGCTACCCGCAGGTGCTCAGCCGAGATCCCCCTTCCCGCTCGGCCCGACGTGAGCCCGGCGCGCGAGCTCGTCCGCCTCGTGCCGCGGACCGGAGGCTGACATGGGCGTCCTCGACAATTTTCCCAAGTCCCAGGGCTACCTGCTCAACTACCGCATCGAGGGGCTGCCGCGTGAGCTGTTCGCTCTGTACGACGCGGGCGGGCGGCCTGGCGCCGACGAGGCCGGACGGAGGGCGTTCGGGATGTGGGCGCAACTGCGGCTCAGCCTGGGTGACAAGGGCGGCCGCGAGTACCCCGAGGAGGTGCTCCAGCTGGTGTGTGAGGTGGCCGATGGCGACATTTCCTGGACGTTCGAGGACACGCGCCTCCTGTGGGAGATCGCCGACGCGCTGTCGAGTTGCGGTCACACCGGCCACGCCGAGCTGTACCGGATTCCGCTGGCCGCCATCGCGACGCTCGGATACCCCGAGCGCCGTCAGATCCTTGATGACGTGCCGCCGTGGCACCCGGCCCACCGCAGCCCGGGCCGGGCGGCGTTACGCAAGGACCTGGAGCGCGTCCTGACCGAGCCCCCGGAGCACGGGCCGGCCGGGGTCGTGCGCAGCCTGGTCTGGGACGGCGACCCCATCGCCCGTGCCATGGCAGGAAAGTACGCCGTCCGGCTGACCGATCCCGCCGTGCTGCCGCTGCTGAAACACTGGCGCAAGGCCAAGGCCAACAGGCCCAGCGAGCCCTGGCTCGCCAAGGTCCGCACGCTGCTCACCGACGACGGGGTGGCGGTGCTGCGCGAGATCCTCTCCCGTGTGGCCACCCACCGCGAGAGCCGCGAGCCCGGCGGCAGGGTCTTCCTCGCTCGCCGCACGGCCCTCCCGCTGCGCGGCATGCTGTGGACCTGCGAGGTGATCGACGCGCCCTGGGTGTCCACGCTGCTCGGCGACGTCGCCACGAACTGCGGCATCGGGCGCAACGGCACCGGGGGCGCCGCCGTCTGCCGTAACGAGAGACTGGCCAACGCCGCACTGAACGTGCTGGCCAAGCGGGGCGGCCTCGACACGGTGGGCGTGCTCGCGCGCGTGCGAGCCAGACTGCGCAGACCGGCCCTGCTGGCGAAGGCGTCCGATGCCCTCGACGCGGTGGCCGTACAAGAGGGGCTGAGCCACGAACAGCTCGTCGACCGGACGGTCCCGGCCTTCGGGCTCGGCCCCGACGGGGTCCGGGAGGAGCAGGCCGGCGACTGCGTCGTCCGGCTTGACGTCGACGGGCCGGTGCTGCGGTTCGTCAACGCGTCCGGGCGCGTCGTCAAGTCGGCGCCCCAGTCCATCCGCGAGGATCCAGTGCTCGCCGATCTCAAGGCCACGCTGAAAGACCTCAAACGCACGCAGGCCGCTGAGCGGCTACGCCTGGAGCAGATGCTCATCGTCGAACGCGAGCTGTCCTGGCAGGAGGTCGAGCAGTACTTCTTCGACCATCCGGTCACCGGCCCCTACACCCGCGCCCTCATCTGGCGGCTCCCCGACGGGTTCGCCGGGCTGCCGGCCAGGGATGGCGGCGGCTGGGCACTGGCCGGCGTGAGCGGCGAATCCGTGCGTCCGAGCGCCGACACGCCCGTCCGGTTGTGGCACCCGATCCTGGAGAGCGCCGAGGGGGTGCGCGGCTGGCGCGACCACCTGCTGGAGCGGGGGATCAGGCAGCCGTTCAAGCAGGCGTTCCGCGAGGTCTACCTGCTCACCCCTGCTGAGGAGCGCATCCGTACCCACTCCGACCGTTTCAAGGGTCACTTCGTGCGCTACGGGCAGGCCAAGGCGCTGCTGGAGCAGCGCGGCTGGAGCAAGCTGTCGATCGGTCACTGGGACTACGAGTGCGGCGGCGACATAGGGGCGGCCGTCAAGACGCTCGCCGGCTGGCAGGCGACCTGGGGCATGCGGGTCGCCTCCGACCCCGCGCAGGATGACTGGGGCACGGCCTCCTGCGCCGCCACCGACGCGATTCGGTTCCGCCACGCGGATCGTCCCGGCGACGCGCCGCTCACCGAAGTGCCGCCGCTGGTGTTGTCGGAACTGCTGCGCGACGCCGACCTCGCCGTGGGGGTCGGGTCCTTGGGGCTCGACCAGCAGGCGGCGGCCGGGCACGACGGCTACTGGCAGTCGTACGGGTTCGGCGAGCTGAGCGAGACCGCTCGCACGCGGCGTGACGCGCTGGCCCGGTTGCTGCCCCGGCTGAAGATCGCCGACCGGGTGGAGCTGACCGACCGGTTCCTGCGTGTGCGGGGGCAACTGCGCACCTACCGGATTCATCTGGGGTCGGGCAACATCCTGATGGAGCCGAACGACACCTACCTGTGCATCGTCCCGGGCCGCGACCGCTCCGCCTCATCGGTGTTCCTGCCGTTCGAGGAGGACAGCGGAATGTTGTCGGTCATCTTGTCGAAGGCGTTCCTGCTGGCGGACGACACCAGGATCAGCGATCCCAGCATCACCCGCCAGCTCGTCCCTACCTAGGCTCGATGCCTTCGAGGGTGAAGGCGCGGTTCCAGTCGCGCACACATTTCGGCCCGAAGCCCTCCGTGGTGTTCAGCGAAGTGGTGCGGACGTCGAACGTGCCCGTGGCCGGGTCGAAGCCGAACGAGTCGGCGTCGTCCCCCTTGGCGTTGAAGGAGCCGAAAGCCGGGGTTGAACGTCTTGACGTTCAACCCGCTGGCGCCGGTGGTGTAGGCGAAGCCGCCGGTGTCGATGCTGACCGAACGCGTCAGCACGCTGTTCACCGGCACGTAGACCGAGTTCGGATTCTGCCAGATCTCGGCGTCGTTGCAGTCCGTGGTGCCGACGGCGGTACAGGCGCGCCCTGCGCGTCGGACGGGACGTACCACTCGCGGATGTGCCGTCGGCATCCCGGTCGCCCCACCAGGAACGTCAGGGCCCGAGCACCGCAGCCAGGGCCTCCCTGTTCACCCCCACCACGATCAGTACAACCACGATGATGACGGTCCGCAGAAAGCGTCCCCAAGGCTCGGGGATGGAGGCCGTGCCGCTGAGTCGAACGGTAATCACGTTCGGTCCTTTCGCCGATTTTTCTTGTGAATTCAGCGCCAACCTGCCAAACGTCCGCAGCGAGCTGGGCTGATAATGCCAAATTGTAAGTTGGCCACTGCAGGGCTGGCAGGTCCGGCTGTCACGACTTGTAAGATCATCGGCGCATTGCCGCGCCGGGGATCTTGTCGTTACAGCCCACGAGATTACTCCATTATCGGCGCGCTTGGAGGCCATTCGCCCAGTCTTTGTCCATCCGTTCGGAATTTGTAGAAACTGGGCTCTGACCTGCGATTATGTGATAAATATTCAATGGTACTACCTCGGTGAGCACGGTTAGCGGCCCCCGATAGATGGTCTCCCATCTAGAAGGTTGGAATACCCGTGGGATTCGGGGTATTCCGAAGAGGGATGATAACTACCCCGCGCTTTTATCGGTGCGGAAACGTCCGGTCGATTAACGTCTGAGTCCCCGGTCCAATTCGCGTAGGGCGAGGGCTGGGGAGTTGGTCTCATCAAACGGTGTGGTTGCGGGTGGCGCATCAAGCCTGGTTTGGTGGCGGATCGGCCACTGCGACCTCCAGTCGTATCCGCCGACAATCCGGAGCGCTCTGCGGGGTCGCGTTGCATCGCCAGATGTAAAGAATGAGGCGTAGACAGTTGCTCATGCTGTGTGTGTTGCCGTAAGTGTAATTGTGAAATGCCAGGTCAGAGGCGCTTTGTACGTGATGGGCCCCGCGTGAGGGTACTCGATCCACCTCGTGGAGACTCGGATCGGGGAGTAGTTTTGCCGATGCCGGAGTGGCGGAGTGGCCGCCCAGGAATCACCAGGTATTCAGCCAGGCTGAAGCCTCGCGTCACGTTGTGTTGCAATCCC
Source organism: Nonomuraea sp. NPDC048901 (assembly GCF_040649695.1). NCBI lineage: Bacteria > Bacillati > Actinomycetota > Actinomycetes > Streptosporangiales > Streptosporangiaceae > Nonomuraea > Nonomuraea sp. NPDC048901. Next base: position 278,985 of record NZ_JBEZFW010000014.1, on the reverse strand, counting down.
TGATCATGCCTGCAATGACGGGTTTTCGGCTGATGGATCGCAGGTCGTTGAGGCCGGTCACGTCGCGGGCGGGCTGCGTTGCGATGTCCGGGGCGCTGTTCCGGGACTGGTGCGGCCGGCGCCCGTTATAGGGAGCAGGTATTCCTGGAGCACGTATGCCAGGTGGTGTTCGCTGACGATCAAGATGCGGTCTCGCAGTTACGCGAGTTGGTGTGCCTCGGACACCTTGTGTAGCCGGTGCCGCACCGCTGCTCGACCTCGGCATCCATCATCATCTGCGCCATCCGCACGACCATCTTGCACAGCACATCGGGCGAGGCCTGCGTCAAGGGCTCGCCGGACCACTCACCCTAAGCAGGCAAAAATGTCCATAGCGGCCACTTCTCGTTCTCCTTCGTTTGCCTTCGACAGCTGTGAAGGATCGCGGAGTGACCGCCCTCATGTCACATTGATCTTCCCTTAAGGGCACGAAGGTGACGAGTAGCTTCAAACAAGTACATCACTCCCGTGGATGCTAACTTGGGAGTTCAAGTCGATTCGTCCAACTCCGGGTCTCCTTCGGCAATGCGGGAGAGGGAGAGAACCTGTCCGTGGCGGCGAACTCCGGTGAGCCGTACCCCGGCGAGCGCTTCGGCTCCCAGTGTGCGCAGCGGGTCGGCGATGAGTCGAAATAGAGGTGCGCACTCCTGCCCGGTGTCCTCCAACCCGGAAACCACAACCAGGATGTACTTCTCCCGCTCCAGGATCGCCCGCTCGAACTCGTAATCGGTGAGCGTGACGGCGTCAGGTTCTATCCCAGAAGCTGATTTGATCTCGTAGTAGACCTGGTCGGAGTCACGGGCGTCGGCTCCAACTCGTCGGGTAGCCCGTAGATCCTCAACAGTCAGCCCCTTGCCTTCCAGGTACGACCTGAGCAGGTGGAAGGCCACTGTCTCGGTCTCACCTGTGGTGAAGCTCGGCGGAACCGCTGTGTAGTTGGGAGCATGTCCGCCGAAGCCGCGGCTGGGGGTCACTAGCGAGGGATTTCCCCCCTGACGGCTAAACGTGGAGTGTGGCGCGGTAGCCGCCTGCGGCTCGGCGGGACCAACGGGCTGGAAAGCGGCGGGATCGATCAATCGACGTTCAGGTGTGTCGTCTGGCGGCGTTGGCCGCGGAGGGGATGGGAATGGGACACCGGACGTCTCTGGAACCGTCTCCATGGTGTTTGCGGACGACTCCTGAAGTGGAGTAACCAGTTCAGGCTCCGTCTCGGGGACCGTTTGGGCTGCAGCGCGCTCGATGCGTTGCGCATGTTGCTCGGCGGCCCGCGACGCCTGTTCGAGCCGCCCGGGCTGGTCCGTCGTCGGCAGAAGTGGGAGCGCTCGAGACGTGGTGTCGTCGGTGACGTCCTGCCAGGCCCCGACCCATGTCGCGGCGATGTTGTAACTCTCCATGGAGAACAACGCGGCGATCGCGGCTCCAACCCCCTTAACGCGGGCGAGCTCGTGTTCGCCGCGTACGTAGAGGATCGGGGATTCGCCGTTGAGGAACGCTGACACGGGCAGCGCCGGAGACATCTGCCCATTCGCCAGGCTGACCTGGATGGCCAGATCGGGGGCGACATAGACCTCGGCTGTCTCGAGCCATTCCCAGCTCACTTCCGGGGCGGGCGGTGGGATAGCCCGGCGTGTCAGTTGGTCGCGGAGGTGCTTGACCGAGAGCTGAAAGAGTCGGGTCTCCGTTGGGGCACTCCACCCATTCCGCACGGAGGCCTCGACCACGACCATGTCGCTCGCTTCCCGCTCGTGCACATGAGCCTGGTGTAGCAGCTCTCGGAACTGGTCGAGACCGATCCCAGGTTGCCAGGTGGGCACGTGCCGGCCCAGCTCTCGGGCGATCCCCTCGTGGGACACCGCGTAGACCGGGCGGCGGGTCGTCCAACTGCTGGTCGTCCGCAGCGGCAGCCTTCGCAGGCTCTTCGCCAGCTCAGGTGAGATCTGTTGGGTCTGGGCCAGGTCGCGCTCCAGCAGCCGTAGACACTCCAGGTGAATTCGTTCGTTCGCTGGCGTGGCAGGCTTCTTGGAGATGGTGCGGAGGATGCGGATAGCGTCGTGGACGGACGGCTGCGGGATCCTCAATGCCTCCCACAGCTCGTCGCATCCGCCGGCCTCCAGGACACAGGGAAGCTGGTCGCCGAAGATCTGCGCTCCTCGACGGACGACTGTGGGACGCCGCCACCCATGCTGGGTGAGTACCAGCTCTCCCGAGACGCTGAGAGCGTTCCTGATGATTTTGACTATCTCCGGTTCGGTGGTTCTGCCGTAGGCGAATGACGAGTTGCTCGTCCTCCGCGCCACCGCGACCACCTCGGCCAGTGCCCGATAGACCAGCAGCGCTTGAGCGGCCGTTTCCTCGGGCACGGGTCCCTGGCCCGTCCCGTTCTGCTCGCGCAGGAACCGCAACCGCTCGATCAGCTTGGGTGTTTCGGCCTTCCCTTGTATCCCCAGTTCAGCGGCGACTTCTGGGCGGGGGAGCATGTTGAGCTCGGGGTGGAGGTATTCCTCGCGTTCCTCACCGAGAACCGCAACATTGCTGGGACTACGCAGGGCGAGGTCCATCGGTCGACAGGGGTCTTCTCGGCAGTTGTCGAGCCAGGCGATGGTGCGAGCTTCCCAGACCCAGAAAGCGGCGACAGCGCCGTCCCGCTGCCAGCCGTTATAGGCATGAGCGACATCGACCTCCCATGGGCTTCGTCGGTCCCAGGACTGCCTGAGAGCGCTTTCTTGGTTCCAGAGCTGGTTGAGGAGTTGCAGGGCCGCGGCAGCGCGACGGCGGCGCCGCGCACTATGTTGTTCGTCCGCAATGTCCGACAGCACACGCTGCAGATCTGGCGAGTGCCGATCGCTGAGCGTGTAGAGAGTCAATCCAGGCTTAAGGTTGCTAATAGCCTTCGCCCTGATGTCGCAGGCTGGGCTGCCTGGGATGTATGCGTTCGCGTAAGTTCGAGCGTCCTTGTATGAGGGACCTCTAGTGGAGGCCAGGGGCAGGAGCCGTGGTGCAGTTTCGGCGCCGAGACTGCGGAGGAACTGGGTGGCGCTCATGCTTTGACGTGGCGTCTCCGACCGGAGGAGTTGCACGTAGCGGGCGTCGATCCAAGCCAACTCCGGTGTGGCAGCCGCAGCGACGGAGAATGCGTTCCGGTCGTACGCGCTGGGCAGATACGCCTTGTGGGGCGTGACAAACACCTCGCTGGTTGCCCCCTCCGGACCGTGGACCTGGGCGCGCAGGGCGATGGCGCGGCCAACATCGGGGGCGAGTTTGTCCCAGTCCGCCGCGGACATGTTGGGAAGCGCACTCCACAAGGCATGGAGTTGCTCATCCGTGACTTGTTGCGGTGCTCGCCCGGTCTGCCTGCCGAGCGCGGCCAGGCGGCGGACTGCCTCCACCGCGGCACCGGTGTCGATTACGGTGCTGACCTCGCGTAGCCAAGACAGCACCTTCCTGGCGTCCCCGGAATCAGCGTTTAATGCCTCATGGAGCCGGACCGACCAGCCGAAGGCATCGGCCAACGGTGCCGGGCACAGCGTGAGAACCGTGCCGTCATTCGCGGACGGAGGGCGAAGCCGGTTATCGTCCGCATCGACGACACAGGGCAGCCGTAGAAGGTGATCTCCGAGTTTCGCGGTCAGGCCGAGCGCGGTCAGCGCGATCACGAACTCGACCGGCCGAGAGGTCTCCTCGAGTAACGGAAGCGCATCAGCGACTTCCACGTCGGGAGAGTATCCCCATTCGTCCTCAATGACGGTGCGCCAGCGACCGCTTGGGTCTCGCGCTTCCAAGGGGAGCATCGCCGCGCGGTCGGCCAGCGCGGCGGTCTCAGCCGGGGTCAGGAGACCTGCCCGCTCCAGTGCACGGGATTCGAGGGCGCTTTCCAAAAGGGAAAGCCGCCCAGCTTCACGGGTGTCGAACGTGACCTTGCCTGGAAGGTCGTCGCGAGAGCGTACGAGCAGGTCCTCCTCGAGTGCATGAACTGCGGCTGCTGTGCTCCTCTCCTCTTCGTCCTTACGCGGAACAAGGGCCCATGCCGCAGCGGGAGCATCGTGGAATCGGTCGGCTACTGCGGCGACCCACATCTCTCCAATCATGGGAACCAAGGCAGCGTTCCAGGGTGTATCGGCCAGGTCCTGCCGGGCACTCACCGGATCGAATGGGGCGCTGACCCTCACGGGGTGGCGGAAAGCGAGAAGAGGGAGCCCCGCATAGAGCATCCCGGCTTCTTCGTGCCCGTCCGCGAGAGCAACTGTGATCGGGACGGTCTCCCCTTTGGCCTTGCCCTGCCGTTCAACGGCGGGCGACGGCGGGGCGCCGTGGTAGAGAATCCAAGTCCGTCCGTCGGGGGCCTGGGCGCGTTTGCGCTCCACCGGGCGTTCTTCACCCGACAGAGCCGCTTGGATGGGCGGGAGGGACTGCAACGCCAGATGGAGGACCGCCACCTGCATGTATTCCTGGTCCAGAACCACTATCCGAGAGACGCTCCGGAGGAAGAGCAGCGCCGAATGATCCCAGCGACGTACCCAGGCGAGGATCTCGTCACCAGTGGCGACATCGTCGGGGAGCGGGATGTGGAAGAAAGTCCACCTGTCATCTCCCATCGCCTCGGGAAAGTCCTGGGGAGGCATCGCCGCGATGCTGAACCCGTCGAGGCAGGCGTGATAGGGGCTGGAGTGCACTTCGCGTATGGAAGAAATGGCCTCCAAGGTCATCAGCCCGATGCCGAACTTGCCAGTCTGATCCGCGTTTGCCGTCTTGGTGCTGCGCCAGGGCGCGACCATCGCCAGCAGATCCGCAAGCCTGACCGGTCGCCCGTTGTGTGAGACGGTCAGACCGTCCGATCCTCGGTAGATCCGGATTTCCGTAGCCCGAACGTCATCGGCGTTCTGGATCATCTCCGAGAGAAACTGAAGCCGGTCGTTGGACAGGTTGGCAGCCCCTAACCGACTGCGGTCAGCCATCTCGTGCGTGATGTTGTCTGCGTTGCGAATGTGCTCGCCAAGGAAGTCGACAGCCCAGGCGGCGGCCTCGCTGTCCTCCGGCAGATACCTTTCGCCGGCAGCGTCCAGATCGTAGACGGCACGTGCGGCCGCCCGGGCGCGATGAAGTTTCGAGTTCTGGTTAGGGTGCACGTGCCTTCCCGCTGAGTCGAGGAGAAGAGGCTTGCGCCTACGACCCAATCGCAGGGCTGATGGTGACCATAGCGTCCATCACTGACATTTCTGGGCCAGGCGGCCCGACGACCGCCGCCACCTGGCAACCGCACAGGAGAGGCTAGGCGGAGCGGCACTCTCGTGCGGCTCCGCGATCTGCCCGGCCGATCAGATGTCCTGCAAGAGCCCGGCGTCGATGATCATGTGAGGCGAGTACCAGAGGCCCTTGTCCGGGCCGCGGAGTTTGGTGATGTCCTTGGGCCCACAGGCGGTTGGGGGCGACCAGTTCGGGGACGGCCCGTGGCGGGTGGGTGGCCTGTCGGCGTCGATCGGCGAGCGGTTTAGCGATCTCTTACATACCAGGTGAGAGCCACTACACGAGTATTGGCACGGCACAGGATAATTTCGGCAGGGGCAATGTCGGTCATGTGAGCTGCCTTGATCGGTACTGCTGGTGGCCGCGCGGGCGGGAGGCCACGACGTACTGAGCGTTCTGGGTTCGCGACTGGTAGACGTTCTCGGTGGAGTCAGCCCCGCATCCGCTCGACCATGAGCACCCGGTCTGCCTCCGCCTCGGTCGCGGCGCGGACTTCCACGAAATCGTTCTCGTGGCGCAGGATGGTGACGATCCCGGTCAACAGCGTGAGCCTGCGGATGCGGTCACGGGTGATGACCTGCCGGTCGACCGAGAACACCTCGGCATGGGCGTTGTCGTCCTTGCCCCACGTCCAGGCGCGTCCGCTGACTCCGGGAGCGGGCCTGAGCAGCACGGTGCGGACACTGGAGGGCTCCAGCCGGTAGGTGGGCGCGTTGTGCGGGTTCAGCTGCCTTCCGATGCGCATGCTCATCTGCAGTTGGACGGCGTATCGATCGAGCTCTGACTGTGGCCAGGATTCGATGTTTGTGGGCAGGTTGCCGAGCATGTCCTTGCGCAGATCGCCCAGCGTCTCCTCGATGCGCTGCCAGGCGTCGACCGTCTCGTGAGGGATGAGGTGATGGCCTCTGACCTCGTCGCGACGGACACGCTTGGGTCGGGTAGGAGGGGAAGGCCGGAAGGGCACCCTGACCGGAGGCTCGGGCGCAGCAGAAAGATGCAGTGCGGGCCACTGCGCCGACTGGGAAAGGGTGGAGTCGGCGGTCAGGGGGAGGACGTCACGCATCCTTTGGGGATCCCATCCGGTCGCCTCCGTTTCCGTGCGTAGAACCGGTTCGGCGGCATCGGCCAGCGGCCAGAAGCGCAGCAGCCACGCCTCCTCGACGGCCTCGGTCACGCTCGCGTCGTAGTCGGCCGGTTGAGTGCGTACGGGCCCGGTGTAGGCGCGCAGGCCGTAGGCGAAGAACGGCGGGCCCAGCAGTAGGGCGTGTCCCGATGGGCTGTCCATGAGACCGCAGAGATGCGCCGCTCCGCCCGGGCTGAGGTAGACGACTTGCCCGGCATCGTTCCAGGGCCCGCCGGGTTCGAGGGGCTCAGCGTCCCATGCCTCCATCCGCACACGCGCCATACGCGCTCGAGTTTGGCTCTGGATCCCGAGTTGCCCGAGCGCGTTCCCGCCGGGCTCGGCCAGCAATGAACCGACCTCGGCCTGCTCCTCGGGCTCCCGGCTGAGCCCGGATCCGTCATGAAGGTCGAAGCGGCCGTACAAGATTGGCACATCGTCCTCGACATCTCGAAGCAGCCCGGCCATTTCGCCCCTCCGAAGTCGATCACGTGCTGGTGGATCGAGACCCTAGCGGCCCAGGGCGACAATCTGCGGCTTGTCCTGGTCTTTTGCATGATCGGCCTGGAACAACGACAAGCCTTTGGTCCCTACCAGGAATTGTCAGTATGCCCGAGAATGTCCGCCATGGGCTCTCCATTGATCTTGGCCAGTCTGCCTTCTGCCATCGGCATCGTCATGCTCGGCCTGGGCCTCAGCCTGACCGTGGACGACTTCTGGCGGGTGGGTCAATATCCGAAGGCGGTCGCGGTCGCGTTGCTGTGCCAAATCGTGCTGCTGCCGGCGATCTGCTTCGGCCTGGTGCTCGCCTTCGGGCTTCCGCCGGAACTGGCAGTCGGGATGTTGCTGGTCGCGGCGTCGCCCGGTGGCCCCACGGCCAATCTGTTCAGCCACCTGTTCGGCGGGAACGTCGCGCTGAATGTCACGCTCACCGCGATCAACTCGGTGCTGGCCGTGATCGCCCTGCCGATCGTGGTGAACCTCTCGGCCGGGTATTTCTTGACCGACTCCGGCGGGGCCGCCCTCGGGCTGCAGTTCGACAAGATGTCGCAGGTCTTCGCGATGGTGCTCGTACCGGTCGCGGTCGGGATGCTCCTGCGCGCGTGGGCGCCTGAGGTGGCGCGGCGGCTCAACCTCCCCGTTCGGGTGCTGTCGGTCGTGGTCCTGGTCGGGGTCATCTACGCCGTGTTGTACGCGGAGCGGGCGAACCTCGTCGACTATTTCGTCTCGGTCGGGTTGGCCGCGTTGGCTTTCAACATCGTGAGCCTGTTGATCGGCTACGGTGTGCCGCGCCTGGCGGGCGTCGATCACCGCGCGGCGACCGCGGCCGGGTTTGAGATCGGCATCCACAACACCGGGCTCGCCATCACGGTCGCGCTGAGCCCGACGCTGCTGAACAGTGCCGAGATGGCGATCCCGGGCGCGGTGTACGGCATTGTCATGTTCTTCACGGCGACCGCGTTCGGCTGGTTGATCAGCCGCCGAGCTCGAAGGTCGGTCGGCCCTTCTGCGGCCAATCCCGGGCCCATATAATCGGTGCACGCTGCGGTGCGAAACGGGTCGTAAGCTGACAAATTTGTCATGTCCATCCGGGAGTCGACGTGACCGGGCCAGCCCATCCCGTTCGGCACGACGGTGAAGGTCCGCCGACCGGTGCTGGTTCGCTGCGACTGCAGATCCTCGGTTCGTTGCGGCTGTGGCGCGATGGCGCCGAACTGGACACCGGCCCCCGACAGCAGGCGCAGCTGCTGGCTCTGCTCCTGGCGCGCGTGGGCCATCCGGTCAGTACGAGAGAATTGATCGACCTGATGTGGGCCGATGACGCCCCCGCCAGCGCGCTCAATCTCATCCAGAAGTACATCGGGGCATTGCGGCGGGTGCTCGAGCCCGCTGTCCCCGCCCGGGCAGCCGGTACGTACCTGCACCGCCGCGGCAACGCGTACGTGTTCAGTGCCGGCTCCGGCACGCTGGATCTCGTCACGTTCCGGGAACTCCTCAACGGCGCCCAAGGGCAGGCTCGGGAAGTGGCGCTCGACGACTACGTCAAGGCGCTCGGCCTCTGGCGTGGCCCCGCGGGGGATGGATTGTCCTATGGATCGACCGCGATGCCGATCTTCGCCGCCCTCGACGACGAGTTCTACGCCGCCTGCGTGGCAGCGGCCGAACTGGCGGTGTCGTTACGCCGACCGGAGCGGGTGATCCCGCCGTTGCAGCTGGCCGCGTCGATGGCACCGTTTCACGAACCCGTACATGCCGGCCTCGTCACCACCCTCGGCGCCGCTGGGCGGCAGGCGGAGGCGCTGTCAGCGTTCCACGCGGTCCGTGACCGCCTCGCCGAGGAACTCGGCATCGACCCCGGTTCGGCGTTGCAGGCCGCGCACCTGCGCGTGCTGACGCAGAGTCCGACGTCGCCGGTGGTGACGAGCACGGAGAGCGAGGGCGACCGCGCACCGGCGAGGCAGCCGGCCGGCCTGGTCGGCCGGGACGAGGAACTCGGCGTGCTGCGGCATGCCATCGAGGCGGCGCTCACCGGCCGCACCGGGCTCGTCATCGTCGAGGGCGAACCGGGCTCGGGTAAGACGCGCCTGCTGGAAGAGGCCGCCGCCGGCGCGGACCGGCGTGGCGCGCTCGTCGTCAGGGCTTCCTGTTTGGAAGGCGACGGAACACCGTCGATGTGGCCATGGGAGCAGGCGCTCGCCGTCGTCCTCGACAGCCTGCCCGTGTTGGCGCGCGAGAAGTGGCTGGCCAGTGAACTCGGGCGCCTCCTCGAATCTCGAGACGATGACGCCGGGCCGCCGGTTTCGGGCGGCCGCGCCCAGTTCCGCCTGTACGAGCAGGTCGTCACCTTCATCGGCCAGGCCTCGGCACAACGGCCGATGCTGCTCGTGATGGATGATCTTCAATGGATCGATGCCACCTCGCTCCAGTTGTTCAGCCATCTGGCGGCCCGGCTACCCACCGGCACCGCGATCATCTGCGCCCTTCGCGACCGCGCACCCACACCCGGCCCCGACCTTTCGCGGGCACTGGCCGCCGCCAGCCGGTTGCCCAGCCACCGCAGGATCCAACTCGGCCCGCTCAGCCTGACCGACGTGGCCGAACTCATCCGCCGCGAGACCGGCCACGAACCCGGCGCGGACATCGCCCGCAACATCCACGTTCGCACCGCCGGCAATCCTTTCTTCGTCCGCGAACTCTCGCGGCTCCTCAGCGATAGCGGCGCGCTCAGCGATCGTGGCGCGCTCAGCGACGACGACGCATCGGCCCGGGCCGGGGTGCCGTCCACCGTACGAGACGTCGTCCGCGATCGGATGGCGAGCCTCGACGACGGCGCCCGCCACCTGCTGCGCGTCGCCGCGCTGATCGGCCGCGAGGTCGATCTCGGTCTCCTCGCCCGCGCCGCCGGTGCCGACGTCGTCGACTGCCTCGAACGCCTCGAACCGCTGCGCGCGCTCGGCCTGCTCGAAACGGGGCCGGAGAACCCGTTCTCGTGGCGCTTCGCGCACGACCTGGTTCGCGAATCGATCATGGAGACAACGGAACAACTGCGGGCCGTCCGGCTGCACCTGCGTGTCGCGGACGCGCTCGAAGAAAGCCAGGCAGAGGACGAGTCCATCACCGAACGCCTCGCCTTCCACCTGTCGGCCGCCGGCCCCCTCGCCGACCCGGTTCGTACCGTGGAAGCGCTGAAACGCGCCGGTCGTCGCGCGGCGACCAAGCTCGCGTTCGCCGCCGCCGATCGGCACCTGGAATCGGCCGCCCAGATCGCGCGGACCGCCAAGCTTCCCGAACTCGAGCTCTCCGCCCTCTCGCTGCTCGCGATCGCCCCGCGCCGGCAAGCCGGGTTCGGCGGCACGACGTTCGATCTGCTGGAGCGTGCGGAGCACCTGGCCCGCCAACTCGGCCGGGATGTGGACGCCGCCGGCCTCCTCTTCGCTCGCCTGTTCGGGGCCTACACTTTCCTGGAGTGGGACCGCGTTCGGCTGGTCCGCCGGCTGTACGAGCAAGGGGAGGCGTCCGCCGATCCGGTCATCCGTGTGTACGGCCGGCAAGCCTGGGGCCTGCACCAGTGGGACATCGGCGACATCGGCGCGGCATACCGATGCCTCAGCGAGAACAACCCCGCCCTACTCGACGGGGTCGTCTCCGCGCACAGCGAGACCCCGATCCGGCGTGACGTCTCGGGTGAGTGGCCCGGCTGGCACGCCGTCGTGACGGCATTACATGGTGACGTCGGGACGGCGGAGACCATCATCGACAAGTGGAACGGCCCCGACGACTCGTACGCGGTCGCGACCTGGGCCTACTACACCACGATCATCGCTTCGATGGCCGGTGACGCGGGCTGGGTGATGCGCACGATCGAGCGGTGGATGGCCGTGGGCACCGGCCGCGCGGCCATCCAGCAGGAGCACTACATACGGCTGAACTGGTACTGGGCCCGTGCCCTCGTCGGCGATGACCCGGCCGTCATCGCGGCGGAGGCCGACCAGCTCCTGGCCGGGACGATGGTCGACCCGCCGAGGTGGGGCGTCGCCTACCATCACGCGCTGATCGCCGAGATGTGGCTGGCCGCGGGGATGCCGGACGAGGCGGGCATCGCCCTCGATCGAGCGGACCAGGCCCTCGACGCCTACGGTCAACGCTACGCCGAAGGACTTGTCCTGCTGCTGCGGGCGCGCCTGCTCCACGCCCGCGGCGAGCCCGCGGACGTCGTACGAGCCGCTGCGGAAAAGGCCCGCGACCGGTCCCATGAACGCGGGTCTCACCTGTTCGCCCGCCGTGCCGAGAAGTTCCTTGCGGTATTCGGCCGGGGCGGCGAGTAGACGCTCCAGGTGTGAAAGCCCAGCCCGATGCCCCAAACGACTATCGACCACACCGGCCAGAAGTGGCTTCTCGAGTCGTAGCGAAACCACACCACGACCTGGGTCAGATTGGACAGGACATAAAGAGCCAGGTGAATCCGTAGACCCCACTTCCTGGCCGTCTCGCTCTTCTGTGTGTTCATGCCCGCAGGCTAGATCGACGTACTTGTCAAAGACTGAGGCGTACTTCCCGAAGACTGACCTACCGGGTTCAGCGATCGTCAACTATTCGAGATCTACTCTGACCTGCAATCGAGGTGCCAATCGCAAACCTTTGAAAGGACCACGCTATGACGACGACCCGCCGAGCGGTGCTGGCCGGATCCGCCGCGGTCGCGACCGGTGCCCTGCTGGGGACATCCGAGGCGCAGGCGCAGCCCCGGCCGGGAGCCAAGCCCAAACCCACTGTGGTGCTCGTGCACGGCGCGTTCGCCGATTCCTCCGGCTGGAACGACGTCAGCGCCAGGCTCATCCGCGAGAACTATCCGGTGATCGCCCCGGCGAACCCGCTGCGTAGCGTGGCCGCCGACTCCGCCTACTTGGCCTCCCTTCTCGCCACGCTCAGCGGCCCGATCGTCCTGGCCGCGCACTCTTATGGCGGAATCGTCATCACGAACGCCGCGGCTGCTAACCCGAACGTGAAAGCGCTGGTCTATGTGGCCGCATTCGCCCCTGACCAGGGTGAATCGCTGCTGGATCTGCAGAACAAGTATCCGGGAAGCAAGCTCAATGAGGCGGCGCTGGACTTCCGTCCTTATGGTGATGGGCTCGTCGAGGGATACATCAAGAAAGAGGTATTCCACGACGTCTTCGCCGGGGACGTGCCGAGGGCGACCACCAACCTGATGCAGGCCGGCCAGCGGCCCGCTGACACGCGCACGCTCGGAGAGCCGTCCGGCGCCCCGGCGTGGAAGACCATTCCCTCCTATTACCTGATCGCCAGGAACGATCAAGTGCTCCCCGTCGCGGCCCAGCGGTTCATGGCGCGGCGGGCCGGGTCACGGGTCCACGAGGTCGGCGCCTCGCACGTCGCGATGATCTCGCAGCCCTCCATGGCCGCCGACCTCATCAAGAGCGCCGCGCGCTGACGTCTCAAGGGGACGGCGACGTTCGAGCCGGCGGCCGGTCCCAGTGATGTGGCGCGTCCTACTGTTCCGGCCCGGTACGACGGAGGAACTACATGAACGACGATGCGGCGCAGCGCGGGCCGGTCCTGAACGACGAGCAGTTCCGCCGGCTCACCGCGTACGGGGAGGTGGAACACGCCGAGGCCGGTCGGGATCTGTACGTGTCCGGCGACGACTCCTACGACTTCTTCCTGCTCCTGACGGCGACCGTGGACATCGTCCGGGACGCGACGGCGATCGAGCCGGAACGTCTGATCTTCCACGGTGGCCCCGGCGACTTTCTCGGCGAGCTCAACCTGCTGACCGGTCAGCACGTCTACCTGACCGCTCGGGTGGTGTCCGCCGGGACAATCGTGCGGATCGGGGCGGCGAAGCTGCGCCGGGCCCTCGCTGAACAGGATGACATCGCCGACCTCGTGCTGGCGGCGTTCCGGGAACGGCGCGAGGTCATCCGCTCGGCCGCCGGCGACGTCCTGGAGATCGTCGGTCAGCCGGAAACCGCGGCGACTTTGGAACTGCGCACCTACGCGACGCAGCTGCTCCTGCCCCACACCTGGCGCAGCGCGACCTCGCACCCAGGACGTTCGCTGATGACAGCGGCCGGGCTCACGGCAGACGACCTTCCGGCGGCGATCGTCGGTGGTTCGGTGCTGCGGCGCGCGACGTCAAGAACGCTCGCGGAGCTGCTCGGCCTCATCTACCGGGCCGACGAATATCCGGTCGATCTCGTCGTGGTGGGCGCCGGCCCGGCGGGGCTGGCCGCCGCCGTGTACGGGGCGTCCGAAGGCCTCGTCACCGTGCTGCTGGATCGAAGCGGGCTCGGCGGCCAGGCCGCCAAGAGCGCCCGGATCGAGAACTACCTGGGCTTTCCTCACGGTGTCAGCGGTGCGAACCTGACCCGCCTGGCGATGATTCAGGCACTCAAGTTCGGTGTACGGATCCACTCGCCGTGCGCGGTGACCGGTCTCGATCTCTCCGACGATCGACGGCCGACCGTCCTGCTGGAGGACGGCGTACGCATTCCGTGCCGCGCGGTGATCGCGGCGACCGGAGCCCATTACCGTCGTCTCGACATTCCCCAGTGGGCGAGGTTCGAGAAGTCCGGCTGCATCCGGTATGCGGCGACCGAGCTGGACGTCCGCGAGTACGAGCATCAGCCGGTGGCGGTCGTCGGGGGCGCCAACTCGGCCGGGCAGGCAGCCCTGTCCCTCGCCGCCCACGGCGCGACGGTGGATTTGATCGTGCGCGGCGCCGATCTCGAGGCTGGGATGTCTGCCTACCTGACCGACCGAGTCCGTGCCCATTCGCGGATCCGCACCCACACTGCTAGCACGGTCCGCGAACTGGCCGGAGATGGCACCCTCACGTCGATTGTCGTCGAGAGGCCGGGCGAGCGGCCGGAACGGCTGGCTTGTCACGCGTTGTTCTGCTTCATCGGAGCCGACCCCGTGTCGGGCTGGCTGTCCGGCGTCGCCAAGGCCGACGACGGCTTCGTCCTCACGGACAGTCGGCTTCCCACCGGCTCGTCCGGCCCGCGCCTTCCGTTCCAGACGAGCGCTCCCCGGGTCTTCGCGGTCGGCGACCTCCGCTCGGGCTCGACGAAACGAGTGGCCACGGCCGTCGGCGACGGCGCGAGCGCGGTCTCCTCCGTACACGTGGCGCTCACCGGCGACTGACATGTCCATCGCCCGTCCTGACCTCCATTGAACCGACGACCAGCCCATGCGCAACCTGCGCCCTTAAGGAGCATCAAATGCCAACCCGCGTGAACCGGCAGACCGTCGATCTGTCCGCCTATCCAGACCTCATCGTCCTTTACCTCGGTATGCGAGTGAATCGCCTGTACGGGATCCGGACCTTCTTCAGCTTCGGCAGGAAGATCAGCGGGTCGGTCGCGGGCAAGCCGGACGGGCTGCTGCTGCACGAGCCCGTGTACTACTCGTTCTTCCCGATGAACATGGGGATGCGCCAGTACTGGCGGGACCTGCCGTCGCTGCTCGCCTTCGCCCGGTCCGAGCCGCATCGGGAGTGGTGGCTGGACTTCCTGCGGGACTCGGGCGGCACCGGTTTCTGGCACGAGACGTACTCGGTCAGGGGTGGCATGGAGGCCGTCTATGACGACGTTCCCAAGCCGCTCGGGTTTGGCCGGTTCGCCGGAATCAGGCGCGCTCGTGGACCCATGTTCGGTTCCGCGGCCCGGTTGGGACGCTCCGACGACGGCGGCAACCCGGTCCTGAGCGAGACGGAGCTCTACGAGTCCTAGCCGGCGAACTGTGTCCGGGCCACCAGCGCCAGGGGCGCCACCAGCGCACACGTGACGGTTGCCGAGACGATCCAGCGCGACCACACGGCGCGCGGGTGGCGGCAAAGCAGCATGACCGCGTGGGCGGGCAAGACGAACGGGAACCGCATCGCGGTCTCGCCCGTGCCCGCGAGTGCGGAGACCATGTGGAGCATCACGTAATAGAGGCCATGCGCCAGGTCCATGTGGCGTAGAACTGTGGGCAAGTCTGTCAGGGGACGGCTGGCGATCGACACCGCTACGGCCTCATCGGCCCAATAAGAGGGACCATTGATCCGCCACAGGCCGAGAACCATGGCGATCACGGCCGGAACAGCGACGACCCACACGGAAGCGCCAGGCGCCCGCACTCTCGACATGTCCCCCGAAGCAGGCTGGCGCCCAGCCGGGCCGACGTCCGTCTGGTCGGCCACCACCCCGTCACGGCAGGTCCAGGACCGACACCATCGCCGCGGTGTTACTCAACTGCCCGCGCGGCAGGTCTGGCCGTATAGTGACATCACGCGTCGTCCGTATCGATCAAAAGGGAGCTATGGCCAAGGTCGGAATCAGTGACGTCGCCGCTCGTGCCGGGGTCAGCGAAGCGACCGTCAGCCGTGTGCTCAACCGTCGGGGCGTGGTCGCCGCCGGCACGCGCCGTGTCGTGGAGGACGCGATCCGCGAGCTGGGATACGACCGCGGCGGACAGAGTCAGCTCGTCATCGTCCTGACTCCGGGCCTCGCCCAGCCCTTCTTCGGGCGGCTCTGCGAGCTGATCGAGTCGGCGTTGGCGCCCCAGGGGTTCAAGGCCGTCGTGTGCTCCACGACGGTGGGCGGGTTGCAGGAGATCGACTTCATCACCTCCACCATGGATCTGGGCATCGCGGGCGCGGTCTTCGCCTCGGCGAGTAACACCCTGATCGGCGTGGACCCGGCGCCATACCGGCTGCTGCAGGAACGCCAGATCCCGTTCGTCTCGATGAACGGCGCGATCGAGGGCCTCCCGGCCCCCAGCTTCTCCACGAATGACAAAGTGGCGGCGGCGCTGGCCGTCGAGCACCTGTGGAACCTCGGCCACCGCGACATCGGCATGATCGTCGGCCCGGTGGGCAACCGGCCCAGCGAGCGGCGCCTCGACGGTTTCGTCGAGGCGATGAGCTCACGTGGCGTGGATGACCCGCGGCGACTCGTCGCGCGCCAGGTCTACAGCGTCGAGGGCGGAATGTCGGCCGCCGAGACCCTGCTCGACCAGGGTGCGACCGCGATCGTCGCCGCGAGCGACTACATGGCTCTGGGTGCGATTCGTACGGCGGGGCGCCGCGGTCTGTCCGTGCCAGGCGACGTGTCCGTCGTCGGCTACGACGACTCCCAGATCATGGGATTCGTCGATCCGCCCCTGACGACGGTCCGGCAGCCGATCGAGCGGATCGCGCAGGCGATCTCCGCCACCATGGTGCATCTGGTCAACAGGCGGCCGGTGCCGGCGGGGGAGCTGATGTTCGACCCCGAGCTGATCATTCGCGGCTCGACGGCCGCCCCACGCGCATAGATAGTCGCCGATCGATCGCGGCACAGCAGGCTGACCGCTGCCGCTCGCTGATGGCCTAATTCACCGTCGCCGCCCCATTCGTCCGATGTCGCCAGTGTGACGGCATCGGCGCTCGTACCTGCTCACGGGGTGTGTCCTCCGCTGATGGCTGCCCGGCCGATGGGGGCTGCCTGCCGCTACGGCGGGCTGTGTGACTCCTGCCGACCCCACGATGGACTGTCGCCCGCGACGCGGGCTCCTTGAGCGTGTGGCCGTCCTGTAACGCACTGCGTTGCCCTACTGTTGACGTGTTTATGACGTGTATGTAACACTCCCTTTTCATGACGAAGCAGTCACCACCTGCGGCGCATGCCACACGGTCCGGCCAAAATCACCCACCATGGCACCTTCGGGTTGATTCGAGCATGCACGATCTTGTCGAATCTTTCATTTGGGCGTCACGTCGTTCGCGTGAGTGGGTTCAGACCGGACGGGACCCGAGATATCTCCCGAGTTACTGGGCCGGTTTGACGGACCGGCCGATGTTCTATTCGAGAGACCTCGCCCACCAAATGCTCGGCGCGCATCTGCTGGGACTGGACGCGGAGAACCTTTCGATGCTCCGGCATTTCGCCGGATCGTCGAACGGCGCCCGCGGCTGGTATCCGTTGTGGGCCTTCGAGTTCGACGGCACGCCGGCCGCCATCGACTACCACTCGGATGACGACTTCGTACGAGAGGTCCCGGCGCCATTCGAACTCGTCGAGAAGGCGGTCGAGCAATATCGCTGGACGACGGACGACCGATTCCTGCTCACTCCGGAGATCGCGGCGTTCGTACGCAGCACGATGACGTCGTTCGTCGACGCCCATGATCCCCTCGGGACGGGTGTCGCCGGCGAAGGCGGCAGCGGGGACATCTTCCGCGGAACGGCGACCTACAACGAGGGGGAGCGGCCACCGCACCTCCTGGTCGCCGCCGACGGGATCGCCAGCCAATGGGCGGCCCACCTGGCGCTCGGCTCCGTCACCTTCGACGAAGAGTTCGCCGCGTGGAATCGTGCGCGGGCCGAGCAGTTGGCCGAGCACTTCTCGACATCGTGGTGGTTGCCCGGCGACCAGCACTACACCGTGGGCTTCACCGCCGACGGACCGACCGGCGGGTTCCGGCTGGAGAGCACCTGGTTCCCCGCGCTCAAGGGGATCATGCGCGACGACCAGCGCTCGAGCGCGCATCTCGACTTCCTGCGATCCGGCCTCGCGGCGACGCCGCCGACCAATATCGAGGCATTCACGTACCTTCCGGAGGCGTTCTTCCGGTACGGATGGGACGACGAGGCGTTGCGCTGGATGCGATACCTCGCGGACTCCAGGGCGGACTATCCCGAGGTCCCCTTCACGCACGTCGCCCATGTCGCGGTCGGCCTGACCGGGCTGGAGCCGGGCGCCCAGGAGGGCGTCGTCCACACCCGCTCGCATCTGCCGGCCGGGGAGTGGATCGAGGTCGGAGATGTTCCGGTCGGTGGTTCCGTCGTCGGGCTGCGGCACGAGGCCAGGGAAGCCACCGAGTTCGAGGTGACCGGCGGACCAGGCGTGACCTGGACCTCCACCTGGGACGACGGGCACGTCACCACGGTCGACGTGCCGAACGGTTCACGTGTACGCGCGGCTGCCGACGGCAGCGTCGTCGTGCTTCGCGGGCAGCGATAGATCACTGACAAAGGAGACCCCCCTTGCACCGAAAGGCACTCGCTGCCGTCACCGCCGCCTCGTTCCTCGCGCTCGCCGCTTGTAGCAGTGAGACCAGTGGTGGAGGAGGCTCGGCCGGGACCACCACGATCAGTTACGCCTTCTGGGGGACCACCGACGAGGCCGCCACCATGAAGGCGATGATCGCGGCGTTCGAGAAGGCCAACCCGACGATCAAGGTCGAGCCCAACTGGATCCAGAGCGACTACGAGCAGAAGCTCCAGACGTCGATCGCCGGGGGCGACGCCCCGACCGTGGCGGAGATCTCAGACACCTCGCTGCCGAGCTTCGCCAACGCCTTCAAGCAGGTCGAGGTCGACAAGAGCGTCTACTACTCCCCGGCCGTCCAGAGGGCGGGGACGTTCGGCGGGGCCGACTACGCGGTGCCCTTCGTCGCGAAGAGCAAGGTCTTGGCCCTCGGCAAAGACGCCTTCGACAAGGCCGGCGTCGCCGTCCCGTCCGGGACGACGCCGATGACGACCGCGGACTTCGTGTCCGCGGCCAAGAAGTTGACGTCGGGATCGGGCGCGAAGAAGGTCTATGGCTCCGCGCCCCTTTGGTACGACGGCTGGCTGATCGCGGAGGGCGGCTCGTACTACAGCGCGGACGGCAAGCAGTGCACCATGGGCAACGCCGACGGGATCCGCGCCGCCCAGACCGTGGTGAACGCCGTGAAGACCGACGGCTTCGCGCCCAACCAGGCCGACGCCCAGGGGCAGGACATGTTCCAGTGGCTCGCCGACGGCAAGGTCGCGATGCTGCCC
Source organism: Nonomuraea sp. NPDC048901 (assembly GCF_040649695.1). NCBI lineage: Bacteria > Bacillati > Actinomycetota > Actinomycetes > Streptosporangiales > Streptosporangiaceae > Nonomuraea > Nonomuraea sp. NPDC048901. Next base: position 260,272 of record NZ_JBEZFW010000014.1, on the reverse strand, counting down.
GACTTCGGCCCGTGGAACATCGCCAAGATCGCCGCGTTGGACTCCTCGAAGTTCCTCATCGTGCCGTTGCCCGGCAAGGGCGAGCCCATGGAGGTCGACAGCCTGGGCATCGCGAAGGACGCGAGCGAGGCGGAGACCGCCGCGGCGAAGACCTTCACGAAGTTCATGAGCTCGAGCCCCGACGCGCAGAACCTCCTGGCGACGACGAAGTCCGCGCTCGGCATCCCCGTCATCGAGGGATCGCTCGACGCCTTCAAATCCATCGCCCCGAAGGTGAACCTGCAGGCCTTCATCGACGCCGTCAAGAACGCGGTCACCACGCCCGCCGTCAAGGACAAGGTGCGGATCGAGAGTGCCTTCTCAGGTGACCTGAACTCACGCACCGCGATCGGGTCCGGCACCGAGGATCCGGCCGTCGTACTGCCGCAGCTTCAGGCCGAATGCCAGAAGTTGCTGGACGCGGCGCAGTGACGGTCACCGAGCGGATCGCGTAGAGGGGGATCGCGGCATGTCAGGCATCGTGGATGGGCTGTCGGGATTCCTCGAACGGCTGCACGTCGACGAGGGGCTCAGGCCCATCCTCTCCCTGGTCATCATCTTGGCCATCGTGTTCGGCCTCATCGGCGCCGGCCTGTGGGGCGCCCTCCGGGCGCGCTGGATCTCGCGGAACACCGCCGCGTTCTGGCTCTTCGTCTCCCCGTGGATCGTCGGCTTCGTGATCTTCACGGGTGGGCCGATGGTGTACTCCCTGGTCCTGTCCTTCATGGACTGGGACCTGATCGATCCGGCGAAGTTCACCGGGCTCGCCAACTACAAGGAAGCGCTCTCGGACCCCGCGCTCGGTCAGGCGATCAAGGTCACCCTGACGTACGCCGTCGTGAGCGTTCCCCTGCAGACGCTGCTCTCCCTGGGTGTCGCGCTCCTGATGAACGTCCGGGTCCGCGGGGTCAACGTGTTCCGGACCATCTGGTACCTGCCCTCGCTCGTGACGGGAGTGGCCCAGGCTGTGCTGTTCATCTGGGTCTTCCACCCCAGTTACGGCCTCGTCAACGGGGTGCTCCGCCTGTTCGGCGTCGACGGACCCAAGTGGCTCTTCGACGCCGACTGGGCCCTGCCCGCGGTGATTCTCATGAGCCTCTGGACGGTCGGCGGGAACATGATCATCTATCTCGCCGGCCTGCAAGATGTGCCGAAGAGCCTCTATGAGGCGGCCTCGATCGATGGCGCCGGGCGCCGGCACTCGTTGTGGCACATCACGCTTCCCCAGGTGAGCCCCGTCATCTTCTTCAACGTGGTCACGGGTCTCATCGGTGCGATGCAGACCTTCACCCAGGGCTACGTGGTCACGCACAACGGGGGCGGCCCGTCCGACTCGCTCCTTTTCTACGTCCTGTACCTGTACCAGAACGCGTTCTCCTTCTTCCAGATGGGATACGCCTCCGCCCTGGCCTGGATCCTGTTCGCCATGATCATGGTGCTCACGGCGCTGGTGTTCCGGGGGAGCGCTTTCTGGGTCTACTACGAATCGCAACGGCCGAGGGAGCGGAGGCGGCGTGTCCATGCCAGCTAGTGCGGAGAGGGCGCGACCTCGGCCGCTCGGCCCCAGGGTCTTCGCGGTCACCCTGCTCGTGGTCGGGTCCGTCGTCTTCGTCTACCCCTTCCTCTGGATGATCGCGACCGCGCTGCGGACGCAGGCGGGCGTGTCGCAGGGCGGGGTGTCGCTCTGGCCCATCCAGTGGCAGTGGTCCAACTTCTCCGACGGCCTCGGCTCGTTTCCCTTCTGGACCTACCTGCGCAACTCGGTGCTGAGCACGCTCGTCCCGGTCGTCGCGGTGGTCTTCTCGTCCTCGCTCATCGGGTTCGCGTTCGCGCGGATCCGGGTCCGGGGCTCCGGGGTGCTGTTCGCGATCGTGCTGTCGACGATGTTGCTTCCCGGAGAGGTGACGATCGTCCCGCAGTTCATTCTTTTCAAGAATCTCGACATGATCGATACGCTGTGGCCGATCATCGTCCCGACCTTTTTCGGCTCCTCGTTCTTCATCTTCCTCTACCGGCAGTTCTATCTGCGATTGCCGGACGCGCTGACGGATGCCGCCCTCATTGACGGCGCGGGCTGGTTCCGCATCTGGTTCTCGATTTACCTGCCGCTTTCCCGGCCCATCGTCATCGCGACCGCGGTGCTGCAGTTCATGTCCTACTGGAACAACTTTTTCCAGGCCGCGATCTATCTTTCGACGGAGCGGTGGAAGACGCTGCCGCTCGCCCTGGCGGGTTTCCAGTCCGTACACGGCACGAACACTCCACTGCTGATGGCCACCACCCTGGTGGTCACCTTTCCCTGCGTTCTTCTTTTCTTCTTCGCGCAGCGTCACATCATCGGCGGAATATCATTCACGGGGATCAAATGACGGAAATCGAAACGCCTGCCACGGGTGCCTCCTGGCTACCGGGGTGGACCCACTCGGAGCCTGAGGCGCCTGTCCCGCTGGGCGCCGATCACTCCGGCGCGGGGCTCCTGCTGCGGGCGACGCGGCCGGGTGGCGTGCGCGAACTGCGGGGCGGAGTCTTCGAGGTCGTGTTCCGCACACTGGGCGAGCCGCTCAGTCTTACCGTGACGATCCCCGCGACCGACGCAAGCGCGTGGTGGCGTCCGGGCAGCACCGAGCCGCACGCGACGATCCCGCCGTCGTGGGGGGCGCCGGTCGACGCGACCGCCCTGCGGGGCCTTCCGCTCGGGGCCCTGCTCGGCTCGCGCGACGTCACCCGTCTGGTGTACGCGGTCGACACCGGGCATAGCGAGACCCAGGTGCTGGCCGGCCTGGTGGAGGAGACCGCCGACTTCGTGATCAAGATCGCTGTCGGCGGCTCTGGTACGCCGGGCGACGTGCGGCTTCTCCTGGACGTGTCCGGCGGCACCTTCGCGCGAGCCGTTCCCGATGCGGGGCGCTGGCTCCAGGGGGAGGAGGGCCATCGCGTGGCGCCGGGGGCCGCGGACCCGGTCCTGTGCACCTGGTATTTCGCGCACCAGCACGTCACGGCCGCCACCGTACTCGCGCAGGCCGATCGCGCGGCCGCGATGGGGTTCGGCACCGTGATCGTCGATGACGGCTGGCAGACGAACTCGCACGGCCGCGGATACGGATCGTGCGGCGACTGGGAGGTCGCGGAGGACAAGTTCCCCGATGCGGCCGGCCTGGTCGAAGCGTTGCGCGCCCGAGGGCTGCGTACCGTGTGGTGGATCGGCACACCGTTCCTGGGCTATCGGGCGAAGGCCCGCGACCTGGGGCTTTCGACGCTGCGCGACAAACCCGAACTGGAGGCGGAGGTCCTCGACCCGCGAGACCCCCTCACCCGCGCCTACCTGGTCGGGCGGATGGAAGAGATCATCGCGCGGACGGGGGCCGACGGCCTGAAGCTCGACTTCCTGGAGGAGTTCCAGGACCAGGGGGCGCCGGGGTCCGTGGCCGCGGCCGTCGACACCGTGTCCGAGATCGTCGACAGGCTACGAGGGCTCGGAGCCGAGCCGTTGATCGAGTTCCGGGAGCCGTACATTCATCCGGAGCCAGCCCGGTACGCCTCGATGATCCGCGTCGGCGACTGCCCGCTGAACGCCGTCCAGAACCGCGTCGGCATCCTCGACCTGCGCCTGAGCCGGCCCGGCACGCCGATCCACAGCGACCCGATCATGTGGGCCGAGGGCGACAGCCCGGAGCGGGTCGCCCATCATCTGATCAACTCACTGCTGGGCGTACCGCAGGTCTCCGTGGACCTGACGCGGCTTCCCGATGGCCAGTCCGAGGCGCTCACGTTCTGGCTCAGTGTCTGGCGGGAGCACCGCGACCTGCTGCTGCACGGCCGGCTGGTGCCCGAGCGCCCCGAACTGATGTACCCGGTGGCCCGCGTTCACGACGGCGGGCGGCACTTCGTCGCGAGGTACGCGCCGCACGCCATCCAGATTCCGGCCGGCGACTGGACGGAACTGCTGGTCGCGAACGCCGACGACAGCTCCCCGATCCTGCTGAACGAGGGGGACGAGGTCAGCGCCGGCTTGGAGATCTGGGACGCCAGGGGGCGGCGGGTCGTCGACGGGGAGATCGTTCTGGCCGCCGGACCCCACGCGCTGGCCATTCCCTCCGGCGGGCTCGCCCGGTTGCGCCGGGCCCGTTCGATGCCCTCGACATGACGGAGGCGACCTGCGGGCCGGGAGCCAGGCCGCACGCACGGCTGGTGCTCGATTTCGTCGGCGAGGGGGTCTAGCTCGGTGCCGGCGACGCTGGACGTCACCGACTTCGGGGCGGCTCCCGGCAGCCGCTCCGATGCCGCGCCCGCGGTCGCGGCCGCGCTCCGGGCCGCCAGTGCCGTGGCGGGGCCGGTGGTCCTCCGATTCCCTCCGGGCGACTATCACTTCTGGCCGGACGGCGCTCAACGACGCGAGCTGTACGTCTCCAACACGGTCGGGGACGATCCGCGGTACCGCGAGAAGACGATCGCCGTACTCGTCGAGGCGATGGACGATCTCGTCATCTCGGGGGAGGGCGCCCGCATCCTGCTTCATGGGCTCCAGACGACCTTCGCCGTCATCGACTCGCGGCGGGTGCGCGTCGAGGGACTCGAGTTCGATTTCGCGGTGCCGACGGTCGTCGACGCCACAGTTGTGGACGCGGGCGTCGAGGCGGGGCGGGCGTACCGGGTGATCCGGGTGCCCGAGGTCACGCTGTTCTCCGTCGAAGGGCGCTCGATCCGCTGGCACGGTGAGGCGCTCGGCTCGGGCGCCGTCGCCTGGGAGGGCCGTGACGCGCTCGAGTACACGCAGATCCATGATCCGTCCGCCCACAGGACGCGGCGCGGCCCGAACCCGCTCTTCGACGACGTCCGGTCGATCAAGGCGGTGGGGGACCGCGAGATCCGCATCGACTACGACCGCGGCGAGGAACCGACCGACCTCGGTGTCGTCTATGAGATGCGCCTGACGACACGTGATCATCCCGGCGCGCTCGTGCTCGACAGCTCCGGCGTGAGGTTGTCCGGGCTGCGTTTCCGGTTCCTGCACGGCTTCGGCGTCGTGGCACAGGCCAGCCGTGACGTCACGATCGAGGGCTGCGAGTTCAGAAGCCCACCGGACAGCGGGCGGCACACGGCGGGTTTCGCCGACTTCGTCCAGTTCGCCGGATGCTCGGGAGTGGCGGCCGTTCGCGACTGCCTCTTTGACGGGCCGCACGACGACCCGATCAATGTGCACGGCACCTACCTCCGCGTCGCCGATCAGCCTGATCGCCGCACGCTGGTGCTCGAGTACGCGCATCCGGAGACGGCCGGGCTCCCGCAGTTCTCGCCCGGCGACCTGGTCGAGATCGTCGAGCGGGAGACGCTCCAGCCGATCGCGACCGCGACGGTGGAGCGCGTACGGCAGCCGAGCGGGCGGGACCGCGCCCACCCGCTCAGGGTCATCGTCCTGACCGTCGGCTCCGAGCTGCCCGGCGACCTCACCGGGCGGGCCGCGGTGGAGAACGTGACCCGGACGCCGGCCGTACACATCGCCCGCAACGTCTTCCGAAACGTGCCCACGCGCGCCGTGCTCGTGACCACGCGGTGTCCGGTGGTCATCGAGGACAACCGGTTCGAACGCCCGGGAATGGCCGCGGTCTACGTCTCGGGCGACGCCGCCGAATGGTGGGAGTCCGGGCCGGTACGCGATCTGATCGTCCGCGGAAACGAGTTCGTCGACCCGGGTGGGCCGGCGATCTTCGTCGATCCGCGGACCGACTCCGCGTACCCGGTTCACCGTGGCGTGGTCGTCGAAGGAAATCGTTTCGTGCTCCGTGACGTCCCGGCACTCGACGCCAAGAGCACCCAGGGCATTCGCTTCAGGGACAACAGCATCGCGCGCTCCGGGCCGGAGGCATGGGACGTCGTCCTCCGATCGTGCACGGACGCGGACATCGATGAGCCGACGCTGAGGGTCACCGATCTTGGATGAGCGACACCAGCGGCCACCGCCGTCGCTGAGCCGATCAGGCCTCCCGGGTCAGGAACTGGTGGAGGCTCCGGCAGGCCCGGGTCAGCGAGGTCGAACCGCGTTTCCTCGCGTGAGCCGTCACCTCGGGGATCTCGCCCCGCGCGCCGGCCCACATGGCGATGTCGGTGGCCAGCACGACGGCGTCGGTGTGCGGACGCTGGGCCCGCTCGCCCTCACCCGGGAGGAAGGAGGCCAGGAAGTGGCGCAAGATCGTCCATACCTCGACGTGCGCGCCCTGCTTGGCGGCCAGTTCCAGTGAGGGCAGCGCGGGGCCGGCCTCGTAGCGGGTGCGGCGGCCCAACAGGCCCAGCAGGCGGCCCGTCTCGGCGGCGGGGAGCGCGCCCTTGGCCGCCAGCTGAAGCAGTGAGGGCACCGCGTCGTCGCCCTCCACGGTGAGGAAGTAGGCCAGCACCAGGGCCGTCGCCGGTCCGGACGCGCCTTCGGCCAGGGTCAGGTCGCGGAGGTCGTCGATCGCGATGTCAGGCGGGTCGAAACGGTCGATCAGGCCGAACGCCAGATGGGCCGCCGCGAGCTCCCGGTGGTGGGGCGTCATGCCGGGCCAGAAGTCACGTGACAGGCGCCGAAAAGGGTGCATCTCGGGCGCGGTCAGCAGGGCGTCAATGTGGGCGAGACCGGTGGGCTCCACTGGTCGCCAGCTCACGTTGGCGATGCCGCGCTGGTCGAGGACACGGTCGTCGTAGGGCACGACGTGGGAGCCGAGGTCGAGGGTCCAGGTCAGCTCCACCTCCGGGGGTGGGGGCGCGCCGCGCTCGAACCAGCGGGCCACCACCGCGGCGGCCGCCGAGCCGATGCCCTGCGCGCGTACGGCCAGGTCGGGGGCGGGATCGGGTGGGAGGCGTAACAGAGCCTGTTCCAGATCGAGCGGGAGCGGTTCGCAGCCGGAGTGCGCGCACATGGCCAGGCGGTCGAGCAAGGTCTCGGGATCGAGGTGGCCGTCGGCACGGGTGGGGGTGGCCAGCAGGACCGGGGGCAGGGCTCCGGCCTTCGCCGCGCGCAGGAGTTCGTCGAGGCGGGACAGGAGGAAGGCGTGGGGGCGGGCGCACTCCCGCAGGCGGGGGAGGCGGTTCCAGGGGGCGGGCGCGGGTCGCGCCGTCGGGTCGTAGAGGTCGGTCTGGACGTCGACCGTCCGCAGCATCTCCTGGAAATAGTCGGGCATCTCGTGGAGCGGGACGACCGTGCGGAGGCCGGGGAACAGCTGGAAGGCCGTGGCCGCGACGTTCACCATGCTGTCGTACAGGGCCTCCCCGAGACCGCCGGACAGGCCCTGCCCCTCGAAGATCGTTTTTCGGTACGACGGGCGCTGCCTCGGCGGACGAGACATGGGCGGCCCTGGATCTTCGCCGGGGTTGACGAGTTCCCTGGCCAGCGCGGTGCACCAGTCACGCGGGGACTGCCACGTCGGCCAGTCGTAGAGCACCGGCCGCAGGTGTTCGCCGAACCGCCGGGCCAGCGTCTCCTTCAGGGAGTCCGGGTTCGTATGCGCTTCTCGCGTGACCGCCGCCAGCCATGCCTCGATGTCGATCCAGCCGATCTCCTCCGGCGGGCCGCTCTCCAAGCCGGAGGTGGGGAACGGGCCGGGGATGGTGGCCTCCGGCAGGCGGCCGGGGGTGAAATCGCCGGTCCAGCCTTCGGTGAAGCGCTCGAGGAGTTGCCGGGCTGAGGCCGGGGGCAGCAGTTCGGCCGCCTCCAGGATCGGCGCGGGGTCGGTGAGGTGGCCGGCGTGCTTGAGGGTGAGGGTGACCGCGCGGTCGCGTACCTCGTGAGAGGTGTGCGCGTACGCATTGGTCAGCGCGGTGACGTGGTCGGCCACCCGTTCCGGGTGATGGCGGAGGTCGCGGTCGAGCCAGGTCAGGCCCTTCACCGCGAGCTTGGCCTCCTGGCGAAAGGTCATCGCCTCGATGGCCTCGGCGACGTCCGCCGGGTCGAGCCGTGCTTGGCGTACCTGCTGCCAGGCCAGCTCGGCTATCGGGCCCGGCGCGGCGGGCAGCAGACGCAGGTAGTCGCGCAGCCGCCCGGCCGACTCCTCTGGCGTGGGCGCCACGAGTGTGTGCAGCCGGACGAAGAAGCGCAGGTCCCGTACGTCGCCGCCGAGCAGGAAGCGGCTCACGCAGCCCGTGATGATCTGCTCGCGCGGCAGCGTGCGGGCGGCCAGTGCCAGCCAGCGGGACGGCTTCGGGGTGAGCGTCTCGTTGACCAGTGCCCGGCCCGCGCCGGCCGCCTCGAAGATCTTCGGAAGCAGGTGGGGCGTCAGCGGGTCCTTGGCCACGCCCACCGCCGACAACCAGGCCGCCACCAGCGGCTCGTGGTCGGGTGGGGTGGCCTCGCCGTCGCGCAGCAGTGCCAAGGCCAGCGGTACGATCCGGTCGTCGGGGCGGCGGATGCGGCGCGCGAGCCGTACGGCCAGATCGGCCCGCCAGGCCACCGGACGACCGGAGAGCGCCTTCACCAGCCGGTGCGGGCTCGGCGCGCCGGACCAGCGGGGATTGAGGTCGCGCTTCATCAGCCAGGTGGCCGCCCCGGCCGGGCCGGGAATGGTCGCCGCGCCCACCATCATCAGCACCTCGGACCGCCCGGTGACCTGGTCGAAGGCGTCCCAGTCGGACAGCGGGCCCTCGCGGAGCTCGGCGAGCAGGCTCGGCAACTCGGCGGCGACGGTGGCCCGCTCGGCGTCGGTGAGCTTCGGCAGCCGCGACGCCAGGCCCTCGGCGTCGTGGTGCAGCACGAGATTCCTGATCTCGGTCCGGATGTCGTCAGAAGTCATGACGTGGCTCCGGTGAGCTGGGCGTGCAGGCGCTTGCACTCGTGGACGAAGCGGATCGTCCGGCGGCTGCGCGCGAACTCGGCGACGACCGGGATCTCCCCGCGCGCGCCGGTCCAGCGGGCCACGTCGGTGGCGAAGGCGACGAGTTCGGCGTGGGTCACGGTGATGCGCTGCCCCTCGCCCGGCAGTATCCCGGGCAGCAGGGCGCGCAGGATGCGCCACACCTCGTGGTGGCCGCCGGCGTCGGCCAGCTCGGTCAGGGCCGCGACGGCGGAGCGGGTCTCCAGCCAGGTGCGGCGCAGCACCAGTGCGAGCTGGCGGCCGATCGCCTCGGCGGGCAGTTCGCCCCTGGCGGCCATGCTCAGGACCAGCGGGATCATGCTGGGCACGTTGTCGGCCAGGAGGAAGGCGAGGATCACCGCCGTGGACTCGCCCATCGGGCCCTGGGCGATCTCCAGGCCGGTGATCTCCGCCGGAGCCAGCCACATGCCCCAGCCGCCGCGTGGCATGAAGGGCAGGAAGTTGACGGCCACGACCTCGCGGTGCGAGGGCAGCATGGCGGGCCACGCCCTGAGCGAACCGCCGAACTTGTTGTGCGTCCAATCGAACGGCTGGCGCAGTAGCACCTCGTCGATCAGCCGATGGCCGGTCGGGGCCGTCATCCGCAGCACGGGCTGCAGCCTGACCTCGGTGAAGTGTTCCGGTTCGCCGTCACCGAACTCGACCATGGACGCGCCGACCATGTGGCGCCACATGTGGCCGCACTCGGGATCGGCCATGCCGTCACCGGCGAGCCAGCGGGCGGCTGAGCGCGCCGCCTCCGAGTCGACCTTGGCGGCCCGGTCGGCCGCGGCCAGGTGGCTGCCCCGGGGCAACCGCAGCAGCGCCTGCGCCAGATCGGCCGGGAGCGGCTCCACGCCGGCGGCGGCGCAGGTCTCCAGCCGGTCGATCAGTACGTCGGGGTCGAGGTGGCCGCTCATCCAGGTCGGCGTGGCCAGCAGCACCGGCGGCAGGGTGCCGTCGCGGAGGGCCTCGGCGAGTTCCGCGTAGCGATGCAGCAGGAAGTCGTGGGGCGGGGAGACGTGATTGGGGTCGGGCAGGTGGTTGCGCCGCCGCCACTCGTCGTTCTCGGGCAGCGCCTCGGGCATGAAGGAACGCAGCCGGGGCGGGATGAAGACGACGGTCACCTGCACGAGCGGCTCGTTCGGGCCTGGCGGGGGTACCTGCTCCTCCGCCCGCATCGCCGCGATCCGGGCGGGGTCCACGCCGAGTTCGGCCATGCGCTCGTAGGCACGGTCGAGGATGAAGGACGGCATGGCCTCCACGGAGTCGTCGTACAAGACGCCGGGCCTCTTCCGCGCCGGACGAAGGTGATTCGGCGGTCCGTCGTCGGCGGGGCAGTCGTACAGGTGGATCCGGCCCTTGGTGAAGGGGATCTGCCGGTCGCCCTCATGGGCCACCGCCCCGTCCGGGCCGTCGTCGCTGGTCCAGGTGATGGAGAAGACGCGCAGTGGGGCGTCGTCGTCGAGGTAGCGGCCAGGCCGGTAGCCGCCCACAATGATCCCCCGGCGCCCCGGCTCCGGGTCGGGCTCCTCGCCACGGGTGAGGGCGCGTACTCTCACGGAGTGGCTTGCGTCGTCCCAGAACTTCTCCGGCTTGATCGGCGGTAGCTTCGGCACGCTGCCGGGGTTCACGAGCTCGGCGGACAGCGCCGACTGCCAGTCGTCGGGGTCGAGACGCACCTTGCTGGACCGCCATTGGCCCCGGTCCTGCTCGACTTGGGGCGTGAGCTTGCGGCGCAGCTTCGCGCGCTCGTCGGCGATCCCGGCGACGAAGGCCGCCAGCCAGTGCTCCTGGCCGATCCAACGCTCGTGGTAGTCAAGGGAGACCGACGGCTCGGGGAACCGTCGCGCCTCCGGCGGCTCGGGCAGCGGCGGGAACTCCTTCCGCTCCAGCACTTCCTCGACCGGAGTCTCCCCGCCGAACCGCTCGGCCAGCTTCGCGCCCAGGTCGGCGGGGAGGTGGCGGACGCCGTCGAGGATCGCCTCGGCGTGGTCGGCGAACAGGCCGACGTGTTTCAGGGTCAGCTCGGCCGCGCGGTTGCGCACGTCGAAGGACTTGTGCGCGTACGCCGTGGTCAGCGCGGTCACGAAGTCGGCGGCCGCCTCGGGCGTGGCCCGGATCGCCCGGTCGAGCCAGCGCAGACCGGTGGCGGCGAGCTTGGCCTCGTCCCGGAAGGTGAGCGCGTCGACCGCCTCGACCAGGTCGGCGTGGTCGATCGGCATGGCTCCGCGTACCTGCCCGGCGGCCAGCTCGGCGACCGTGCCCGGGGCCGACGGCAGCAACCGCAGGTAGTCGCGCAGGCGGGACGCGGACTCCTCGGGCGTGGGGTCGAGCAGCGTGTGCAGCCGTACGAAGAACCGCAGGTCCTGCGCCTCGCCACCGCGCAGGAAGCGGCTCACGCAACCGTCGAGCAGCTGCTCCCTGGGCAGCTCGCGCACGGCGGCGGCCAGCCAGCGGGTCGGCCGGGGCTCCAGCCGCTCGTCGCGGAGGACGCGGCCCGCGCCGTCGGCGTCGAAGACACGAGGCAGTAGTACGGGGGTCAGCGGGTCATCGGCCACGTTCGGCGCGGCCAGCCAGGCGGCCACCAGCGGGTCGTGGTCGGGTGGCACGGCGCCGGACTCGCGCAGCAGTGCCACGGCCAGCGGCGCGATGCGGTCGGCGGGACGGCGTACCCGCTGGGCCAGCCGGACCGCGACATCGTGGCGCCACTCCAAGGGGCGGGTGGCCGCCACGCGGCAAACCTGGGCGACGTCGAGGTCCTCGGCCCAGCGGCGGTTGACGTCGCGGCTGGTCATCCACGTCACGGCGGCCGCCGGGCCGGTGATGACGCCGACACCGGTCAGCAGCAGCGCGCCGGCCAGTTTGTCGAGCAGTTCGCCGACCTCCCAGGAGGCATCCTCCTCGAAGTCGTCGGGATACTGGGCCCGCACCTGCTCGGTGCGGGCGCGGCGCAGCTCCTTGACGAAGCCGGGCAACCGCCCGCCCAGCTCGGCGCGCTCCTCCTCGGTGAGCGTGACCAGCCGGTCGGTCAGGCGGGTGACCTGGTTGCGAGTGACCAGGTCGCAGATCTCCGTCCAGAGGGTCATCGGGAGACCTCCACGGCGGCGCGGGCGACGATCCGGGCGGCCAGCACGTGTTTGCACGGCCCGCGGGAGCCACGATGGTCCCACCACCACTCGCAGGTGCAGGAGCCGTCGGTCAGAGAGACCCGGCGGGCGCCACCCGAGGTGTGGACGGTGGCCAGCTCGCCTTCGAGGCGTACGGCGCCCGCGTCAACGAGCTTGCGCGCCTTGGCCAGCCGTGGGTTGAGCAGGAGCACGTTGTCCTTGTCATAGGGCAGCTCACGGTGGAAGTGGGTGGCCTCCGACAGGTCGTAGCCGACCCGCCCGGCGACGCCGAGCTGTGTCAGCGCGGCCCGCACCCGATCGGCGGGGATGCCCGCGCGGTCGGCCAGCAGGCCGATCTCGATCTCGGGCTCGAAGTTGAGCAGCATGCCCACCACGTCGGCGTCGTTCTCGGCTTCGTCGGTGGCCAGGTCGTCGAGCACCGCGCCCTCGCCGGAGAAGCCGCGCCAGCGCTCGGGCGAGAGGGTGAGCGTGTAGCGCATGCCCGGCAGCTCCAGCTCCCAGGCGCTGGAGGCGCCCTCGGCCGGACCGTACACCCGGAGGGACTTCGCGAAGCGCAGCAGCGGCAGGAGGGTGGCGAGCCGGTTGGGGCCGGCGAGCTGGACCGCGCCCGGAACCTGACGGTCGGAGGCCTTCAGCTCGCGCCCCGTCTGCGCCACCCATACCGTCTCTCTCTTGGGCAGCCCGCGCAGGAACCGTACCGCCGCCATGCCGGTCAGCTCACCCCGCTGGTCCATGCCCGAGGCGATGACCTGCACCTCGGCGAAGCCGCGTAACCAGCGCTCGGGCAGCGGCACCTTCTTCTCCACCACCGCGCCGTCCATCGTGGTCACGACCAGCTCGTCGAGCCCGACCCCCAGGTGCAGCGGGTCCCGCGCGCCGATGCGCGCCAGAGCCTCCCGGAGCGGCGCGTTCACGTCGACGTTGGTGGTGCCCCGGTCGAACACCTCGCCGTCGAGCGCGCCGCTCAGCAGGTCAAGCCGGGCGTACACGCCGCCACAGGCCGAGAACGACTCGAACCGCAACCGGTCTCCATTGCACGTCACCACCGGGTCGCGCACCCAGCCGGGCCGCGCCTGCGGCTGGTGATAGCGGGCCAGCGCCACATCGGCGACGCCGAGCAGGGCCGCCGCGGCGGGGGCCGACTGGGTCACCACGCCGCTGAAGAACCGGGGGGCCACGGCAGGGCCGGACAGGGCCCGGCCGCCGGAGGTCGCCAATCCGAGACGACCGTCGACAAGGGAGGAGGGCGCGGCGTAGGTGTACGCCTGCGTCGTTGAGGTCATGGCCGGGACACTAGATCGCCCCACCGACAAACCTGTGGGCATCCATTGACGCTCACGCGGAACGCGAGACCCAGAAACCTCACATTCCCCTATAAACACGATGATCAGCTTGAAACACACAAACAACACAACAAAGGACGACCAGCAACAGAACCCCCCAAGACTCACCTACAGCAAAATCTTGGAGGTACGTGTTGGGGTACAGCAGACGCGATTTCCTGTCCGCCGTCGGTGTTTCCGGCGGTGCAGGGGCGCTCTTCGCGACCATGGGCGCGCTCGGCCTCGCGCCCACCGCCGAGGCGGCCGCGAAGGAAACTTTCGACCCGCCGCAGCAGTCCGACTTCTCGCTCACCGGGAGGTCTGCGAAGAAGGTGGTGATCCTCGGCGCGGGGATAGCCGGTCTTGCCACGGCGTACGAGTTGGGCAAGGCGGGCTACGACTGCACAATCTTGGAGGCGCTCGACCGGGTGGGCGGCCGGAACTGGACCATCCGCGGCGGTGACCGCGTGACCGAGCTGGACGGCTCCTCACAGGTCGCGAAGTTCAGTGACGGTGTCTACCTCAACGCGGGACCGGCCCGGCTGGCGCAGTGGATGGTCACCATGGACTACTGCCGCGAGCTCGGCGTGGACCTGGAGGTCTTCACCAACTCCAACGCCCAGGCCTACATCTACCACCAGAACATGCAGGCCCCCGTCCGCTGGCGCACCGCCAAGGCCGACGTATATGGGTACGTCTCGGAGCTGCTGTCGCGGGCGACCGACGCGGGGGCGCTGGACGCCGCGCTCACCGCGCAGGACAAAGAGCGGCTGATCGCCTTCCTGTCGAGCTTCGGGGCGGTGGGGAACAAGGCGAGCGGATTCAAGTACTCCGGAGGCGACCGCCGCGGCCACAACGTGAACCCGGGCGCGGGTGAACAGCCGGGCACGCTCCTCGAGCCGGTGCCGTCGCTGTCGGAGGTGCTGGCGAGTGGCGTCGGGCAGCGGTTCTCGTTCGAGTTCGGCTACGAGCAGGCGATGCTGATGTTCCAGCCGGTGGGCGGCATGGACGCGATCCCGCGGGCCTTCGCCGGCAAGATCGGGCGGCAGCGGATCCGGCTGCGCGCCAAAGTTACCAAGATCACCGATCTGCCGGACGGCGTGGAGGTGGAGTACCAGGACCGCCACGGCCGTACGCAGAAGATCAAAGCGGACCTTTGCGTCGCGGCGATGCCCCCGCACATCCTCGCCAAGACCGCGCACAACCTCGGCCCGGACGTCCAGGCCGCCCTCGCCACCCCGACCGCCACGAACGCGGGCAAGATCGGCCTGGAGTACCGCCGCCGCTGGTGGGAGACCGACGAGGACATCTACGGCGGCATCACCGCCACCGACCTCGACCTAGCCACGATCTGGTACCCCTCCTACGGGTACGGCACCTCGCGCGGCATGGTCGTCGGCTACTACAACTTCGGCGCCCAGGCCGACGCGTACGCCGCGCTGAAGCACGCGGACCGCGAGCGCCGCGCGATCGAGCAGGGCATGAAGATCCACGGCGCGAAATACCGCGACGAGCTGGCATCGTCGGTGTCCATCGCCTGGAAACTCCAGCCGCACATCGAGGGCGCCTGGGTGGGCTGGCCGTCCCGGCAGGGCGCGTACCAGCTCCTCAACAGACCGGCCGGGCACGTGCACTTCGCGGGGGACTGGCTGAGCTACATGATCGCCTGGCAGGCGGGTGCCCTGGAGTCCGCCCGCAAGGTCGTCACCGAGCTGCACCAGCGCGTCATGAGCACCTCCTGAGAGGACACCTCCGCATGAAGATCCGCACCATCGCCCTCTCCGTGGCCGTCGTCCTCGTCCTCGGCACCGGTACGGCCGCCGCCAACCCCACCTGGTCGCCCCGGCCGCAGGAGGTCAAGCCCTTCCTCCCGGCCGGCACCACCAACCCCTCGATCGCCGACGGTGTGGCGCTCGGCAAGCAGGTGGCCTCCTACACCGCCAGCGGCCTGGGCCCGGCGGCGGCCAACACCGGGGCTCCCGCCGACTCTCCCGAGCGCTACATCGACTTCCCCGGGGCTACTTTGCCCCCTGGCGTCACCATCACCGAGGCCCAGGCACTCAACGTGCTCAAGCGCATCAAGGCGAACCTCTCCGCCGCTGGGCTGGGCCTGGCCGACGTCGTCTCCATGCGCGCCTATCTGGAGAAGCCTCCCGGAGCCGAGTCGGCCGACTTCACCGGCTGGAACCGTGCCTACCGCCAGTTCTTCGCCAACACGGACCTGGCCACCGGCCAGCCCGTACCCGTCCCCCTCGGCACCGCGCCCCCCGCCTCGCCCATGGAGGTCAACCCGGCCCGCCCGGCCCGCGTGACGATCGAGATCGCCAATCTCCCGGTCGCGGGCTGGCTCGTCGAAGTGGAGGTCGTCGCCGCCTACAAGCACTGACCACAAGCACTGACCGCCGCACAGGGTCGCAGGCGTGTGATGCGCGCGCTCAGTGGTCGTGGCAGCAGGCGACCCGGGCTGCCTCGAGTTCGGCGGGGTCGTTCCACCAGTGGCTCGCCGCGCTCTGGTGCACGGGGACGCGGTCCTTGACCTTGCCGGAAGGTGCGGCGGCCGCGGGTGTCGCCTGAGTGGTGGAGGAGGACGGATAAGGCGCGAGGAGCTGCTCGACGGTGTGGTGCCTCCCGCCGACGACGACGGCGGTGACGTTGGCGGCGTCCTCGATGCGGGACAGCGGGTCGCCGTCGATGATGGCCAGGTCGGCGTACATGCCCTTGGCGATCCTGCCCAGCGGGAGGCCGAGGTAGGCCCCGGACGTGCTGGTCGCTGAGGTGAGCGTTTCCCGCGGGGTCAGGCCGTACTTGACCATGGCGCGCAGGTTCATGTGCAGGCTGATCCCGAGGTGATCGATCGGTGCGTCGGTGCCTGCGGTGACCACGCCGCCGCCGCGGATCATCGCCGTGAGCTGCGCGACCTGGTTGGCGAGGTTCGTCCGGATCACCTGGACCGCCGTCGGGTCGGCGGTCTGGGCCGTGGTGACCGTCGCCCGCAGCGCGGCCATCCGCCAGTTCGGGTAGAGCCGGCGGACTCGTTCGTCGGTGACCAGCGAGGTGTCGTCCCGGTAGAGGGTCGAGGAGTTGAACAGCGTGGGGGTTCTGGCCATCTTCGAGGCGTTGAACATGGCGATGACGTCCGAGTAGGCGGAGCCGACGTTCGTGACGGTGCGTGAGTAGCCGAACCGGTTGGTGGCGCCGACATGCTCGGTCTGGTCGCCGCCCATGGCGATCGCCGGATAGTGGTAGTGCGAGCTGACCGGCTTGCCCTGGCGGTGGGCCCAGTCGATGACCTCCCTGTGCCAGACGACCGGCAGCCGTACGTAGCACTTCATCATGTCGTAGTCGAGGGCGGCGGCCCGCCGCAGTTCGAGCAGCAGCTGGTCGTGGGAGTACGTCGGGCGCATGAAGTTGTAGTAGATGCGCGGGCCGTCGATGGCCTCGCCCGTGCCCAGGTAGCGCGGTGCGAGCCGGGCGCCGGACTGCACCGACTCGCGCTCCTCGACCATGTGATACGCCGGTGAGCCAGGTGAGCGCGTCGTGGTGACGCCCAGGGCGAGCCACAGCGGACCCTGTCGCGATCCGTACGCGTAGCCCTGCATCTCACGGTGATGGTGGATGTCGATCAGGCCGGGCATGACGAACCTGTCGCGGGCGTCGATCCGGGCGCCGGGCCTGCCATCCCGGTGCGGTTCGATCGCGGTGATGCGCTGGCCTCGTACGATGATGTCGACGTCGCGGACGACGCTCTTGGAGACGCCGTCCCACATGCGCCCGGCGTGAATGACGACCTGATCGGGGCCGGTGTCGTTGCGCCAGGTCAGCTTCATCGGAATCGACCGGGCGGGCTTGCCGTCGAGGCGCACGCTCTTGAGACGTCCCTCGTTCAGGTAGAGGAGGGTGACCGAGCCGCCTGCCCAGACAGGGGCGTCGGAGACGTCCCGGGTGACCTGACGGGCGCTGCCGGTGGGCCGTCCGTTCTTGTCGACGGGCAGGACCCACAGGAGCGATTCCATGGCGAAGGCGAGCATGGTGCCGTCAGGGGACCAGACGGGGCCGTCGTCGCCACGGGTCTGCAAGGACCGGTGTGGCGCGGGGTCGATGTACGTGCCGGCGCCCGTGGCCCGGTCGACGAGCAGGATCTTGGACAGTCCCTCACGGTAGCGTCGTGAGTACGGCACCACCGCGGCCAGCGCGAGAGTCTTGCCGTCGGGTGACCAGGTCGGGCGGCCTGGTTCGAAGGTGGCGTCGAAGATCTTCTGGAGGTCGCCGGTGGAGACGTTCACCGCCCACAGGGCGCCGTCCTGGTCCAGGTAGGCGATCTCCTTCCCGTCGGGTGACCACCGGACCGACAGGGCGGCCGAGTCGGTCAGATGGGTGATCTGCCGGTCGGCGCCGGTGCTCAGGTCGCGGACCCAGATGTTGAGGGTGCCGGTGCGGTCGGTGACGAATGCCAGTTGCCGCCCGTCCGGGGAGAAATCCGGGTCGGCTTTCCACCAGTGGTCACGGAAAAGCGGTTCCGGCGTGCCACCGCCGCGCATCAGATAAATGTCGTTGAGCGCGCGGAAGGCGATGGCGGACCCGTCCGGGGACACGGCCGGGCTGCCGATTCCGACGACGGGGAATGACCCGGGCTCGTCGAATACGCGGACCTTCTTCTTGTACTTCGGAGTCGTCGTCGTCAGGGCGGCGGTGAAGCCGATGGTGCCGACGGACGCGGAGTTGAGGCGGCGGACCTTGATGGTGCCCGCTGAGGTGTAGTAATAGCGTCCGTCCGGGGCGAACCGGGCACGGAACGGGAAGACTTCCTCGCCGGTGACGAGGGTGCCCGCGGTGCCGGCCAGATCATTGGCGCCCGAGTGGAAGAGGTGGTAGGCGAGGTCGGTGCCGTTCGGCAGCCAGGACGGCTGGTGAATGACCTGTCCGGCGGGGACCGTGACCGCGGTGGCGCGCGTGCCGGTGGCGACCTCGATGACGTCGATCCTGGTGTCGGCCACGACGAACGCGATCTTGCTCCCGTCGGGTGACCAGGCCGGCTCGTACTCCTCGACGGGGGTGTCGGTCAGGACGCGGGTCGCTCCGGTGGCGACGTCGAGCAGGTGGATCCCGTAGCTGCCCCCGGCGTCGGAGGAGTAGGCGATGGTGCGCCCGTCGGGGCTGTAGCGGGGCTCGCGGTGATCGAACGGGCCGGTGGTCAACTGGGTGATCGCGGACCCGTCGGGCCGGATCGTCCACAGGTTGAAGACGCCGTCGCGGTACGACTGGAACACGATGGTGCCGCCGTCCGGGGACCAGTCGGGCTGGGCGATGTCGTACAGATCGCTGGTGAGCCGGCGGGCGGTGCTCCCGGAGGCGGAGCAGACCCACAGGACACCGAGCAGGTCGAGGGCGAGCAGGCGGCCGTCGGGGGAGGGTGCGACGGCGTAGTCGGTGCCGGAGACGACGGCTGTCTTGCCGGCGTTCTCCGCTACGCCTGCCCTCGCCGGTGCGGCCGGGGCGAGCAGGGCGGCACCGGCGCCCGCCAAGACGGCCCGGCGGGACGGGCGTGACATCGATCCGGAGGCGGAGGTGAACGCGTCGGGAGAAACCGGCGAGTGAGACATGGGGGGATTTCCACTCCACTATTCACGCATGGTCAGGTGGCCGTCGAGCAGAGGCGGGCTGACGCGTTCAGTGAGGGCAGTGGGACCTGGTTGACCAAAGTGCGTGCATAGGAATGTACATACGTCGGTCAACAGAATTGGTCAAGAGGAGCCGGTGGCTCAGCCTGAGTGATCGAGATTGGGAGGCTCGCCCGCCCATGCGGTACGCAGGAGTCCGGTCAGACCTTCCGCGGTGACCTCGACCGGGTTGGCGTACGGGTTGGCGAGCACCTCGTCGACGATCCGGGGGATGTCCGTCTCCGCCATTCCCAGCTGCCGCAGCGACCGCGGGGCGCCGAGCTCGCCGGCGAGTTCCCACAAGCGGCGCGTCGGGTCCGGGATGTCGCCGAGCGCGCGGCGCAGCGCGGCCACGGCCTGTGGCGCGCCCGGCTGGTTGTAGGCGAGAACGTGGGGGAGGACGACCGTGTGCGTGGGGGCGTGGGGAAGGTTCAGCGTCGTAGAGCACGCTGACCGGCAGGACGCGCGGGTCCCGGCCGGTGCGCTTGCGTCCGTTATCGGTCAGCCCCCAGATGGGCGTCATCTCCGAACCGGCGTAGGTGGTGGGGACGGCGAGGACCGGCAGTCCGTGGGCCAGGACGACCGCCTTGCCAAGGCCGATCGCCGAGCCGCCGCCGACGGCGACACAGCAGTCGGCCTCCAGCGCTCGGGCTCGGTCCCTGGCGAGGTCGGCGATCTCCAGCGGGACGTGCATGCGGGCTTCGGCCAGGAGACCCGCCGAGCGGTCTCCGAGCGCGTCGGCGATCATCCGCCCGGTGGACTCCTGCTCGGGGCCGCAGAGGACCAGCGCCCGCCGGTGTCCCAGGCGTTCGATCTCCTGGGGCAGCGACTTCACGGCGCCGACGCCGAAGACCACCCACACCGGATCGGTGGGCGGAGCCCCGATCTCGGTTCTGCGCCAGTACATCGAGCAGCAAAGCCGACCGGTTTAAGGCACGCTCAGACGCTGGAGCGCCTTCCCTCGTGGGCCTTCACCCCCGGCGTAAACGCCGGAGCACTGGCCCACATCCCGGTAGATGAACGGGGTCACGGCCGGGGCTCCTCAGGTCGGAGCACCACGTCGAAGTGGACGGTACGGAACGGGTTGGGCAGGCCGGCCTCTGCCGCCCGGGCGGGGTCGTCGATGGTGGGGAACTCGCGTACGAGGCTGTCCTTCACACCGAAGACCGCGTCGGAGTCGATGTAGGGCGTGTCCGCGACGAACAGGTGGGTGATCAGGGGCCGGAAGCCGGTGGCCCGGACGTCGAAGTGCACATGCGCGGGCCGGTTCGGGTGGCGCCCGGTCGCCTGGAGCAGCCGGCCGACGGGCCCGTCGGAGGGGATCGGGTAGTGCCGGGGCACGATCGACCGGAACCGGAAGCGTCCCTCGTCGTCGGTGGTGAACAGCCCGCGCAGGTTGCGCTCGGGTTGCCGCTCGGGCTGCTGTACGTCGTAGAAACCGTCCGCGTTGGCCTGCCACACGTCCACGGCGGCGCCGGGCACGGGAGTGCCGTCCGTCGCCCTGACCGTACCGGTGACCAGGCACGGCTCGCCCTTCCCGTCCAGCGCGATGTCGGCGCCGAGCTCACGCGGCGGCGACTCGACCACGTGGAACGGCCCCTCCACGGTCGACTCCGTGGCCTCGCCCGCACGGTTGTTCATGGTCTCGACCAGCATGGACACGCCGAGAACGTCGGACAGCAGGATGAACTCCTGCCGGACCGGCGTACAGGTCGCGCCCACCTCGGTGAGGAAGCCGATCGCCGCCGTCCACTCCTCGATCGTGGGCTCGACGTCCTTGACGAACGCGTGCAGGTGCCGTACGAGCGAGGTCATGATGGCGCGCAAGCGCGGATCCGGGGTGTCGGCGAAGGTCGCGGCGACGATCTCGGCGGAGTGCTCCTCGCTGAAGTGCGCCGCAAGTGCGGTCATGTCGGTGTGATCCTCACGTGATGATGTGAACTAGTACTCCGGTTTGGCGCTTGAGATTGTCAACCATCTGGCTACACTTTCGCAGTGAGTAGTAGCGACGCGTCCCCGACGCCGGTTGCCCGCCAGGCACGCAGCCGTGAGACCCAGAATCGCATCTTCGACGCCGGCATCCGCCTCCTGGAAGAGGGCGGACCGGAGGCGCTGACCGTCGTCGCGGTCGCCGAGGCCGCCGAGGTCTCGGTGGGCAGCGTCTACCGCCGGTTCGGCGACAAGGAACGGCTGCTGCTGGCCCTCCAGGCCCGGTTCACCGACGAGTTGGCCGCGGAGTTCTTCCGGCGCCTGGTCGACCTCGACCTCTCGGCGGCGACGCCGCCCGATGTGGTGATCGCCGCGGCGGTGGAGGGCGCGGCCGGGTCGCTGCACTCCCATGCCACCTTGATGCGGGTGTTCATGCTGCTGGGCACCCAGAACCCGGCGGTCTTCGAACACGGTTCTGCCGTCAGTGTCCGGGGCAACCAGGTCTTTCGCGACACGATCCTGCTGGCGGCACCGGCACTGCGGCATCACCCGGACGTCGAGGCGGCGATCGACTTCGCCTATCGGATGATCTACGCGACCTGCGCCCACCGGATCATCCACGGTGAATACCTGGAGTCGCGCCGCCCCCTGCCCTGGCCGGAACTGGTCGACCAGTTGCGGCGAGCCGTCACGGCCTACCTGCTGAGTCGCTGACACAAGTGTGAACCTGCATTCACACTTAATGCGAACGTGAATTTACATTACTGGCGGGCGCGTGCATGAACAAGATCTTCGACGTCGCTGTGGTGGGTTACGGCCCTACCGGCATGGTCGCGGCCTCCCTGCTCGGGCAGCTGGGCCATGAGGTCGTGGTGTGCGAGCGGTGGCTCACGCGCCTGCCGTCCCGCCCAATTCGCCGGCCGTCGCGCAGATGGCCGCCACGAGCGCCACCGTGACGTCCGCGACTAGCGTCCGCAGCTCGGGGGGAGCGGTCCGGGTGCGGGTGTCAGGTCGTGCCCAGCGCCTTGCGCAGGACGTGGATGGCCTGTTCGACGGCGCCCGTGGTGGCGGCGGTCTGCCGGAGCGGGTTGAGCATCATGAAGTCGTGCAGGATGCCGTTGTAGCGCAGGCTCGTCGTGCGCACCCCGGCTGCCGTGAGCTTGCGCGCGTACGCCTCGCCCTCGTCCCGCAGCACGTCGTTCTCGTCCACGATCACGAACGCCTCGGGCAAACCGGTGAGCTCCTCCAGGGTCGCCCGCAGCGGCGAGGCGGTGATCTCCGCACGCCGGTCGTGGTCCGGCAGGTACGCATCCCAAAACCAGGCCATGGCCTTCGCGGTCAGGAAGGGCCCGTTGGCGAACTCCCGGTAGCTGTCGGTGTCCTGGGCGGCGTCCGTGACCGGGTAGTAGAGCGACTGGTGGACGAACCTCACGTCGCCGCGCTGCTTGGCCAGGATGGCCAGGGCGGCCGTCATGTTGCCGCCGACGGAGTCGCCCGCGACCGCGAGGCGCGCGGCGTCGAGCCCCTCGGCGGCACCGTCCCGGGTGATCCAGCGGGCCGTGGCGTACGCCTGCTCGATCGCCACCGGGTAGCGCGCCTCCGGCGAGCGGTCGTACTCGACGAAGACCACGGCGGCCTTCGCCCCGACGGCCAGCTCGCGGACGAGGCGGTCGTGCGTGCCGGCGTTGCCGAGGATCCAGCCGCCGCCGTGGACGTACAGAATGACGGGCAGCGCGCCGGTGGCGCCCGGAGGCTTGATGATGCGGACCCGTACGTCCCCGACCTCGGCCGGTACGGTGATCCACTTCTCCTCGACGTCGAGCTTGTCGATCGGGGCGGCCTGGATGTCGTCCAGGACCTTCCGGGCGCCCTCGGGGCCCAGTTCGTACAGGAACGGGGGCTTCGAGGTCGCGTCCGCGATCTCCTGTGCCGCCGGCTCCAGAATGTGCTCAGTCATGAGACGTCCCCCTGGTCGTCATGGATGCTCGAGCCCCCCGGGCTCACGTACCCGCAATCCGGGGGGCGAACGCACGGTCATCGTGACACGCGCTCAGGAGATCGAGGCGCGCGTCACGAGGATGCCGTCGTCATCACTGAACAGCTCGGCCCCTGGATGGAAGGTGACACCGCCGAAAGCGACCGGGACGTCACGCTGGCCAGTGCCCTCCTTGCCGCTCTTACGTGGATTGGCGCCCAGCGCCTTGACGCCCAGGTCCAGTTCACGCAGGGCGGCGACATCTCGTACCGCACCGTTGATGACAACGCCGGCCCATCCGCTGGCGACGGCCAGGCCGGCGATGATGTCACCCATGAGGGCGGTGTGCAGCGAGCCGCCGCCATCGACCACCAGGACGCGTCCCTCGCCGGGCTCTCCCAGGACGGACTTGAGCAGCGCGTTGTCCTCGTGGCAGCGGACGGTGACGACCGTGCCGGCGAAGGCCCGGCGGCCGCCGTATTGGGAGAGCTGAAGGTCGCAGGAGTCGAGCTCGTCGCCCCGCTCGTCGTAGAGGTCTGCGGTCACGATGGTCACAGCGCGGCCTTTCTGCGAATCGGCAGGATACGAGTGGCGAATTGCCGCCGCTGGCACCCCGCCGTTGTGGTTTGGGCACATCTGCCGCGACTGTACAGGCGGTCAGTCGTCAGGGCCTTCCATCTCGCCGCTCCGGGGGTTGGGGCCCTGCGGGTTGGGGCCGGGGCCGGAGGCGGGCAGGCCGAGGGCGCGCTTGACGCCCGCGTTGTCGGCCGACCGGAGTCCCCGCTTGTCGTAGACCCAGGCGTCGAAGTAGTTGATCGGCGGGACGAGCGTGACGTCGAAGTCGGCGAGGACCTTCATCAATTTGGGGACCTCGGCGGCGTCGAAGGCGGCCTAGCCGCACTGCTGGATGCCATCGCGGCCCGGATCGCGCCCCGGCGTCCCGGCTGAGGTCGTGCGCGGCGCGCTTGTCCCCCGTGCGAGCTACCCGCGAGTGTCCACCGCGCGGTGACGATTCCCGGTCGGCACATCCCTAGCGTTCTCGGCGTAGCCGCGGCGCTCCGGTCGCGGAAGCTCGTGGAATCTCGCAGAGGAGTCGTCATGCGGCTGTTGAAGCAGCTCGTGGCCGTCGCGGTGGTCGCCTTCGTCGGCAGCCTGGGTGTGGGCGCGGTACAGGGGAACGCGTTTCTCACCCTGGTTCTCGGTGTCGCGACGGCCGTGCTCGCGGTGTTCGTGTACGCCCGGGTGGTGCGG
This sequence comes from Nonomuraea sp. NPDC048901, assembly GCF_040649695.1. Lineage (NCBI taxonomy): Bacteria > Bacillati > Actinomycetota > Actinomycetes > Streptosporangiales > Streptosporangiaceae > Nonomuraea > Nonomuraea sp. NPDC048901. Next base: position 236,149 of record NZ_JBEZFW010000014.1, on the reverse strand, counting down.
TGGTCCGAACGCCGCGAGCCGGTGGAGGTGGCCGCGAAAGGCGCCGCCACCGCCGTCGGCCGAGGGGTTCTGATCGGCATCGGGTTGTTCACGGCCGTCATCGTGAACATCGCCTTCATGGGCGGCTACCGCGTCGACGGCGGCGGCTCGCTGGCGGGCGCTATCGGGCTGGTCGGGTTCATGGCCGCCGCCGCCGTGACGGAGGAGCTGCTGTTTCGCGGCGTTCTGTTCCGGATCGTCGAGGAACGCACCGGTACGTGGATAGCGCTGACGCTGACGGGTCTGGTGTTCGGCATGGCGCATCTGTTCAACCAGCACGCCAGTCTGTGGGGCGCGCTCGCCATCGCGATCGAGGGCGGTGGCATGCTCGCCGCGGCGTACGTCGCCACCCGCACCCTGTGGGTGCCGATCGGCCTGCACTTCGGCTGGAACTTCGCCGCGGCCGGCATCTTCAGCACCGAGGTCTCCGGCAACGGCGCGACGGAAGGGTTGCTGCACGGGGTGACGTCAGGTCCGGCCCTGCTCACCGGTGGCGACTTCGGGCCGGAGGGCAGCCCGTACTCGGTGGTCTTCTGCGTGCTGGCGACGATCGCGTTCATGTGGCTGGCCCGCCGTCGCGGCAACCTGGTCCCTCGCCGGCGCGCCGCCCGGCCCGGCACGACCGCTACGCTCTCCCAGTGATCGGTCTCCATCGGGTCCCGGATCTGTGGCGGCGGTGTGACGTCACGGTCCGGGATTCTCCGCTCGCGCTGCTGTTGGCCGTCGCGTCGTTCCTGCCGGGATTGCAGAGCGCCGGGACGCAAGTGGGCGACATGCCGCTCCGCCCCTACGACGCGCTGGCCGTCGTGGCGGTCGCCCTTCAGAGCCTCCCGCTCGCCGTGCGCCGGCGGTGGCCGGCCGTCTGTCTCATCCTGGTGTCGCTCGGCTTCGCACTCGACCAGCTGCGCGGATACCACGCGTTGGCGGGCACCGGGCTGCCCATCGCGCTGATGAGCGCGGGCGCCCATCTGGAGCGTCACCGTCGCGTCATCGTGGTCCTCCTCTCCGTGGCGTACGTGCCGCTGGCGGTCGCGCTGGACCGGCCCGGCGGGCCCGAGAGGCCGGAAGGATTCGTGCTGTTCTACCTGGCGCTCGTTCTCGCTTGGGGCATGGGGGCTTGGCTGCGCTCCACCCGGGCCGCCGAGGCCGAACTCCGCCGCCACGTCGCCGAGGCCACTCGCACCGCCGAGCGCACCCGCATCGCCCGCGAGCTCCACGACGTCGTGACCCACCACGTGACGGCGATGGTCGTGCAGTCCGAGGCGGCCCGCTACCTGACCGCCGTACCCGATCGCCTCGACGAGACGCTGAGCGCCGTCACCGACACCGGCCGGCGGGCCATCGCCGACTTGCGACACCTGCTCGACCTGCTCAACCCCGGCCACGACACCGACGTCAGAACGCCGTCCGTCGGCGAGCTTCACACGCTCGTGGAGCAGACACGTCAGGCCGGGCAGCCGGTGGAGTTCACCGAGGAGGGCCGGCCGGCGGAGTCGGCCGGCAGCGCCGAGTTCGTGACCTACCGGGTCGTGCAGGAGGCTCTGACGAACGCCCTCAAGTACGCCCACGGCAGCCGCACCGTGGTCCGTGTGCGCTATGGCCGGAAGGAGATCAGCGTGGAGGTCACCACCGATGGTTCCGGCGCACGGAGGGGTTCCCCTGGTGGGAGCGGGCGGGGTCTCGCCGGGCTCCGGGAGCGGGTCGACGCCTTGGGGGGCGAGTTCAGCGCGGACCGGCCCACGGGCGGCGGCTTCGTCGTGCGGGCACGGGTCCCCGCGGGGAGCCCGTCGTGAGCGCTCCGGTTGTTCGGGTCCTGATCTGCGACGACCAAGCGCTGATCCGTACCGGGTTCGCGACGATCATCGGTGCGCAGCCCGACCTCGAGGTGGTGGGGGAGTGCGGGGACGGTCGCGCCGCGGTCGACCTCGCCCGCCGGCTGAAGCCGGACATGGTGGTGATGGATGTACGGATGCCGGTGCTCGACGGGATCGAGGCGACCCGCCTGCTGGCCGGTGCCGGGGTGGCGGATCCGATCAAGGTGCTCGTGGTGACGACGTTCAACCTGGACGAGTACGTGTACGAGGCGCTGCGCGCGGGCGCGAGCGGGTTCCTGCTCAAGGACGCCCCACCGGCGCAGCTGCTGAACGGCATCCGCACCGTCGCGACGGGTGCCGCGCTACTGGCACCCGAGGTGACGCGGCGGCTGGTCGGCAGGTACGCGTCGCGGATCCGTCCCGCCGAGGACACGCCGGACGGCATCGCGCTGACCCCGCGCGAACTGGAGGTCCTGCGCCTCATCGCCGACGGCCTGTCCAACAGCGAGATCGCCGCGACCTTGGTGATCAGCCAGGAGACCGTCAAGACGTACGTGTCGCGCATCCTCACCAAGCTCGACCTGCGTGACCGCGTGCAGGCCGTGGTCTACGCCTACCGCAGGGGCCTGGTGACCTGAGACGCACCACGCGGCCATCACGCATGCCGATCCTGTGCGGCCGTCAATGGCCGGCGCTCATACCTCCGTCGACGTGCAGGATCTCGCCGGTGACGAACGGGGCCGTCTCGAGGTAGACCACCGCGTCGGCGATGTCGCTCACCTCGCCCATCCGCCCGACCGGGTGCAACGCGGCGAGGGTTTGATGGGTCTCGTCCGGGTGCATCGGGGTCTTGATCGTGCCCGGTGAGACGGCGTTGACGCGGACGCCGCGGGTCGCGTACTCGATGGCCAGGGACTTGGTGGCGGACTGCAGGCCGCCCTTCGTCAGCGAGGCCAGCACGGAGGGGACGTTGGCGTCGGCGTTGTCGACCAGGCTGGTGGTGATGTTGACGATGTGGCCGCCGCCTTGGGCGAGCATGTGCGGGATGGCCAGCTGGGTGACCTGGAAGAACCCGGTCAGGTTCACACCGTTCACGGCGGCGTAGTCGGCGGCCGTGTAGTCGGTGAAGGGCTTGGCGATGAAGATCCCCGCGTTGTTGACCAGCGTGTCGATACGGCCGAAGCGCTCGATGCCGGCGGCGATGACGCGCTCGGCGGTGGCGGGGTCGGCGATGTCGCCCTGGACGGTCACGACGTCGGCGTCGTCGGCGGGGGCGATCGTACGCGAGGTGGCGACGACGCCGTAGCCGAGCTTGCGGTAGGCGTCGACGAGTGCGGCTCCGATGCCCTGCGACGCTCCGGTGATGACCGCGACCTTCTGGATACTCATGATGACCTTCTTGGTGAGTGAGGATGTCACCGGACGGGTTACTAGCCGACCGGTCGTCTATCAGCAACGTAGACGACCGGTCGACAATTCGTCAAAGTGAGATGGGCCACCCCGATGGAGGTCGATAGTCGACCGGTCTAGTAAGACGTACACTGATGGTATGGGACGAACCAGTGATGCCAAGGAGAGGATCCTCAGCGCCGCGCAGGTGCTCATCGAGCTGCGTGGCTACTCCGCGCTGGGCGTGGCCGAGATCTGCAAGGCGGCAGGCGTGCCGAAGGGTAGTTTCTACTACTTCTTCAACTCCAAGGAGGAGCTCGCCCTGGCCGTCATCGACGAGCACTGGGCCGGCCAGCACGGCAACTGGAAGCGCATCCTGCGCAGCGATGACCCGCCCCTTCAGCGGCTGCGGCAGCTGTTCGAGGCCACCGAAGCCGACCAGCGCGCCGGGCAGCAGAGCTGCGGCACCGTCTCGGGCTGTCTTTTCGGGAACCTGACCCTGGAGATGAGCAACCAGACGGAAGCCCTCCGCGAGCGCCTGCAGCAGATCTTCGAGTCCCAGGTCGACATGGTGGAGAAGGTCGTCACCGAAGCCCGGGAGCGCGGCGAGGTCACGGTCGCCGACGCCCACGAGGCGGCGCGATCCGTCGTCGCTCAGCTCGAAGGTCAGGTGCTCTTCGCCAAGCTCTACAACAACACCCAGCGCCTCGATGCTCTGTGGACGAACTGCCTGGCCCTTCTCGGCGCCACCGCCCCCGCCCGGTGATGAACGGATATAAAACATTTGTGTATTTCGCTTGACGAATGAGCCCGTCGAATATGAACAGATGATTTCCGGGGGTGCGGTCGTATCGCCCTTACCTGCGGGTTTTAAATAACAGCCGACGTGGTTATCAACGCGGTCGAAACCCCCTATATGGTGGGGTCTCGCATGATCGGGCGGGCATGGCGGCTCGCTGCGATAACTGATAATTAATAGGTCGGGGAGTTATTGGTGAGCGGCGATACCCTCCGCGAGGAACAGGCGATCCGCCGGACCACCGACCACCTGGTGCAGGTCTTCGCCGGCACCCATTCCGCCGAGCACGTCGAGAGTGTGATGCAGGCGGCTTATCGCCGCTTCGACGGCCTTCCCGTCCGTGACTTCGTCCCCGTCATGGTCGAACGCATCGCTCGCGGTGAGCTGACGGCACGGGTGGAGGCGCCCGCGCCCACCGAGTCCGCACCTACCGAGGCCGCGCCCACCGAGCCTGCGCCCGCAAAGGCCGGTGTGATGGCGAGAATGCCCAGCCGCAAGGTGCTGCTCCCGATCGGCCTGGGTGTCGCGGTCGTCGTGGTCGCCGCCGTGGTGGTCGTGAACCTCGGGAAGCCGGAGGCCCCGCCCCCGACTCCGCCGCTCACGGTCGTGCGTGGCGTGATCGGCTCCGAGAAGAAGGCGTTCTTCGAGGATCCGCAGGTGGTGCGGGCCTTCGCCGACAAGGGCGTGAAGGTCGAGATCGAATCGGCCGGTTCCCGTCAGATCGCCACCTCGGTAGACCTCAGTCGCTTCGACTTCGCGTTCCCGTCGAGTGCGCCGGCGGGTGAGTTCATCCAGCGCAAGCGCAAGGTCAGTACGAAGTACACGCCGTTCTCCTCGCCCATGGCGATCGCGACGTTCCAGCCGATCGCGGACCTGCTCACCAAGGCGGGTGTGGTGAAGCAGGGCCCCGTGCCGACCTTCAACATCGGCCGCTACCTCGAACTGGTCACCACGGACACGAAGTGGGACCAGCTCACGGGCAACTCCGACTACCGCGTCGACAAGAACGTCCTGATCTCCACGACGGACCCGCGCACCTCGAACTCCGCGGCCATGTACCTGGCGATCACCAGCTATGTCGCGAACGGCAGCAAGGTCGTGCACGGCGCCACCGCCGAGAAGAACGTGCTGCCCTTGGTGACCCAGCTCTTCACCAGCCAGGGCTACACCGACAACACCTCCGAGGGTCCGTTCAACGAATACCTCACGGTGGGCATGGGCCCGTCGCCGATGGTCTGGATCTACGAGGCGCAGTTCGTCGACGCGGTCACGCGAGGGCAGATCAAGCCGGGGATGGTGCTGATGTACCCATCCCCGACGGTGATGTCCAAGCACACGCTGGTGCCGCTCAACGCATCAGGCGACCGCGTCGGACGCCTGCTCAGCACCGACTCGCAGCTGCAGCGGCTCGCCGCCGAGCACGGGTTCCGGTCGGCGGACGCCGCCGACTTCGCCAAGGTCGCCGCGGATCACCAGGTAAGCGTCGCGACCGACCTCATCGACGTCGTGGACATCCCCTCCTACGACACCCTTGAGCACCTGCTCGACAGCGTCGGCAAGTCATACGGCTAGCCGCGGCTCCGGCCGCCGTTGCTTCCGGGCATGGACCCCGGCGCGGAAGATCCGGCCGGGGTCACGCCTTCTCGCCAGAGATCACCCGAGATAGCCCGAGATCACCCGAGAGAGATGCGGTCCAGGTCCGGGGCCGGGGTCGTGTCGTTGTGGAGCTTGATGGTGTTCGGGCCGGCCTTCAGCGTGACGGGGACGCTGACGGTGTAGAGGGTGTTGTTGCCCGCCCCGTTCACCTTCACCTCGGTCGGCGTGCCGCCGTTGACCGTCACGGAGTACGACTTGGGGCCGTTCACCGTGAAGTCGATGTACAGCGTGTACGCCCGTGCCTCGGGGACCGTGACGTCCTCGAACAGCACATAGGCGTTCGGCTCGCTGCCCTGGTCCGGTCCGCCGCCGATGTTGCGGACCTTCTGACCGCCGGAGCACGCCGCGCAGGCGGTGATCCCGGCTTCGCCGATCTTGTTGCGTGAGTCCTCGGCCTCCCGCATGAACACCCGGTCGGCGGGACGCGGACGTACTCCGACCTGGTTCGTGACCGTGTAGGGGCGGCCGAGCGACTGGAAGGTGGCGGTGATCGGGATGTCTGTCGCGGTCACGTCCTTTCCGGGGGGTGAGGTGAGCGTCCACGAGCCCGCCAGCGTCTGCCCGAGCCGGACGGCCGACGCCTTGATCGTCTCGCCCTCGACGGTCCAGCCCGCCGGGACGGCCGGGGCGAACGCGACCTGGTCGAGCACGTCCTCGCTGTCCAGGCGCAGCGTGGCCGAGACCCGCAGCGACTGCCGGCCGGGACTGACCCACTGCAGGCCGGCCGGGTCGACGGTCATGGTGGTCTTGGGGGTGTACGAGGCGGGTGGCATCGGGGCGACGGCCAGGCGGTCCACCCCCGCGTCCCCGGACAGGGTGATCGTGTTGGTGCCCGCCTTCAGGGTGACGGGCAGGGCGCTGGAGGCGGGGACGCCCTTGCTGTCGCCCGGCACCCGCACCTGGAGCGGCGCCGCGCCGTTGACGGCGACCGACAGCGTCGCGGGTGTGGCGGAGGTGTGGTCGATCTGCAGGCGGTACTCGCCCGCCGCCGGGACGCTCACGTCGCGGTAGGTGAGCGTGCCGTCCCGCAGCCCGATCACCTGGGCCCCGCCCGAGCAGGCGGCGCAGGACTCGACGCGGGCCCGGCCCGTCCGCTGCTGCCGCTCCGCCTCAAGCGGCAGGCTGTCGCGCGAGACCGGGTACGAGTCGGCGACCTGGATCTCGTCGATCCGGAGCTTGCGGTGGAAGCGTGGCGCCTGCGCGCCCGCCCAGGTGTTGAGCACCTCCAGCTTCACGTAGCGGCCGTGCTGCTCGCCCAGGTCGAGGACCTGCGTGCCGCGGGCGCTGCGCATCGCACCGGCCCGCACCGGCTTGTCCCAGCGGCGGCCGTCGTCGCTGACGTAGACGCGGTAGTCCTTGATCCGGGCGGAGTCCTCGGGCCGCCCGAACGTCACCCTGGCCAGGACAGGCGACCATTCGCGCTGGTTGACCGCCAGATAGGCCACCTTCTTCCGCTTGCCGAGATCCAGCGTCACCGACACCGGCAGGTTGCCGTCTGAGTCCCAATATTTCGTGAAATCACCGTCCACTAGGGCGGCGGCGGGATGCTCGGTCTGCTCGGCGGACGCCGTGGCCTTGACCCCGGTGAGGAAGCCCTGGCGGCCGGCCGTCTCGACCTTGAACACCGTGTCGTAGTCGTCCCACCGCGTGATGCCGAGGATCGTCAGGGAGCCGCCGGACTGGGTGAACCGCATCCGCTCGCCCGTACGCAGGTCGCTCACCCCGGTGATGCGATAGCCGTTGTCGCGCAGCCGTACGCGGTCGGTGCTGGGCTTGGTCAGCACGTGGACGTACTGGACCTTCCCGCCGTCGTCGCGCCGGACGGTGATCACGCCGTGCGCGCCGTCGTTCCAGAAGCCGGGCTGCAGGCCGCCGTACATGTAGCCGCCGCCCTCGGTGGCGTGCAGTGACTCCTTGATCGGCGGGACCCACGTGGACATGAAGGAGTTGAAGGCCTCCTGCTGCGGCGGGAACTTGCCGTTCACCATCGCGGTCTCCGCCATGAGCGACTTCATCGACGAGCCGGCGTTGGTGATGTACCGGCCGGTGGACAGGCGGGCGTCCACGGGGTGGTCGGCGCCGTCGTACCACCAGTCGCCGACCGTGGGCAGCTTGTAGTCCGCCTCGACCAGGCGCGGCATCGGGGTCCACGCCGCCTGCGGGTAGTCGTAGGCGGGGGTCATGCCGGTCTTCTGCTCGTTGCTGACCGTGTCCATGATCGGGGTGTCGGTGTTGTTGTTGCTCAGCAGCCAGTCCGGGCGCCGTTCACGGACCTTGTCGTACAGGCCGTTCTGCTGCCAGTACTCGTTCTCGTTGTCGATCCAGAACCCCGCCAGGTCCGGATATTTCTCCATGACCTCCAGGAAAAGATCCTGGCTGTACATCCCGAAGCCGGGTCGGGTGGTGATGTCGACCTGCCGGCCCTTGTAGGCGGAGTAGGCGGCCGAGTCGAGCATCTCGACGCCCGTGTTGTTGTGCCATTGCGGGTCGTCGGTCATGTAGAGCATGACCCGCACGCCCTTCGCCTTCCCGGCGTTCACCAGTTCGCCGAGGAAGTCGCGGCGGGTGGCGCAGCTGCCCGGGATCGCGGACGGCCAGGGGCGGGCGTAGCCCAGCGCGCTGTGGAAGGTGGCCAGGACGATGTAGGAGGCGCCGAGGTCGCGGGCCTGGTCGATCCAGTAGTCAGGGGTCCAGCCGCCGTCGGTGACGTCGCGTTCCCACGAGGCGCAGTCCAGGTGCCGGGGCGCGGTGAACATGCCCCAGTGCAGGAACAGGCCCGCGGTGGAGTCGCGTAACCACTGCTGGCGAGGATGGACGACTTCGGCGTGGGCCGGTACGGCGGTGAGCAGACCGACCAGCATCGCGAGGGCGAGGATGGCGCGCAGGCGCATACGAATGTCTCCCTACTTGGCGACGCGCTGGATGGCGGCGACCGCGGTGGTGGCGGCGTCGCCCGGGGAGGACTGTCCGGCGAGCACGGCGCTCCACGCCTCGGCCACCGGCTTGCGCATCTGCGTCAGCTCGGTGCCGAACCCGGGCAGCAGGTACGGCACGCCGTTCTCCAGTGCCTTGTTGAACTGGGTGTAGATCGGGTCCTTCATGCCCTCGGTGTCGGCCAGGTCCTTGCGCACCGGCATACTGCCCGCCTCCAGAGCGGCGAGCTCGCCCTCCTTGCTGAGGAACATGGCGGCCACGGCGTTGAAAGCGGCGTCCTTGTCCTTGGTGAACGCGCTGACGTGCACGTTGTCGCCGAACTGGTAGACCTTGGCCGGGGCGCTCCCGTTGGGCACGGGCACGACGCCGTACTTGAAGGAGGCGGCCTTCTTGGCGTTGCCGTACTGCCAGTTGCCGCCGAGCACGAAGGCCATGCCACCGGCGGTGAACTTCTGGAAGGCGACGTCAGGGGTCCAGGTGGCGGCGTCTCTGGGCACGTAGCCCTTCTCGGCCCAGCCGCCGACCAGCTTGAGCGAGGTCTCCAGAGCGGCGGCGTCGGGCTTGGCGTAGTCGAAGCCGTACGCGGTGATGAAGGAGAAGGCGTTGACGTCCTGGTCGCCCTGGCCGGGCAGGCCGATGCCGATGTACTTCTTGCCGATCTTCTCCAGGGCGGCGCTCAGCTCGTCCATCGTCGTGGGCGGCGTGATGCCCAGCTCGTCGAGGATCGTCTTGTTGTACCAGAGGGCGGTCGTGTTGTTGAAGCCCTGGACGCCGTAGACCTTGCCGTCCTTCTTGATGACGTTCGCGTCGGGGATCTGCGCTTTGTCGGGGAACTTGTCGAACTGGGGGGTGATGTCGGCGATCGCGCCGGCCTTGATGAGCTGGAGCAGGTCGGCGCCGCCCTGGACGAAGACGTCGGGGCCCTGCTTGGTGGCCGCCGTGGCGATCACCTTCTGGGTGAGCTGCTCGCCGGGTACGTACACGCTGTTCAGTGGCTTGGACAGCTTGGCCTTGGCGTAGATGTCGTTCAGGTCCTTGGTGAACTTCGCGGTGGCGGGGATGCCCTGGGCGTAGTAGTGCCAGAACGTGACCTTGTTGGCGTCGCCCGAGCCGCCGGAGCCGGAGGTGCCGCACGCGGCGAGGGCGCACAGGGCCGCCGCGGCGGCGACGACGCGGAGTCTTGCAGAGATCAACGGACGCTTCCCATCGTGATACCGCCGACCAGCAGGCGCTGCCCGAACAGATAGATCAATACAGTCGGGACCGAGACCAGGACGGAGACCGCCATGAGACCCGGCCAGTTCACCCCGTAGGAGGACATTTGCTGCGCCAGCAGCGCGCTCACCGGGTATTGGCCCGGGTCGTTGAGAAAGGTGATCGCGTACAGGAACTCGCCCCACGCGCCGATGAAGGTGAGGGTGGCCACGGTGGCGATCCCATTGCGGGTGATCGGCAGCACGATCTTGACGAACCGCTGCCACCTGCTCGCGCCGTCGCTGGCGGCGGCCTCCTCGATGGCGATCGGCACGCCGGTGAAGAACGGCCGCAGCAGCAGCATGCTGAAGGGCAGGTTGGTCGCGGCGATGGCGAGCGCGACGCCGTACAGGTTGCCGGTCAGCCCCCACTGGGCCAGCAGCCGGTTCAGGGGGATGAGGGTCGAGGTGGCCGGCACCATCTGCAGGATGATCAGCGCGGCCAGCCCGCCGGTCACGATGGCGCCGTTGAGCCGGGCCAGTCCGTACGAGGTGGGCACGGCGACGACGAGCACGATGACCGTGGTGGACACGGCGATGATCACGGAGTTGACGGCGGAGGTGGCGAAGCCGCCGTTCCACACGTCGATGTAGGCCTGGAGGGTGGGCTTGAAGATGACCGCCGCCGATCCGGCGAACACGTCCTTGAGGCTCTTGAACGAGGTGGCCAGCAGCCAGTACAGCGGCAGCGCGTAGATCGCCAGCAGGACGACGCAGCCGAGCACGGTGACCGGCGTGTTGCGCTTGGCGTCGGTCATGCCTGCTCCCGCCGGTTCATCCGCAGGTAGACGGCGCTCAGGAAGAGCACGATGACCAGCGACAACGTCGCGGTGAACGAGCCCTGGCCGAACTCGTAGAACTTGAACGCCTGCTGGTAGCCCAGGTACGGCAGCGTGGTCGTGGAGGTGCCGGGCCCGCCGCTGGTCATCACGAAGATGAGGTCGAACGAGCGGAAGGCGTTGATCACGACGAGCACGCCGAGGATGGAGATGACCGGGCGCAGCAGCGGCAGCACGATGTGCCTGGTCACCTTCCAGCCGGCCGCGCCGTCGAGCGCGGCGGCCTCCAGCAACTCCTGGGAGACGTCGAGCAGCGCCGCGCGCAGTACGAGCGCGCAGAACGGCACCACCATCCAGGCGTTGACCAGCCCGAGCACGACGATCGCCAGCGTGCCGTTGGCCAGCCAGGGGATCGGCTGCTGGATCAGGTGCAGCCAGAGCAGCACTGAGTTGACCGGCCCGCCGGATTCAAGCAGAAATTTCCACAGATTTCCGGCGACGACCGCCGGCAGCGTCCACACGAACACCATCGCGCCCAGCGTCACGCCGCTCAGCCGGGTGCGCGGCCGCAGGACCAGCGCGGCGGCGAACCCGCCGGCCAGCCCGACGACCAGCACGATCACGACGATGGCCAGCGTCTGGAGCACCACGTGACCGAACGACGGGTCCTCGATCACCCGCCACATGTTGTCCAGTCCGTTGAACGGCCGCTCGCCCAGCAGGTTCTCGGCGGTCACGTCGGAGAACGCCGTACGGAACAGGTCGATGAGCGGATAGACCGACAGCACCGCGAGATAGATCGCGCCCGGCAGCAGGAACAGCATCGTCTTGGGGCCGAACAGCGTGCTGCCCGCCCGCTGCCGCGCTCTGCGCGCCGCGACCCGGTCGGCGGCGGCCGTCACCATCGCCCGGCCCTCGTCCGCTGCCCAGCACGAGCGGAGGTGAAGACCGTCGCTCGACCCTCGTCCGCTGCCCAAGTACGGGCGGAGGTCACCATTGTTCGACCTTCGTCCGCTCCCCGGTTCGGGCCGAGGTCAGCGCGGCCTCCAGCATCGCGACGCTGTGCGCGTTGTCGGCGGCGGGCGAGGTCGGCTCACCGGTGCCCGCCACGGCGTCGACGAATGCCCGCAGCACCCCGGCCCGCTCGAACAACGGCAACTCGGGCACCTCGACCGCGCGTACGTCCCCGGCCGCGTCGGTGATCGACACGGCCCGGTGGTCGTCCGGCGCGGCCCCCCAGGTCAGCAGCCCCTCGTCACCGGAGATCCGCCACACGCCGGGCCACGGCGTCTGCGGGCCGACCCCCTGGCTGGACAGGACGTAGTCGATCGTGAGCCCGCCGTCCAGCTCGACGATGAGGCTGGCTCCGGGGGTGTGATCCTGGGCCGAGCGTATGGGCGTGACCGGTACGCAGGTGATCGCCATCCCCTCCCGCCCGAACAGGTAACGCATCAGGTCGAAGTGGTGGATGGCCAGCTCGATCAGTGAGTTGGCGTCCCGGACCCCGGCGTGGTCGCGGTGCCATTCGAGCGAGACCCGGCGGACGGCGCCGACGGCTCGCCGCTCGAGCAGGTCGCGGACGACCGGGGCGCCGGGGAAGATCCGGTAGTTCTGGTCGATGCCGAAGACCAGGCCCTTCCGTTCCGCGAGGCCGGCGAGCTCCCTGGCGGTCGCGGCGTCCAGGGTGAACGGCTTCTCCAGCAGCAGATGCGCGCCGGCCTCCAGGACCTGCCGGGCGACGGCCGCGTGCGCGCCGATCGCGACCGGCGCGATGGCGGCCACGGCGCCGGTGGCCGCCAGCGCCTCCTCTACGGTGGCGAACACGTTGTCGTCGCCGGTCTTGGCGGTGAACGCGGCCCGTGCCTCGGGGGAGGCGTCCACCCAGCCGGTCACCTGGACGTCGGGGAGCCGCGGGAGGATGTTCGCGGCCCAGTCGAGCCCCCAGGGGCCGAGGCCGATCTGGATCAGGTCGGTCATGCCTCGGCCCACCAGTTCCGCGGCCATTCGCCCTTCCTGGTGATCTTCGGCTGGGGCTGGACGGGCGGCGTCGCCCACTGGACCGCGTTGGCCAGCACGCGCCTGATCTCGGGCTGGAAGTAGATCGGGGACTCCTCGTGGCCGGGGGCGAAGAAGAAGATCCGGCCCTTGCCCCGCTGCCACGCGCAGCCGCTGCGCAGCACCTCGCCGCCCTCGTAGGAGCTGATGAAGACGAGCTCGTCCGGCTCGGGGATGTCCATCGGTTCGCCGTACATCTCGCCCTTGGGGATGACGACCGGGTTGGGGACGCCGCGGACGATGTCGTGGCCGGGCAGGATCGTCCAGAGCAGCTCACTGTCGTCGTGCCGCCAGCTGGCGATCTTGCAGGAGGTGCCCAGCAGGGCCTGGGCGACCTTCGACTCGATGGCGGAATGCAGGATGAGCAGGCCCATGCCGCCGAGCACCCGCCGCCTCACCCGCTCGACGACCTCGTCACTGACCTCGTCGTGCTTGAGGTGGCCCCACCAGAGCAGGACGTCGGTCTCGTCCAGTACGGCCTGGGTCAGACCGTGCTCGGGCTCCTCCTGGAGCGCGACCCGTACATGTGCCTCGGGGCCGAGGTGTTCGGCCAGCGCCTGCCCGAGCACGACGTGCAGCCCGTCGGGATACACCGACGAGACGCTGGGATACGTCCGCTCCTCATAGAACTCGTTCCACACGGTCACGTTCATTCGTTCGCGCACCCATCCGATGTTTCTGTGAGCCTGCCTCTATTTATGCAAGGCTTCTGCATATTAAGATGGGGTGACTCTAGGCACAATGCCTGGACTCCAGCAAGGTGAAAGGTCTCACATCCTGAGACTTGTGCCGGTGAGTCCGCTCCTTGTGGGTGCTGGAGACGTCCGATGACATAGCGAAGAAAGGTCAGGATGACGAAGACCTCCGACGTCGCGCGGCACGTTGTTCAGCTCCGAGCCGCCGGCGTGGCCCTGATCCTCGACCTCCGGTCCGCCGGGCTGCCCACCGTCGTCCACTGGGGTGCCGATCCGGGCCCGTGCGACCAGGCCGAGCTGGACGCGATGGCCGAGGCCGCCATCGCGCCGCACGTCATCAACCTCATCGACGGACCCGTCTCGCACTCGGTGCTGCCCGAAGGCCACACCGGGTGGTTCGGCATTCCCGGTCTGTCCGGCTCCCGCTCGGGTGCGGCGTGGGCGTCCCGCTTCACCGTGAGCAAGGCCGTCCAGGAGGAGGGGCGGCTCACCGTCGAGGCGGCCGATCCGGGCACCGCGCTCGGGCTGTGCCTCGTCATCGAGCTGACCGGCAGCGGGTTGGTCCGGTTGCGCACGTCCGTACGCAATGACGGTGATGACGACTATCGGGTGGACGCGGTGTCGGCCGTCCTGCCGGTGCCCGAGCGGGCGGCGGAGCTGTTCGACCTGGCCGGGCGCTGGTCGCGGGAGCGGCAGCCGCAGCGGGGAGCGTTCAACGTGGGCGTGCACCTGCGCGAGGGGCGGCGCGGCCGGACCGGGGCCGACGCCGCGACCGTGGTGGTGGCCGGGGTGCCCGGATTCGGGTTCCGGTCGGGGGAGGTGTGGGCGGTGCACACGGCCTGGAGCGGCAACCACCGCACCTGGGCCGAGCGTACGGGCGAGGGCTTCAGGACGCTGGGCGGCGGCGAGTCGCTGCTGCCCGGTGAGATCGTGTTGCGGCCGGGGGAGAGCTACGAGTCGCCCGAGCTGTTCTTCGGGTACGCGGACGGGCTCGACGAGCTGGCCGCCCGCTTCCACCGGCACCTCAGGGAACGGCCGAACCATCCCGATTCCCCCCGGCCGGTCAACCTCAACGTGTGGGAGGCCGTGTACTTCGACCATGACCTCGGCAAACTCCTCGCCCTGGCCGAGCGGGGAGCCGCGATCGGGGTGGAGCGGTTCGTGCTGGACGACGGCTGGTTCCACCGCAGGAACGCCTCCGACCGGGGGCTTGGTGATTGGTTCGTGGACGACCAGACCTGGCCGGACGGGCTGCATCCGCTGGTCGACCGGGTCAAGGAGCTCGGCATGACGTTCGGGCTGTGGTTCGAGCCGGAGATGGTCAGCCCGCTCTCGGAGCTCGCCGTCAAGCACCCGGAATGGATCATGCGGGCCCGTCCCCAGCTGCCGCCGGCCTCGCGCTGGCAGCAGGTGCTCGACCTGGCGCACCCGGAGGCGTACGAGCACGTGCTCACCCGCATGTCCGAGGTCATCGCGGAGTACGGCGTCGGCTACCTCAAATGGGACCACAACCGCGACCTGATCGAAGCGCCCCACGTTCACCGGCAGACGCTGGCCGCCTACCGGCTGATGGACGAGTTGCGCGCCACCTTCCCCGGCCTGGAGATCGAGTCGTGTTCGTCCGGGGGCGCCCGCGTCGACCTCGGCGTCCTGGAGCACACCGACCGGGTGTGGGCCTCCGACTGCATCGACCCGCTCGAACGGCAGACCATCCAGCGCTGGACCAGCCAGCTCATCCCGCTCGAACTCATCGGCGGCCACGTCGCCTCCACCGTCTCGCACACCACCGGCCGCCGGCACGACCTCGCCTTCCGGGCGATCACCTCGCTGTTCGCGCACTTCGGGCTGGAACTCGACCTGACCAGGCTGGACGACGCCGAGACCGCGGAGCTGGCCGAGTGGATCGGGATCTACAAGCGCTACCGGGCGCTGCTGCACTCCGGCACACTGGTCCGCGACGAACACCCGAGCACGGGCCGCTGGCTGACCGGCGTGGTGACGCCGCGCCTGGCGCTGTACTCGGTGGCGGCGGTGCGCCGCTCCGACGAGGAGCCCGCGGGGCGGATGACCTTCCCCGGACTCGACCCGGCCCTGCGGTACGCGGTGCGGCTCGTCGGCCCGAACCGGGACGACCTCGGCCCCCGGCCCGGCTGGCTGGACGCGCCGGGCCTGCTCAGCGGCGCGACGCTCGGCACGGTCGGGGTACGGCTGCCCACGCTACGGCCCGAGACCGCCATGCTCATCGAGATCGCGGCACAACCGGCGCTTGACGGGCAAGCTGTAGGCAACGCCGAGTGGGAAACAGAGCAGAAAGCGAACGGATGACCTCCTCCAGGGTTCGGCCGAGCACGAGCACGCAGCTCGGCGGTGACACCTCCGCCCTGCGGACGCTCAACCTGCGCTCTGTGCTGCGCGTGCTCTACGGCGGCGGCAGCCACACGATCGCCTCGATCGCGGCGGCCGCCGGCATCTCGCGCCCGACCACGACCCAGGCGATCTCCGACCTGCTCGCCGCGGGCTGGATCCAGACCGCCGACCAGGTCATCGACAAGGTCGAGAAGAAGGACGGGCGGGGACGGCCGGCACAGCGCTTCGAGTTCCGTCCGGGCGCGGGCCACGTGCTCGGGGTCGACATCGGCGGTCACAAGGTGCTGGTGCTGGTCAGCGACCTGTCCGGGGAGATCGTCGCCGAACGCCGCGAGAGCCTGCGCCCGACCTCCCCACGGTCCAGGCGTCTGACGATCATGAACGAGGCGATCAACGCGGCGCTGGAGGCGGCGGGCCTGTCCGCCGCCGACATCTCGTGCGCGGCGATCGCCACCCCCGGCGTCGTCGGCCCGGACGGCAAGGTCGCGCACGCCCCGGCCATCCCCGAATGGGCCGGTGTCGACCTGGGCGGGCACGTACGGAATCGGTTCGGCATCCCGACCCAGGTCTTCAATGACATGCGGATGGCCGCGCTGGCCGAACACTGGAAGGGCGTGGCCCGTGACGCCTCCGACGTGGTGTACGTCCATGTCGGCCGCCGCATGGGCACCGGCCTGCTGGTCGCGGGCAGGCCGCACGCCGGTCGGCACGGCGCGGCGGCCGAGATCGGTCTGTGGCGCGGGTTGCCGTGGGCGCACGCGTACGAACGGCTGCTGGATCTGGCACCGGGGCGAAGCACGGACCACGAGGACGCGATCCAGGCCATCTTCGAGGCGGCCAAGGCGGGCGACGCGGCCGCCCAGGCAGGCATAGACGGGTTCGCCGACCTGCTGGTGGAGGGTTTGGCGCCGGTGATGGTGACGATCGACCCCGAGCTGGTGATCATCGGGGGCGGCATCTCGGCCGCCGGCGAGGCCATCCGCGAGCCGGTACGCGCCCGCGTCGAACGCGAGACGGACTTCCCGCCCAAGGTGGTCTGCTCGGTGCTGGGCGACCATTCCTCCGCGATCGGCGCCGTGCGCTGCGCACTCGATGTCGCGGAGGAACGTCTCTTCGCCGAGCTCAAGCCGGGTCCGGGAACGCCGGCTCAGCAGGGGGCAGGGGTGGCGCTCAGCAGGGGGTGAAGTAGTACTTCGCCTGGCCGTCCGTCGTCCCCCACTGGCCGGGCGGCTGAGAGCATCCGGACCAGCGCTGTCCGACGATCTGGTCGCCCACGAAGTAGCTGATGACGAGGAGGAGGTCGCCCCCCGGCGGGGGAGGGGGAATGGCCTGGGCCGGGGTGGAGCCGAGGGCGAGGGCGCTGAGAGCCAGCGCCACCACTAAAACGCCGCGCTTCATTTTCATGCAGGTTCCTCCAGATCAGCCGATTTTCGGGCCAGAGCGAACGCGAAGCCATTCGCCTGAATGAGATCACGATAAGCGCTGTCGATCAAGGTGTCGGCAGCAGTCGCTTCTCCGCCGCGTTTTTCGGGGACTCGATGAAAGTTTCACCATTTTTGGCGAGTTTCCCCAGCTCAGGCGCATCTCGGCTTGACCAGTCGCCGCTCTGCGAGGACGTTCGTGTCGAACCTTCTGAGTTGGGAGTCCGATGAGTCACCCCCGTCGCCGGTTGCTCGCCATTCTGCTCTCCGCTTTCCTGGTCGCGCTGGGCGCCTTGGCGCCCTTCACGGAACAGTCCGCCAGCGCGGTCAGCGACCCGCCCGGCCCGGTGACGGGCAACGCCACCTACTTCGACGGACTCGGCATGCCCTACGGTGGCTGCGGCCTGCCCCAGGCGAACATCGACTCACCGGACTTCGTCGCGCTCAACGTCTACAACACGCCCGGCGACTACTCCTTCTACCCCCGGCCGTTGACCGGGGCCAACCTCAGCAAGGCCGGGTTGTGGAACAACGGCCTGAACTGCGGCCGCTACGTGCAGGTAGAGATCGGCGACTACTGCACGGGCACCAACGACGGCGCGCAGAACCAGGCGTTCTGCCGCAACGGCTCCTGGGTCGCCGACGCGTAGAAGGGCGCGAAGCTGACCATGCTGGTCGCCGACAGCTGCGGCGACTCCAACGCCTGGTGCCGCGACGATCCGTACCATCTGGACCTGTCCAAGGACTCGCTCAACCGGTTCGTGAAGAACGGCGCCCCGATCGGGGACATGTATCCCAGCCATTGGAACAACCGGCACGTCACCTGGTCGTTCGTCCCCGCGCCCAACTACAGCGGCGACATCAACATCGGTTTCCTGCAGTCCGCCCAGGTCTGGTGGCCCGCCATCTCCGTCTCGCACCTGGCCAACGGCATTCACGGCGTCGAGTACTTCGCCAATGGGGCGTGGCAGACGGCCCAGATGAACGGCGACATGGGCCAGTCGTACATCATCGGCGGGACCACCTCGGGCGGCAACCAGTACCAGATCCGGGTGCGCGACGTCACGGACACACTGATCAACGGCGGGCGCGTGTACAGTTTCACGCTTCCGTCCACCTGCAACCCGTGCGGCACCCCGTACACCAAGGTCGGCTACACCACCTCAACCGGCTCGACCTCCACGCCCACCCCGACCCCCACCCCCACGCCCACGCCCACTCCCACGGGCGGCACCGGTGTCTCGTGCGGCGTGGACTACCAGGTCCCCAACGCCTGGCAGGGCGGCTTCACGACCAACGTCACCGTACGGAACACGGGCACCACGACCTGGAACAACTGGACGGTCACGTGGACCATGCCGTCCGGCGTGACCCTGACCAGCGCCTGGAACTCCACCATCACGCCGTCGGGTACCACCTGGACGATCAAGGCCCCGAGCTGGGCCACGACCCTGGCGCCGGGCGCGTCGACCACCTTCGGCTTCCAGGCCAACGGCCCGTCCACACCCGGCCCGACCAACATCACCTGCTCCTAGGCCGGGGAGCTACCTGCGGAGCCTGGCCTTGGTGGCAGCGGAGACCACCGCGTTCTTCTCGGCGGTGGTCATCAGCCCGGCCCGGATCCAGTCGTCCGCGGTACGGGTCACCGCCGACACGAAGCAGCCCTGGTTGTCGAAGGGGGCCATGGCCCAGAGTGCGTCCAGGAAGGTCGCCGAATCCGCTCGCGCGTAGTTCGGCACGCCCGAGTCCACCTTGCCGAAGACGATCTTCGGCTCGACGCGGTGGAAGTAGGCGTGGTAGCGGTCGGTGTCGCCGCTGTAGAACGGCACCAGCGGCAGGCCGTGCGTGGTGAAGGTCATCGGGGCGGTGGACGTCATGGTCTGCGCGAGATCGCCGGACAGTGTGAAGTCCTTGAAGAAGGAGAAGTCGCGGAAGGTGGTCTCGTCGCTCTTGGCGACCATCGGCACCGGGCCGTACGCGATGCTCTGGGTGGTCGGGACGTCCAGCGCCTTCTCCACCCGCAGGGAGAACGGCATCGAGACCCTGATCTTGTCGCCGCGCCGCCAGTTCCGGTTGAGCGTCACGTACTCGCCGGGTTTGGCATTGACCTTCTGGTCGGCACCGTTGATCCGGACCGTGAAGCCCTTCTCCACCCAGTAGGGCACGCGTAGCTTCACGGCCAGGCGGCCCGTGCCCTCCACCGTGAGTGTCGTCACCCCCGCCGGGTCGGTCGGGTAGTTCGTGGCCTGTTTGATCGTGAAGCCCTTCTCCGGCCAGCGCAGTTCCGAGGCCAGGTAGAGGTTCACGTAGAGCGCCGAGTCGTCCGCCGACCGGAAGTAGATCGAGTCCTGGAACTTGGTGTGGCTCTCCAGCCCGGTGCCGCCGCAGCAGGTGCCGAGGTTGCCGTAACTGCGGGCGGCGCCCGGCCGCATCGGGATGAAGTAGGTCAGGAGCGGATCCGTGGTGCTGTCGATGTTCCGGCGCGAGGCGAGGATCTGGCCGTAGAGGGCCCGCTCGTAGTACTGCATGTACTTCGGGTTCGCCGTGTGGAAGAACAGGCCCCTGCTCAGTTTCAGCATGTTGTAGACGGGACAGGTCTCGGCGTTGTTGGTGCCCAGGGCGCCGACGATGACGTCGCGGGCGCCGAAGAGCTCGCCGTTGTCGGTCGGTCCGGCCGTGCCGCCGTCGGTGAAGGTGCGATGGGGTACGACCATGTCCCAGAAGTTCACGGCGGCGTCGAAGTAGTGGCGTTCCTGGTCGCGCTCGAAAATGGACAGGTAGCCGATGAACTGGGGGATGTGCTGGTTGGCGTGCTTCCTGTTCAGCGTGTCCTCGTTGTTGACCGTGGCCGTGAGGAGCGCGGTGTTGTCGAAGCACTTGGCCGTCGTCAGGTGTTCCGCCTTGCCACCGAGGGCGTAGAGGTCGGCCATGACGGTGTTCATGCCGTTGTACTCGCCCGCGATGTAGATGCTCCACATGCGGTTGAGTTGCTCCCGGGGAAGCGAGCCCAGTCGGCTGTGCACCCAGTCGCCCATCTTCATCACGATGGTGCGCGCCTGCTCGTTGCCCGCGTACTGGTAGGCGTCGAGCAGTCCACGCATGATCATGTGGCAGGTGTAGTAGGGCGCCCAGATGGTGGGATAGGTGGCGTACTGCTCCAGCAGGATGAACTGCGTCTCGGGATAAGCGGCCAGGAAGCCGGGGTAGCTCGGCCCGGGATGGCCGGTGGGCTCGGAGACCAGCCGGGCGTCCTTCCCCTTGCCCGAGGAGTCGCCCGCGCTCTCGCCGCTCTCCTCGTCGAAGCGGTACCACGCGACGTCACCGCCGCCCAGCCCGCCGTCCGCGCTGGTCGTCAGGGCCACGATCTCCGCCTCGGTCAGCGCGCGGCCGTAGATCTGGAACTCGTCCACCGAGCCCTTCAGGTACGCGTCGCCGTACTGCGACTTCCCGATCCAGTTGTTTCCGGTCGGGCCGAGGCTGGATGGTTTGAGGGTCATGGCGGTGTTCGTGCCGACCGGTGCGCCGTTCACGTAGAGGGTCCCGGTGCCGCCGGACAGGGTTACCGCCAGGTGGGTCCATTGGCCGGTGGGTAACTGGGCCGTTCCGTTGATGCGCTGCTCGCCGCTGCCGCCGCTGGTGGTGATGGCGAATCTCGGCGCGGCGCCCGCGCTCACGGTCAGGAACATCGTGCGGCTCGTACCGGTGCCGAAATCGAAGATCCGCGACCAGGTGGAGATCGCGGCCGGGTTCAGCCAGACGGCGATGGTGAAGTCGTCGAGGCCGCTCACGATGTCGGCGGGCAGCGACACGTACTGGGGGCCGTCGAGTTTCGCCGCCTTGCCGAACTTCCCCGCCACCCTGACGACCGGGTCCGGAGCCGGCGCGGGCTGCCCGACCCGGGCGGCCAGCGCGTCCTGGCACTCGCCGAGCGCCTTGACCATGTAGTCGACCTTGTCCTTGAAGAAGGTGTCGCCGGAGCCCGCGTAGGCCAGGGCCAGCGCGCTGAGGAAGTGCCCGCTGTAGTGGCCGCGCAGGTTGCCCGTGGCGTCGTCCCAGCTGCCGGGCGGTTGGGCGCCCAGCGTGTCCAGCCCGGCGTTGGCCCGGAAGTTGGCCAGCATCCGGTCGGCGGGATAGGCCCGCAGGAAGTTCAGGATCCGGTCCCGGTTGACGCTGAACAGGCTCTCGCCCAAGGTGACCTGGCTGTTGGCGAACGGTTTCACGATCCAGGCGCCGGGCACCGGCGGGTCATGTTGCGGCGGCGGGGCCAGTGGCGTACGAGCCGCCTGGGCGGTGCCGAGGGGGAGTGAGGCGAGCGCGGAGGGGGTGACGGCCGCCAGCACCGCCAGTCGCAGGGCCTCTCGCCTGGGCATCATGTTCGACATCGCACTGTCCTGTCCATGCTCGGGTCCGATGGATGGTAGCGCTAACATTTCTGGCCGAGCACCCTGGTGGTTGCGTGCTCGGTGGGAGTGTTAACGATCTCGTCGTACCCGTCAAGGCGCCGAGACGGCACTCTCACTCTGACAGTCGTTTTGACCCTTTGAGTACTGGGATTGACCTTATTGATCTATTCACTTCGACGAACGATCATCGAGGGCAGTAGCGCTTCCGCACCTCAGGAAGGATCTTCATGATTCGCCGCGCATCGCTGGCCGTCCTGGTCGCCCTCGGCGCCCTCACCGTCATCAGCTCACCCGCGCACGCCCGCGCCTGCATGATCGACTACCACTGCGAGACGTACTACTACAGCGACTCCGCCCACACCACGCTGGTGGGGGTCAAGTACGAGAACTGCGTCGGGGATGAGGAGTGGGTGGGCAGGCGCGGGTCGTACGCGGTGTTCAACGAGACCCCCTGCTGAGACCTTAAAAAGCCGCAGCCGGCCGCTCTCAGCCCAGGTTGAGGCGGTCGCGCTGGGCCGTGTACAGGTCGGTGACCCGGGGGCGGGTGCCGTGGTCGGCGAGCAGGTTCTCCAGGTCTCCGGTGAAGTCGGGAGCCAGCTCGCCGGCCGTCCCCGTGGTGCCCTGCACCCCGATGGTGAGGCTGCGCGGCGCGACGTCCGCGATCGTGATCGCGTACGGGCTGCCACTGGTGACGCGGATGTTCCAGTGCGCGATCCGCGCCCCGAACAGCGGGCCCGAGGCCGCCGAACCGCCGACCCGGCCGTTGTTGACCAGGGTGATGTTGGTCCGCGCGTTCTCGAACGGCAGCGCCCGGTGCGAGTCGAACGTGCCCTCCGCCATCGTGCCCCGCCGCCAGACGTTCCCGGATGACAGTCCCTCCAGGTTGAGGCCGTGGTGGACGGCCCCTGCGGGGACGGGCACGGTGAACGCCTCGATCTCGAAGTCGTCCACGAGGTTGTCGTGCGACTGCATCCGGCAGGCGAAGCTGTGGTGCGCGGAACGGCCGCCGACCGCGACGCGGGTGAGGGTGTTGGACTTGGCGGTGGTGAAGCCGAAGCCGAGGTCGCAGTTCTCCACGCGTACGTCCCTGGCCCAGCAGTCGTGGACGGCCTGGAAGCACACGCCGTTCGAGCCGGGGTGCTTGTTGTGGGCGGTCATCGGGACCAGGTCGTTGCGGATCGTCAGGTCCTCGACGCCGCTGTCGTGCACGGTGGGGCCGAGGGCGCGCAGCCGGGCGGGCCAGCCGGGGCGCAGGTCGTACCTGATCGGCTGGGCCAGCCTGACGAGGCGGGTGCCCAGAACGGCCTCGATCCGCACCGGCCATTGGAGGAGCGCGTACTGGATGTACTGACCGCCTGATCCGGTGACGAGCTGGGGTGCGCGGCTCGGCCAGTCGTACGACCGAGTGCCCGGAATGTCGCCCGCCAGGTGCTTCAGCAACGTCGCGTCCGGCGGGTTGTCGCATTCGAGCACGACCAGGTCGCCCGCGCGCAGCTTGCTCGTGTCGGACACCAGCAGGGTCCGCTGGCCGCGCGAGGCCGCGCCGACCTCGGCGAGCGTGTCGCCGAGCAGCCAGCCCTCGGTGCCCGCGTAGTCCTCGGACTCGGAGCGGGCGCGCCGCTCGGCCGCGATGAACCAGACCTGGCCGCCGCTCCACGACCAGCGGCTGTTGCCGTTGGACTGCCTGGCCGGCCGGTAGCCGTCGTCCAGAGTGCGGGTGAAGCGCAGGATGGTGGAGTCGCGCCCGGCGCCGCGCAGGACCACGTTCGACCAGTGCATGAACACCGGCGACGACAGAAGGTAGGTCCCGCCCGGCACCAGCACCGCGCCGCCGCCCCGTTCACCGGCGGCCCGGACGGCCGCGTTGAAGGCGGCGGCACAGTCGGTCGTCCCGTCCGCGCGGGCGCCGAAATCGGTAACCTTCGCCACCACCCGAGGTCGCGGTGGCCGGGCCCCGAGCCGGTAGCCGGCCCGCGCGATGTCGGGCACCAGCGGGTGCCCGCCTTCCGCCGCCGCCCACTCCTCCAGCAGCGCCGCCGACGTGTCGCCCTGGGGGGCTCGGGTCTCCGCCTTGGCGGGGGACAGGGGGAGCGCCGGTACGGCGGCGACGCCGCCGATCAATGCTCGGCGGCTCAGCGTGAAAGGCTCAGGCACACATCGGAGGATTACATCAGCAATGATCGCGGTCAAGGTGGTATGGCCGTTGGAACGCGGCAATCCATCGGATGACTCGTCAGGACGTGGTCATGAGGGTGAGGCTTTCGTCCTTCACGGATGCCGTGATGTCGCGGGTGACGCGGTACGGGGCCAGGTCGGGGCCGCCGCCGTTGGTGATCTCCGCGGCCACGAGACGGCCGAGCTCGGGGGCGAGGTTGACGCCGCTGTGGGTGACTAGGTGATAGAGGCCGGGGGCGTCGGGGTGCGTGCCCGCCAGCGGCAGGCCGTCCGTCGGCACCGGCCGGACGCCGAGGCGGACACCGGCCAGCCGGGCGGTGCGCAGCGCGGGCAGGATCCGCTGGCCACTGGCGTGCAGCCGTTCGGCCAGGGCGTCGTCGCCCTGGCCGGGCAGGAGCGCGTCCACGGGCCAGGAGATGGAGCAGATCCGGTCACCGGGTGCGGGGCGCAGGTCCACCTGGGGCGTGGCCAGGATCGCGCCGAGCCGAAGGCCGGGGATGGGGGTGCTCTCTCCGACCAGGCCGGGGATCCGGGTCATGGGGAGGTCGGTGCCGGCGAGCGCCGCGACGCGGTCGGCGTCCGGGCCGGTGCAGTTGACCACCCAGTCGGCCGCCCAGCGTCGCGTACCGGTCTCGACGCCGGTGACGGCGTCGCCGCTGCGGATCAGCGCCTCTGCCCGCAGGCCGTACCTGATGTCGGCGCCGAGCGTGGCGGCACGATCGAGCAGGCGCTCAACGAAGAGCGGGGCGTCGTACCACGCGCTCTGGTCGTGCACGACGAGCTCGCTCGCCGTGCACGCCGCGGGGTCGACGTCGGGGGCGAGTTCGCGCAGCTCGGACGGGTCGGCGATGCGGCAGGCATGCCCCCAGGACTTGAGGCGGACGGCCCGCTCCCTGAGGCTCCGCCGGCTCTCCTCGCTGTCACCCCACTGAATGGCGGGCATGGGGTGCCGCCACGACGGGCCCCCGAGCTCCTCGGCCAGCGTGGTGTGCAGGGCGGAGCTGGCCCGGTTCAGGTCGTAGTAGGTGCGCGGGGTCTTCAGATGGGTGACGTCCATGGAGAAGGTCGCGCTGGAGGTGCCCGCGGCTGGGCCGCCGGCCTCGATGACGACGACCTGGGCCCCTGCGACGGCCAGATGGTAGGCGACGGAGGCACCGAGCACTCCGGCACCGAGAACGATGACGCGGGACACGTGGATATCTTTCCTTCGGAGTCTTCGGGGGCTTCAGGGTCTCTTCGAGGTCTTCGAGAGTCTTCGAGGTCTTCGGGTCAGAGGACCTTGCTGAGGAATGCCCGGGTGCGCTCGTGCCGGGGCTCGCCGAGCACGGCGCTGGGCGGCCCGGATTCGACGACGACCCCGTCGTCCATGAAGACGATGGTGTCGCACACCTCGCGGGCGAAGCCCATCTCGTGGGTGACGATGATCATCGTCATGCCGTCCTCTTTCACCAGGTCGCGCATGACGTCCAGGACCTCGCCCACGAGCTCGGGGTCGAGGGCCGAGGTCGGCTCGTCGAACAGCATGAGACGGGGCCGCATCGCCAGGGCGCGGGCGATGGCGACGCGCTGCTGCTGGCCGCCGGACAGCTGGTCGGGGCGGCTGTGCGCCTTGTCGGCCAGTCCCACTCTGGTCAGCAGGGCGTGGGCGCGCTCGCGTACCTCGGCCTTCGGCTCCTTCTTGACCATGATCGGCGCCGTCATGATGTTCTCGAGCGCGGTCATGTGCGGGAAGAGGTTGAAGCGCTGGAAGACCATCCCGATGTCCACCCGCTGGGCGGCTATCGCCTTGTCGGGCAGCTCGTAGACCTTGCCCTCACGCTCCTCGTAGCCGATCAGGCGCTCGCGGAAGTAGAGGCGGCCGGCGTCGATGCGTTCGAGGTGGTTGACGCAGCGCAGGAAGGTGGACTTGCCGGACCCCGAGGGGCCGATCACGGCCAGCACCTCTCCTTCCGCGACCTCCAGGTCGATGCCTTTGAGCACGTCGACCGTTCCGTAACGCTTGTACACGCCTTCAGCGCGGACGAGGGTCTTCATCGGCTGAACCTGCGTTCGATGTAGTGCTGCCCGGCGTTCAGGACGGTCGTGGCCACGAGGTACCAGAAGCAGGCCACCGTGAGCAGGGCCACCTGCTGGAAGTTCCTGGAGTAGATGCCCTGGATCGAGGTCAGGAGCTCTGGTACGGCGATGGCGAAGACGAGTGAGGTGGTCTTGAGCATGGAGACCACCTGGTTGCCCGTCGGCGGGATGATGACCCGCATGGCCTGCGGAAGAATGATCTTGCGCAGGGTCTGGAAGCGGGTCAGGCCCAGGGCGTGGGCCGCCTCCGTCTGGCCGGGGTCGACGGAGGTGATGCCGGCCCGGACGATCTCCCCCATGTAGGCCGCCTCGTGCAGGCCGAGGCCCAGCACCGCCGCGGTGAGCTGGGTGATGATCATGTTGGTGTCGAACTCGACGAACGTCGGTCCCCAGGGCACGCCGAGCCCGATCGTCGGCACCACCGCGGACAGGAAGTACCAGAACAACAGCTGCACCAGCAGTGGCACGCCGCGGAAGACCCAGATGTAGAACGCGCTCAGCGCCGACAACAAGGGGTTGGGCGACATGCGCAGCACCGCGAGGACGATGCCGCCCGCGACGCCGACGACCATGGCGAGCACCGTGAGCAGCAGTGTGGTGCCGAGCCCGGTCAGTACCGCCGGGGAGAAGAGGTACTCCCCGACGACCTTCCATTCCATGCGCGGGTTGGCCACCCAGCCCTGCAGCAGGAAGATCGCCAGGAAGCCGAGGACGCCCGCGCCCACCCAACGCCCCGGATGACGGAGCGGGACGGCCTGGATCCGCACTTGCGAATCCGGGCCCGCCGTCTGCCGGGTCGTGGTCACGACTCGCCGCCGTTGATCACCGCTTTGTCGAGGGCGCCCGACGCCATCTCCCACTTGGCGAGGATCTTGGCGTAGGAGCCGTTGTCCATCAGCTTCTGCAGCGCCTGCTGTACGGCCTTGGACAGGTTCTGGTCCTCTTTGTTGACGAGGATCCCGTACGGGAGGAAGCGGTACGGCTGACCCACCTGCTTCATCCGGCCACTGGACTGGGCGGCCTGGTAGGTGATGGTGGGTGTGCCGCCGATGAAGGCGTTGGCCCGGCCGGTGGAGACGGCCTGCAGACAGCCGGCCGTGTCGGGGAACACCAGAACCTTGACCGCCGGCTTGCCCGCGCCCGTGCACTTCGTGTTCTGCTGCTCGGCGTCGTCGGCCTGGGCGGTGCCCTGCTCGACGGCCGCCGTCTTCCCGCAGAGGTCTTCGAGGGACTTGATCGCCTGAGCGTCCTTCTCCTGGACCAGGAGCGAGCTGCTGGTCTTGAAGTAGTCGACGAAGGTGACCTTCTCGCGGCGTTCCGGCTTGTCGAGCATCGCCTGGACGGCCAGGTCGTAGCGGCGGGCCTGCACGCCGGCGATGAGGCTGTCGAAGCTGGCCTGGTTGAAGGTGACCTCGACGCCGAGCACCTGGCCGATGGCCTTCATCAGCTCGGGTTCGAGGCCGATGACCGTCTTGTTGTCGGTGTCGAGATAGACCAGGGGCGGGTAGTTGTGGCCCGCCGCGACGTTGAGCGTGCCACTCTTCTTGATCTTGTCGGGCAGAAGCTCGTGGAGCTCCTGATTCTTCTGCTGCGCTGGCGCGGCCGCCTGGGACGTGCCGCTTCCAGAACAAGCTGTCAGGGACAGGAGTCCCACCAGGCCGAATGCGGCGGCTGTTCGGGTGAACCGCATGGAGCAGGACACCCCCTCTCAGGCGTAGTACGACGTTCCGTAAACACCAATATTGGGGGTCCGTTTGGAAACGACAAGGTGAGCGAGCATTCGCATTGGTGCACAGGCTGTTCAGCCTTGCTTATCCTTTTACCCGGCTCGACCAGCCAGCCGACCCAGGCGGCCGGTCGCATCGCCTCTTGTCGGCTAGTGGTCTGGTGATGCTAGTCGCCGGACTGTTAAGTTGGCCCGATGCTTACCCCGGGCCAGTTGCAGGCCATCCGTGAAGTGGTCGCCACCGGTTCGCTCAGGACTGCCGCCAAACGCCTCGGATTCACCCCGTCGGCCATCTCGCAGCAGGTCTCCTCGCTGGAACGGAGCCTGGGGGTCCAGCTGTTCGAGCGTCTGCCGCGCAGCATCCGGCCCACGGCGGCGGGGGCCGAGCTGGCCCGCAAGGCGGCCAGGCTGCTGGCCGATCTCGAGGCGGCGGAGGAGGAGATGCGGTCTTTCGCCGCTGCCCACCGGGGCAGACTGCGGCTCGGCAGCTTCTGGTCGGCCGGATTCCGGCTGGCGCCCGCCGTACTGGCCGAGTTCCTCCGCGACCACCCCAACGTGGACATCCGCTACGAGGAAGGCGATCCGCACCGGACCATTCCCGCCGTGAACGAGGGGCGGCTCGACCTGGCCGTGGTCTTCGAATACGGCATGGTGCCGCACACCTGGCCGAAGGACCTCAACATGACGTTGATCATGGAGGAGCCGCTGTACGTGCTCGTGCCGACCGGCCATCGGCTGGCCGCCCGCAAGCGCATCCAGTTCGGCGAGCTGTCGGCCGAACGCTGGATCTCCTACACCGAGGGGATGGACGCCTCGCTCAACCTGTCGCACATCTGCGCGGCCAGCGGCTTCGACCCCGACGTGCTGTTCCGGACCAACGACTACAACCTGCCGTTCGAGCTCGTACGCAAAGGGCTGGGGGTGGCGATCGTGCCGGAGCTGGCGATGATCGAGTCGCACGACGTGTGCGTGTTCCGGCTCGGCGACGCCTCCCACATTCGCCGGGTCTTCACCGTGTGCCGCGCCACCGACCCGAACCCGCTGCTCAGCCACGCGACGAGCATGCTGATCAGTGCCGCCGAATCCCTGCACCGGCGGACGGATCTCCCCGTCGCCGTATGAGCCCGGCCGCTTGTTCAGCCGCCCTCACGTGCCGCTTGTTCAACCGCCCTCGCCGCTTCAGCCGGCGAACCTCTTCGCGACGTCCCGCGCCCATTGCGCGGCCTCGGCCGCCTGGTCGCCGGTGAAGGGCGCGCCGGGCATCCGGCTCAGGCGCTCCACCTGCTCGGCGTAGCGCAGGTGCTCCTGGTGAGCGTGCTCGCGGCAGGTGAGGCAGGTGACGCTCTCCGGACGCGGCGAGGTCATCGCATAGGGCACCTGGAGTCCGCAACCGGTGGTGACGACGCTCGGTGCGTCGGGCACGCGGCCCAGCATCGACACGATCGCATTGCGGTAGGCGGCACCGGCCTGCATCACCTTCTGCTCGACGTGAATGTGCGGATCGGTCTGGCTCATCTGCGTTTGCGCCTCCGTCCGAGTCGTCCGGGAATCAGACTAATGTGCGGCGCCTGACCAGTCCGGCAGTGGTTCGCAGCTTCTTCTCCACTGTGGCGGCAGTTGAGTGCTCTCGGCGGCCGCGATGATCCCGCCGACGATGGCGCACGTGGTGTCGACGTCCCCGCCGGCCGCCGCCGTGGTCCACATGGCCGTTGCGAAGTCGTGGCGTTCGCGAGCCGCCACCCAGAGGGTGAACGGGACCGTGTCGTGCGCGCTGACCTGCCGGCCGTTGCCGAGCATCCGGGCGGCCAGCGTGGGGTCGCTGATGGTGAGGAGCTGCCGGGCCTCGGCGATGCCGTCGCGGACCATGCTCGCGGGCACGTGTTCGCTGACCCGATCGAGGAAATGCCCGGCGGACAAGTCGGGCTCTTTTACGGTGACGGCGGTGGCCACGGCGACGGCTATGGCGCCGGCCACCGCTTCGGGATGGGTGTGCGTCACCTGGGCCGACAGGGCGGCCTGCCGTACGACGTGGGTCAGGTCGTCGGCGAGCCAGGCGCCGAGCGGTGCCACGCGCATCGCGGCACCGTTGCCCCACGAGCCCATGCCGTCGAACAGCTCCGCCGAGAGCGTCCGCCAGTCGCCGCCCTCACGCACCAGCCGGAGCATCCGGTTCGTCGCGGGGCCGTAGCCGCGGTCGAAGTCATGACGGGCGGCGAAACTCGCGGCGAGCTCGTCCTGGTCGATGGTGCCGTGGTCGGCCAGAACGCGATAGATGGAGCAGGCCATCTCGGTGTCATCCGTCCACTGCCAAGGGCCGGGCGGAAGGAGGCGGGAGGAGAGGGTGCGCTTGTTGTCCGGTACGAAGAATTGGGCGCCGAAGGCGTCGCCGAGAGCCAGGCCAAGGAGAGAGGCGGTGCTTCGCGCGAAGAGGTGAGCTGACATCACTCCCATTGTGAAGCACGCGGCCGGACGGGCCGCGCTCCAAGGGCCGGAGCGCGGCGCCGACCGGGACCAGCGGGCGGTCATCACGCGAGCCCCTGCCCGATGCGGCCCGCCAGGAGCATGCTCGGGGGGAGCACCGGCGCGTGGGCGGCAAGCAGACCCAGAAGTGGGCGTTCGAAAGGGAGGACGTCCCCGCGCTGGTCCGGGCCGTCCACGCAGAGAAGCAGGAGTTGCGCGCGGCTGGAGTTTGCCGACCCGAACGTCACCCCGCTGCACCGCCGACGCTGAAAGGGAGCGCCTCAGGGAAGCCTGGGTGCAGGCGGTGACTGCGTTATCACCGTGACGTTAGGGGTTGTTCTCATCCTCGCGTGATTACTTAGCGTATGCGACAGCAACTCAAAGTAATCACGCGTAGTGAAAGGGTCTCCATGCGCCGCATCCTGACCAAGATCCTCACGGTTGGCACCACCATCGCGACAATCGGTGTCGTCGCCCCTGCACCCGCCCAGGCGGCCGACTCGGCCTACTTCGTGATGACCGACGTCACCCGCGCGGAGTTCGTCGTCAAACTCACCGACCCCGGCAAGATCCAGCACGCCCGCGACCTGCTCAGCGGCGCCACCGCGAGCGAACCACACGTCATCGGACGCATCGACAAGAGACCCGCTCCCTACAACTGGCGCTGGAGTTACCATCTGAGGCCCGAAACGGTCGACTTCTTCGACTTCGCCATCGAGGTCTGCGACGCGACCATCCCGTACGTCGAGGATCACCTGGACGAGGCCGGCGGGCCGTTCCTGCCGGGCCTTGTCTGGTGCCCCTGGAGTTCCCAGCTCGTGCGCGAAATCCCGGCGCCATAGCCCCGGACGTCATCTGTCATCGCGGCCCCCGAGACAACCGCTCCGGGGGCTGCCCCATCCGCTGACGCGATCTCCACGGCGAGCAGGCAACGTGAAGTGAAAAGAATGAGAATCCTTCAAAGCCGACGGGCTCGATTGACTACGTGATAATCAAGATGGCCGAGCTCGGTGCTGGTGTGACGACGGTCGATTCGGTGCCGATCGTCAGGCCGGGGACGCCAGCTCACTGTCCTTGACCAGATACATGAACGTCCCATCCGAGCCTTCGGCGCCGAACATGGCGATTACGACGGGCTTGGCTTTCTTCGGCAGATCGAACACCAGCACCCTCGTGACCTTCTGGGCGGGATTGATCTCGTCGTAAAGGCCCTGGCCGCCCTCCAGGTTCTGGCTGATAGTGGCGTCGGAGTCGACGTTGTACTGCTTGCCGTCGCTATCCAGGATGCCCGAGTCGGTGCCATCGAACGCGGCAGGGCTGTTGCCGGTGTTTTTCACCAGGACCCGCACGACCACGTAGGAACCCTGGGCCTTATGGCTGTCGATCGAGCTGCTCACGGTCTGCTCGCGGCTGACGGACAGGACCTTCAACGAGAATGGCGGCTCTTTGGCGACGGCGCCAAGCGCGAGGGGTTTGGGCGCCTGGCTCTTCGACGGGCTGGGATCGCCCGGCTCTGCGGACGCGGTGGCGGAGGCGACGATCTGGTCGATCTTCGTCGCCGCATCGCCCACGGCATTCACCGTGATGACCAGCCCCCAGGTGGCGAGTGCCATGGAGATCAGGCCGAGTATGGCTCCCGAGAGTGCCGTCCCGCCGTTGGAGGCGGCGCCACGGCCCGCGCGGGCACGGCCGACGAAGCCGAAGATCACCGCCAGCAGGCCGAGAGTGCCGGCGATGAAGAACAGCACCGGGATCAAGCCGACCAGTGCCCCGATGATGCCGATGACCAGCGCGGCGACGCCTAGCCCATTGCGCATCTGCTGATGGTGGTAGGCGGGCCCTGGAGGCATCATTCCGTAGCCTGGAGGCGGCGTGCCGTACGCCTGATGGTGCGCCATGTTCGGCGCATGCTGCTGCTGCTCGTATGGGTTGGACATGTCGAATCCCTCCGCGACGGACCGGGTTTGGCCGTGCCACCGCAGAGCGATTCCATCCCCGTATAGACCCCGTGCGATGCGCCTACAAGATCGTAATGGCGCGATCCAACAAGCAAAAGGCTTGCGCCGTATTTTGCTGATGGTCAGCCATTGGAGTCGGCAGGAATGAAGCGTCTGCCGCTGGAGTTCATGGCCGCGACTCGCCGAGGCGTCGAATGGACGACAGGACTTCGCGAATTGCGCCATTTCGTTGAACGCCCCCGGATCTCATTCCGGGGACGTTCATGTGGGGGTTACCCCGGCATTCCATCGCGTAATGCACAGTGACGGGGAGTATGGGGCGTTTCGTGCTTACGCCTGCTCGGTTACCTCGATGGCGGCGCCGGGGCAGACGGCGGCGGCCTCTCGGACCGCGCTGTGCTGGTCGGCCGCAGGTTCGGGTTCGAGCAGGATGACGATGCCGTCCTCGTCGCGCTGGTCGAACACCTCCGGCGCGATCAGTACGCACTGCCCGGCGCCGCAGCACTTGACCTCGTCCACGATGACTTTCATCTTGGGTACTCCTCCTTGTCGATCAAGATCACCAACGGACCGGCACCGTACGCAGACCGCCCACCGCCAGCCCTTCCACGCGCTCCAGCTCCTCCACCGGCACCGCCAGCTCCAGCGTGGGCAGCTTGCGCAGCAGTACCTCCAGGACGACCTGCAGCTCGGTGCGGGCCAGCGCCTGACCGAGGCAGGAGTGCGCGCCGGAGCCGAAGGCCAGGTGGGGGTTGGGGCTGCGGGTCAGGTCCATCTGGTCGGCGGCCTCGAAGGCGCTCTCGTCCCGGTTGGCGGCGGCCATGCTGCAGATCACGGTGGTGCCCTTGGGCAGTACGGTGCCGCTGACCTCGGTCTCCTCCTTGAGGTAGCGCGGCAGTCCGAAGCCGGAGTTGGCGTCGAGGCGCAGCGTCTCCTCCACCGTGGAGCGGATCAGCGAGGGCTCGGCCAGCAGGCGCTCCCACCGGGTGCGGTCGGCCAGGAGCATGGAGACCATCTTGCCGATCATGTTGGCGGTGGTCTCGTGGCCGGCGACCAGCAGCGCCATGCCGGTGACGAGGATCTGGATCTCGGCCAGGCCGCCGTCTTCGGGGCCGCCGGCCGCGATCAGCTCGCTCAGCAGGTCGTCGCCCGGCTCGGTGCGCTTGGCGGCGAGATGGTCGGACATGTACTGGAAGAACTCGGCCTGGGCGGCCTCGATCTCCTCCTTGCTGTAGCGGGTGAGGTTGAGCAGCGTGTCGGACCAGTACGAGAACCGGTCCCGGTCCTCGGCGGGCACGCCGAGCATGTCGCAGATGACGTACACCGGCAGCGGGAAGCCCAGGGCCGCCCTGAGGTCGCCGGGGGCGCCGCGCTCGACCATGTCGTCGATCAAGCCCTCGGCGATTTGCGCCATCTGGGGCCGCAGGGCGTTCATGCGCTTGGCGGTGAACCACTTGCCGACCAGGCGCCGCCAGTGCAGGTGCTCCTCCCCGCTGTCGGGGATGATCGCCGCCATGTCGCTGTTGAACAGCCCGCCGTCGTCCGTGGCCGACATCCGGGCCGCGTCGGGGGCGTTCAGCAGTCGGGTGAAGCGCGGGTCGGCCAGCACTTCCTTGACGTCCTCATAGCGGGTCAGCAGCGTCGCCTGGTCGCCGCTGGGCAGCTTCACGTGCGCCACCGGGCACTTGCCGCGTAGCTCGGCCCACTCCGCGGGCGGCTCCAGCGCCGCGTCGTTGGGGATCGGATAGCTCAGAACCTGCTCGTTGACGCTCAACGGACATCTCCTCGTGGAGGGATAGTGGTGGTCTTCTGGTCGTGCGGGTTCTCACGCGGGCGTGAGTGGTGGGGTGGGCTGCCAGGTGCCCAGGAGTCGCTGCCGTAGGAGGCGGGCCTGCTTGGGCATGTTCCAGCCGAGTACGCCGGTGACCTGGCCGCCCTCGCGGTAGACGGCGGCGAAACGGTGCTGCTCCGGGTCGCCCTCGGCGATGGTGACCTCGGCCGCCGGTGAGGGCAGGCCGTGGGCCTGGATCTTGATGTCGTACTGGTCGGTCCAGAAGTACGGGATCGGCGTGTACGGGCGGTCGGCGCCGAGGAGGTTGGCCGCCACCACCTGGGCCTGCTCGGTGGCGTTGGTGCGGTTCTCCAGCCGGAGGCGCCTGCCGAGCCCGGCGTGCTCGAAGGAGGCCACGTCGCCGACGGCGTACACGCCCTCGGCGGCGCGGCAGCGCGCGTCGCATTCCACCCCGTCGCCCAGGGTGAGGCCACTGCCGGTCAGCCAGCCGGTCGACGGGCGGGACCCGATGGCGACCACGACCGCGTCGGCGGGCAGCAATTCGCCGGTGGCCAGCCGCACGCCGGTGACCCGGCCGCCGGCGCCGGTCAGCTCGTCGACCGCGACGCCGGGCTGGTCGCGGGTGCCGGTCAGTTCGGAGACCGCGACGCCGAGCCGCAGCCGGACCCCGCGCTCGGTGTGGGCGCGGTTGAGCAGGCCGCCGACCATGTCGCCGAGCTGCTCGCGCAGCAGCGTCTGCCCCATGCCGACCAGGGTGACCTCCAGGCCCATGGCGCGGGCGGTGGCGGCGAGCTCGGCGCCCAGTACGCCCTCACCGACGACCACGAGCCGGGTGCCGGGGGTCAAGCGAGCGCGCAGGGCGAGCGCGTCGTCGAGGCCGCGCAGCACGTGTACGCCCGTCAGCCCGTCCTGGCCAGGCAGCCGGTACGGCGTCAGACCAGTGGCCACGACCACGGCATCGGCCCGCAGCACGCGGCCGGCGGCAGTGGTGACCGTCCGCTCCGCCGCATCCAGCGCAACGGCGGGCTCGCCCCGGACGAACTCGGCGGCCAGGGCGTCGAGCTGGACCGCGGTACGGAGCTGAGCGCGGGCCGGCTCCCAGACACCGGCCAGGACCTGCTTCGACAGCGGCGGCCGATCGTAGGGGAGGTGGGGCTCGGCGTCCACCAGGGTCAGCCGGCCCTCGTGGCCGAGCCGTCGCAGTGCCTCCGCGGTGCTGAGCCCGGCGGCCGACGCGCCGACGATCAGTACGTGTCCGGGCGAGGTCACGAGGCGCTGCCCGGGGCGAGGGCCTGAGCTGCACTTATGCACATAAGTCGAGATCCCTTCGTCGTCCCGGTCACACATTAGCCTACAGCTGCAAGGAAACTTGCACCTGTAGGCGTTCGATAGGATGGCGACTGTGGACACCGCCAGAGAGAGCAAGGCCTCATCAGGTGACCGGCGCGTGCGCCGTACCCGGACAGCGCTGGCACGTGCGCTGATTCAGCTGGTCGAGGAGCAGGACCTGTCCCGGATCAGCGTCTCCGACGTCGCCGAAGGCGCCGGCGTGAGCCGCTCGGCCTTCTACGACCATTACCGCGACGTCCACGAGCTGGCCGAGGACGCCTGCACCGCGATGATCGACGGCTTGATCGAGTCCTTGCCCGCTCCCGAGCTCGATTCGCCGGACCTGGTGCAAGAGGCGATCCGGTCGCTGGCGGCGTTCTTCGCCAGCCTCGCCGAACACGCGGGGTTGTATCGCGCGTTGCTGGGGCTGGAGGGCAGTGCGCGCGTCGTCGGCCACATTCGCCACCGCATGGCCACGGTCATCCGTGATCACCTGGTCGCGGCCGACGCCGGGCAGTGGCCGGAGCTGGTTCCGCATGACGTGACGGCCGCGTTCACCGCCGGGGCGCTCCTCGGTGTGGCCGTCGACTGGCTCGAAGGCGGATGTACCCGCACCCCTGCCGAGATGGCCGAGGCGATCTGGCCGCTCCTGAACGCGCATTACCGCATCAACGAGGGCGGACGGAGATGAGGCCGACGGACCCGTCGGCCTCTGGACCGCTCCGGTCTTACAGATGAGGCCGACGGACCCGTCAGCCTCTGGACCGCTCAGGTCTTACACGCGCACGTTTTCCCCCGAAGGAGAGCACCATGTCCACCGCTGATGTGTCGAGCAGGTCCCTGGCCGAGCTCGTTTCCCTGACGGGCCGCCGCGCGGTCGTGACCGGAGGCGGTCGCGGACTGGGCAAGGCGATCGCGTCACGCCTGGCCGAGGCGGGCGCCGACCTGCTGATCGGCGACATTGACGAAGAGCTCGCCTTGACCGCTGCCGAGCAGCTGGCGCAACGCCACGGTGTACGCGTGATCGGCGCCGCCATGGACGTCACCGACGCGGCGTCCGTCGCCGCTACGGCCGACCGCGCGGTCGCCGATCTCGGCGGCCTGGACATCTGGGTGAACAACGCCGGAATCTTCCCGGCCGTCCCCCTGCTGGAGATGACCGAGGAGACGTGGGACACGGTGTTCGCGGTGAACGCGCGCGGCGTCTTCGTCGGCGCGCGTGAGGCGGCGCGGCGGATGGCGGCCGCGGGCACGGGCGGTGTCATCGTGAACATCGTCTCGACCGCCGGTTTCCGCGGCAGCGCGCCCGGCCTGGCCGCCTACGTCGGATCGAAGCACGCCGTGCGCGGTGTCACGCGCGAGCTGGCCCTCGAACTCGCTCCGCTCGGCATCCGCGTGCTCGGGGTCGCACCGAGCTTCGTCCCCACCGAAGGCAACATGATGGCCGCCGCCGCTGTGATGACCGACGCCGTCCCGCCGACCGACCTCCCGATCCCGCCGACCGAGATCCCGCCGACCGACCTCATGTTGAACGGTCCGATCGGGCGGGTCGGCGTGCCTGATGACATCGCGCGCGTCGTCCTGTTCTGCGCGTCGGACCTGTCGACCTTCATGACGGGCAGCACGCTGCTCGCCGACGGCGGCGACACCGCCTGACCGCCTTGGTCAGTGCCAGTAGTCCCGTTCGGGCAGCCGCAGGTGCATGTCCGGACCGCTGATCGCGCGGGCACTGGTCGGGCGCAGGTCCGCGCCGGCGAAGCAGTAGGCCTCGGCGTGGCCCACGTACAGGTATTTGAGCAGGATCTCCTGGGCCGAGTCATCGCCGGACACGCTGCCACCGCCCGGGTGGGTGTCCCACTCCATGACCTCGCCGTCGCGGTAGACGCAGCCCTGGTTGCCGCTCTTGGGGTTGGCGTACATGCCGTAGGCGACCGTGCCCGCCGACAGCACCTGCATGACGACGGGAGTCGAGGCCATGTAGCCCCATTGCTGGCTGACGAGGCAGCCGCCGGGTACGTCGGTGAAGCCGATGAACTGCATGGCCTCCTCCTCGAACGGGTCTTCCATGGCCTCTTCCAGCTCTTCCTCGCCGACGGGTGTGGCGGCTAAGCGCTGTGCCGCCTCGGCGGCGCTGATGCCGCGTACACACGCCAGGCTGAATCCGTCGTTCACGATGCCGTCCAGCGCGCCGATCAGGCGGTCGGCCTCCGTCACGGCGGCGGTCTCGGCCTCGGTCAGCCTGGCATGACCCGGCGGGAACGGGAAGAACAGGCCGGGCGTGGGGCCCGCCAGGCTGAGCCGGCCGGGCGACCAGCCGGCCATCATGGGCCGCCACGGGTCCGCTCCGGCAGCGACCAGGGCGAGGGCGTTCTCGGGCCGGTCGCTGAAGACCGCACCCCAGAGCGCGGTGCGGCCCTCGCACTCCGCGTCGACGTCATCGACCCGGCCGGCCAGTTCGGCGACCACCTCCGGCGAACCGCGCTCCGCCGCGGCGTGCAGCGGCCGCTCGAAGATGTAGACCCCTTCGTTCGGGTCGGCGCCCGCGTCAAGTTTGGCGCGGACCAGAGCGAGGTCCTCCCAGGAATTCCACCCGAAATCTGACCAATCTGCGCTTTCCTTGGCGGTCATGACAGCCCCCTTCGAGATCACGTACGTGGACACGAGCGGGGCCATCATGGCGGAGGGCAAGGACAGTTTCGGCGCGCGTCAGCCGGACGTGCCGAACATCTGGGCGGCCATCCGGAGCGAGGCGTCGACGGTGTCGAAGCCCCGCGGGATCATGACGCGTTCGTACGCGGCGACCGCGTCGATGAGTGACTTGTCGCCGCGTGCGGCGGCGAGCAGTTCGCCGGCCAGTGTCGCGGCGTCTTGCAGCGCGGTGTTCGCGCCGACGCCGCCGGTCGGCGGCATGGTGTGGATGGCGTCGCCGAGGAGCGTGACCGGGCCGGACGTCCACGGGTCGACCCGCTCACCGGCCCGGATCGTGATCGAGAAGAACCTGTCCGAGTCTGCGTACGCGAACAGCTCCCGGAGTGCCGGATGCCAGCCGGCGGTCACCTCGAGAGCGAGCTTCCACAGGGCCTCCGGCGAGAGCTCGAACAGCTCCTCGTCCGGCGAGCCGAGCCGCTCGGAAGTGGCGAGCAGGGTGGTCATCAGGTAGTCCGACGCGCCCTCCGGCCGGGAGCGGAACCGCACCGGCGCGAACCCGGCGCCGCACCCGCTCTCGTCGTAGACCCAGGAGAAACCGCGGCTGATGGCTTCCGGGATGAGGGCCTCGGTGGTCTCGTTGATCGTCATCCGCCCGTAGACGCATCGGAGGCCGAGGTCTTTCACGGTGGCGTTCGGGAGCAATTGGCGGCGTACCGGCGAACCGACGCCCTCCGCGCCGACCAGCAGATCGCCCTCGTCGTCGCCGCCCTCGGCGAACTCCACCCGTACCCGGCCGGAATCGGTGATTCGGTAGCCGGTCAGCGTCCGCCCGAAGCGGACGGTGTCGGCCAGGCCGGTGAGCAGGCCCTCCCGGAAGGTCTCGCGGTCCACGTTGGTGATCAGGTCGTCGGTGATCCCCGGGAAGGTCCGCGTCGTCACCTGCCGCAACTGGTGGGTGTAGCCGGCCACCACGTCGTCGTTGACCCCGCTGGTGCGGCGGACCAGGTCGAGTGTCCGCGCCGGCAGGCAGGTCCGCAGCGCGGAGTTGCCGTCTGGGTCGATGTGGATGCGGTAGCCCTGGCTGCGGATCTTCGGTGTGGAGTCCCGCTCGTACACGGCGACGTCCAGGCCGCCGTGACGCAACGCCTGCGCGAGCGCCAGCCCGCCGACGCCGGCGCCCGCGATGAGGATCCGTGGTGAATCTGGCATGTCATTGTCCTTCGCTGTCCAAGGGCTGTCCTCGCCATCGTCAAACGTCCGAAGGACTCTGTCAAGCGTTCATTTGATTAAGTCATAGGAGTGCTTGATATTGCCAGGCGTATGTATAGTCCTGCGTGTGTCTCCGTCGTCGAGTCCCCGTAGGTCGCCCAAGCCGCAGGAGCGGCAGCGCGATCCCGAACGCACCCGCAAGCGGATCCTGGACGCGGCATTGGCGGAGTTCGGCGCGCACGGCTACGCGGGCGCCCGGATCAGCGCGATCGCCGCCAGAGCGGGCGTCAACGTGCAGCTGATCTCGTACTATTTCGACGGCAAAGAGGGCCTGTACGAGGCCGCGTCGCAGCAGTGGCAGCAGCGGCGCCGCGAGCTGGCCCCACCGGGCACGCCGCTGCCCGAGCAACTGCGCCGATACGCGATGGAGGCGTTGCACAACCCGGAGGGCACCCGCCTGCTCGCCTGGAACGGCCTGCAGTACACAGGTCCGGACGACGACCCCGACCACGCGCCGCGCACCCGGATGCTCGCCGAGAGCGTCGACGAGTTGCGCGCGCTGCAGGCTGCCGGCCGGCTGCCGGCCGAGGTGGACCCGGCGAGCCTGCTGGTCATGCTGATGGCCGCCGCCATGGCGACCACCACGCTGCCGCATGTCATCGAAGGCGTCTGCGGCACCGATCCGACCTCGCCGGAGTTCATCGCGCACTTCGCCGACCAGGTCGCCGTCCTGGCTCGGCTCATCGGGCTCGATGGCAGCGCCGCACCACCGGGCAGGGCCGAACGGACCTGAGCCAGGACCTCCTGGACGATCTCCGGCCGGGTGCACTGCCGGGCGGTCTTGCCGAACAGGACACCGGGAGTGCTCCAGTCCGAGAGGTCGAGGGACAGGCAGTCGGTGACCGTGCCGTCCCCGTAGCTGGTCGCGAAGTCGCCGCGCCAGAACTGTGCCTGGCTGATCGAGGTGAGCGCCCACGGCGTGCCCGCGTAGATGAGGTGGCCGTTGGCGATCGGGCGGGGCTCCTTGAGGTAGATCATGACCCCGTTCATCCAGTCCGTCTCCAGATGATCCAGCCGGGCCAGGGCGGGGTCGGCCGCCTTCATGGCGGAGGTCAGCAGGGGGCGCAGGCGCTCGACGGGGAGGGCGGCCACGTAGTGGTCGGCGGTGACGGTGCCGGCGGCCCCGCTGGGATCACTCACCCGCGCGCCGGTGATCCGGCCGCCGGAGTAGTCGAACCCGGTGGCACTCCAGCCGACCTTGAACTGCACGCCGAGGCTGGTGAGGTAGCCGATCCAGGGGGTGAGCCAGACATCGTTGGATGGACCGCCGAGCACCCGGTCGGGCGGGCCATACGGGCCGAGGCCGAGCCCGCTGTAGACCAGCGCCTCGAACATCAGGCCCATCGTACGGGTGTTGGCCTTGTTCGGCTGGGCCGCGACCAGCGACGCGGTGAACAGCCTGACCAGCAGATCCCGATACTCCTGCGACATGATGCTCGCCTTGATGAAGTCGGCGAAGCCCATGTTCTCCCACTGGCCGAACCGCCGGCGCGGACCGCTGGTGACGAAGGTGACGAGCTTCGAGGCGAAGAACTCGACCTGCGCCAGCGGGACCGTCGTCACGGCCGTGAGAGCGCTGCGTAAGTAGTCCCTGATCGCGTCGGGAGTGAGGACTCCGCCGACGTTGCCCGGCACCGGGACGCGTAACTCCTTCCCCTTGTACGCGATCACCTCCAGGCTCGCCGGGACCAGGTTGTCGCGTACGGTCCCGCTGCCGATGCCGTACGGTTCGGGCGGCTGCTGGGCGAGGGCGTCGCGCCCGTGCTGGACGACCCCGCCGCGCTCGACCGGGCCACCCGCGCGTGGGAACGCACCCGCGACGCGCAGTGCGTGAACACCTACCACTGGACGAACCTGCTGGGCCGCGGTGACGGCCTGGCGCACGTACAGTTCGAGCTGCTCCGCGCGCTGACCGACCGGCCGGACGGCGTCCGACGCGTCCTCGACGTCTACTCCCGGATCCGCGACCCGCGCGAGACGCTCGCCCTGCCCGGCCTGCTCAAGGCGACGACCCGCGCGCTCCGGAGCGGCGCCGGCGCACGCCCCGCCATCGTCCGGGCGGTCGGGGACACCCTCCTCGAACTCGCCGGTCACCGGGCGGAGGCCAGGCGGCTGCTGACCGGTGAGGCGGCAGCCGCTCAGCCGTGAAGGCGGGTCTCTCATGTGAAGACGCCAACCACGGACTCGGGCCTCGCGCTAGTTCACGATCTCGGTGGTCTCGCAGCCGGTGAAGGCGTCCGCCGCTACCGGCAGGCCCACCAGGTTAGACGTGCAGTGGTCGGTGCCGGCGCCGCCGTCGATGGTGCCGCCGCCCCTGCCAATGAGCTGGTCGTCGCCGCCCAGGCCCTGGATCTGGTCGTGGCCGTTCGAAGCGTTGATGACGTTCGGGCCCGCGTTGCCGATGAGTACGTCGTCGGTGTTGGTCCCTTCCAGGTTCTCCACGTCCGCGGCGATGGTGTCCCGGGCACCCACGGGCCCGTCCTCGGAGCTGCCGTCGTCGCCGGTCGCGCCGTCGAGGTCGGCTCGGACGCCGAGCCTGCTCGATATCTCGGAGTAGGTGACGGTGTCGGAACCACCGTTGCCCTGCAGCACGTCGCTGCCGAATCCGCCGTTGAGCGTGTCGGCGCCGGAGCCGCCGACGAGCCGGTCGGCGCCGTCGCCGCCCATC
Source organism: Nonomuraea sp. NPDC048901 (assembly GCF_040649695.1). Lineage (NCBI taxonomy): Bacteria > Bacillati > Actinomycetota > Actinomycetes > Streptosporangiales > Streptosporangiaceae > Nonomuraea > Nonomuraea sp. NPDC048901. The sequence continues at coordinate 194,443 of NZ_JBEZFW010000014.1, read as the reverse complement.
AGATGTGCGGCGAGGCCCGTGGAGTTCGTGATCACGTCGTCGCCGTCCAGCCCGCGGATGACCATGAACCCGACGTTCGTCGCCGAGCAGCGCGCCTCGTGCGGGGTCACCAGGGTGCATCCGGCGCCCACGGTGAGCGTGGCGGCGGGGTCGGCGACCGTGAGGAACCCGCCGCCCGCGCTGATGGTGATCTGGTCGTTCACTCCCACGGGGGCGTCGTACTTGAGGACTCCCGCGGAACGCACCACACCAGGCTGACAGTCGCCGTAGCAGGGCGCCGCCATCGCCGGCTGCATGGACAGAACGGCAGGCAGGGTGGCCAGCGCCGCCGCGCCCATGAGCACGCGCATCACGCGACCTTTTGACATGGGGGACCCTTTCATCGTGCGAGACGGTGCCCCTTCGGCACCCACCCAGGAGGCGTTCCGGCGCGTTCCATCACGTGGCACGCGCGTCCCACAGATCGATACGTCGCTGCTGGAGAAGCCGTCCATCACGCCCTCGGGCCCCGGCCTCCGCCGCTCCTCAGCTGCATGATCCAATTAGGGTTGACACGAATCTGGCGACCAGGTCATCCTGATCCGCGGCGTGCCCAGAAACTCGCAAAACTCAACAATCGGCAGGCGCGACAATGACGTCAGATGCATCACCCTTAGCATCTGTTCTGCAGCTTTATCAGGACCAGCTGTCCAGGGCCTCAGAAAGGGTCGCTGTTTCGGCCGGTCAAGAACATCTCACCTACCGAGAGTTAGATCGCCTCGCGAACGGCATCGCCGCTCAGCTGCTTCGTCTCACGATGACCGGGCAGCCCTGGGTGGCCGTGCTCGCGAGCCGCTCGATCCGGCTGGTCGCGGGCCAGCTCGGTGCGATGAAGGCGGGTCTCGCCTTCGCGCCGATCGACCCCGCCACGCCCGCCGAGCGGATCCGCGCCATGCTGGCGGGAGCCGCGGCCGTGGTCACGGCGCCGGAGTGGAGAGCTCTGGTCCCCGACGGCATCCCGGTGATCGACACGCCCGACGTGGCGGACGCGTTACCCCTACCGGACGTCAAGCCCGGCGATCTCGCGTACGTCATCCACACCTCCGGCTCGACGGGGACTCCCAAGGGCGTGCTCGTCCCGCACCGCGCGCTGACCAACCTGATCAGCTGGTCGCACGACACCTTCGGGACCGGCGGCCGGGCCCCGCTGCTCACCAGCCCCAACTTCGACCCGTCGGTCTGGGAGATCTGGACGTACCTGACCGCGGGCACCACGATGGTCATCCCCAGCGAGCGGACCAGGCTCTCCCTGCCCGCGTTACGCGACTGGATCGTGGATCAGGAGCTGACCACCTGCTACGCGCCCACGCCCATCGCTGAAGGGCTGCTCGGCCTGTCCTGGCCGGAGAAGACCACGCTGGCGACGCTGAGCACCGGCGGCGACCGGCTCACCACGTATCCGAGACCCGAGCTGCCCTTCCGGCTGATCAACCTCTACGGCCCGGCGGAGTGCGCCGTCAACGCGATCGCCGGCGAGGTGCCGGTCGCCGACGGCCAGACCCGCCCGCCCGCGCTCGGCTCGCCACTGCCCGGCGTCACCGTCCACCTGCTGGACGAGGCGATGCGGCCGGTCGAGGAGGGCGAGATCTACCTCGGCGGCGTGTGCGTCGGCCTGGGCTACCTCGACCGGCCCGACCTCACGGCCGAGCGCTTCGTCCACGACCAGGACGGACAACTCCTGTATCGCACCGGCGACTTGGCCCGCCATGACCAGGCCGGCCAGATCGAGTTCCTGGGCCGCGCGGACGACCAGGTCAAGATCCGCGGCAACCGGGTGGAGCTCGGCGAGATCGAGACCGTGCTCGGCCGGCACGAAGGGGTCCGGGCCGCCACCACCGCCGTCCGCGGCCACGAACTGGTCGCCTACCTCGTGGGCACGGCGAGCGAGCAGGAGGCGCGCGCCCACCTGCGCAGGTACCTGCCCGACTACATGATCCCCACCGCCTGGGTCTTCCTGGACGAGCTTCCACTGACCCATAACGGCAAGGTGGATCGCGCCGCGCTGCCCGACCCCGTCCGCGAGCCCCGCTCCATCACGCCGCCCGGCACCGCCACCGAACAGCTGCTCGCCGAGCTCTGGCAGGACGTCCTCGACGCCGGGCCGATCGGCGCCGACGACGACTTCTTGGCGCTGGGCGGCCAGTCGCTGCTGGCGATGCGCATCGCCGCCCGCGCCTGCGGCAGGCTGAACAAGCCGGTCGAGCCCCGGATGCTCTTCGAACATCCCACGCTCGCCGCGCTGGCCCGCGCGATCGACGACCTCCCGCGGATGACGTCGGTGACCGCCGCCGAGGGCGGGCTCACGCCCGCACAGCGCCGGCTCTGGTACATCGACCAGGTGGCGCCCGGCGCGCAGTACAACGTGCCCATCCTGTACGCCCTGGACGGCCCCCTCGACACCGGCCGCCTGCAGAACGCGATCAACGAGATCGTGCGCCGGCACCCATCCCTGCGCACCCGTTACGAAGAGCGCGACAGCGAGCCGGTGCCCATCGTCGTCGAGCCGGCCGACGCGCTCATCACGATGAAGGTCATGGACGCCACCCCGCGTGGCGCGACCGCGCTGGCCCAGCACGCCGCCCGCGACCCCTTCGACCTGCGCAACGGTCCCGTGCTGCGGGCGCTGCTGCTCCGGCTCGCCGACGACCGGCACCGACTGCTGGTGACCGTGCACCACATCGCCTTCGACGGCTGGTCGGCCGGGGTCTTCCTGGACGAGCTGGCCCGCCTCTACACGGGGGAGAGCCTGCCCGCGCCGATCGCGCCGTACGGGCGCAGGCAGGGTCTCGACGGTCTGCCGTACTGGCGAAAAGTCCTGGAGTCGGCGCCCGAGCGGCTGGGGCTGCCCGCCGATCGCCCGGGGTCGACGGGGCCGCTCCGGCCCGGCGGCCGGGTCCGGGCCACGCTGCCGGACGGGCTGCTCGCCGAGGTGGAGTCGCTCGGCAGGAGCGCCGGGGCCAGCCCGTTCATGGTGCTGTTCGCGGCCTTCCAGGCGTTGCTGTACCGCTACACCGGCCAGGACGACATTGTGACGGGCGTGCCGTTCTCCGGCAGGGAGGCACCGGGCGCGCACTCCGTGATCGGCTTTTTCGTGGAGACGCTGCCGATCAGGACCGGCCTGTCGGACGACCCCTCCTTCGAGCGCCTGCTGGCACAGGTGCGGGCGACGGTCCTGGCCACGCCCACGGATGTGCCGCTTGAGGACATCGTCCGGGAGCTCTGCCCCGACGGCCGGCCGCCCTTCGACGTGATGTTCGCGATGCAGGAGCCGCCGGACGTCAAGCGGGGCGACGGAGTGACCTTCCGGATGCTCGAGGAGGTGGAGAACGGCGGCGCCAAGGCCGACCTGGTGCTCTACGCCGAAGGGCGGGAGATGAGCCTGGAGTTCGCCGCCGACCTGTTCGAGCGCGGCACCGCGGAGCGCCTGCTGGGACATTACCTGCGGGTCCTGGAGCAAGTGGCGGCCGACTCGGCCGCGCCGATCTCCACGCTGCTCGCCCGGGAGCACGAGCCCGCCGGTCGCGGTCCTGACCAGTGCCTGCACCGGCTCTTCGAACAGCAGGCGGACAGGACGCCCGACGCGGTCGCCGTCGAGTTCGACGGCGCCGCCCTCACCTACGCCGAGCTCGACCGGCGGGCCAACCAGCTGGCCCACCTGCTGCGCGGGATGGGGGTGGGCCCGGAGGTGCCGGTCGCCCTGCACGTACGGCGCTCGCTCGACCTGCCCGTGGCGATCCTCGGCATCCTGAAGTCGGGCGGCGCGTACGTACCGCTCGACCCCTCCTACCCCGAGGGCCGCCTCACCCAGGTGCTCGGCCGGGTCGACACCCCCGTCCTGGTGACGCACCAGGCGCTGGCCGGCGCACTGCCGCACGAGCGGCCCGTCCACGTCGATACCGACCTCGACGGCCAGCCGGAGCACCGGCCGGACAGCGGCGTCACGCCCGACGACCTGGCCTACATCCTGTTCACCTCGGGCTCGACCGGTCAGCCCAAGGGCGTGGCGATGCCGCACCGCCCCGTCGCCAACCTCATGGCCTGGCACAGCGGTACGTACCGGAGCCTGCAGTTCACCGCGCTCGGCTTCGACGTCTCGGTGCAGGAGATCTTCAGCACCTGGGCGTACGGCGGGACGCTGGTCATGGTCAGCGACGAGGTGCGGCGCGACCCGGCCGCCCTGCTCGACCACATCGCCCGGACCCGGGTGGAGCGGATCTTCCTCCCCTTCGTGGCGCTGCAGTCGCTGGCCGGCGCCGGGATCGAACCGCCCGCCACACTGCGCGAGGTGATCACCGCCGGCGAGCAGCTCCAGGTCACCCCGCAGCTAGAACGGTTCATCAAGCCGTGGATGACGCTGCACAACCAGTACGGCCCCACCGAGGGCGCGATCATCGACATCGCCCACACGCTCACCGGCCCGCCGGAGAGCTGGCCGCGGCTGCCGCCCATCGGCAGGCCGGTCACCGGCATCCAGACGCCGATCCTGAACCGCCTGGGACACGAGGCACCCGACGGCGTCCCCGGCGAGCTGCACCTCGGCGGCGCCTGCCTGGCCAGGGGCTACTACAACCAGCCCGAGCTGACCCAGGAACGGTTCATCACCTGGCGGGACGGGCGCCGGCTCTATCGGACCGGGGACCTGGCCCGCCGCGACGAGGCGGGCGAGATCGAGTTCCTGGGACGCGCGGACGACCAGGTCAAGATCCGCGGTTACCGGGTCGAGCCCGGCGAGATCGCCGCGGTGCTGGCCGGGCACCCCGCCGTGCGAGAGGCGTTCGTCATGGTCCGGGACGGCGCCCTGGTGGCCTACGTGGTCGCCGACGGCAGCCCCGAGCTACGCCCTTACCTGGCCGAACGGCTGCCCGAGTACATGGTGCCGAGCACATTCGTCACGCTCGACTCCTTGCCGGTGAGCCCCGCGGGCAAGGTGGACCGGCAGGCCCTGCCGGAGCCCGGCCGGAGCGCGCGGGTCGTCACGGCCCCGGCCACCCCGGTGGAGCAGGCCATCGCCGCCATCTGGCAGGAGGTGCTGGGCGGGCCGGTCGGGCGGCACGACAACCTGTTCGAGCTGGGCGGCAACTCGCTCAACGCCACCCAGATCGCCTCCCGGGTGCGCGAGGCGCTGGAGGTGCAGGTGCCGCTGCGGACACTCTTCGCCCACCCGACCGTCGCCGAGCTGGGGGCGCAGCTCACGTCGCCGGACGTGGAGGCGGCCGCGGAGCTCTATCTGATGGTCGCCGCGTATTCGGACGAAGAGGCCGAGGCCCTGCTGCGCTCGATGGAAGGTAATCAATGAGCCTGTCAGCCCAGCAGCGTCAGCTCCTGGAAGCGTTACGCAAGAAGAAACAGCGGCAACAGACCGAACGGCCCAGGCCCGACCGGCTGCCGATGTCCTTCACCCAGCTGCGCGCCTGGTATCTGGACAAGATGGCGCCGGGTGCCGCGCACTATCTCATCCCGCTCGCCTTCCGCGTCGAGGGCCCGCTCGATCGCGAAGCGCTGCACCGCGCGCTGAACGCCCTGGTGGCCAGGCACGAGAGCCTGCGCACCACGTTCGCCATGGACGAGGACGGCCCGTACCAGATCGTGGCCGACTCGCTCACGGTCGACCTGGCGGACGCCGAAGACGGCACGCCGATGGACCTGACCACCGGCCCGCTCATCCGCGCCCACCTCGTGCGCGAGGGCGCGGAGCGGCACGTCCTGCACCTGTTGCTGCACCACATCGTCGCCGACGCGTGGTCGCTGGACGTGCTGCGCCGGGAGCTGAGCGCGTTCTACAACGGCCAGGAGCCGCCGGCGCTGTCGCGGCAGTACCCCGACTACGCGATCTGGCAGCGAGAGAAGGACTACAGCGGGGATCTGGCCTACTGGCGCGAGCGGCTGGCGGGCGCGCCGCCGTTCACCGAGTTACGGACGGACCTGCCGCGGCCGGCCGTCCAGACGTACGCGGGCGCCGAGCTGCCCTTCTCCCTCGACCTTCCGCGCGAGGAGTTCGCGGCCTACTGCCGCGGCCTGGGCGCCACGCCGTACATGGTGCTGTTCGCGGCCTACCTGGTGGTGCTCTCGCGCCGCTCCGGCCAGCGGGACCTGGTGGTGGGCACGCCCATCGCCAACCGGGACCGGATCGAGGACGAGGGCCTGATCGGGTTCTTCACCAACACCCTGGCCATCCGCGCCGACCTGTCGGGCGAGCCGTCGTTCGCCGAGGTGGTCGAGCGGGTCAAGGAGGCGGTGCTCGACGCCCACGACCACCAGGGGATGCCGTTCGAGCGGCTGGTGGAGGAGCTCAACCCGGAGCGCCGCCTGGACCGTACCCCGGTGTTCCAGACGATGTTCAACATGCTGCCCGAGGCCACGGCGGCGTTGGACCTGGCCGGTCTGACGGTCACCTCCGTCGACATCCCCGAGCACACGGCCAAGTTCGACCTGACCGTGGGCGTCCGCGAGACGCTGGACGGGCTCGTGGAGTACAACACGGACCTGTTCCACGCCGGCACGATCCGCGGCCTGGTCGCCGACCTCCAGCAAGTGCTGGCCGGGGCGATGAGCGGGGAGGAGAGGCCGAGGGAGCTGCCGCGCCGCGAGATCTCCCAGCTCGTCACCCGGGCCTGGCGCGAGGCGCTGGGCACCGACGCCTTCGGCCCCGACACCAACTTCTTCGAGGTGGGCGGCCATTCGCTGCTGGTCCTCGAAGTGCACGAGCGACTGCGCAAGCGGTTCAGCCTGACGGTCACCGACCTGTTCAGGTACCCGACGATCGCCTCACTGACGGCCTACCTGAGCGACGACGGCCCGGCCCCGGCGGCGGTCTCGACCACCGCGCCCGCCGCCGACGGCGCGCTCGCCATCGTCGGCATGGCCTGCCGTTTCCCCGGCGCCACGGGGCCCGAGGAGTTATGGGCGGCGATCCGCGACGGCGTGGAAGCCGTCCAGGACTTCACCGACGAGGAACTGCTCGCCGACGGCGAGGACCCCGACCGGCTTTCGGACCCCGCCTACGTCAGGTCGGGTACGGTGCTGGACGGCATCGACCTGTTCGACGCCACGCTGTTCGAGTTCACCCCACGCGAGGCCGAGATCCTCGACCCGCAGCAGCGGCTGTTCCTGGAGAGCGCCTGGGAGGCGCTGGAGGACGCGGGCTGCGACCCCGCCCGCCACCCGGGCCAGATCGGCGTCTTCGCCGGCTCGGCGATGAGCAGCTATCTCATCGAGAACCTGCTGGCCGCGCCCGATGTGCTCAAAGCGGTCGGCGACTACCAGGTCATGCTCGGCAACGACAAGGACTCCCTGCCGACCCGGACCTCCTACAAGCTCGACCTGCGCGGGCCGAGCATCAGCGTCAACACCGCCTGCTCCACCTCGCTGGTCGCGCTCCACCTGGCCAGGCAGAGCCTGATCGCGGGAGACTGCGACATCGCGCTGGCCGGGGCGGTGCGGGTCAACGCCTGGACCCGGCGCGGCTACGTCTACCAGAGCGGCGGGATCGGGTCGCCCGACGGCCACTGCCGTCCCTTCGACGCCGAGGCCCGGGGCACGATCGGCGCCAGCGGCGTCGGCGTCATCGTGCTCAAGCGGCTGGAAGACGCCATCGCCGCGGGCGACACCATCCACGCCGTCGTACGCGGCTCCGCGGTCAACAACGACGGCACCAGGAAGGTCGGCTACACCGCGCCGGCCGTGGACGGCCAGGCCGAGGTCATCACCGCGGCGCTCGCCTCGGCCGGCGTCGACCCCGGCACGATCGGCTACATCGAGGCGCACGGCACCGGCACCGCGCTCGGCGATCCCATCGAGGTCGCGGCGCTCTCCCAGGTCTTCACCGGCGATCGGCGGATCGCCCTGGGCTCGATCAAGTCCAACATCGGCCACGCCGACGCCGCCGCCGGGATGGCCGGGCTGATCAAGACCGTACTGGCGCTCAAGCACCGCACGCTGCCGCCCACGGTCAACTTCGCGACGCCCAACCCGCGCATCGACTTCAGTCCGTTCTACGTGCCCACCGCCAGCGCGGAGTGGCCGCAGGGGCCGGGGCCGCGCAGGGCGGGCGTCAGCGCCTTCGGGATGGGCGGCACCAACGCCCACGTCGTGCTGGAGGAAGCACCCGCACAGCTCCCCGTCCCGCAACTCCCTGCCTCGCAGCTCCCCGCCGCACAGCCGCTCGCCTCCCCGGAGCCCCTCGCCCCATCGGTGAGCGGCCCGCACCTGCTCATCCTGTCGGCGGCCAGTGACCCGGCGCTGGGGGAGATGGCCACGCGACTCCGCGCCCACCTACGCGCGCGTCCGGACACGGACCTGGGCGACGTCGCCGCCACGCTCCGGCACGGCCGCCGTCAGCTGCGGCATCGCGGCATCCTGGTCGCCGAGGACCACGACTCGGCGCTGGACGCCGAGTTCGTCACGGGCGAATCGCGCCCCCGCGAGGTCGCCTTCGTCTTCCCCGGCCAGGGCGCTCAGCGCCGGGGGATGGGCGCGGGCCTGTACCGATCGGAGAGCGTCTTCCGCGCCACCGTCGACGCCTGCTCCGGCATCCTTGAGCCGTACCTCGGCCTCGACCTGCGCGAAGTCCTGTACGGCGAGGCCGACGGCCAGGCAGCCCTGTACGGCGAGGCCGGTGACCTCGACCAGACCTGGCTCACCCAGCCCGCGCTCTTCGTCACGGAGTACGCCTTCGCCCGCGCGCTGATCGAGCGCGGCGTCCGCCCGGCGATGATGGCCGGGCACAGCATCGGCGAGTACGTCGCCGCCTGCCTGGCCGGAGTCTTCACCCTGGAGGACGCCCTGCGCCTGGTCGCCGCGCGCGGCCGCCTGGTCCAGAGCCTGCCCCCCGGCTCGATGCTGGCCGTGCCGCTGCCCGAGTCCGAGGTGGGTGACCTGCTCGGCGCGGACGTCTCGCTGGCGGCGGTCAACACCCCCGAAATGTGCGTTCTGGCCGGGCCGGAGGGGGCCATCGCGGAGGTGAAGCGGCGGCTGGAACGGCAGGATGTCGCCTGCCGCACGCTGCGCACCTCCCACGCCTTCCACTCCGCCATGCTGGACCCGGTGCTCGACGCCTTCGCCACCGAGGTCGCCTCGGTGCAGCTGGGCACGCCCGAGCTGCCGTACCTGTCCAACGTCACCGGCGGCTGGGCATCCGGCGCCGAGACCAAGGACCCCGCCTACTGGGTGCGCCATCTGCGGGAGACCGTGCGGTTCGCCGACTGCGCCCGCGCCCTCGTGGCGGCCGACGCCGCGGTGGTGGAGGCGGGGCCGGGCCGTACCCTGACCACCCTGGTACGCCGCCAGGGCGGCCAGGCGACGGTCGCCACCCTCGCCCCCGCCCCCGCCCCCGCCGAGCCGGAGAGCGGGCGGACCGCCCTGCTGGAGGCCGTCGGGCGGCTGTGGGTGCACGGCGCCGACGTCGACTGGACGGCGTTCGGACCATCGGGCAGGCGGGTGCCGCTGCCCACGTATCCGTTCGAGCGGCGCCGCTACTGGATCGGGCCGCGCACCCGGCGCTTCGAGGTCGCGGCCGCGCCGGTGGCGGAGGCGGTCCAGGAGCTCGACGTGGTCGCCGCAGTCTGGCGGGACGTGCTCGGCCTCGCGCCCACCGGACCGGAGGACGACTTCTTCGACCTGGGCGGCGACTCCCTCGTGGCCACCCAGCTCGCCTCCCGCCTCGGCCTGCCCATCGAGGCGGTCTTCGACCACCCCACGCTGGGCGGCCAGCGGGCGCTCGTCGACTCGGCGGCCTCCCGTGAAGCGATCCCGGCCGTCGCGGCGGGCCTCCGCGAGGTGACGCCGGCCGTCACGGCGGCCCTCCGTGAGGGGACGTCGGTCGTCGCCTCGGCGGGCCAACCTGAGGTGACGCCGGTCGTCGCCTCGGCGGGTCTCCGTGAGGTGATCCCGGTCGGTGAGGAGCCCGCGCCCGTCTCGTTCATCCAGCGGCGCATGTGGTTCATCGACCAGGTGCACGGCTCGGCCGCCTACGCCGTGGCCACGGCGCTGGACCTGCGGGGCGAGCTGGATGTGGCGCGGCTGCACGAAGCCCTGCGTGAGCTGGTGCGGCGGCACGAGTCGCTGCGGACCGTCTTCCGCGCCCCGGACGGCGAGCCGGTGCCGGTGGTGCTGCCCGCGGGGGAGACGCCGCTGCCGGTCGAGGACTGCGACGACGCCGAGCGGGCGCTGAGCGCGGCCGCGACCGAGCCGTTCGACCTGGCGCACGGGCCTCTGTTCCGCGCCCGGCTGCTGCGGCTCGCACCGGATCACCATGTTCTGTCGCTCAACTTCCACCACATCGTCGTGGACGGCTGGTCGATCACCTTGCTGAGGAGCGAGCTGGTCGCGCTGTACAACGGCGAGACGCTGCCCGAGCCGCAGGTCAGATACCGCGACTACGCGCGCTGGCAGCGGGAGCAGGTCGCCGACCTCGGCTTCTGGAAGGAGCGGTTGCGCGGCATCCCGCACAGCCTGGACCTGCCCACGGACCGGCCGCGCCCGCCGATGCAGACCTTCGAGGGGGCGGTCGCCACCCACGTGCTGCCCGCGGAGCTGGCCCGAGGGCTGCGGAAGCTGAGCCAGGAACGCGGCGCCACGCTCTACATGGCCCTGCTGACCGCGCTCCACACGCTGCTGTACCGCTACAGCGGCCAGGAGGACATCTGCGTCGGCTCGCCGGTGGCCGGGCGCACCCGCCCCGAGCTCGAAGGCATCGCGGGCTGCTTCATCAACACCCTGGTCATGCGGGCCCAGATGGACGGCGGCCTGCGATACACCGAACTCCTGGCGCAGGTACGCGAGTACGCGCTGGGCGCGTACGCCCATCAGGACGTGCCGTTCGAACGGCTGGTGGAGGAGCTCAACCCGCCCAGGGACCTGTCGCGCAATCCGCTCTTCCAGGTGCTGTTCAACCTGCTCAACCTGCCCAAGAGCGACCTGGACATGGCCGGGCTGGCCGTCGGGGAGCTGGCCGTGGAGGTCGGCACCGCCCAGGTGGACCTGGTGTTCTACGTCAACGAGCAGGACGACGAGCTGGAGTGCCGGCTGGAGTACAACACCGCGCTCTATGACCCCGGCACCGTCCAGCGGCTGCTCCGGCACTACGAGGCCCTGCTGTCCGCGATCGTCGCGGCGCCCGAGACCACGCTGTCCGAGCTGGACTTCCTCACCGGCGAGGAGCTGGCCGAGCAGCTGGACAGCCAGGACGTCGAGGTGCCCGACCTGTGCGTCCACGAGCTGGTGGAGGCCCAGGCCGACCGGACGCCCGACGTCGTGGCCGTCACCTTCGAGGGCGACTCACTGACGTACCGGGAGCTGGACGGGCAGGCAAACCAGGTCGCCTGGCGGCTGCGCGCGGCGGGTGTGGGGCCCGAGACGCTGGTGGGCGTGGCGATGGAGCGCTCGGCCACGATGCTGGTCACCCTGCTCGGCGTGCTGAAGGCGGGCGGCGCGTACGTGCCGCTCGACCCGATGTACCCGCAGGACCGTCAGGACTACATCCTGGACCACTCCGGCATCGGCGTCCTGGTCACCGAGCGCGAGCTCGCCGGGCGCTACACCGGTTACCAGGGGGAGCTCATCCTGACCGACGGTGGCTTCTCCGGTGAGAGCCCGGAACGGCTGCCCGCCCTGGCCACCCACGAGAACCCCTGCTACGTCCTGTACACCTCCGGCTCCACCGGGCGGCCCAAGGGCGTGCGCGTCCAGCACTCCTCGGTGGTCAACTTCCTCACCTCCATGAGCCGCGAGCCCGGCCTGACCGGCCAGGACACCCTCCTGGCCGTCACGACGACCGCCTTCGACATCTCGGTGCTCGAGCTGTTCCTGCCGCTCACGGTCGGCGGCCACGTGCTGATCGCGAGCCGCGAGGCGGCCTACGATCCGCTGCGGCTGGCCGCCCTGCTGGACGGCGCGACGGTCATGCAGGCCACTCCGGCGACCTGGCGGCTGCTGCTGTCGTCGGGATGGGCGGGCAAGCCGGACCTGAAGGCCCTGTGCGGTGGCGAGGCGCTGCCCGCCGACCTGGCCGCCGACCTGCGCGGCCGGGTGGCCGAGCTGTGGAACATGTACGGCCCGACCGAGACCACCATCTGGTCCACTCTCACCCGAGTCACCGACGGACCGATCACCATCGGGCACCCGATCGCCAACACGCAGATCCACCTGCTCGACGCCGCGATGCAGCTGGTGCCCACCGGCGTGGTCGGCGAGCTCTACATCGGCGGGGCGGGCCTGGCCCGCGACTACCTCGGCCAGCCCGAACTGACGGCCGAACGCTTCATCACCTGGCGCGACGGGCGCCGGCTCTACCGGACCGGTGACCAGGCCCGCCGCCGGGCCGACGGCTCCATCGAGTTCCTCGGCCGGGCCGACGGCCAGGTGAAGGTCCGCGGCTACCGGATCGAGCTGGGCGAGATCGAGTCGCTGCTGCTGGCGCATCCCGCGGTCCGCGAGGGGGCCGTGGTGGTGCGCGGCTCGGATGATGACAAGAGCATCGCCGCCTATCTGGCCGCCGACGCCGAGCACGACTGGCGCGAATATCTGCGGCGCAAGCTGCCCGACTACATGATCCCCTCAGCGTTCGTGCTGCTGGACGCCCTGCCACTCACCCCGAACGGCAAGGTGGACCGCAAGGCGCTGCCCGAGCCGGTCGCCCAGGTACGCGCCGAGGGCGCGGCGCCACGGACGCCGGCCGAGGTCAAGCTGGTCGAGCTCTGGACGGCGATCCTGGGTGTGAAGGGGATCGGGATCGACGACGACTTCTTCGCGCTGGGCGGCGACTCCTTCAAGGCCGTACGCGCCGTACGGGACTCGGGGATCCAGGCGACCGTGCTGGACCTCTTCAAGAACCCCACCATCCGCACCTTCGCCACACTCGACGGATCATCCCGAAATATCGGGTTATTGCATGAACTGACGCCGCCACGACCCGCGGCCTCGCTGACCCTGGTCTGCGTGCCGTTCGCGGGCGGCGGCGCGATCACGTACCAGCCGCTGGCCTCGGCCCTGCCCGCGCACATCACCATGCTCGCGCTGCAGCCGCCGGGCCACGAGACCGGCAACCCCGGCGAGCCCGTGCTGCCCTTCCACGAGCTCGTCGAGGGCTGCGTCAAGGAGATCAAGGAGAAGGTCGACGGCCCCCTCGCCCTGTACGGCCACTGCATGGGCGGCGCGCTCACCGTCGAGCTGGCGCGCCGGCTGGAGGAGGAAGGCGTCGTCCTGGAGAAGGTGGTCATCGGCGGGCACCTGCCCGCGCCCCGCCTGCCGGGCAAGACCTTCGCCTGGTTCCGCAAGGTCTTCCCGATGGAGCGGTGGACCTCCAAGCGGCAGGCGCTGGAGTTCCTGCGGGCGATGGGCTTCTTCACCGAAGCTCTGGACCCCGCCGAGCGCGACTTCATCATGGGCGTCTTCCTCCACGACACCCAGGAGGGCGAGGACTACTACACCGAGCTCTACCAGGCGCCCATCAAGAAGCTGTCCGCACCGCTGGTCTGCGTGGTCGGCGAGAGCGACCGCGCCACCGAGCTGTACGAGGAGCGCTTCCGCGAGTGGGAGGCCTTCTCCGACGAGGTGTCGCTGGAGGTGATCCCCAAGGCCGGGCACTACTTCCAGAAGCACCAGGCGCCCGAGCTGGCCGAGATCCTCGATGGCGGGGACCGGTCACCGGCGCCGCTGCCGCCCCGCTACCAGCAGGCCAGCCTGAAGACGTTCTTCCTGGTGGCCTTCGGCCAGCTGGTGTCGCTGATCGGCACCGGGCTGACCACGTTCGGCCTGGGGCTTTGGGTCTACCAGCAGACGCGGTCGATCTCGATGTTCGCCATCGTCTCCGTCATGGCGCTGCTGCCCGCCGTCGTGCTGGCGCCGGTCGCCGGAGCGGTGGCGGACCGCTGGAACCGCCGGCTTGTCATGATCACCGCAGACTCGGCGGCCGGGGTATCCTCCGCCTCGCTGGCCGCCCTGCTGTGGACGGGCGGGCTCCAGCTCTGGCACGTCTACCTCATCGTCGCCGTCGGCGCGGTGTCGACGGCCTTCCACCAGCCCGCCTACATGGCGGCCGTGGCCCAGCTGGTGCCCAAACGCTATTACGGCAGAGCCAGCGGCCTGGCCCAGCTGGGGCAGGCGGCGGGGACCGTATTGGCGCCGCTGCTGGGCGGCGCGCTCGTGGCCGCCATCGGGCTGCACGGCATCGTCGTGATCGACCTGTCCACCTTCGCCTTCGCCGTCACCGTGACCCTGGCGGTCCGCTTCCCGAACACGCTGTTCAAGAAGCGGGAGGAGTCGTTCTGGCAGGAGATGACCGGCGGCTGGCGCTACATCACCCGCAGGCACGGGCTCCTGGCGATCATCCTGTTCACCTCGTTCCTGAACTTCCCCTTCGCCATGGTCGAGGTCCTGTCCACGCCGCTGCTGCTCAGCCTCACCGACACCCGCGGCCTGGGCATAGCGCTCTCGATGACCGGCATCGGGCTCCTGGTGGGCAGCGTGATCATGACGGTGACCGGGGGTCTGGCCCGTCGCACGTACGGCATCCTCGGCTGCTTCATGGCCCTGGGCGTCTCCTTCGCCGTCATCGGAATCGCGCCCCATCCGGTGCTGCCCGCGATCGGGCTGTTCTTCATCGGGCTGTTCACCGCGCTGCTGAACGCGCACTGGTTCGCCATCGTGCAGCAGAAGGTCGGACTCGACCTGCAGGGCCGGGTCATCGCCACGAACCTGATGCTCAGCTGGGCCATGGTCCCGGTGGGGTTCCTGCTGGCCGGGCCGCTGGTCGAGCGGGTCTTCGACCCGATCGCCGGCGCCGCGCAGGGCAGGGGGATCGCCCTGCTCACCCTCGTCGCGGGCGCGGTGACCGTGCTGATCGGCCTGGCCGCCTACCGCTACCGGCCGGTCCGCTTCCTGGAGGACGACCTGCCCGACGCGATCCCCGACGCGGTGGTCATCACCGACAAGGACCTGATCCAGCGGGCGGCCGACAAGCAGCTCGTCGCTTGACCCGCTTTCCCGGTACGGCGGCGACGCCGTACCGGGAAGTCCACCTGCCGGGGATATTGACGGCCCTGACGGAGGAAGTTACGTTTCGTCGGCAGATCGGGGGCCCGAGCGTCACACAAGGAGCCAGCCCATGATCCGAAGAATGCTGACATTCTGCACGATCGCCATCGCGTTAGCCGCCGGACTCCCCGCTCCGGCCTGGGCGGTCGACGCGACCCGGACGCCGGGCTCGGCCTCCTACACCGTGAACCTCACCAGCAACGCCTCGGGCACCACCTGGACCGGCCACGAGAGCGTCAGCTTCACGAACCTGTCGGCCGACCCCCTCACCGAGGTCTACCTGCGCCTGTGGGACAACTACCACGGCAGCTGCCCATCCACCCCGATCACGGTCACGAACGTCACCGGTGGTACGGCCGGCTCGCTGACCGTCGCCTGCACGGCGCTGAAGATCACTCTCCCCGTGCCGCTGGCCCAGGGGCAGAACGGCTCGGTCGGCTTCGACCTGAGCATCGTCGTGCCCAGCGGCGCCGACCGGTTCGGCCACGACGGCGCGTACAACTTCATCGGCAACGCCCTCCCCGTCCTGGCCGTACGCGACGGCGCCGGGTGGCACCTGGACCCCTACACCAACAACGGCGAGTCCTTCTACCAGCTCGCCAGCGACTACCGGGTCACCCTGGACCACCCCAGCTCGCTGCTCGTCCCCGCGACCGGCACCTCCGTGGACACCCCCGGCACCTCCGGCCGGACGATCACCACCGCGACCGCCAGTCACGTCCGCGAGTTCGCCTGGGGGGCCGGCGCGTTCACCAAGACCACCGGCACGACCACCACGGGCGTCACCGTGAACGTCTACCGCGTCAGCGGCATCAGCGCCGCCAGTGCCACCTCGATGATGAACACCGCCAAGAACTCGCTCGTCGCCCACGCCGGCCGCTTCGGCGCCTATCCCTACGGCGAGGTCGACGTCGTCCTGGACAACAACTTCTGGTTCGGCGGCATGGAGTATCCGGGGTTCGTGCTCGACCTGGTCAGCTCCACCGCGCTCGCCCATGAGCTGGCCCACCAGTGGTGGTACGGCATCGTCGGCGACGACGAGTACAACACCCCGTGGCTGGACGAGTCCTTCGCCGACTACGCCACCGACCTGTATCAGGGCATCAGCGGCACCAACTGCTGGAACAGCGTCTCCTGGCAGTCGTCGGCCGAGAAGATCAGCAACTCGATGGCCTACTGGGACGCCCACTCCAGCCGCTACGGCACGGTCGTCTACACCTACGGCAAGTGCGCCCTGCACGACCTGCGCCGCCTGATCGGCACCACGGCCATGCAGACGCTCCTGCACGACTACGCCGCTTCACACTGGTACGGCATCTCCACGGTGGCCGACTTCAAGGCCGCCGCCCAGGCCGCGACGACGGTCGACCTGTCGTCGTTCTGGACCACGCACCGCATCTAGGAGTCCTGCCGGGTCAGCGTGAAGTCGATCTCGAACGAGCGCTGCCAGGGGAAGGTGACGTCTTCGAGCGTCCAGCCGACCGTGCCGGCGCGCGGTGCACGAGGCCATCGTCTCGGTGTGGCCGCCGATGCGTGTCGTCCTCGCCGCCATGACGGCGAACGTCGCCCAGGCGGTCGTGGACCCGCACGACTGGGACGGTGTGCTCCACAGCGTCCATGGCGCGTTACGGCCCAGCGGCGCCTGGTGTTCGAGACGCGCGATCCGGCGCGGCGCTGGTCGCGCACGGCTACGCCGTACAGGAAGTGCGCGACGCGCCGGACAGGCCGGGCGGGGAGTTCATGCTCTTCGCCCGGAGGTCGGAGGGATGAGCCGCGGCCGGACGGTCAACGCGACTCGGCTGTGGAGAATCAAGGGAAGACCAGCTTGATCAGGCTGAGGTCGCCGGCGGCGACGACGATGATCGCGATGAATGCGAGAGCGATGATCACCCGGAACATCTGATTGGACCGCCTCTTTCCCTCGAACTGGAGCTTGAGCTTGATGCGGGAGTGGAACATGGTGTCCTCCTTTCCTATGCTTCGACGGTAATCCACGCAGTCGGCAATGGCCACGAATTAGAAAAACGCAGTTTTAGAGTTACGCCACCCGATTTCCGCAATAAATGACCGGCCGCACGGCTTTTTCGCAAATTGATATGTCGGGCGAGTTTCCCCTGCCACGCACGGTCGCAATTTGCGTCAGATTGTGAGCACCCGGAGGTAGGCGGAGTCGGCGGCGATGGGGTGTCCGCCGAGTTCGACCCAGGCGTGGAAGCGATAGGGGTCGGTGGCCGCGCCCAGACACCAGTCGAGATGCCGCAACGAGGCCGCCGCGAACAGCACGGTGGCCAGCGAGGTCTCCAGGCAGGCGGCGCGTCCCGGATAGCGCCGGGCGGCACGCCGTACGGCATGCGCGGCGGCCTCGGCCGACGCGGTGCTCATGTCACGTCTCCTGGCCACCCCGCGGACCCAGCCGACCACGGCGGCCGTGACACGGAACGGGAGCACGAGCAGGAGCACGGCCAGCACGAGGCAGCACCAGGCCAGCAGCGCCGCACCCCAAGCTGGCCGGAGATCGTGATCGAGGGACGTCGTCGCGTCCGCGGCCTCGCGCGAAGGGGCGGACCGGGGGCGGGTGCTTCCGCGCGCCCCGGTTCCCACGAGACCACGTCGTAGCAGGTCGTGGAGGAGGTTGACGGCGTCCTCATGGATTTGCTCCGGGGCCACGCCCGGATGCCGGGCGGAGATCTCCGCCACGCTGCGCTCGAAGTCCGCTCCCTGGGCCCAGCTCGCCCAGAGCCTGCCGGCGGTCGGGTTGAGTGCGTGCCAGTGGCCCGTGGCGGTGTTGATGAGGACGACTCCGCCGTGTTCGTAGGCCCGGTAATGGACATGGCGGGGAATCCTGACCTTCAGCATGGGCCCGGCCGGGAGCCTCGCAGCCAGCATTCGGTCGCCACGAACTGGGCCATCGCGCCCAGCGGCGCAGGCGCTCCGGCGAGCAGCCAGTCGAGGCAGGCACGCACGGGCCCGGGCTCGACGACGCCGAGTGCCGCGAGCCGGGAGTCGTCGATGAGCCGGTGAAGCCGCTCCGCCGAGGCGCGGGCGCCGTGGTACTCCTCGGCGCTGTAGTCGCCCTTGGTCCGGCGCGCGAACACGCGCTCGGGCACGAGGTCGCGCAGCGCACGGGCGAGCAGAGGCTTGCCGGCGGTAGGACCCACGCGCCTGTGGGCCGGCACGGCGAGGCAGGCGCGGACCACGGCGTCGTCGAGGAAGGGCGCGTGGACCCGGGTCCCGGTCAGCACAGCCCCGAGCTCACGTAGCTGGCGTTGGGCGTCGGCCGACTGCCTCAGCTCGGCCCTGGTCGCCACGTGAGTCGGCCCCAGGTCCGGATCTACCCGCTCGGCCAGTGCGGGGTCGGCCAGGCGGATGGCGAGTTCGGCCCGCATCGCCCGGGTCAGCCAGCCCAGGACCGTGCCGTCGACCGGCCACCAGGCGACGGCATCGAGCCAGGTCAGACTCCCGGCACCCGGCCGACTCGACCTCCAGGCACCATGCGAGGTCGGGCTCCCGGCATCTGGATCCAGGAGGCGGCGTGCGAGCCGGATCAGGGCCTGGCGCGGGCTCGTACGCGAGACCCGCCAGGCACGGGTGGCGAGGCCGAGCGGCGAGGCATGCTTGAGAGCCGCGTTATGGGCGCAGTGCCTGGCCAGCTCGCGCAGCTCCCCCGGACGCGCGAGTTCCGCGAGGTAGGACGGGGCGGCGCCGAAGAGAGCGTCCCCGCCCTCCCCGGTGACATGCATGGGCGCCGCCTCCGCGAGGCGTAGCAGGGAACGCCGCCAGGCGAGATTGCCGCGAACGGGTTCGCCGTCGAGCGGGTAGGTCAGCTCGGCATAGGGAAGGGTGCTCTGATCTCCTGCCACGGCGGTCAGGTCCATGCCGTGTCCGGCCAGGCTGCTCGCGTGGGCCAGGTCGGTGGTCGGGAGGTCCGGGTGGTGGTAGACGATCCCCTTGACCTTGGTGTGCTGGGCGGCGAGGAAAGCCAGCGAGGTGGAGTCGAGCCCGCCACTGAAGTCCGCGGAGATCGGCGCCGCGGAACATCTGGTCGCCACGGCCTCGGTCAGCGCGGCGCGGAGATCGGGTGCCGGGCCGGCCGTGCCGTACCGGATCGTGCTCTGTCCCACGTGGATCAGGCGGCCGCCTGGAAGGCGGCTCACGCCCTGGTACGGCGAGCGATGCTCCCACAGCGGCAACACGCTCGGGCAGGCGATCGCAACCGCGAGGGTGACCGGATCGACGGACCTCTCGTGCAGGTCGGACAGGACTCCGGGGTGCGAGGCGAGCGCGGTCCGCCCGCCGAGCCGCGACAGGTAGAGGGGAAACTGGCCGGCGAGATCGGTGTACGCGATGAGCTCGCCCTGCCTGGCCAGCACCCATGCGTACGACCCGGGCAGGCGCGTGAGCGCACCGAGATCGTCACGCTCGAGCGCGGCCGCGATCGAGCGCCGGTCGGCGAGGCAGTGACCGACGACCAGGAGCCGATCGATCTCGGTCACCTCTGAAGCGTGCCAGGCGCCGTAGGGGCGGAGAGCCGCCTCGCCCTCGGCAAGCGTGGCGATCAGGCCGGGGACGCGTGCCGGTAACTCAGGCCCAGTAATACTGGGAGTTGGCGTCCGCTGAGCCATTGCCCGAGCTTCCCTTGGTGAGCTCTCGTACGCTGCCGAAATCGAGGACCGCGGGCGGGAGATATGGGGATTCCGGCTCGTCGGCGTCGGGCATGGTCCCATCCAATCGCGCTGGCGGTATTGAAGCCAATGATAGTACCGCCGCCGTATATGAGAAAGCCGCGAGGCTTTTGCTCAATTTGAGGTCATTATCGGGTCGACGAGGTCCCGAAAGCCACAATTCATGCTCGGCCTTCGCCGTCGATTCCCAGCAGAAGCGCGCCGTGCGCGGTCGCGCGGGGCGACTCGGTGGCGACGACCAACGGCCTCTCCGACTGGGCGGCGGCCATGGCGGTCCTGCTGATCCCTTCGTTGCACGCCTTGATGGCGAGGTCCCCCGCCCGGCCGAAAACCCCGCCGAGGACGATCACGTTTGGGTTGAGCAGGTTGCACACGTTGCCGATGCTCTGGCCGAGCAGAGTCGCGGCGTCGCGCACGATGCGCCGGCAGATCGGATTTCCGGCCTCCGCCTGATCGACGAGCTGGTTGACGCTGAAAGGCCTGGTGAAGATCTTGTCGCCCAGCATGGCCTGGGCGTCGCGCAGCATCGCGTCCGCGCCCACTAACGTCTCCAGGCAGCCGCGCCCGCCGCACAGGCAGAAGCGGCCGTCCGGCTGGACCATGGTGTGGCCGATCTCCCCCGCGCACCCCTTGGCTCCGCGGAAGAGCTTTCCGCCGATGATGATCCCCGCGCCCACCCCGGTGGACGCCTTGATGTAGATCAGTGTCTCCTGGTGCGGGTGGGTGTAGACGTGTTCGGCGTACGCGCCGAGATTGGCGTCGTTGTCCAGCCGTACGCGCAGGTTGGCCGGCACGCTCATGTCCTTGGCCCGGGCCAGCTGCTTCGTCAGCGCCGCGGCGGGATTCTCGCCCTCCTGCCAGGGTGGCAGCACCGGCGGCACGAGGGTCTGCTGCTGCGGATCGACCACCCTCGGGATGCCCATGCCGATGGTGGCCAGCTCGTTGGGCCCGCCGCCGACCTTGATGACCACCTTGCGGATCGCGCTCACCAGGGCGGGCAGCCAGCTTTCCCGGCCCTGCGCCGCGCCGTTCTCCAGGAACTCGGTCTCGGCCTCGTCGAAGGACTGGTGCGCCAGGCGCGCGGCGACCACCATGTGCTGGTATCCCAGCTCGACGCCGACTGCGACGCCGGTGAGCGGCATGAGCCGGATGTCCTCCCTGCTGCCACGCTTCGCCGGCGCGATGATGTTGCGGCCGCGCAGCTCGTCGATCGCAGTGCTGATCGTGTTGGCCACCCGACCGGTCGGCCTTGCCAGGTCTGCTCTCAGATACGGCCGCGCCATGAGCGCCTTGACGATCGACAGCTGCGTTTCTTCCTTGGGACCGTGCGGCGGCTTGAGGAGATCGAGCATATTGGGCACGGGAACACCGTTCGCTGTACGGACCTACGATGTGACATATACACCACCCGGGCGGCTCGTGCGCGTCGCAACAGGATCCGGCGCTGGTGCGCCGCCTCAACTCCGCCGCCGTGCCGCGTGATGTCCACGGGCTATTGGATGCAAGCTTCTCCCCGAAGGTTCTGGCACTCAAGGGGATGGCCTGGCCTGAGTCCCGGGTACGGGTGGATCATGGCGTCCATCGCCGAGGCCGGGACGCGCACCCCGGATCTCACCAGAGACCACTGTGGCCCGAAGGCGCCCCCCGTACCCTGGCTGAGATGGTCCTCATCGCGTTCGCCAACCCGAGCGAGACCAC
Source organism: Nonomuraea sp. NPDC048901 (assembly GCF_040649695.1). Taxonomy (NCBI): domain Bacteria; kingdom Bacillati; phylum Actinomycetota; class Actinomycetes; order Streptosporangiales; family Streptosporangiaceae; genus Nonomuraea; species Nonomuraea sp. NPDC048901. The sequence goes on along the minus strand of NZ_JBEZFW010000014.1, from coordinate 172,994 downwards.
CCTCCGACTGCTGTCGCAAGCGGTCGCGCCCATGGGCCCCCGCGACCGCACCGGGACCGGTATCGACACCGCGTGGGCCGCTCGCGCCTGCGAGACCGCCATCGACGTCCTGGCCGAGGTCGACTCGTTGGCGCCCGGGCGAGCTGTCACCGCTCCCGAGCGACGACCCGAGCCCTGGGTTCGGGTGCCCCTCACGCCTCCAGGGCGCCTCACGCCTCCAGGGCGAAGAGCATCCAGGACTGGCCCGGCGCCAGCCCGGCCAGTTCCCGGCCGCACTCCTGAAGCACCTGCGGGCCCGAGGTGATGTGCGCGGTGCCGGCGTGGACGTCCCTGAACAGCCGCTGGATCAGCCCGTCGCGCAGTGCCGAGGTGCCGCCCGACGCGTAGACGAACCGGGCAACCTCGGCGATCGTCGACGTGATGTGGTTGAGCGCGAGCCGCACCATCGTCTCCTGGCGTACGTCGAGCGTCCGGCCCGCGTCCAGGGTGCGTTCGGTGTCGTCCCAGGTCTCCTGCACTAGGGCCTTGGCCGCACGGAACGCCGCCTCGGCGCGGGCGAAGTCGGCGTGGAAGGCATCGCTGGCGGCGATCTGGCCGGGCCGCCCGGCCCGCGCCCCGGCGTGCCGGCTCAGCTCATCGAGCAGCCGGCGGCCGACACCGAGCGCCCAGCCGGAGTGACAGATCATCGCCTGGTCGAGGACGCCGAGCCGGAAGATCGCGCCGCCGCGCAGCGGTTCGTTGTGCGTGACGATATGCGTCTGCGACTCCGGTACGAAGGCGCCGTCGATGGCGTAGTCGATGCTGCCTGTGGCGCGCAGACCCAGGACGTCCCAGTTGCCGAGCATCTTGACGTCTTCGATCGGGGTGATGAAGATCCGGGACTCGTCGGTGCCCTCGATGGCGCCCAGGCTGTGGGCGTACTGGGCGTGCGGCATGCCCGAGGCGAAACCCCACTGGCCACTGAGACGGAAACCGCCGTCTTCGCGTACGGCGGTGCCCGGCCGGGTGCCCTGGCCCGCGATGACCGGCATCCGCGGGCCCGTGAAGATCCGCGCGACGGCCTCGTCACCCAGGTAGGCGCCGGCCGTGCCGTTCTCCAGAGTGGTGGCCATGACCACCCAGCCGGTCGAGGGGTCGGCGTACGACAGCTCCTCGAAGACGGCGAGCAGCTCCCTGGGGGACAACTCGGCGCCGCCCAGCGGCGTAGGCACCCATATACCGAAAAGTCCCGCCTCATGCAGGGCATCCACGACGGGCGTGGTGAGCCTGCCCTGCGCCTCGGCGGCGGCCGCCTCGCGCTCGATCAGTGGGCGCAGGTCACGGGCTCGCTCCAGCAGGGCGGGGCCGGCGATGTGGAGTCGCAGCGTGTCGCTCATGTCCAGGTACTCCTGTTCGTGATCGTTGACGCTCTTACTCCGTCAGATCACGTGGGCAGCACATTGTCCAGAGCCGCGGCCGTTCTTCCTTCCCGTACGGATGTGGCGCCACTAGTAGTTCTACAGAAGGCGCCCGTAGCCGGGGACGGCATGCTTTGAGGCATGCAAAACGTGAACATCTGGAGCGAAGAGTTCGGCGCCGAGACGGATGCGCCGATCCTGTTGATCATGGGTTCGATGTCGCAGGGCATCCTGTGGCCGGACGAGTTCGTCGGCCGGCTGAGCGCCGGGGGCCGCCGGGTGATCCGGTACGACCACCGCGACACCGGCATGTCGGGCACCGTCGACTTCGCGGCGCAGCCGTACACATGGGATGACATCAAGAACGACGTCTACCGCGTGATGGACGACCACGGCCTGGCGAGCGCGCACCTGGTCTGTCACTCGGCGGGCGGCCTGCTCGGCCAGTTCGCCGCGGTGGAGCGGCCGGAGCGGGTGCGGTCGCTGACCGTCATCGGCTCCTCCCCGCTGGGCGGCGGCGAGGGCCAGGTGATCATGCGGGCTCTGATGGGGCAGCCGCAGCCCGAGGGGAGCCTGCCGGAGCCGGCGCCGGAGTTCGTGGACTTCTACCGTAGGTTGATGGCCGCGCCGCCACCGGCGGATCGGCGCGCGCGGATCGACGGCATGATCGCTGAGCAGCGGCTGCTGCACGGCACCGGGTTGCCGTTCGACGAGGACGCGGCGCGGCGGCTGCAGGAACGGATCTACGACCGGGCCCGCGACCTGTCGGCGGTGGCCAACCACCGGCTGGCCGCCATGGCCAAGCCCGACTTCGAGCCGGTGGGCGTACTCCATCAGGTGAAGGCACCCACCCTGGTCATCGAGGGCAGCCACGAGCCGGCCAAACCGGGCCACAGCGCGATCATCGCCGAGCAGATCCCAGGGGCGCGGCTGATGATCGTGGAGGGGATGGGCCACACACTGCCGCCTGAGGTGCACGAGGAGCTGGCCGCCGCCATCGTCGCACACACGGCCGAGTGACGCGTGTTCAGGCGCCGCCGCGAATCTCACCCCTCACCTGTGCGGGCTTCAAGGAATGACCGGACATTTAGCTCAGATGATGACAAAAGTTAGGTACTTTCTTTAGATGATCTCCTACCGCCCTACCGTCCCCGCCGACCTCGACCGCGTGACCGCGTGGAGCGTGACCGAGCCCGTCGGCTGGATCCCCGCCGACCGTTACCTCGCGGATCTGGCCGAGAACATGTACCGGCCGGAATGGACCTGGATCGCCGAGGTCGACCACCAGGTCGTGGGACGGGCACTGTGGTGGGGGCCGAGGGACAGCGCGCACCCGGTCGCGCTCGACTGCCTCGACGTGGACCCTGCGGCGGGTGACCGCACCGCCGTCGCCGCCGAGCTGATCAGGGCCGCGCTGACCGGATTCCCGCGGCCGGTGCAGTACGCGATCAAGGCGGCCGGCGGCTGGCGCGACGATCCGGCCACTTCGATGGCCGTGGAATGGCGGCGGGCGGCAGCACACGCGGCCGGCCTCACCCGGGAAGTGGAGCGGCTGCAGTTCGAGTGGACACCCGCCGACGGGGTGCCCCCGGCGACCGGCGTGCTGCGGTTCGCCGAGGCGTCCGATGAGGAGTTCCTGACGGTGTTCACGAGAATCGCCGAGGGCAGCCTGGACGCCCAGACCCGTGCGAGCCTGGCGGCCAAGGGCGTGGACACGACCGCGCGCGAAGAGATGGACTTCTATCTCAGGGCGCCGGGCAAGCGGGAGTGGTGGCGGATCGCCTACACGCATGAGGGCGAGGTGGCGGGAATGGCGATCCCCTCGGCGACGCCGTACAACGTGAACGTCGGATATCTGGGGGTGGTCCCGGAGCTCCGGGGGCGCGGCTACGTGGACGAAATACTCGCCGAGATCACTCGCATCCACGCGGCCAACGGAGAGCCACGCGTCACCGCCACCACCGACGTGGGCAACGCGCCGATGGCGGCCGCGTTCGGGCGCGCCGGATACCGCAACACGGAGATCCGGATCAACCTCTCCAACGACCTCCGGCCCTAGCCCGTCCGCTGCCCATGGCCGGTCGTCATGCCGCCTGGCCTGTCTCGGCGGCAGTCAGGGGAGTGGCGATCTCCTCCAGACCCTTGCGTTCGGCCTTGACGCCCAGGAAGAGCTCCACCAGACCCGCCAGGATCATGATGATGGCACCGATCGAGAAGGCCAGCGCCGTGTCGCCCGGCACACCCGTCTCGACCAGGTGGGCGAAGACGAGCGGGCCCGCGATGCCGCCCGCCGCCGTGCCGATGGCGAAGAAGAACGCGATGGCCATCGCCCGCGTCTCCATCGGGAAGATCTCGCTGACCGTCAGATACGCCGAACTGGCTCCCGCCGAGGCCACGAACAGCACCACCGACCAGCAGGCCGTCAGCGTCACCGCCGTGAGCATCCCCTGGTTGAAGAGCCAGGCCGTGCCGAGCAGCAACAGCCCCGATCCGATGTACGTGGCGGAGATCATCGGGATCCGGCCGACCGTGTCGAAGAGCCGCCCGAGCAGCAGCGGGCCCAGGAAGTTGCCGACCGCGATGACCGCGAAGTAGTAGCCGGTATGGGTGTCGATCTTGAAGAACGTGGACAGGATCTGCGCGTACCCGAAGGTGATCGCGTTGTACAGGAACGCCTGGCCGATGAAGAGCGACAGGCCGAGCACCGTCCGCTTGGGATAGAGCGCCACCATGGTGTGCGCGATCCGGACGAACCCGATGGACTTGCGCTGATGGATCGTCATCGACTGCGCCGGCTCCGGCAGGTCCCCGCCCACCTGGCGCTCGATGTCGTCGACGATCTCCTCGGCCTCCTGGCCACGGCCGTGGATGAACAGCCAGCGCGGGCTTTCCGGTACGTGGCGCCGTACGAGCAGAATGGCCAGACCAAGCACCACGCCCAGCCCGAAGGCGACGCGCCAGCCGATGTTGACCGGTAGGTCGTTCAGCAGCGGCACGGTCAGCAGGGCGCCGCCCGCCGCCCCGAGCCAGTAGCTGCCGTTGATGATGATGTCGATCCGCCCCCGGTGGGCGCTCGGGATCAGCTCGTCGATGGCCGAGTTGATCGCCGCGTACTCCCCGCCGATGCCGAAGCCCGTCATGAACCTGAACAGGAAGAACCACCACGCGTCGAACGACAACGCGGTCATCAGGGTCGCGACCAGGTAGACGACCAGCGTGATCAGGAACAGCTTCTTCCTGCCGAACCGGTCGGTCAGCCAGCCGAAGAACAGCGCCCCCGAGCAGGCACCCGCGACGTACAGCGCGGCGGCCAGGCCGGCGACCTGCGCCTGCGTGATGTCCAGGCCGCTTCCGGGTTTGGCGAGCTGGGCCGAGAGGTTGCCCACGATGGTCACTTCGAGCCCGTCCAGGATCCAGACGGTGCCGAGGCCGATGACGATCATCCAGTGCCAGCGTGACCAGTGCAGCCGATCGAGTCTCGCGGGCACCTTGGTGGTGATGGTGCCAGTCTCCAGGTCGCTCATGAACTCAACTCGCTACCCCGAGGCCGGCTCGCAAACGTCCCACGAAACTGCCGCGTGATCTTCACCTGCCATCATCCGGTCCCATGACCCGTCCCTTACTCGCGGGCGTGTGCCTGCTGGCCGCACTCTTGGGCTGCAGCGCCACGCCCCCCGCCGTAGCGACGCCTCCAGCCGTATCGGCGCAGCCCGCCCCGTCCGCCGAATCTTCCAGCGGGGCGGCGAGCCCGGCAGCCGGGGTGCAGTATCACGCCACCGAACTACGCCCCGGCGACTGCATCGAGCCCATGCCCGAGAGCTTCATGGTGACCGTGGTGCCTTGCACGGTGCCGCACTCGGCGGAGTACGGGGCCAGGTACGTCATCGCCGACGGCCCATGGCCGGGCCTGGCCGAGATGCGACGGCTGGCCGAGAACGGCTGCGCGCCCAGGCTGCGGTACGTGGCATCGAGGAGGGAGGAGGTCGGCTTCATCGAGATCGTCCCAGCGGAGCAGGACTGGCCGAAGAGCAGGACGGCGTACTGCCTGGCCGTCGCCGGGAACGGCGGGAAGCTCGTCGGCCACGTTCTCAAATAGGAGCCATCTACGCCGGTCGAACGAGCTCCGGCGCCTGATGCCCACGCTGCCTGTCACGCCGGTACAAGATCGCCCGAGCGGCCATCACCACGCAGCCGATGCCGAGCAGCAGGCCCCAGGTGATGTCGGTGAGGAAGTGCATGCCCCGGTACAGGCGGGAGAAGGCGACGATGAGCGGGGCGGCGATGCCGAGCACCCAGATCACCACCTGGAGCGCCCTGTTGCGGACGTGCATGCTCAGGATGAGCGCGACCGAGCAGTAGAACCCGACGGCGGCGCTGACGTGCCCCGACGGGAAGCTGGAGGTGGGCGGGGCCGGGTCGATGTGCTGTACCGGCGGCCGGTGCCGGCCGACGGGTGTGGTGGTGGCCAGGAAGATGAGCGACTGGCTCCAGACGGCCGCGATCAGGAAGATCGATTCCCGCCAGCGCTTGTACACGAGTCTGAAGACGATCGCGGCTATCGCGGTGAGTGCCACGATGTAGGGAGTGTCCGAGAGGCTGGTGCCGAAGTCGGTGAGCGTGTTCCACAGCGGGGTGCGGCCGGCGGCCAGGCTCCGGCTCACCTCCGCCTCGCCGGTGGGCCAGGCGACGATCAGCTTGCCCACGCCGAACGTCACCGCGGCCATCAGCAGCATCGGCAATAAGATCGTCAGCGCGTAATACTTCACGTGCTCAGCTTTGGTCATGGGTCACCTTCTCTGACTCGGGTTCCACTCCTTCGGCCAGCGGCGAGCTGGGCCTGCGGCCCTGCTCGCGCCGCCACGTCTCGAATCCCGCCGCGGTGGCGGCGACCACGGCCACGCCCAGGATGATCCCGGCGACCACGTCGCTCACCCAGTGCACGCCGAGCGCGATCCGGGTGTAGCCGACCGACAGCACCAAAAACCAGGCGACGGCCCAGGTCAGGCGCCGCCCCCACCGGGGCAGCATGGGCAGGAGGAGCAGGACGACCACTCCCGCGCCGAGCGTCACGTTGACCGCGTGGCCCGACGGGAAGGAGTCGCCGGGCGCGAGCGCGACGGGATCCGGCAGGTGCGGTCTGGCGCGGGCAGTAATGATCTTGAGTGCCAGGCCGAGCAGCCCGCCCACGGTGATGGTGGCGATGGCCCAGACGGCCAGCCGTCGCGCGCCCTTGTGCCACAGCCAGGCGGCGAACACGATGACCGCGATCCGCCACGGCCACGGGCCGAACAGATCCGTCCACACGATGAGCACCCTGGTCACGCCTGGATGGGTGATCGCGTACGCGTGCAGATCATCGGCGACGTGCTTGTCCAGCCCGTTGACCGGCATCTTGGCCACGACGAGCAACAGGCTGAACGGGACCATGATGAGCGCCACCGCGAGGCTGGCGATCGTCAGCCGCAGCCCCAGACTGCGGTCAGGATCGACGCGAGCTTTGACCCATTGGCGGCTCACTGTCCTGATCCTCCCTCGTTCGGCATTCGCGCTCGGCTACCCAGACAGCGGCCATTGATTCCTGCCTGAAAACCGGTGCCGAGGGTAGTCCGGTGACCATGTCCCCCACCGTGGCGGTCGTCGCGCACCGCAAGAAGACTCTCGGCGCAGGCCTGGACAGGCTGCGCGTGCTCATCACCGAAGAGGACGTCGGCGAGCTCCTCTGGTACGAGGTGCCCAAGAGCAAGAAGGCGCGCAAGAAGGTCCGCGAGGCGCTCAAGAAGGGCGCCGACCTGGTGTTCGTCTGGGGCGGCGACGGCATGGTGCAACGGTGCGCCGACGTGATGGCCGGCTCCGGAGTGCCGATGGCGGTCCTCCCGGCGGGGACCGGGAACCTGTTCGCCAACAACGTCGGCATCCCCATCGACCTCGAAGAAGCGGTACGCATCGGCTTCCATGGCCGCCGGGAGAAGCTGGACCTGGGAGTGCTGAACGGCGAGCACTTCGCGGTGATGGCGGGGGCCGGGTTCGAGGCCGAGATGATCGCCGACGCCGACAGGCAGGCCAAGGAGCGGCTCGGCAGGCTCAGCTACGTCAAGGCGGCCGTCCGGCACGTCGGCGGGCCGCTGGTGCCGATGGAGATCAAGATCGATGGGACGACCTGGTTCGACGGGGAGGCGAGCTGCCTGCTGCTGGGCAACGTGAGCACGATCGCCGGCGGCATCGAGGCGTTCGACGACGCCCAGCCGGACGACGGCTGGCTGGACGTCGGGGTCTCCACCGCCCAGGGGCCGGTCCAATGGGCCCGGGTGATCGGCAGGATGGCCACGGGACGCTCCGACGACTCGCCGTTCGTCCGGATCACCCGCGCCAGGAAGGTGTCCGCCCGGTTCGGCGCTCCGCTGACGTACGAGCTCGACGGCGGCGACCGCGAGGCCACCACCCGCCTCAAGGCGAAGGCCGTCCCGGGCGCCCTCACGGTCTGCCTGCCACTGGACGGGCGCTCAGACGAGATCTGGGACGGGTAGTCGTTATGAGCCGGCGGCCGCGCTGAACCGTACCGTGCTCGGCTGCTCGCGATCCCGCAGGTCGGCGGCGGTGGCCTCGGCGCCGCGCAGCGCCCGCAGCACGTTGCGCCCGGCCACCTTCGCCAGATCGTCGTCGGACCAGCCCCGGTCGGCCAGGGCCGCGAACAGCCGAGGGTAGCCGCGCACGTCTTCCAGGCCGACGGGCAGCCCGTCGCACCCGTCGTAGTCGCCGCCGATGCCGAGATGGTTGATACCGGCCACTTCGCGGATGTGCTCGAGGTGCGCCACCACGTCGTCGAGCGTGACAGCGGGCTTGGGGTGCGACTTCTCCCAGGTGGCCAGGAACTCGTGGGTCGCCTCGTAGTCATGGGTGTTCACCCCGGCCGTGCGGGCGGCGTCGGTGCCCGCCTGCCGCCATTCCCAGTTGGCCTGCGACACGAAGGAGGGCACGAACACGGCCATGCACACCCCGCCGTTGCCCGCCAGCGTCTCCAGCACGTCATCCGGTACGTTGCGCGGCGCGGAACAGATCGCGCGCGCCGACGAATGGGAGAAGATCACCGGCGCCCGCGTCACGCGCAGGGCGTGCCGCATCGTGTCGGCCGACACGTGGGACAGGTCGACCAGCATGCCCAGCCTGTTCATCTCCCGTACGACCTCCTCCCCGAACGCGGACAGCCCGTGGTGCACCGGCTCGTCGGTCGCGGAGTCGGCCCAGGGGGTGTTGTCGTTGTGGGTCAGCGTCATGTAGCGGACGCCGAGGGCGTACAGCATCCGCAGCGTCCCCAGCGAGCAGTCGATCGAATGACCGCCCTCGGCGCCCATCAGCGACGCGATCCGCCCACCGGCGAAGACGCGCTCCACCTCGTCGGCCGTGGTCGCCAGGGCCAGCTGGTCGGGGTAGCGCCGGACCATGGCTCGTACGCAGTCGATCTGCTCCAAGGTCGCGGTGACCGCCTGCCCACCGGGCAGCCCGCACGGCACGAAAACCGACCAGAACTGCCCGCCGACCATCCCGGCCGCCAGCCGGGGCAGGTCGGTATGGGTCCGATCGGAGGTGTCACCGCTGATCTCGAGCCGGTCGAAGTCGTAGCCGACGAGCTGGCGCGCCGCCCAGGGCAGATCGTTGTGCCCGTCGATCAGCGGGTGTTCGCGCAGCAGCTCGGTCACGTGACGCAACGAGTCGGTGGACGTGCTCAGAGAAGGTGCTTCCATGCCGATCAGCCAATCACAGGGCACGCCGTCGTGGCGGATCGACCTACGTCCGGCTCGCTCGCCACGGCGCACCGGGCGCGCGCCGCCCGGTGCACCGTAGGAAGCGACGGCTCAGGTACGCCGCCAGCGGGCCTCTCCCAAGCAGTACACGGCGAACAGCAGCAGCCCCAGCGCCACCACCGCCAGCAGCCAGGGCCCCGCCGGGGTGTCGGCGAACGCCCTGAGCGTCGCGTCGATGCCCCCGGCCTTGTCGGGGTCGAAGGTGATGGCCGCCTGGATCACGAAGACCCCGGCCAGGCCGGCGATCAGGCCGCGCGCGATGTACCCGGCGAGTCCCAGCCGGTCCATCACCGCGCCGGCTCGCGGCGGCATCGGCCTGAGCTGCTTGCGGAACTCCTTCTTGATGCCGTACCGCACCCAGTAGACGCCGAGCGCGACGATGCCGAGCCCGATCAGGCCCACGATGATCTGCCCGGCCGGCAGCGCGAGCAGCTTGCCCGTCAGGTCCTGTGACCGCTTGTCATCGGACCCGGTCTTGCCGGTCAGCAGCATGGTCAGCAGTGCGGCGCAGATGACCACGTAGACCACGGTCCGGCTGGCCGGCTCGACCCGGTCCTTGAGCTTGTGGGCGCCGAAGATCGCCTCGGACGCCTGCCACAGGGCCAGCGCGGCGAACCCGACGACCATGATCCATAAGAGCACGGCCCCGAACGGCAGCGCGGCCACCGTACTGATCGCCCCGTTCTTGTCGGCCTGCTTCCCGCCGCCGCCGAACGCGATCTGGATCGCCAGCACCCCGATCAGCCCATAAAGCACGCCACGACAAACCAGCCCAACCCGCGCGAGTTTGTCCATAGCCGGGCTGTCTGCCGCCCGGCGTGCCATCGCCTCAGCTTCGCTCATGGATTCTCCCGAGAGTCGTCAAAGACCCTCGGACTGCCCCGGATTCCGCGCTCTAGACCTGCACCCGAGCAGACCAGGGACGGTGCTCAATCCCGATCGTCCATGACGCCGTAGGTGGAGGCCCGGAACAGGAAGGAGGCCCAGGAGCGGTAGGGCCGCCACGCCTCGGCCAGTTTCCGGTACGCGGCCGGCGGCGCGTCCTCCGGCAGGCCGTACGCCTCACGCAGGATCGCGAACAGGCGCGGCTCGTCGCCCGGGAACGCGTCCGGCGCGCCCGCGCCGCGAATGAGGATGAGACCGGCGGAGAACGGCCCCACGCCGGGCAGGGCCCGCAGCTCGGACAGCGCCTCCTCCGGGGCGAGCGAGCGCAGGTGCTCGGTGGTGAGCAGGCCGTCGAGCGCCGCGCGGGCCAGCCCGCGCACCCACTCCTCCTTCTGCGCGGGCAGGCCCAGGCCGCCGGCCTCCAGCAGCGTCACGGGCGGGGGAAATGCCGGGTACACCTGTCCGTCCAGGGTGACCTTCGCGCCGTACCGCTCCGCGATGCGCTGCTTGAGGCGGGCGGCGATGAGCATCGACGAGCGCTGTACGATCACCGCCCAGCACGCCGCCTCCCACGGGCTCCAGAAGCACACCGGCCGCAGGCCGGGCCGGGCCCGCTGCAGGTCGCCGAGCACCGGGTCGGCCTCCCCGAGCCGGGCGAAACCGGCGCCGTCCACGTCGAGGGACAGGATCCGTGCCACCTCGCCACGGATGCCCGGCCCCGCGGGCCGCGTCGTGGCGACGGCGACCCCGCCCGGCGCGCCCGTCACGGTCACGCCGATGGGCAGCCAGTCGGACTCCGCGCAGTAGGCGAAGCGCAGCGCCCGCCCGTCGGAGGGCAGCGCGCTGGTGGCCGGCCAGTCCTCGACGAAGCGCAGCGAGGCACCGAAGTCGAACGGGCCCTCGGCGGTGAGCGTGAATCCGTGCGTGGTCATGCGCCGTATCGTAGGAGCCCGAGCGGGCCGGCCGGGACTCAACGTCGGTCCCGGCCATCGTGCTCGCCGGCATCATGCCCTATGTCCTGAGAGGTCTCATATCGCGGACATCGGTGTGACCTCGCGCCGCCTCTGGGTAGGGGCCGACTGTAAGGCACGAGGAGGGGAACACTTATGAGCCGCATCGGAGAATGGCTGAAGAAGGCCGAGGACCTGGCCAGAGGGCACTCCAAGCAGGCTGACCAGGTGCTGGATCGCGCCGAGCGGTTCGCCAAGGAGCGGACCGGCCACAAGTACGACGACCAGGTCGAAAAGGGCGCGGACACGGTCCGGCGCCGTTACGGAGGAGGCGAATCGCAGCCCGGTCAGCCGCCGACACAGCCCGGTCAGCCGCAGCAGCCACCGGAGTAGCCCCGGACTGACGACTTGCCAAAGCGCGAGCGGTCGGCGCGGCGTCCGCTGAATGGTGGCCGCGGCTAGCGGGCCCTAACGGCGACGCCTACGCGGGTCGGGGGCGCGCCGCGTGGCGGGCTGTTCCACCAGCGTGGCGCCCGTCTCGGCCTCCACTGCCGGGGCGTAGCCCGCCGCTCGCAGGGCGGTCACCGTCTCCCGCTCCGGGCTGGCGCTGATCAAAACGGTCGGGGCGATCAACCGCAGGCCGAGCGCGCGCAGCGGCTTGGCATGGACGAGCTCGGCCAGCAGCGCCTCGTCGTCGGAGCGGATGCAGCAGCCGGATCGCACCACCCGCATCCGCCCATGCGTCCGTCCCACGTCCTTGATCAGATATTCCAGCGGCTGCGGCAGCTCGCCCTCCGCCACGGCCCGGAGCTGGTCGAGCAGTGCGTCCGGCTGGTGGCCGGAGTCGAGGGCGTGGCGTACCGAGGCGTGGCTGATGCGCCACACCACCGCGTGGCCTTCCGACTCGCGCACGCCGACCGCGTTGAGCAGGGCGGCCAGTTTCGCCTCAGGGGCGCCGCTCACCACGGCGGTCAGGTCGGTCTGGAAGCGGGCCGTGGTCCGGGGCGCGGGCAGCATGTCGGTCAGGACCGGGGCGAGCGCGGCGTCCGCGCTCTTCCATGCCTCGCCGGTACGGAGCAGGTCGAGGACGGTGTGGCCGAGCCGGGTCAAGGCGCCCTGGCCGATGACGCCGAGGAGCGCGGCCTCGCGGAGCGTGGACTCGATGCGCTGGGCACCGGCCGCCCCCTGCGGTATCCGTGCGGGGCGGTGCCAGGTCGCCGCGGGCACCAGGTACGGCAGCGCGTCGGCCGCGCGCAGCGAAGGGGCGGCACCCAGGGCCTCCAGCAGCGCGTAACGCAGGCTGACGGCGTCCGGGTCGTCCAGGCCGGCCAGGGCGACGGGCGTCTGGTCGGGGTCGGGCCACCAGAGCGGGATGTCGCGGCACACGGTCCAGGCGGCGATGATCGGCACCAGCCGCTGGGCGGGAGTGCGCGACAGCCAGCGGTCATAGGCCGTGGTGGGCAGGACGACCTGGGTGGGCGGCGGCACCTTGGCGCGGCGGTTCGCGGGCGGCTCGGTGGGCTCGGCCAGGAGGCCCAGCAGGCCGGCGCGGAAGCAGAGCTCCAGCAGGAAGCGGGCGGTCTCCGGGTCGGCGATGTCCTTGGCCAGGCGTTTGGTGTCGCGCACCGCGACACCGCCGGATTTGCGGAGGGTGAGCGGCTGTTCGGCGCAGCCGGCGAGCAACCGTTCGAGTTGCCAGGTGAGCGTGGCCAACGCCGCCGCGGCCGCTGGCTCGATGCCCTCGGCCCGTTCCAGGTCGTGCGGCTCGGGAGGGTAGGGGGTGAACGTCGCCCGCAGCTCGCCCCGGACCGCGATAGCGACCTCGGCCGGCAGTTCGGCTATGTGGGGCACGCCCGCTGGGAGCAGCAGCCCGCGCGCCGCCAGCCAGTCCGCGCCGGCGTGTCCCGAACCGCCGGCGAAGACGTACTTGTTGCTGCCGTACGACCCTGCCTGGTGGAAACAGTGGGCCTCGACCATGGGCCCCTCGTACGTGAGCCGCTCCAGCAGCTCCGTCGCTGAGGCGGGCGCCTTGTCCAGCAGGGCACGCAGGCGTACCGGATCCGTCAGGTACGCCACGACGTCGCGTTCGGCGGCTTCCCGGCTCGGCGCCTTGTCCAGCCCCAGCACGGTGGCCAGGCGATGAACCTCGGGCGCGTTGAAATAGCGGGCGACGAGGTAGGCGACGGAGCGGCCCAGCCCCATGCCGTCCGCCAGGTTCCGGTGGACGTAGGGCGCCACCGAGCACTGCTCGCCATGGGGCGGCTGGAGCAGGGCCTGGTCGGCCAGCCGTGCCAGGGCGGCGTCCGCCTCCGCCCGCAGGTCCTGGTCCTGTCCCGCCAGGAGGGTCAGCAGCTCGGCCCGGGGAACCGGGCGTGGGTCGGGGGTGCGCCAGTAGTCGTCGGGGAAGGGGCCGTAGCGCTGGGCGGCCAGCCAGGCGATCGCGCGCAGGACCTGAAGCTCCGGGAGCGTGCAGAAGCCCACCAGCCGGGAGACCACAAGATCCTGGTTGAGCAGATGGGCGTAGTCCTCCAGCGACGGCTCGCGACCGCGAACGCGTAGCGCGCCGCGATCGGCCACGAGCGCCAACTGCTCGGGAGCGCGCGTGGAGAGCCAGTCCATGAGGGCGTCGCGGGGCATGCCTGGCAGCGTAGTACGCGGCGGCCGCCAACTCTTCCTCCTCGCGGAGAACCAGCAGGTCTAGGGGCTCTCATCGGGGTATGAAGCCTCAGGGAGACGTAGGAGGCGCGCCCATGCGAGGTGAGGGAGAGGCCATGCTGGGCGCCCTGCTGGACGCGAGTCACCTGGCCACGATCGAGGACCTGCCGGCCCTGCTCGCTCTGCACGCCGAGCCGGCCGGGTTCTCCCACGCCACGATCTACGTGGTCGACCTGCAGCAGCAGTATCTCGTCCCGCTGCCCGGCCAGCGCGACGCGGCGGGGGAGTCGCTGCAGGCGATCCGCATCGACTCCACCCTCGCCGGGCGGGCCTATCGCAATGTGGAGATCGTTCAGGCCAAGCACGCCGTCGAAGGAGAGCCGGAGCCGCCGCCCGACGAGGACCGGCGGCGGCTGTGGGTGCCGCTGCTCGACGGCACCGAACGGATCGGCATGCTGGCGGTGACCGTCTCCGCCCACGATGAGGCCGCCGACCTGCTGGTGAAGCAGCTGGCGGGCCTGGTCTCCCTGATGGTGATCAGCAAGCGCTCCATCAGCGACACCTACGCCTCGCTGGTGCGCGCGGAGTCGATGACCCTGTCGGCCGAGGTGCTGTGGAACCTGATGCCCAACAGCAGCTTCGCCAACGACAAGGTGGTGGTCAGCGCCGCCCTGGAGCCCGCCTACGACGTGGGCGGCGACGCGTTCGACTTCGCCATCGCCGGAGACACGCTGCATCTGTCGATCTTCGACGCCATGGGGCACGACATCTCCGCGGGGCTGACCGCGACGATCGCCGTCGGCGCCTGCCGCAACAACCGGCGACGGGGGACCGGCCTGCTGGCGGCGAGCGAGGCCATCGACGAGGCGATAGCCGACCAGTTCGACATGACCCGCTTCGCCACGGGCATCCTCGCCGACCTGAACCTCAAGACCGGCGAGCTGACCTGGGTCAACCGCGGGCACTATCCGCCGCTGGTGATCCGGCGGGGCCGCCGGGTCGCCATCCTGGAGACGGTGCCGTCGCCGCCGATGGGCTTCCGGCTGGGCCTGTCCGCCGGTCTGGAGCACTACCAGCTCGAACCCGGCGACCGCCTGCTCTTCTACACCGACGGCATCGTCGAGGCGCAGAGCCCGGAGGGGGAGATGTTCGGGCTTGAGCGGTTCACCGACTTCGTCGTGCGCCGCGAAGCCGACGGGGTCTCGGCGCCGGAGACGCTGCGCCGGCTGATCCAGTCGATCCTCGCGCACCAGCACGGCCGGCTCCAGGACGACGCCACGGTGCTGAGCGTGGAGTGGCGCGGCGAGAAGGAGCACCGGCTCACGATGTGAGCGGCTTTGACGCGCGATGTGAGCAAAAGCAGTACCGCCCTACGATGTGAGCCATGAAGAGCGGAGCGCTGTTGGTCGCGGGCACCACGTCGGACGCGGGCAAGAGCGTCGTCACCGCCGGGATCTGCCGCTGGCTGGCCCGTAAGGGTGTCCGCGTGGCGCCGTTCAAGGCCCAGAACATGTCACTGAACTCGTACGTCACCGCCGACGGCGCCGAGATCGGCCGGGCCCAGGCCGCGCAGGCGCGGGCCGCGGGCCTCGAACCCGTCGCCGACATGAACCCGATCCTGCTCAAGCCGGGCAGCGACCGCCGCAGCCAGGTGGTCCTCATGGGGCAGCCGGTGGCCGACGTCGACGCGATGGAGTACGGCCGGCTCAAGGACCTGCTCCGCGAGAGCGCGCTGGCCTCGCTCGACCGGCTGCGAAGCTCGTACGACGTGGTCATCTGCGAGGGCGCCGGCAGCCCCGCGGAGATCAACCTGCGCCGGGGCGACATCGCCAACATGGGCCTGGCCAGGGCGGCGAACCTGCCCGTGATCGTGGTGGGTGACATCGACCGCGGCGGCGTCTTCGCCGCCTTCTACGGCACGGTCGGCCTGCTGGACGCCGCCGACCAAGCCCTCATTTCCGGATTTGTCGTGAACAAGTTCCGAGGCGCTGTCGAGCTGCTCGAACCCGGCCTGGACCAGCTCAGAGACCTCACCGGCCGCCGCGTCTACGGTGTGCTGCCCTGGCTGGACGGGCTCTGGATGGACGTCGAGGACTCCCTGGCCCTCAGCAGCCGCTCGATCGCCCCGCAGCGGCCCCACGGCGACCAGACGCTCCGCGTGGCGGTGGTCAAGCTGCCGCGGATCTCCAACTTCACCGACCTCGACGCCCTGGCCGCCGAGCCCGGGGTGCTCGTCCACTTCGTGACCGACCCGGCGGAGCTCGACGACGCCGACCTGGTGGTCCTGCCCGGCTCGCGCGCGACGGTCGACGATCTGGCCTGGCTCCGCGACACGGGACTGGCCGCCGCCGTCCAGCGGCGTACCGGGCCCGTTCTCGGCATCTGCGGCGGCTACCAGATGCTCGCCCGCGAGATCCACGATGACGTCGAGTCGGGCGCCGGCCGGGTCGACGGCCTGGGCCTGCTTCCGGTCCGGGTGCGGTTCGCCGCGGGCAAGACGCTCGGCCGCCCGGCCGGTCACGCGTACGGGCATCCGGTGAGCGCGTACGAGATCCACCACGGCGTCGCGACCGTCGAAGGCGGCGAGCCGTTCCTCGACGGCTGCCGCGTGGGCGACGTGTGGGGCACCACCTGGCACGGCGCGCTGGAGAACGACGGCTTCCGCCGCGCCTTCCTCACCGAGGTGGCCGAGCGGGCCGGGCGCGCCTTCGTCCCGGCGCCGGACACCGACTTCGCCCTGCTGCGGGAGAGCCGCCTGGACGCGCTCGGGGACCTGGTCGAGCAGCATCTCGACACGGACGCCCTGCTCGACCTCATCGAGAACGGCCCGCCCGCCGTCCCGCCGCTGCCGCCGGGGGCTAGTGCAGGGTGAGCCGCTGGGCGCTGATCCAGTCGTCGATGAGTTCCCACTGGTCGTACAGCCAGCGGATCCGTGCCTCGCGCGCCACGGGGATCCGCGAGGCGGGCACCCGCCACCATTTGGCGGTGATGTGCGCGCTGACCGGCAGCTTGTGCCACACGTCGCCGATCGTGATGAGGTCGTCCAGGCCGGTGTGCGCGACGAAGATGACGTCGGCCGCCGGGCAGGACTCGATGGCAGCGATGGCGCCGCCGGGGCGGGGCGGCAGCAGGTGGTCCATGCCGCGGGCCCGCGACGCCTCCTCTTTCAGCCCTTTCTCCTCCAGTCGCCGGATCGCCAGCCGGCGGCGGCGCGGGGTGAAGTTGCCGCCCTCAGGGAAGATCACCAACGCGTCGTCCTCGTCCATGGGCGCCGACAGTCGCCTGATCTCATCGATGATGCCGCTCTCGGCGGTACGGCGGGGCACGAAGGCGTTCGGCAGCCGGTTGATCACCACGTCCAGCGACGGGTCGATCTGCAGCGCCGCCTTCATCACGATCCGGGGCCGCCGGCCGTACAGGGAGAGGAGATGGTAGATCAGCAGGAAGGAGTCGCCGGGACCCGCGTGCCGGGCCAGGACGATCACCGGGCGGGTCAGACGGGCGGCCCGCTCCTCTTCGGTGAGCGGCGGTTCGTGGATGTCGACGGTGAGCCGGAAGATCCGTACGGCGGCGCCGTACACCTTGGTCAGGAACCACCTGATCAGCGCGTAGTGCCGCTCCTGATCCCGATCGCGGCCGAACGCCCCCGCCACCCAGAGCCCGAGGCAGGCGATGAGCACCGCCGACTCCAGCGTCAGCCAGGCCACCCCGAACCAGACGAAGCGCAGCCCACGGCGCTGCGGCGGCGGCAGCCGCAGTGAGGCGGCGAACGTCACCCCGACCCACACCGGCAACGTGATGAGCACGACCACGGTCACCACGATGACCAGGGGGGCGAGGATGAGCCGTCGCAGGATGCGTGGGGGCAACAACGTCGGCCTCCAGGATGTTCAGGTCTTCATCGTCCTCCTGTCCGCAGGTATCGGGAAGATGCGTGATGGGCGCGTTCGATGTAGTGAGAGATCTGGGACAGGTCGCGGTAGCGCAGGTTCGACAGCGGCCGCGTCACTCCGGCGGGCAGCACGTGCACCTCGACGTCGGGCGGCAGCGTGGCCATCTCCTCGGCGAACCGGTGCCGGCGCGCGATCTCGAAGGCCACCATGCCCACCTCCCAGGGCCGCCGCGGCACGCTGAGCGGCCGCTCGATCCGCCCGACGTGCAGGACGTAGACGCGCTTGGCCCCCAGGTGCACGGCCCGGCCGACGGGGATGCTGTGCACCAGGCCGCCGTCGAAGAAGTGCTCGCCGCCGATGGACACGGGCGGCAGCAGCCCGGGCACCGCGCACGAGGCCAGGACGGCGTCGACCAGCGGCCCCTGGTCGAACCAGTGGGCGGTGGCCCGCTCCACCGAGGCCGCCACGCACTGGAACGGCACCACCAGGTCCTCGATCTCTGAAACCGGCAGCATCTCGCTCAACAACGCTCGAAGCGGCCCGATCGGGTGCAGATGGGTACCGGTCTTCGCCAAGGTGGACAGCCGGGTCACCCACGAACCGGCGAACGCCGTACGGACCACATCGGACCGCCACAGCGACGACAACCGCTGCACCGCGCGGCCGGGATCGGCGGCCAGCAGCACGCCGTTCAGGGCACCGACGGACGTGCCGACCACGAGGTCGGGCACGATGCCCTCCTCGTCGAGCGCCTGAAGCATGCCCACCTCGTGCGCGCCGAGCACACCGCCGCCACCGAGCACGAACGCCGTCTGCACAGCAGCACGTTACCGGGATCCGGAAGGGAGCCGACCGGAGGGGCGCCGGACCCGACGGCGCCCGGATCGCTCCCGGCACATGGAACAGCCGGTGGAACGCCGATGGAACGCCGTACTAAGAGGAGTATCCAGCCGGTCGGGATCGGCGATCCCTCCGGCACACGACCGGTACGCGAGGGAGGTGGAAGCAATGACCACGTGGTCCACGCCCGAGATCAGGCACGACGACTTCTCGCTGAGCCTGGCGGTTATCAACTGTCTTTGCCTGTGCGGCTCGAACAGCGGGTCCGGGTCCGGCACCTGACGAGCGTTTCAAGGTCCGAGCACGCTTTCTGACGGGCTGAGGGAGGTGAAAGACGATGACGAGTGCATGGGTCACACCGGAGATCAGGTTCGCGGAGTTCTCCGCGCAGATGGTGGAGCCGAACTGCCACTGCGAATGCCACGGTGGCGCCGGAGCGGGCTCCGGGACTTCCTGAAAGTGATCTGATCCGCGGTCCGGGGGCGGAGTTCTGTTCGCACGACGGCGGGTCGGCCTCCCTGGTACGGGCGCGTTTCCCGACTTTCCGGCTGACCGAGGCGTGGACGGTCAGTGGTCACACGTCCCGGCCGGCTCGCTCCACCTTTCTCCAATCTGCCCTCGTTGAAGGGGGAATCCCTTGCTTGCCGAACTTCTGACATCCGCGTCAGTTCCCAAGGACCTGGTCTATTTCAAGGACCGTGCACGAAACCTCGTCGTCAACCCGGAGCTCGGCGCCTGGGCGGTGCTCGACGACTCCGAGCTCGACCTGCTTCGCGCGCTGGCGAACGACGAGCCGTTCGCGGACGCGGTGCGGCCGCAGGCCGAGCGGGCACTCGCCCGGCTTGTCCTGGGCTGGCTGATCTACCTGCCGGGAAAGCAGCCCGCCCTGCGCCAGGTCGACGCGCCGCTGAAGATGGTCTACTACGCGATCACCGACGGTTGTAATCTCCGTTGCCCCTACTGTTACGCCTCCTCCGAGAAACCCCTGCCCGGGGAGCTGAACACGGCGGAGTCCCTGGACCTGGTCACCCAGGCCGCCGAACTCGGCGCCGAGGTGGTGATCTTCACCGGCGGGGAGCCCATGCTGCGCAAGGACCTGTTCGACGTCGCCGGCCGGGTGAAGGAGCTCGGGATGCGTGCCAACATCATCACGAACGGCACGATCATCCGTAAGCAGGAGACCGCGCGCCGGGTCGCCGAGACGTTCTCGACCGTCACCGTGAGCATGGACGGCGGGACCGCCGAGATCCATGAACGGACCCGTGGAAAGGGCACCTTCGCCAAGACGGTCGCGGCGCTGCGGATGCTCAACGCGGAGGGCGTTCGCCCCATCATCAACCACGTGGTCACCCAGGAGAACGTCGACCACATCTCCGAGCTGGCGGAACTGCTGTCCGACATCGACGTCGCCCTCGTACGCTCCATGCACCACAGCGATCTCGGCCGGGGCGCCCAGGACGGCGACTCGTTCGGCTGGGCCGAATACAAGCGCTTGCACAAGTTCTCCTGGACCGATCCGCGGGCCAGGAACCTCCTGCCGGACGGGCCGCTGGGCCAGCAGTCCTGCCAGACCCGGATCAACTGCGGGCTCGGCGGTACGGAGATCTACGTCAACTCGCTCGGAAACGTGTACCCGTGCAAGCTGGTCACCGGCACCGAGCACCTGGCGGGCAACGTCCGCAGGAGCTCGCTCCGGGAGCTGTTCGCCTCGCCGGTCCTGGCCGATCTGCGGAGTAACGCGGTCTTCGCCGGTGACAACCTGACCGACTGCCGCCGCTGCTACATCCGGGGCGCCTGCGCCGGTGGCTGCCGCGCCTACCACATGGCCGAGTCGGGCAGCCTGAAGCGGAACTCGCGGGCACTGTGCCGCATCCTGCGGCATCAGATGATCACGTCGATGTGGGTGGGCGCGGGAGCCGGCCGGGAGGTCATCATCGACAACGAGGAAGAGGCGTTCCGCCCGATGCTCGTGGCGACCGGGGAGGAACACCCGGTCTACGACGACTGGAAGGGCTTCCAGCCGGTCGGAGCGGCCGCACCTGGGCGCAGCCTTCCGCTCCACGTCGTGGGGAGCGGGAAATGAAGTGGATCGTCAGCCCGAACGTGGTGTGGTCCGACGCGGGCACCGAGATCCGGTTGTACGACACAGTGGCGGGTGAGTTCCAGACCCTCAACCCGACCGCGGCCGCGATCTGGCGGCACCTGGTGGACAAGGGCGACCAAGTCGCGATCGTGGCGGCCCTCACGGAGGAGTTCGGAGCACAGGATGACAAACAGCGGGACCTCATCGCCGGTGACGCGGACCGCTTCATCCGCACTCTCGCCGAAGCCGGACTCCTGGTCGAGCAGCCCGTGGCGGAAAGCGTCCCCGCCCAGCGGCGCGACGGCGACTGATCCCCTCTCCGCGCAGCTGATGGACCTCGTCGTGAGCGCGCTGGCGACGCATGGGACCGTGGCCGTTCCGGTCACCGGCGCCAGCATGCTGCCGACGCTGAGGCACGGCGATCGGGTGACGCTGAGTGCCGTGGACCCGGACGCGATCACGGCGGGCGACGTGATCGCGTTCCGTGCCGACGGCCGGCTCGTGCTCCATCGCGTCCACGCGCTCGGGCGGGACCGGCTCATCACCGCCGGGGATCATCACCTGCTCTTCGACCCGCCCGTGCCGTGGCCGGACGTGGTGGCGCTGGCCGAGGGGATCCCGCCGCGGCCGGAGCCCTCCCGGTGGCCGCTTCTGCGGGGCCCGGCTCCCGTCGACGTCTGGCTGGTCGAGCCCACGACCGGCCGCGAGGAGGACCTCGTCCCTCCCTGGTGGACCCTGCACCGGCGGCCCCGTGAGGGGGTCTGCGCCTCGGCCGCGGTGCTGAAGGAGATCATGACCGCGGTCCGGGACCGGCCGTGCGTCGGCGTCACCGAGCACGCCGTGCACTCGGCGTACGACGTGCTGGGCCCCGGCGGTCTGCCGCCGGGGGCGCAGGTGCTGGTGGGCTGCTCCTTCGGCCGGCTGCACGAGCCGATGCCGGGTCACCTGATCCCCGGCGAGGCCGCCGACGTCTTCGTACGGCTGGGTGAGCCCGAGGAGCCACTCGACGCCGCCGAGACGTTGCGCAGGCTGTCCGCCCTGGTGGCGCCCTCACCCCGAGTGACGGGGGACGATTCATGACCCCGGTCCCGGCTGTCGCGACCCGGTCGCTGACCAAGCTGTACAAGCCGAAGGTTCGTCCTGCCGTAGACGCTGTCACGTTCACCCTTGAGGAGGGCTCGGTCGTCGGCCTCCTGGGCCCCAACGGCGCGGGCAAGACCACCCTCGTCAAGCTGCTCTGTGGCGTGACGACGCCCACCGCGGGACGCGTCCAGGTCCTCGGCGGCGACCCGTTCGCCGAGGCGGCGACGGTCAAGCAGCGGGTGGCGGTGATGCATCAGTCGATGCCGGTCGACAACATGCTGTCGGCCAGGGACAACCTCCGGATCGCGGCGTCGTTCCGCGGCCTGCGGTGGCGGACGGTGCGCTCCCGGGTGGACGAACTGATCGCGCAATTCGGTCTGGAAGGCGCCATGGACCAGCTGGCGTTCACGTTGTCCGGCGGCCAGCGGCGGCGGTTGCAGCTCGTCCGTGCCCTGCTCGTGGTTCCCCGGCTGCTGATCCTCGACGAGCCCTCCACCGGTCTGGACGTCCAGGGCCGGCGGCAGATGTGGGAGATGATCGGGAAGCTGAACAGCGAGCACGAGACGACGGTCATCTGGACCAGCCATTACATCGAGGAGATCGAACGAAACTGCACGCGCGTCCTCATCATGGACGGTGGGGCGCTGATCCGTGACGAGTCACCGTCCGTGCTGGTGAACGAGTTCGGCGAACGCTCGATCAGGCTGCGTCTGCCGGAGACGGCGGATCGTGATCGCCTGTCCGCGCTCATCCCGGCCGACTGCGTCATCGCCTGCGCGCACGATGAGATCGAGATCGGCGGTTCGCTCGCCGACGGGGACCTGAGCGCCGTGATCGGGCTGGTACGCGACGCCGCCGAGCGCGGGGCGACGGTGGAATTCCGCGTCCCGTCGCTGGAGGACGCCTATGTCGCGCTGGTGGATCGCCGACGGGGGGAGAACGGATGACGAGCATCCCGGCCCAGGACATCGCCGGTACGCGAAGGCCACCCGGTCTCCAGATCCTGCGTGACTCGGGGATGCGCGCGGTCATCTACCGGGAGTTCCTGCTCCTGACCAGGAATCGGACGAACCTCCTCCTGGCGGTGCTTCCGACGGCGATCTATCTTCTGGTGTTCTCCACCTCTCTGACCGGGCTGGTGGGAAGCATCCGGTATCACGGGGTCCTGGTGAGCTACCCCGAGTTCACCATCCCGGCGATCATGCTGTCGTCGATGCTGGCCGCGTCGTCGACGACGGGCACGTCCCTGTTCCAGGAAGAGGTCGGGGGCATGGCGGTGGAGCTCTGGTCCTATCCGCTGAGCCGGACGGCCTACATCGCCGGGAAGATCATCGCGACCACCGGGCTGGTACTCGTCCAGAGCACCGCGGCCCTGCTGCTCGGGGTCCTGATCTTCCACGTGGACTGGCCCGTGGATCACTGGCTGGCGCTGGCGGTGGGAACGGTCGCCGCGTCCCTGGTGTTCAACGCGTTCTTCCTCATGGTGGCCACATTCGTGCATGACTTCCAGCGGTTCATGGTGATGATCAATGTGCTCGGGCCGTTGCTGCTGTTCTCCAGCCCGTCCTTCTACCCGGTCGAGCAGATGCCCGCGACGTTGCGCGTCCTGTCCGTCCTCAATCCCGTCACGTACGGGATCGGATGCATCCGGGACGGAGCCCTTTTCGGGCTGCGCTCGATCTGGCCGACGGCGCTCGGCCTCCTGGCCGTGGCGGCCGGTCTCATCGCGGTGATCGCCGCGGTGATGAACCGCCGCATCCGCCGGCTCTGACCCGACGAAGCGGTGGGAGGAGGTGAACAACCATGTGGCAAACCCCGCAGATCCAGGCACTGGACTTGCAGGCGGTCGAGATGGCGGTGATCCACTGCACGTGCATGTGCGACGCCAACACCGGTGCCGGCGCGGGCTCCGGCTGAGCCGGTGCGAGCGCGTATCCGGGGGCGGAGCGGGATTCCCGTGATCGCCGCCCTATAGAAGATGACCGGCCGGTCCCGGGTGTGAGGGGGATCCCCCTCTCACACCCGGGTCACGACCTCAGCTGTCCATAGCCAGGCGGATGCCGAAGGCGACGATCACGATCCCCGTCACGCGATCCAGCAGGCGTTTGACGACCGGGGTGCGCAGGGCGCCGCTCATGAGGGCGGCGAAGCCGACCAGCACGGTGCTCCACAGAAGCCCCTCGCCCACGTGCACCCCGGCCAGCAGCAGCCCCATGGCCGCGTGCGGAGCGTCCGCCGGGATGAACTGCGGCAGCATCGCCACGTAGAAGGCACCCACCTTGGGGTTCAGCAGGTTCGTGAGCAGGCCGCGCCGGAAGCCGGTGCCGAACACCTCCCGACGCCTCAGGGCTCAGGGGATCAGAAGCAGCTTGCCCGTCGTACGGCGGGCGGCGAGGTCCTCGTGCGCACGGCCCGCCTCGGCCATCGGATACCGGTGCGAGATGTTGATCTTCAGCTCCCCGGCGGCGATCCACCCGAACAGGTCGGAGGCGCGCCACAGCAGCTCCTCCCGCTCGGCGATGTAGTTGACCAGCGTCGGCCTGGTCAGGAAGAGCGAGCCCTCCTTGTTGAGCCGCTGCGGATCGACCGGCGGCACGGGCCCGCTGGCCGCCCCGTACAGCGCCATGAGCCCGCGCGGACGCAGCGCCGCCAGCCCGCCGTCGAACGTGGCCGCCCCGACGCCGTCGTAGACCACGTCCACCTGATTGCGCAGCACGTCGACGAAGTCGTCGTAGCGCAGCACCTCGTCGGCCCCGGCCGCGCGGGCCACCTTCTCCTTCTCCTCGCTGGAGACGGTGGTGTGCACGGTCGCGCCCCTGAGCTTGGCGAGCTGGATGAGCAGCTGGCCCATGCCGCCGGCGCCCGCGTGTACGAGGACGCTGTCGCCCGGCTTCACCTCGTACGTGGAGTGCGTGAGGTAGTGGGCCGTCATGCCCTGCAGCATCGCCGCGGCGGCCACCTCGGCCGGCACGCCGGCGGGCACGGGCACCACCCGGTCGGCCGGGACCACGGCCTTCTCGGCGTAACTGCCGAGCACGCTGGCCCAGGCCACGGTGTCGCCGACGGACACGTCCGACACATCGGGGCCTACGGCGGAGACGACACCCGCCCCCTCCGACCCGATCGAGCTGGGCAGATTGAGCGGGTACGCCCCGGAGCGGTGGTAGATGTCGATGAAGTTGACGCCGCTGGCCGCGACGTCGACCACGATCTCCCCGTCACCTGGCTCCGGGTCGGGACGCTCTACGTACTCGAGGACCTCTGGGCCGCCCTGGGCGGTGATGACTATGGCACGCATGCCCCTAGTCAACCTCTTGTCCGCACCCTCGATTCCACCTTCCGACAGAACCTTGGGTGTTTCACTCGATCTTGGCCAGTGCGCCCGCCTCCAGCGCGACCCAGATCGCGCCGTCGGGGCCCACCGTGAGCCCGTGCGGCTCGGCCTGGACGCCGCGCGAGGGCAGCTCGTACTCCTTGAGGTCGCCCTCGGTCGTGATGCGGCCCACGCGGTCGGCGGCCCACTCGGTGAACCAGAGGGCGCCGTCCGCCCCGGCGATGATGGCGTGCGGCCGGCAGGCCCGATCCGGCAACGGATATTCAGTAATTTTTCCGGAAAGGTCCACGCGGCCGATCTGGCCCGCGCCGATCTCCACGAACCACAGCGCCCCATCGGGACCCGCGGTGATGCCCACCGGCGCGGCCCCCTCCGTCGGCAGCTCGTGGATCGTCACCGCGCCCGACAGCGCGATGCGGCCGATGGCGTTGCCCTGATTGAGGGCGAACCAGAGGGCGTCGTCCGGCCCCGCGGTGATGGCCGCGGGCATGCCGCCCATCACCGGGATCTCGAACTCGGTCCGCGCCCCGTCCGCCGCGATCCGCCCGATCTTGTCGGCCTGCATCCGCGTGAACCACATGGCCCCGTCCGGTCCGGCGGCGATCCCGTAGGCGCCCTCCGCCTCGAACGACGTCACCTCACCCGACCCGGTGATCCGCCCCACCCGGCCGCCCTGGAACTCGGTGAACCACATCGCCCCGTCGGCTCCCGGCACGATGACCGTCGGCCCGCCGTCCGCCGGGTCGAGCTGGTGGATCACGGGTTCCGCACCCGGCACCAGCCTGCCGACCCGGCCCTGGTGCACGAGCGTGAACCAGAGCGCGCCGTCAGGGCCGGTGGCGATGCCGTACGGAGCGCCGTCAGAGATCTCGATCAGCATGTGTGGTCAGGGTTCCTTTCTCCCACGTAGCTCGAAGTCGTCGAAGGTGGTCTTGAGCACCGACGTCGCGTCCTTGGACGTGCGCGCGAACAGGCCCACATAGCCGTTGCCGATGCCGTTGGGGTCGTCGACCTGGTGGACTTTCTCGCCGTTCACCCACATGGTCAACCGCACGGCGCCGCCGTCCTGCTCGCAGGAGGCCTCGATCCTGGCCTTCCTGTCCTTCTGCAGCCCGTCCACCTGGACCGGCTGGGCCAGCGTGCCGCCCGAGCCGTCGGAGATGCGCCGGATGCGGGCCATGCCGGAGGTGTTCAGGGCGAACTCGTAGTACGTGCCGTCGGCGCTGTTGTGGCAGAAGACGCCGTACTCGCCGGTGCCCACGGACCGCTTCACCTGGGCCGTCACGCCGACCACCACCGTGTGGGGCAGCATCGGCGTGGGCGTGGCCGACGGGCTGGGCGCCGGGGTGGGCGTGGCGATCAGGAAGGGCGCCGGGGCCTTCACCAGGTGCTCTTCGTCGTCGTCGGCCACGTCCAGCCCGTACATGCCGTCGGTGCGGTAGCCGTAGCTGTACTCGTCGGTCGGATCGTAGGTGCCGTCCCAGCCGCCACCGGTCTGCGTGAAGTCCTCCCGGTAGAGGACGGAGAGCTGCGGCGGCCCACTGTCCCGGAGCGTCGCCCAGGCGGTGACACCCCCGGCGACCAGCACCGCCACGGCCGCGGCGATCCCCCCGACCACGACCCGGCTGCTCCGGCGCTTTCCGACCGGCCGCTCCTGCTCCGCGGTGAACGCCGCGGTCCCGTGCTGCCAGGCCACCTGAGCGGTCTGGGCGGCCTGCTCAGGCCGTACTCCCTGGACGGCCTGGACGGTCTGCTCCGGGGCGACCGAACGCCCCACGAGATGGTCGAGCAACTGCTGCGCGGTCGGCCGCGCGGCCGGATCCTTGCGCAGCGCCGCCCTGACCAGCTCCCGCAACCCCGGCTCGACCGCGTCGAGCACCGGCTCGGTGTTGAGCACCTGGTAGACGGTCGCGGGCAGCGTGTCGCCGCCGAACGCCGCCTTCCCGCTCGCCGCGTACACGATCAGCGAGCCCCACGAGAACACGTCGCACGCGGGCGAGACCGGCTCACCACGCAGCACCTCGGGCGCCATGTACCGGGGCGTGCCGATGAGCTCGCCGGTCCCGGTGACCCCGCCCAGCGTGTCGAGCGCCCGCGCGATGCCGAAGTCGATCACCCGCGGCCCGACCGGGGACAGCAGCACGTTCGACGGCTTGAGATCGCGGTGCACGACCCCCGCCCCATGGATCGCGGTGAGCGCGGTGGCCACGCTGACCGCCAGCGCGTCGAGACTGGACCCCTTGAGCGGCCCCGACTGCCGGACGGCCTCCTCCAGATTGGGCCCCGGCACGTACTCGGTGACGACGTAGAGCTGATCACCGTCGAGCGCCGCCTCGAGCACCGCGGCCGTACAGAACCTGCGCACCCGCTGCGCGGCATCGGCCTCCCGCCGGAACCGCATCCGGAACTGCTCGTGCTGGCTGAGCTCCGGGTTGATCACCTTGATGGCGACCCGCTGCCCAGCGGGATCCTCGGCAAGGTGGACAGTACCCATCCCGCCTCGGCCCAGCACGCTCAGCAACCTGTAGCGCCCGATCTGGGGGGATTCACCGCTCACGGCGGGCAAGCTTACCGACTTCTACCTGATTGGCGGATGACCTCGGCGCTTGTACCCGATCAGCCGCGGACCCGCAGCCCTCGGCTGAGCATCGCCACCAGAGCCCGATTGACCGCTTTGCGGCCGTGATCGAACCCCATCCCCGAGTGAAGGATTTGCTACACTTCTGTGTGTGGAGGAATGGGAGATCCGCGTCACCCATGAGATCCGCGACTGGATCTATGCCCTGGACAAACGCTCCCGGCTCCAGGTGGTCGACCCATCGACCGGCTGGCCGAGGCCGGTCCCGGATTGGGCCGCCCGCTGGTCGACAAGCTCGAAGGCTCGCGGATCCACAACCTGAAGGAGCTCCGTCCCGGCTCGGCGGGGCGTTCCGAGATCCGGATCTTGTTCGCGTTCGATCCGTGGCGCTCGGCCATTCTGCTGATCGGTGGCGACAAGTCCGGTGACTGGTCGGGCTGGTACCACCGAGCCATCCCCCGCGCGGAAGTGCTGTATGCGGAGTACCTGGCAGAACGCGAGTCGGAGGAGAAGGACCGATGACGAATTTTCCCAAGTGGAACGACATCCGCGCCGACATCGTCGCCAACTCCGGCGGCGAGGAAGCCGTGACTGAAGCACGACGCCACAATCAGGCATACATCGACGGCTACCGGTTGGCCGAGCGCCGCAAGGCAGAGGGCCTGACCCAGTCCGACGTGGCCGAACGCATGGGCGTGACCAAGAGCCGCGTCTCCCAGATCGAGCGGGGCGAGGTGTCTACCATCGAGACCATTGCCCGCTACGTCCAAGCGCTCGGCGGGCAGATCCAGGTCTCAGCGGTGTTCGGCGATGACCTGTACATCCTGCGCGGCACCGACACTCACGCCGCGTAACTCTTTGCCCTTACCCTGATCGCCGCCAACGGGACGGCCAAGGCGCGAGGGCTGCGCCTTGGACTCATGAGTTTCGTCGTGGCCCCTCATGAAGATCTCGTGGACGCTGTCGAAATCTCCCTGTATCAAGACTTGAAAGCGCGCAGTGACTGGAGGCTAGGCAGGCCCCGTCCGGCGTCGATCATCATGACGCGGCAGCCGGCGGCCGTGGCGGCGGCGATTCCGGTGGGGCTGTCTTCGATCGCGACGCAGCGACGAGGGTCCACGCCGAGCCGGTTCGCGGCCATCAGGTACGGATCCGGGTGCGGCTTGCCGCGGGCGGTGTCCTCGGCCGTCACGATCAGGTCGAAGTCGTGGTCCAGGAGGGGCAGCACCAGGTGGACGATGCTTCGCGGTGAGGCGCTGACCAGGGCGGTCGGGATGCCTTCGGTGTGGAGTTCGCCGAGGAGGTCAAGGGCGCCGGGGATCAGCGGCACGCCTCCGGGCTGCCTGGCGATGCGCGCGGCGAAGGCATCGATGAGCTGCCGGGCAATGTCGGGGAGGTGGCGGGCCCCGCTGGGAAGGCTGGGGTGGGGCTCGGCGGTGGCCAGCAGGTGGGCCGCCACGTCCTCGGCCGCGCGGCCGAGGATGTCCGGGGTGTCGGTGGGGCCCAGTTCGACGCCCAGGGTCCGGGCCACCGCGGCCGTGGCCTGCCACCACAGCCCTTCGGTGTCCACCAGCGTGCCGTCCATGTCGAACAGGACGGCCTGCAGCGCCTCTCTCGATGGCGGTGCCCCTGAAGTCGGCGCCTCCGGTGACGGCGGCTCAGATGGCATCGGCCGGTTCCGAGGCGGGGGAGGGGACCGTGACCGTTCTCTCGGCCACCAGTACGGGGCGCTCCACCAGGCGGACCGTCACCCGGGTGCCGGGTGCCAGGCTCAGCGCCTCGTGGCCCGGTACGTCGGCCAGCACCTCACCCCCCGACAGCGCCACCCGGAGCCGGACCGAGGCGCCGCGGAAGGAGGCGGCGAGCACCTCCGCCGTGCCCTCCGGAGCGGGGGTCACCCGTACGGCCTCGGGACGGATCAGTACGTCCACCTCCAGGGTGCCGGGGGGTTCGCCGTCCACCGGCAGCAGCTGGCCCAGCACCGTCACCTGGTCGCCCGAGATGTGCCCGGCCAGGTGGTTCATGGTGCCGACGAACTCGGCCACGAACGGGGTGGCCGGGCGGTCGTAGACCTCGGCGGGCGGCCCGCACTGTTCCAGGCGGCCGTTGCGCAGGACCGCGACCCGGTCGGCGATCGACAGCGCCTCCTCCTGGTCGTGGGTGACGAAGATGGTGGTGATGCCGAGGTCGAGCTGGAGGCGGCGGATCTCCTCGCGCAGCGAGACCCGTACCTTGGCGTCGAGTGCCGACAGCGGCTCGTCGAGCAGCAGCACCCGCGGCTCCAGCGCCAGCGCGCGGGCCAGGGCGACGCGCTGCTGCTGGCCGCCGGAGAGTTGGTGCGGGAAGCGGTCGGCGTGGGCGGGGAGGCCGACAAGTTCGAGGAGTTCGTCCGCCTTGGCGCGCCTGGTGGCCACGGGCACCTTGCGTACGCGCAGGCCGAAGGCGACGTTGTCGCGGGCGTTGAGGTTGGGGAAGAGCGAGTAGGACTGGAAGACCATGCCCGCGTCGCGCTTGTTGGCGGGCACGTCGGTGATGTCCGAGCCGTCGATGAGCACGGCGCCGGAGTCGGGCCGTTCGAACCCGGCCACGCACCGCAGCGCCGTCGTCTTGCCGCAGCCGGAGGGCCCCAGCAGCGCGACGAACTCGCCCGGCGCGATCGTCAGGTCGAAGCCGTCCAGCGCCACCGTCTTGCCGAACACCCGCCGCAGCCCCCGGAACTCCACCTGAGCCGTCATTTCCGCTCCTTTCCCGAGAACGCGGTGGACACCGCGAGCAGCAGCAGCCAGATGAGCAGCAGGCTGAGGATGGACACCGCGACCGACACCTGGCCCTTGGACCCGGAGATCGTCACGATCCACACCGCGAACGGCTGGTAGCCCAGCAGCCTGGCCACGGTGAACTCGCCCAGCACCAGGGCGAGCGTCAGGAACGACGCGCTGGCCAGGGCCGAGCGCAGGTTCGGGATGATCACCCGGAACAGCACATGCGGCCACGACGCGCCCAGGTTGCGGGCCGCCTCGACGAGCGTGCGCACGTCCATGGTGCGCAGCCCGGCGTCGAGTGAGCGGTAGACGAAGGGCAGCACGAGCACCACGTACGCGAGCACGAGCACGACGGGGAACGCCGGGTTCTGCACCGCGATCAGCGTGGCCCAGAACGGCGTCGGGGCGAGCACGTCCGTGCCGGTGCGCAGCGACGTGGTGAGCCCCGCCACGAACGTGATCGGCGGCACCACCAGCGGCAGCGTGCAGAGCACCTCCATCACCGGACGCAGCCGCGGCGCGCTGAGCCGTACGGCCAGCATCGCCGGCAGCGTGAGCAGCAGGGCCAGCACGATCGTCGCGACGGCCAGCGACATGGACAGCAGCAGCGACGACCCGAAGCCCTCGGCCGTCAGCAGCTCCCCGTAGGCCGCGAACGACACCCCGGTCGTGGGCGTGTAGATCGTGTACCAGAGCGAGGCCCCGAGCGGAATCAGGAAGTAAGCGGCGGCCAGCAGGAACACCGCCCCGCGCCACAACCTGGGCCGGGAGGGCGCGCGCGGCGGAGCGGTCACCGGCTCCAGCCCGGTCAGCGCAGCCATCGGGTGCTCCTCTTCTGCAGCGGCAGGTAGATCGCCATGACCAGCCCGGCCACCACGATCATGTCGAGGCTGAGCGCGAGCGCGATGTTCTCGTAGCCGATCAGCACGTCACCCGTGAGCGCGCTGGCGATCTTCAGGGTCACCAGCGGCACCACGGTCCCGACCATGGCGTTGGCCGTCGCGAAGGCCGCGAACGCGCTGCCGAACAGCAGCACCACCCCGCCGAGCATGGCCGGCGTGAGCACCGGCAGCCCGACGAAGCGCCAGAACTGCCAGGCCGTCGCGCCGTTGTTGGCCGCCGCCTCCCGCCACTGCGGCCGCAGCCCGTCCAGCGCGGGCGCCATGACCAGCACCATCAGCGGGATCGCGAAGTACAGGTAGACGATCACCAGTCCCCAGAAGGTGTACAGCGCGCCGGACGGCAGCCCGAGCAGCCCGCTGATCACGCCGGAGTTGCCGAGCGTGGCGATCCAGAAGAAGGCCAGCGGCACGCCGCCGAAGTTGGCCAGTACGCCGGAGGCCGTCAGCACCGCCTCGCGCAGCAGGGCGAACCGGGAGGTCACCACGGCCTGGGCGAGGAACGTGCCGAGCACGGCCCCGGCCAGCGCCACCACGGCCGAGAGCTGGACACTGCCGGCCATCGCGGTGAGGTAGCCGCCCTGGAGGCTCTGGCCGAGGTTGGCCAGGCTCGGCCGGCCGTTCGCGGTGAACGCCCCCGCCACCAGCGCGATGGCGGGGATGCCGAAGACCAGCGCGAAGAAGACCAGCAGGGGCAGCGCGCCGAGCCACCCCTTGGCACGGGTCATCCCGAGACAGCGGCGTCCCAGCCGCTGGCCAGCTTGGCCTTGGCCGCGTCCACCTGCTCGGGGGTGGGGAACGTGGGCGTGCCCTCGACCTTGGGCAGCGCGTCGGCGGCGGCCTTGTCGACCGAGCCGTCGGTGGTCATGGACGGCAGGAGCACCGGCCTGGCGAAGCCCTTGAGGTAGAGGTTCTGGCCCTCGGCGCTGTAGAGATATTCCTGCCAGAGGCGGGCGGCGGCCGGGTGGGGCGCGTCCTTGTTGACGGCCTGGGCGTACATCTGGAAGTACTTGCCGTCCGAGGGGACGTTCACCTTCCAGTCGAGGCCCTTGGCGGACATCTCGGGCGCGTAGGCGGCGTTGTTGTAGTCCCAGTCGATGCTGATCTGGGTCTCGCCCTTCTCGATCGTCGCCGGGGTGGTCTCGACCGGGTTGTAGTTGCCGGCCGCCTTCAGCTTCTTGAAGAACTCCAGGCCCGGCTGGATGTCGTCGAACGAGCCGCCGTTGGCGATCGACGCGGCGTAGACGCCGGCGAAGGCCGAGCCGGACTTGGTCGGGTTGCCGTTCATCGCGACCTTGCCCTTGTACTCGGGCTTGAGCAGGTCGGCGAAGCTCGTCGGGCAGGCGCTGATCTTCTTGGCGTCGCAGCCGATCGACACGTAGCCGCCGTAGTCGTTGGTCCAGAGCCCGGTCGGCTCCTTCTGCCCTTCGGGGATCTTGTCGAACGCCTGCACCTTGTAGGGCGCGAACAGGCCC
Source organism: Nonomuraea sp. NPDC048901 (assembly GCF_040649695.1). Taxonomy (NCBI): domain Bacteria; kingdom Bacillati; phylum Actinomycetota; class Actinomycetes; order Streptosporangiales; family Streptosporangiaceae; genus Nonomuraea; species Nonomuraea sp. NPDC048901. Next base: position 140,361 of record NZ_JBEZFW010000014.1, on the reverse strand, counting down.
TCCTTGGCGCCGCTGATCGCGAACGACTGGCCGAGGTCGAGCACGTCGGGCGCGCGGTCCTGGCCCTTGCGGGTCTTCACCGCGGTGATCTCGTCGGCGCTGGCCGCGTCGGGGTCCTCGCTCTCGATCTTGATCCCGTACTTGGCGGTGAATCCCTTGATGATCTCGCCGTAGTTGGCCCAGTCGGGCGGCAGCGCGATGACGTGGAGGTTGCCCTCCTTCTTCGCCGCCTCGACGAGTTTGTCCAGGCCACCGAAATCTGCGGCGGAGGTGGCGGTCTTCGCGTTCACCCCGCCCTCTGACGCCTTGGTCTCCTGTGTGCCAGGGGCGGCGCCACACGCCGCCGTGGCTACGGCAAGGGCTGCGATGACGCCTGCCGCACGGATGTGAGGTGTGAACACGTCGGCTCCACTCTCCGGGGGGTGTGGAAAGAATTTAAGGGAACTTGTACAAACAAGCCAGCACAAGTAAGTCCCATGAAGATTGCTCTTTCATGAATGCGGAAGGTCGCGGATGGTTGCGCGTTATGAACGGATCGCCGATGAGCTGCGGGACGACATACTCACCGGCGTACATCCGATCGGCTCGCAGTTGCCCACGGAGGCGGAGCTGGCCGCGCGCTACCGCGCCGCCCGCGGCACCGTACGCCAGGCGGTCGCGGTGCTGGTCGCCGAGGGGATCGTCGGCTCCCGGCAGGGGGCCAGGCGCATCGTGCTGGGCAAGGTACGCAGCCAGAGCTTCGCCGAGCTGCACAGCTTCGCGCAGTGGGCGCGCGCCAACGGCTACCGCTACGGCGGCCAGGTGATCGCCCAGAAGCGCCGGGCGGCCGGCCCCGCCGAGGCCGCCAGGCTCGGCACCGAGGAGGTGCTCGACGTGCTCCGGCTGCGCACACTGGAGGGCGAGCCCGTCCTGGTCGAGCGGACGGTGTACGCGGGATGGGTGGCCGCCGCCGTCGAAGGGCTCGCGCCCGGCTGCGAGTCGGTCACCGAGGCGCTGTACGACTCGATCGGGCTGGTCTTCGCCTACGGCGAGCACCTCATCGACGCCGTCTCCGCGGGCGTCCAGGACGCCGGTCTGCTCGGCGTACGGCGCGGCAGCCCGCTGCTTCGCCAGCGCCGCATCACCACCACGCACGAGGGCAGGCCGGTGGAGTGGTCGGACGACCGCTACCGGGCGGGCAGCGTGGTCTTCAGCATCCGCAACTCGATCGACGCCAACCCTCTGGTGCGGCAGGCAGGCGACTTGCGTTTCGGGGCGTAAGAACATATGTTCGAGACATAAGCGCCCGCCTTCCCCCGGGTGGCTCAGCATAGGCACCAGAGCCGCGGGGAGAAGCATCTTGAGCAGACTCTATGGCGATCCGATTGAGGTGTGGACCCGGGACGGGCAGCCGACCCAGTTCGTCTGGCGCGACCGCCTCTATCTCGTCCGCCGGGTCCTCGACCAGTGGGTGGTGGCCCGCGAGTGGTGGAAGATCGACGAGAACGATCCCGGTGAGCGGCAGTTCTGGCGGGTGGAGGCCAGCCCGGGACGCGAGCTCGGGTCCTACGAGTTGCGGTTCGACACCGCCAGTGGCGGGTGGCTGCTCCTGCGGGCGTGGGACTGATGGCGCCGCCGTTCCCTCACCTGAACGTGAGCTCCGCCTACTCGATGCGCTACGGCACCGCCTTTCCGCAGGCGCTGGTACGCCGGGCGGCCGAGGACGGGATGGACATCCTTGCGCTGACCGACCGCGACGGTCTCTATGGCGCGATCAAGCACGCCCAGGCGTGCGCGGAGGCCCGGATCGCCTCGGTGTTCGGGGTCAACTTCGCGCTGGCGGGTTCCGTAGCGCGCCCAGGCGTGCACGGCGGCGCCGGGCCGGGCGGCCGGGGGCGGACCAGGACCGGGCCGGGGGCTCAGGACCGGGTCACGGTGCTGGCCAGGGCGGGCGGCTGGTCCTCGTTGGTGCGCCTGGTCACGGCCGCCCACTACGCGGGCGAGCGCGGCGCGCCCGAGGCGACGCGCGACCTGATCGCCTCCGTGGCCGGGGGCGGGCTGACGGTGCTGCTCGGGCCGCGTTCCGACGTGGGCCGCGCCGTGGCCGAGCGGCGTGACGAGCACGCCAGGGCGCTGCTCGACCTGTGGCTGGCCACCGTGCCGGGCGTGGCGATCGAGCTGGTCGACCAGTACGGCTTCCGCGACGCCACCACCGCCGTCCGGATGCTCGCCCTGGCCGAGTCCCGGGGCGTGCCGGCCGTGCTCACCAATGCCGTCAGATACCTGGACCCCGCCGACCACCAGGTGGGCGACGTGCTCGACGCGGCGCGGCAGCTCGTACCGCTGCACCCGCGCCACCTGGAGCGCACCACCTCGCACGCCTACCTCAAGGGCACCAAGGAGATGTGGCAGGTGGCGGCCAAGATCTGCGGGGCCGACCCCGACCGGATCGGCCGTCTCCTGCACGCCACCCGCACGCTGGCCGAGGCGTGCGCGATCAACCCGGTGGACCTGCTCGCGCTGAAGCACGACCCGCCGAACCTGCACCTGCCCGAGGTCGGCCGCGACCCGGTGCCGCTGCTGCGCCACCGCGTCGAGGACGGGCTGATCTCGCGCGGGCTGGATCGCTCCGCCGACGCCAGGGACCGCCTGCGGGCCGAGATGGACGTCATCGAGCGCAAACGTCTGTCCGGATATTTCATAGCCGTGGCTGGCATCACCGACATGATCCGCGGCATGGGCATCCGCTGCGCGATCCGCGGCTCGGGAGCGGGCAGCCTGGTCAACTACCTCATCGGCATCGGCGAGGTGAACCCGCTCGAACACGGCCTGCTCATGGAGCGCTTCCTGTCCGACGGCCGCATCGGGCTGCCCGACATCGACGTGGACGTGGAGTCCGCGCGCCGGCTCGACTGCTACAAGGCCATCTTCGACAGGTACGGCGAGTCGCGGGTGGCCTGCGTCTCGATGATGGAGACCTATCGGGCGCGCAGCGCGATCCGGGACGTGGCGGGGGCCATGGGGCTGCCGCCGTACGAGATCGACGCGATCGCCAAGGCGTTCCCGCACATCAGGGCCAAGCAGATCACCGCGTCGCTGAACGACCTGCCCGAGCTGCGCGACAGCCGGCTCGGCGAGGCCGGGCTGGAGCGGGTGTTCCGGCTGGCGGAGCGGCTCGACGGGCTGCCCAGGCACATCGCGCTGCACCCGTGCGGGGTGCTCATCGGCAACGCGGAGCTGCGGGACAGGACGCCGGTGGAGCGGAGCCTGCTGGAGTTCCCGATGTCGCAGTTCGACAAGGACGACGTGGAGGAGGCCGGGCTGCTCAAGCTCGACGTGCTGGGCGTACGGATGCAGTCGGCGATGGCCTACACGCTGAGCGAGATCCAGCGGGTGGACGACGTCGTGGTCGAGCTCGACACCCAGCACGGCTCGGAGCCCGGCGTCGAGTACGTGCCCCACGACGACCAGGCCACCTACGACATGATCTGCGCCAGCCGTACGCTCGGCTGCTTCCAGATCGAGTCGCCCGGCCAGCGCGAGCTGGTCGCCAAGCTGGAGCCGCGCAAGATGCACGACCTGATCGTGGACATCTCGCTGTTCCGGCCGGGACCGGTGAACTCCGACATGGTCACCCCCTACCTGGAGGCCAGACATGGGTGGCGCAAGCCGCACTATCCGCACGAGCGGCTGCGCGGCGCGCTGAAGGAGACGCACGGCGTCGTGGTCTTCCACGAGCAGGTACTCAAGATCATCGAGGTGATGACGGGCCGCGACCTGTCCTTCGCCGAGTCGCTGCGGCGCACGCTGGCCTCGCCGGAGGGGCGCGAGCGGGTGCGCAAGCACTTCGTGCCGCTGGCCAGGTCCAACGGGTTCGGCGACGCGGCCGTGGACAAGGCGTGGAAGGTGCTCGACGCGTTCGGGGCATTCGGGTTCTGCAAGGCGCACGCGGCGGCGTTCGCGCTGCCCACCTACCAGTCGGCCTGGCTCAAGCGGCACCACGCGGCCGCGTTCTTCGCCGGGGTGCTCACGCATGAGCCCGGCATGTACCCGCAACGCGTGATCATCGACGAGGCGCGGCAGTGCGGGGTGGAGATCCTGCCGCTCGATGTGAACAGGTCCGGCAAGGACTGGCGGGTGGAGCGCCTCGGCCCACGGGTGCGGCTCAGGATCGAGCCGGGCGACTTCCGGATCGGGGAGATCGGGAAGGGCTACGCGCTGCGCGTGCCGTTCTCCGCGATCAAGGGGGTGAGCGAGGCGGAGGTGGGGCGCATGGTGGCCGGCCAGCCGTACACCTCGATCGCCGACTTCTGGGACCGCGCCCGCCCGTCGCGGCCGGTCATCGAGCGGATCGTCCAGGTGGGCGGTCTCGACGACCTGCACGACCTGCATCCGGGCGGAGCGCGCTGGCGGCCGGGGCGGCTGACCCGCCGCGACCTGATCGCCCAGGTCGGCGTCCTCGAACGGGCCTCCACATCGGGCGTCAAGCCGTCCGCCGCGAAGTCCAAGCGCTACACCCCGCCCGCCGCTCGTCTTGTTCCCAGGCACGAGGAAGCGGCGGTGCAGCTCCCGCTGGGCTTCGCCGAGCACATCGCACCCGGCGAACTGCCCGAGATGACCGAGAGCGAGATGGTGGAGGCCGAGCTGGAGATCCTGGGCATCGACATCAGCCGCCACGTCATCAGCTTCCACGACGAACTGCTCGACGCGATCGGGGTGGTGCGCTCCAAGGACCTGCTGACCCTGCGCAACGGGGCCGAGGTGCTGGTCGCCGGGGTCAAGGTGGCCACCCAGACGCCCGCCGTACGCTCGGGGCAGCGCGTCATCTTCACCACGCTGGACGACTCGACGGGGCCGATCGACCTGACGTTCTTCGAGTCGGTGCAGGGGCGGTGCGCGGCGACGGTGTTCGGGTCGTGGCTGATGGTGGCGCGGGGCGTGGTCCGGCGTACGGGGACGCGGGCGATCTCGATGCGCGCGGTGGACTGCTGGAACCTGGTCGACCTCGACGCCTTGTGGCGATCGAGCGGGATCGAGGCGGTCAGGGCGCTGCTCGACCAGGCGCCCGAGGACGCGGGCGGGGTGGGCGGGCGCCGCATCGAGTACGCCAACGGCTTCCGCCTGTCCCCGTACGCGGACCTGGGGCCGGTGGTCGCGCCGCCCACCCGCCGCCTCTGGCACGCCAGCCAGGGGAGTTCAGGGCCTAGTGCGGCGTGATTCCGGCCTCAGCCAGGGAAGTTCGGGTCTTGACGCGGCGTGATTCCGGCCTGGTCAGGGGAGCTCGGGTCCTGGCGCGGCGTGATCCTTCCACCACTTTTTTCTTTACGGCACAGCCGCCCCCACCGCCACCCGCCGACCGTGGCCAGGGGCCTCCAGGAAGACGCCCGCTGACCGGCACGTGGCCGGCCGCCGTTACGGCGTCTTCTCAGCCGTCTCCGGGGCCATGGCTTGGCATGAGGCTCCGGCTCTCAACCTGTCTGTTCGAGCGGGGTGGGCTCCGTGGGTGGTGTGGGGAGTTGGGTTACCGTGCCCGCGGTGCGGAGGCGGGCCCGGCCCCGGCTGTGGGCGCGGGAATGGGAGCACTGGATGCGGGTGATGTCGCGGACCGTGGCCGCGCACAGCAGGGCGGACACCGTCGCGCAGGCCAGCTCCGGGAGGCCGATGCCCGTCAGGTCACCCGATGAGGAGCCGAGCGGGAGGCGGACGGTCACCAGGGCGAGCATGGCGAGCCAGGTCAGCCACCAGGCGGCCAGCAGGGCGAGCCAGCGGGGCCGCCGGTCGTTGGGCGGGCGGGCGCCGCGCCACACCTGGTCCAGCAGGAGCGGCGGCGCGATCAGGTTGACGCCGGGGATCAGCCAGGCGGTGGCCACCGGACCCGTGGGGGCCGAGCGGTCATTGGCCTGTCGGGCCCGGACGAGCCAGGTGACGTAGGCCGCGGCGGCGGCGATCGCCGTGCCCGCGACCAGCATCATCAGCACCGCGAACACCGTCACGGCCCCGACCACCGCCTGGGCGTCGGCGCCGTGCGGGCGGCCGCCGAACGCCGCGAGCTGGGTGGCGAGGCGACGCCCGCGGGCCTGTTCGAAGATCACGAGAGCGCCCAGGGAGAGGACCTGTGCGGCAAGGGTCACATAGACGACAGAAGCGGCCCTAGTGGGCGGTGCCTGGGCGTAGCGCACGTTGTTCTCCCCCCGGGCCATGCGCTGAGGTTCTGCTTCACTTCTATCCCGCCAAGCTCCTTGTTAATCAGCTGACGCCATTTATCATCCGACGACACCGGATTCCCACGCCCAAGCTGCGATTCCCACCCGATTACGGACACGGAGCTTCCGTTGAATACTCCCAAGATGGGTCTTAACCGTCGAAAGTGAGACAAATAGCTCGCCGGCCACTTCCTGGTTCGTCCGGCCCCGCGCCACCAGCCGTACGACGTCCAGCTCGCGGTCAGTCAGCGGGTCGGTCAGCGGGACGGGGACGCGGACCTTGGGCTGGGCCAGGTGCTGCAGCAGCCGTACCGTCACCGAGGGCGACACTAGCGAATCACCGCTCGCCGCCGCTTTGACCGCCTCGATCAGCAGGGTGGGCCCGCTGTCCTTGAGCAGGAACCCGAGGGCTCCCGCCCGCAGCGCGCCGTAGACGTACTCGTCCAGGTCGAAGGTGGTGACGATGACGACCCGCATGGGGTTCTCGACGCCGGGACCGGCCAGGGCGCGGGTCACCTCGATGCCGTCCAGCTTGGGCATCCGGATGTCGAGCAGGCAGACGTCCGGCCTGAGCCGCCGGGCCTCGGACACCGCCTCCGCGCCGTCGGCGACCGCCGCCACGACCTCCATGTCCGGTTGCGCATCCAAAATCATCTGAAATCCGGTACGTACAAGCTGTTGATCGTCGGCGATGAGCACGCGAATAGTCACGCCCACAACTCTAGGATCAGCCGGCGCCGCCGAATCTGGGATCAGCCCGCGCTCGCAACTCTGGGATCAGCTCGCGCTGCCAACCCTGGGGCCGGCCCGCGTCGGCAACTCCAGGATCAGCCGTTCGGCCGATGGGGAACCGGACGTCCGGCTGATCCGCCGGGCCCCTCCCCGGCGGGAGGCTCGACACCATGAACGACGTGCTTGTTGGACGAGCCCTGGCCAAGCGGTTCGGGCAGACGGTAGCCCTGGGCGGAGTGGACCTCGCGGTCCGCGCCGGGGAGGCCGTGGCGATCATGGGCCCGAGCGGCTCCGGCAAATCAACCCTGCTGCACTGCCTGGCCGGCATCATGAAGCCCGACTCCGGCGAGGTGCACCTGCTCGGCCAGCGCATCGACAACATGCGTGAGCGCGGCCGCAGCGCGCTGCGCCGTACCCGCTTCGGCTTCGTCTTCCAGTTCGGCCAGCTGCTGCCCGAGCTGCCCGCCGAGGAGAACGTGGCCCTGCCGCTGATGCTCGGCGACGTACCGAGGGCGCAGGCCGTACGGCAGGCCCGCGACTGGTTCGGGCCCCTCGGCCTGCACGGCATGGAGACCCGGCGGCCCGGCGAGCTGTCGGGCGGTCAGGCGCAGCGCGTCGCCATCGCCAGGGCGCTGGTCACCAAGCCCGCGGTGGTCTTCGCCGACGAGCCGACCGGCGCGCTCGACCAGACGACCGGCCAGGAGACGATGCGGCTGCTGGTCGAGGCGACCAAGCACAACGGCGCCTGCCTGATCGTGGTGACCCACGACCCCAACGTGGCCGGCTGGTGCGACCGCACGGTCGAGGTCCGCGACGGCCACCTCCTCGCGGGCGGGGTACGCGCGTGAACCTGGACCTGACCTGGCGGCTGCTCAAGGGCGGTGGGCGCAAGGGCCTGCTGGGCACCTGGCTGACCCTGGGGGCCGTGGCCGTCTCCATGGCGCTGCTGCTGTTCGCGGTGGCCGCCAACTACGCCTTCGAGGCCAGGGCCGACCGGAGCGCCTGGCGCAACCCCGTCCAGACTACGGGCGTTAAGGACAAAGGCAGGGCCGTGGCGATCGAGGCGTCCCGTCATGACTTCGTCCGCGACAAGGACATCACCGTCGTCGACCTGGCGGCGCTCGGCGCGGAGGCGCCCGCGCCGCCGCCCGGCCTGGCCCGCTTCCCCGCGCCCGGCGAGGTCTGGCTCTCCCCGGCGCTGAAAGAGCTGGCCGAGCAGTTGCCCGCCGACCAGCTCGCCGCCCGCTTCCCGGGCACCAAGGGCGTACTCGGTGAGGAGGCGCTGCTCTATCCGGGCGAGCTGGTCGCGGTCGTCGGCCACAAGCCGGACGCGCCCGAGCTGACCGCGCAGCGGAGCGACGACTGGATCATCGCCAAACCCCCGGTGAAGGTGGCGAGCCTGGTGGGGGAGCCGACGGAGGACGCCGAGGCCTACCAGGTGCTGGCGCTGATCGCCGGGGTGCTCATGGTCGTGCCGCTGCTGGTGTTCGGGGGCGCGGCGGCCCGGCTCACCGTGGCCAGGAGGGACCAGCGCCTGGCCACGCTCAGGCTGGTCGGCGCCACGCCCGGCCAGGTGGTCGGGATGACCGTGGCCGAGGCGATGATCGTGGCCTTCGCGGGGGCGGTCACGGGCACGCTCGCCTACGCCCTGGCGGCGCCGCTGCTGGCCGGGATCCAGATCGGTGGCGGGCCGTGGTTCGTCTCCGACCTGTGGCCGAGCCCGCTGGTCCTGGGCGGGCTGCTGATCGCGGTCCCGCTGCTGGTGGGGCTCTCGGCCGTGGTGGGGCTGCGGCGGGTCGTGGTCAGCCCGCTCGGGGTGGCCAAGCGGGAGACGCCTCCCGCCATGCGCTTCGTCAGGGTCGTCGCCCTGCTCGCGGTGCTCGCCGCCGTTCCGCTGCTGAGCCGGGGCAACGCCGTGGGTCCCATCGCGGTGGTGATCGGCCTGGCCTTCCTCTGTGTCAACCTGGTCGGCCCGTGGGTGGTCGGGATCATCGGACGCGTCACGGCCAGGCGGGCGAACCGGTCCGCCCGGCTGCTGGCGGGCCGGCGGCTGGTGGACGATCCGCGCTCCGCGTGGCGCACGGTGAGCGGGGTGGCCATGACCGGCTTCGTCGCCGGGTTCCTCTGCCTGCTCAGTCCGGGCGCCTTCAACAGCACCGGCGTTACGGGGCAGCTCCAGGTAGCCGTCCCGGCGGATCAGGCGGCCGCCGTGGCCGAGCAGGCGCGTACCCGGCTGAAGGAGGCGGGGATCACGGCCACGGTGAAGCCGGTGAAGAAGGTCGTCGCCGTCGCTCTCGGCACCTCGGCCGATGCCGCGACCATCGACCGGGCCCGTACGGCGCTGGCCGGGCTGGTTCCCGGGCACACGCCCACCACGGACGCCGACGACGGGCACTTCGGCGTCCAGATCCTGGCCGACATCCGCGCGGGCACGGTGGTCGTCCTGTCGGTGTCGTTCCTGGTCGCCATCGCCAGCGCCGGGATCACGGCCGCGTCGTCGATCCTGGACCGCCGCCAGACGTACGGGCTGCTGCGCCTGGCGGGCACGCCGCTGGAGGTGCTCGACAAGGCACGCAGGGCCGAGACGCTCATCCCGCTCACGGTGATGGGCGGCGGCGCGATCCTGGTCGGGGCGTTCTGCGCGACACCCTTCATGATCGGCGCGGTGAACTCGACCGGGGTGATCACACTGCTGATCTGCGTCGGACTCGGCTTCGCCGGCGTGATCGGAGCAGGGGCCCTGAGCAGACCCCTGCTCAACTCGGTCACCACCGACCCAGCTCCCCGCCCCGACTAGCGCGACATTCGCCGTCCTTCGCTCCCCGGAGGGGGCTTCCAGCCACGACGGACCGTCTTCTCCCACTCCCCGGAGGGGGTATCCCTCCAAAGGGCCCCAGCCACCACGGACCGTCACAGGACTCCAGGCGGTCGATGGTCGCCAGCCGTCAGTTCAGAACGAGGTCGCGGATGATCGTCAGTGACCGCTCGTCCCTCGGCCCCATCACCAGCAGGCTGGTGACCGGGCTCTGGCGCCAGAGTTCGAGGCGTTCCTTGATCCGCCCAGGCGGCCCGACAAGCGAGATGCCGTCGGCCAGCTCGTCCGGGATCGCCTGGAACGCCTCATCCTTCTTCCCGGCCAGGTACAGCGCCTGGATGCGCTCGGCGGCCTCGGCGAACCCCATCCGGCCGATGATGTCGGCGTGGAAGTTGCGGTGCTTGGCGCCCATGCCGCCGATGTACAGCGTGAGCATCATCTTCACGCCGTCCAGCGCGGCCCGTACGTCGTCGGAGATCACCACCATGACCATGGCCGCGACGTCGAAGCCCGGCGCGGCGCCCGACAGCGCCTCGCCGTACATCTCCTCGATCTTGGACGGGAAGGCGAACAGCGGGAGCCAGCCCTGGCCGAGCTCGGCGGCCAGGGCCACGTTCTTGGGTCCTTCCGCCCCGAGATAGAGGGGGATGTCGGGCCGCAGCGGGTGGGTGATGAGCTTGAGCGGTTTGCCCAGCCCGTCCGCCAGGGGGAGCGGGTAGTGCGGTCCGTCGCTGGTCACCGGCTCTTCGCGGCGCCAGACCTGGCGCATGATGTCCACGTACTCGCGGGTCCTGGTCAGCGGCTTGGCGAACGGCTGGCCGTACCAGCCCTCGACCACCTGGGGGCCCGAGGCGCCGATGCCGAGCAGTAACCGCCCGCCCGTGAGATGGTCGAGCGTCATCGCGGTCATCGCCGTGGTGACGGGCGGTCTGGCCGACATCTGGGCGATCGACGTGCCGAGCTTGATGCGCGAGGTCCGCGCGCCGTACCAGGCCAGCGGGGTGAAGACGTCGCTGCCGTACGCCTCGGCGGTCCATATCGAGTCATAGCCGAGCCGCTCGGCCGTCAGGACGGTTTCGGTCGCGTCGTCCGCGTTTCGCTGCCAGTAGCCAAGCTGCAAGCCGAGCTTCATGTGACACCTCCGGAATTTAGTTCTATTACGGCCGCGGCAGAGCCGGGTGTCAATGCATGATCTTCCGGGGAAATCCTCCTCGTGGTTAACGTTCTGTGTCGACTCGCTTGCGCAGTGCTGATTCTTTCGGCAGGCGCACTGCCGGTGATTCGTCCGGCGGTGGCCTCCGGGGCGAGCCGGCCGAACATCGTCATGGTGATGGCGGACGATCTGGAGAACGGGCCGCTCTCCTACTTTCCCGCGATAGACCAGCAGCTGGTGCAGCAAGGCGCCTCGTTCGAGCGGTTCTTCGTGTCCAACTCATGGTGCTGCCCGTCGCGCACGACGATCCTGCGCTCCCAGTACGTCCACAGTCACGGCGTGCTGACCAACACCGCGCCGGAAGGCGGCTTCGACCGCTTCCACACCCTGGGTCTGGAACAGTCCACGATCGGCACCTGGATGCAGCAGGTCGGCTACCGCACGGCGCTGATGGGCAAGTTCCTCAACCACTATCCGGGCGGCACCGCCACGCAGACGTACGTGCCGCCCGGCTGGCACGAGTGGGACGTGCCCGTGCGCAACCTCTATCAGGAGTACGGCTACCGCCTCAACGAGAACGGCAACCTGGTCGACTACGGCTGGGGCGAGCAGGACTACCTGTCCGACGTGCTGGCGGCCAAGGCCAGAGACTTCATCACCGCCGGCTCGGAGCCGTTCTTCCTCTATCTCGCCCCCATCGCGCCGCACAACCCGGCCAATCCCGCCGTCCGCAACATGGACGCGTTCCCCTGGTCGCAGGCGCCGCGCACGCCGTCGTTCAACCAGGCGGACGTGTCGGAGGAGCCGGAGTGGCTGCGATCGAGGCCGCTGATCTCGCCGGAGGGCATCGACGAGGTCGACGAGCGCTACCGCAGGAGGCTGCGGGCCATGCTCGGTGTCGACGACCTCGTCAACTCGGTGATCACCACCCTCCGCGACTCCGGCAAGCTCGACAACACCTACATCTTCTTCACCTCCGACAACGGCTTCCACCTGGGGACGCATCGCCTCCCACAGGGCAAGACCACCCCGTTCGAGGAGGCCATCCATGTCCCGCTGGTGGTGCGCGGGCCGGGCATCGAGCCGGGCTCGAAGATCAACGAGATGACGGCGACGGTGGATCTGGCGCCCACGTTCGCCGCGCTCGGCGGGGCGGCGGTGCCGCCGTTCGCCGAGGGACGGTCGCTGGTGCCACTGTTGGAGGGGAAGCACCCGTCGCCGTGGCGGCGGAACGTCCTGGTCGAGTTCAGCCGACCGGCCAACCGGTCGTCGGCCGCGCAGACGCCGGTGCCGGCCTATGAGGCATTGCGTACGGAGACGCATACCTATGTGAGATACGTCACCGGCGAGATACAGCTGTACGACCTCACCCGAGATCCCTACGAGCTGCACAACCTTGCCCGGTTCGCGGACCCGGGACTGGTGCTGCAGCTCCAGGAACGGCTGTCGAGGATGCACTCCTGCTCGGGCGCCGAATGCCTGGAAGCCGACTCAGCCGGCTGAGCAGGCGGCGGGGACCGGCAGGCGGCCCGCCCGGTAGGCGCTCGGGGGCACGCCCATCACCGCACGGAACTCCGCCGTCATGTGCGACTGGTCGTAGTAGCCCGCCTCGGCGGCCAGCGAAGCGCCCTCTTCGCGACACACCCTGGCCAGCACACCACGGACCCGGCTGATCCGGGCGAACCGCTTGGGCGGGACACCGACGCCGCCCGTGAACAGGTTGCGCAGGTGCCGCTCACTCACCCCCAACTCCCTGGCCACCGCGACCACCGGAGGCGCCGCCGCGACACCCACCAGGTCGCCACGGTCGAGCGCCGCCCCGGCCGAGAGCAGCGCCGCCGCCGCGCCCACCAGGCCGGCGCGGTCCAGGTCGGCGGGCGACTGCGCGGCCAGCCGGTCAAGGAAGGCCGCCTCCAGGCGCGCCATCACCCGCTCCGCCCAGTCACTTTCCGTCACCATGCCCGTCAGCTCTTCGGCCAGCCGGTCCGCCCGTACCCCCCAAAGGTCCCGGAGCGGGACGACCTGGTCCACGAGCTCGCTCAGCGGCACCCCGAGCAGCGGCCGGGCGGTCCCCGGGCGCAGCCGCACCGTGACGCAGTGCGGCACGTCCTTGGGGACCAGGTACGACGCCCGCGTACGCGGCCCCAGAACATACAGCCGCCCAGCCCCGTCCACCGTGCGGAAGGCCACCGTCGGCGTGGTGTCGGGCTCCCGTACGTGAATCCGCCGGGTTCCCAGGAGTGCTCCATCCATAGTGCCGATTCTTCCTATAAGCGGCGCCAGGTGCGCTGTCAGCCTGGCTGACATGATTCTGATCACCGGTGCCACGGGCACCATAGGCAGTCAGACCGCCCGCCTGCTCATCGAGCGCGGCGAGGCCGTACGGTCGATGACCCGGGACCTGTCCCGCGCGCCCGGCGGCGAAGCCGTCCAGGCCGACTTCGAAGACCCGCGATCGCTGCGGCGGGCGTTCGAGGGCGTGTCGGCCGCCCTCCTGCTGACCGGATTCGGCGGGCGGCTGAAGGAGCACGACCAGGCCATGATCGAGGCGGCCGTGGCGGCGGGCGTCAAGAAGGTGGTGAAGCTCTCGGCCATCGGCACGGGCGACTCCGACGATCCCGGCGATGTCAGGTCGTGGCACGTGCCGGGCGAGGAGGCCATCAAGGCGAGCGGCATGTCGTGGACCATGCTGCGCCCGGCCGGCTTCGCCTCCAACTCGCTGGGCTGGGCGGAAGCCGTCAGGTCGGGCGGCCCGATCCCCAACTTCACCGGCGACGGCACGCAGCCCATCATCGACCCGCGCGACGTCGCGGCCGTGGCGGTGGCCGCTCTCACGACGAGCGCGCACGACTCGCGCACCTACGACCTCACGGGCCCGGAACTGCTCAGCGTCCCCGACCAGGTGGCGATCCTGGCCAAGGTGCTCGGCCGCCCCCTGGAGACCGCCGAGATCCCCATCGAGGCGGCCAAGGAGCAGATGCTCGCCTCGGGCGCCGATCCGAGCCTGGTCGCGGTCGCGGCGACGGGCTGGACCATGCTCAAGGAGGTGGGCTGGCCGCATCTCTCGGACGACGTCCAGTCGGTGCTGGGCCGCCCGGCCACCTCCTACGAGTCCTGGGTCCAGGACCACCGGGCCGCTTTCAGCTAAGGGAGGGGTAGGCGTGGGCGAGGTGCTCGGCGACCGCGTTCGCGGCCTCGTCGGGATCGCCCGCCCGTACGGCCGCGAGGATGCGTTCGTGGTCGGCGCGCAGCACGGACGTGTCGCCGAGCCGCGTCACCGCCTCCACCGCGTAGCGTCTCATCGAGTCGCGCAGCGACCGCATGATGGCCGCGATCAGCCGGTTCCCCGACGCGTCGGCCAGCGCGCAGTGGAAGGCGGTGTCGTGCTCGACGAACTCCTCGGCCGACGTCGCCGCGTCCATGCCCGCCAGGGCCGTGGCGAGGCCGGAGGTGTCGGATCCGGCCGAGGCGGCGCGGGCCGCCGCCCAGCGTTCGATCATCAGCCGGGTGTCGATCACCTCGCGCAGCTCCAGGCTGGCCAGTCCCAGATGCAGCCGGAGCAGATCGGTGAGCGCCGTGTCGGGGCGGGAGGTCAGCACCGCCCCGGCATCCGGACCCCGCCCCACCTGCGATGACACCACGCCGAGCGTCTCCAGCACGCGCATGGCCTCCCGTACCGACGAGCGGCTGACCCCCAGCTGCTCGGCGAGGCTGCGCTCGGCGGGCAGCCGGTCGCCCGCCTTGAGACCGTCCTCGGCGATGCGCCGTTCGATCTGTGCGATGACGTCCTCGAACGTACGGGTCCGCCGGACGGGCTGCCAGTCGGCCACCATTGTCCCCCTCGTGCGGCTTCGATATGGTCAGACCATACTGTGGTCAGACCATACATCGGAAGGAGAGCCGTGCGAGTCGCCCTGTTCATCACGTGCGTGAACGACACGCTCTTCCCCGGCACCGGCAAGGCCGTCGTGTCGCTCCTGCGCAGGCTCGGCTGCGAGGTGGACTTTCCCACCGCCCAGACGTGCTGCGGCCAGATGCACGTCAACACGGGCTACCGCGACGAGGGAGTACGGCTGGCGCGCCGCTTCACCGAGGTGTTCGCCGGGTACGACGCGGTCGTCGCGCCGTCCGGATCGTGCGCCGCCATGGTGCGCGAGCAGTATCCCAAGCTGGTCCGGCAGGGGAGCAGGGGAGCGGCGGCGATCGCCGAGGTCGCGCCCAAGGTCTACGAGCTGTCCGAGTTCCTGCTCGACGTCCTCAAAGTCGACGACGTAGGCGCATATTTCCCACATCGAGTGACATATCACCCGACGTGTCACTCGCTGCGCGGGCTCCACCTCGGCGACCGTCCGACCAGGCTCCTCCAGAACGTCCGGGGTCTGGAGCTGGTCCCGCTCCCGGCGGCCGAGGAGTGCTGCGGCTTCGGCGGCACCTTCTCGGTCAAGAACCCGGCCGTCTCCGCCGCCATGGGCGCCGACAAGGCGCGCAGCGTGCTCGACACGGGCGCGGAGGTGCTGTGCGCGGCCGACAACTCGTGCCTGATGCACATCGGCGGCACGCTCGGCCGTCAGCGGACCGGTGTCCGGGTCATGCATCTCGCCGAGATCCTCGCCTCCACGGAAGAGGGCGGTGCCCAATGAGCGCGACATTCCTCGGCATGCCAGGAAATTTCCCGAAAAATGCGGCGGAGGCCGTACAGAACTCTCAGCTCCGCTACAACCTCCGCAAGGCCACGCACACCATCCGCGGCAAGCGCGCGAACGTCGTCGGCGAGCTCCCCGACTGGCAGGAGCTCCGCGCGGCCGGCAAGGCGATCAAGGACGACACCCTACGCCACCTCGACCGCTACCTCCTCCAGCTGGAGGAGGCCGTGACCAGGGCGGGCGGCCACGTCCACTGGGCCCGCGACGCCGACGAGGCCAACCGCATCGTCACCCGGCTGATCCAGGCCACGGGCGAGAGCGAGGTGGTCAAGGTCAAGTCGATGGCCACCCAGGAGATCGGGCTCAACGACGCGCTGGCCGCCCAGGGCATCACCGCCTACGAGACCGACCTGGCCGAGCTGATCGTGCAGCTCGGCGACGACTTCCCGAGCCACATCCTGGTGCCCGCGATCCACCGCAACCGGGCCGAGATCCGCGAGATCTTCCTCGACAAGATGCGCCCGGTCCCGGCGGACCTCACCGACGAGCCGCGCGCGCTGGCCGAGGCCGCCCGGCTGCACCTGCGCGAACGCTTCCTCAAGAGCAAGGTCGCCGTCTCGGGCGCCAACTTCATGATCGCCGAGACCGGCACGCTGGTGGTGCTGGAGTCCGAGGGCAACGGCCGGATGTGCCTTACGCTGCCGGAGACCCTGATCAGCGTGGTCGGCATCGAGAAGCTGCTGCCCTCCTGGCGCGACCTCGAGGTCTTCCTGCAGCTGCTGCCGCGCAGCTCCACCGGCGAGCGCATGAACCCCTACACCAGCATGTGGACCGGCTCGGCCGAGGGCCAGGACTTCCATCTGGTGCTCCTCGACAACGGCCGCACGAACGTGCTCGCCGACGAGGTGGGCCGCCAGGCGCTGCGCTGCATCCGCTGCTCGGCCTGCCTGAACGTCTGCCCGGTCTACGAGCGCGCGGGCGGCCACGCCTACGGCTCGGTCTACCCGGGCCCGATCGGCGCGATCCTCACCCCGCAGCTCAGGGGCATGTCGTCGGAGCTGGACGCCTCGCTGCCGTACGCCTCCAGCCTCTGCGGCGCCTGCTACGAGGTGTGCCCGGTCGCGATCGACATCCCCGAGGTGCTCGTGGACCTGCGCGCCAAGGTCCACCACGCGCCGGCCGAGCGGGCGGGCATGCGCGTCGCGGGCTGGATACTCAACGACGAGGTACGGCTGGCGAAGGCGCAACGCCTGGCCACCCGCTTCCGCAAGGTGGTGCCGAAACGCCTGCCGGGCCCCCTGTCGGCCTGGACCGACACCCGGGACCTGCCGGAGATCCCGGAAGAATCATTCAGAGACTGGTGGGAGCGGAATGAGCGCGCGTGACGAGATCCTGGCCAGGGTCCGCCGAGCCGTGGCAGGCGCCCCCGAGGTGACGATCCCGCGCGGCTACCGTACGGCCACGCAGGTAGAAGACCTCGTGGGGCTGTTCGCCGAGCGGGTGGACGACTACCGCGCCGTCGTGCACGTGCTGCCCGCGGCCGAGGTGCCCGGCAAGGTGGCCGAGCTGGTGGCCGGCCGCCGGATGGTCGTGCCCGACGGGCTGCCGCCGGAGTGGCAGGTGCCCGGCGCCGTCGCGGGCGGCTCCGTGGCCGAGCTGGACGCCGCCGACGGGGTGATCACCGGCTGCGCGGTGGCCGTCGCCGAGACCGGCACGATCGTCCTCGACTCCGGCCCCGGCCAGGGCCGCCGGGCGCAGACGCTGGTGCCCGACTACCACCTGTGCGTGGTCCGCGCGGACCAGATCGTGGCCGGCGTCCCCGAGGCGGTCGCCCGGCTCGACCCGGTCCGCCCGCTGACCTGGATCAGCGGCCCGTCGGCCACCAGCGACATCGAGCTCAACCGGGTCGAGGGCGTACACGGGCCGCGGACGCTGGAAGTGATCATCAGTACCTGATGACCGCCGCCGCGTCCGAGATCTCCGGGCTGAACCACAGCTCGGCGTCCGTCATGGTCGCGGCTCTGGTCAGCGCGGAGTCCGCGCGCTCCGGCACCGGATCCTCCACCCCCCAGCCGCGTAGCTCTTCGGGGGCGGTGGCCAGCTGCGTGCCGCCTCCGCCGCCGATCCACATGGGCTTGGTCACCTTGCCCGGCATCAGCACCGCGTGCACCCTGCCCTCCCGCAGGGCGTGCGCGACCTCGGCCAGCCCGGTGGGCCCGCCGGTCTCCCGGTAGCGGTCGAGCAGCTCCGCCCGCCGGCGGTCGAGGTAGGAGTCGAGCGCGGTCTCGACGTCTCGTGCGAACTGCTCGTGGTCGGCGCGGCTGCCGTGTTCGACCATCATCACGCGGTCCACGGACTTCGTACCGAGATGATCGCAGACCAGCGAACGCGACTTCGGATCGCCGGCCACCACGACGAGTTCGAGGCCGAGCCGCCGGACCTGCTCGTCGATCTCGTGCGCGACGGCCTTCGCGCTCTCCTCCCACGTCTCCTCCATGTCGCGCTCGAACCGTTTCCGCGACCAGCCACCCCAGCTGGTCCTGTGCAGCGGCCACGGGGTGGGTGCCACGGTGGCCCGCCGGGGGGAGCCGCTGCCGAAGACGGTCAGCTCGGTGCCCGAATGGTCCACGATGGCCCGCAGGTGCGGCAGGTTCTCCCCGCGCAGCATCAGCATGGGCGTGACCAGGGGCAGCGGACTGTACGCGGCCAGCTCCGGCGCCTCGGCGAGCGTCTCAGCCAGCACCACGTCGCCATGGGTGGCGAACATCACCCGCGCGGCCACCGAGCCCGCCGCCTCCGCTTCCAGAGCGTCGAGCGTGTCCGGGTCCACCTCGCCGCGGAGCTGGGCGCGCAGGTCGTGCCAGTGCTTCTCGCGGTCGCGCCCGGCGAGGGTGCTCAGATAGACCGAGGCGTACGGCCCGCGGCGTTCATAGAGCGGCCGGATGAAGTCGAGCCGCACCACTCACCACCTCCGCTTCTCCATGCTGAGCCCAAGCGCCTCCGTGGCCTGCCCAATGGTGTGGTACTGCCGCTCCGGGAGCGAGTGCAGCAGCTCCAGCACCTCGTCGGGCGCGTGCCGGTGCTCGGCGTGCCGCAGCAGGTCCTCCCTGGATGAGGGGAAAGAGGTGTCATTGACCCATTCGAAGAGCTCGGCGCCCTCGGCGTGCGTGGGGCCGCCGCCCCTCTCGCGCTCGCGCTTCTCGTCAAGGTGTTCGGCGCTGCCACATTCCATGGTGGTCTCACTCCTCTCTAGGGCGACCTACCCCCGCTTTCATGGGCAAACATCGCGGCTGTGTACCCTGCCGAGGGTGTTCGATCCCGGTGTGAGAATCACCACCGCGCGGCTCGTGCTCCGGCCTTTCGGCGTCTCGGACGCCGACCGGATCCGCTCGATCGTGCAGTCCGGTGCCCAGTTCCTGCCGCCCGGCACCCCCGCCAAGGTGTCGGGCATCGCGCAGTGGCTCAAGACCGGCGTGCACGAGCTGCGCCGCTCCGGGCAGGGCGTGCACCTGGCGATGGCCGACGCCGACGACCGCGTCGTGGGCGCCATCAGCCTGTTCAAGACCGCGTGGGGCGCGGGAACGACCGAGGTCGGGTACGGCGTGCACCCCCTCTACCGGGGCCGCGGGTTCGCGCCCGAAGCCGTACGCGGGCTGGTCGAGTGGGTGTTCGCCACCACGGAGCTGCGCAGGATCGACCTGACGGCCAACCTCGACAACCTGGCCTCGCTGCGCGTCGCACAGAAAGCGGGCTTCACCTGGGAAGGCGTGCTCCGGGACGCCGCGATGGAGGACGACGGGCCGCACGATCTGGTGATGTTCGGCCTGCTGCGCGGCGACAGCCGCGTCCCGTGCGACACGCTGCCCCGCACCGAGCTGCGTACCCGGCGGCTGCTGCTCAGACAGCCGGCCGAGGCCGACGTGGCGGACCTGGCGGCCACGGGCGCCGACCCGCTCACCCAGGCCGAGACCGGGCTGCCGCGCGGCTACACGGTGGCGGACGCCCGCGCGTTCATCGGCGCCGCCGAGCGGATCCGGATCAGGGGACAGGGGATCGCCTACGCCGTGGAGGAGCTGGCCGGCGGCCGTTTCGTGGCGAACGTGGACCTCAGGGACGCCGACTGGGTCAACAGATCGGCGGAGGTCGGCTACATGACCGCGCCCTGGGCCCGCGGCCAGGGGTACGCGGGGGAGGCCGTGCTGGCGATCGCCCGCTGGCTGTTCGTCACGCAGGGCTTCGGACGGCTGCAACTGCGGGCGGCGGTCACCAACGTGGCCTCGCAGCGGGTGGCGGAGAAAGCGGGCTTCGTCCGCGAGGGCGTGGCACGCAACGCGCTCCAGGGGCGTGACCTGGTCGTCTACAGCCTCACACCGGCCGATCTGGCGTGACGGATCTCACCGGTCCGGCCGGACAGGACGGGGTGGTTCGTGCGGACAGGCACACCGGACAGGCGTTCGTACCCTTTGTGAAACACCGCGGCACCCGTCACCCTTAGTGGTGAGGCGGTGGTGCGCATGATCACAGTGGTCGGGTGGGACGGATCGGAGCTGTCGGCCAGGGCGGTCGAGCGGCTGCGCGGGGCGACGCTCGTGGTGGGGCCGGACGCCATCATCGGGCAGCTCAGGCTGACCGCTTCGGTCGTGGCCGACGGGTCGCTCCTCCAGACCCTCGACAGCCACTTCGAACAGGGCCAGGGCGCCGCCGTGGTCGTCGCCGAGGGTGATCCCGGCTTCTTCGGCGTGGTACGCAGGCTGCGCGCCCACGGGCTCAAGCCCGACGTACTCCCCGCCACCTCGCTCGTCACCCGCGCCTTCGCCTGCGCCGGGCTCAACTGGGAGGACGCGCTCGTCGTCGCCCCGGCCGGCCCGCACCAGCTCAACCGGGTCGTCAACGCCTGCAGGGCGCACCCCAAGGTGGCCCTGCTGGTCGCGCCCGGCGTCGGGCCCGGCGACATCGCCCGCGAGCTGGCTCCGACGACCCCGCGCGAGCTGATCGTCTGCGAGGACATCGGCGGACCCGACGAGCGGGTCACCCACAGCCGCATGGGCGAGGCCACCACCCGGCCGTGGAAGGACCCCGACGTGGTGCTCGTCATCGACCCCCTCCACCAGGCCAGGGAGCCCGGCTGGGTGGCGGGCGCGCAGCCGGGGCCGGCCGAATGGGCGCTGCCGTTCGAGAGCTCGATACCGGCCGAGGTCAGGGCGTACATCCTGGCCAAGCTCGGCCCCCGGCTCGGCGACCTGGTCTGGGACGTGGGCGCCGGCTCCGGCGAGATCGCCGTCGAGTGCGCCCGGCTCGGCGCCGCCGTCGTGGCCGTCGAGCGGGACGAGGCGGCCTGCGCCCGGCTGCGCGCCACCGTGCTCGAACACGGCGTCAAAGTGGCCCTGGCCAGGGGACAGGCGCCACCCGCGCTCGAACCGCTGCCCGACCCCGACGCCGTCTTCGTCGGCGGGGGCGGGGCCGACGTCATCGTGGCCTGCGCCGCCCGCCGGCCGCGCACGCTGGTCTGCGCGCTGAAGACGGTCGAACGGGTCTCCGCGGTGCTCGACCGGCTCCGCGAGCACGGCTATCGTGCCGAGGGCACGCAGATAATCGCCTCAAAGCTCACCATTCAGCCGGACGGATCGCATAGCCTGGCCGCGGCCGACCCTGTCTTCGTCGTACACGCGACCCCCTCGCGTGTGGCGTGACCTGTTTCAACCGGCACGCATCGGTTATCCTCGCGTGTCTTGCCTACGCACCGGAGATTCCCTCAATGAAGCCCCCGCTCCTGCTCATCGGGCAGGGCTCGAACGATGACGCCGACTCCGCCGAGTTCGGCAGGTTCGTCCACAGGCTCCGTTGCCGCCTGGACCAGCGGGCCGCCGACGTCTCCGGAGGCTATCTGGAGCGCGCCACGCCACGGGTCAGCGAGTCCGTCGCCTCCCTGGTCGCTCGCGGACACCACCGGCTGGTGGCGCTGCCGCTGAGCCTCAGCCGGGTGGGCGCGGAGTTCCCCGCCGCCATGGCCAGGGTGCAGGAACGCCACCCGACCCTCATGTGCGACTACGGCCGCCCGCTGGGGCCCGACCCCCGCGTGCTCGCGCTGCTGGCCGAGCGCCTCAACGACGCCGCCACCGAGATGCCCAAGCTGCGCCCGCTGGAGCTGGTCGGCGGCCGGCCGCGGCTGCGCGCCGTCGACTCGGCGGCCATCGAGCTGCCCCTCCACGTCGAGCCGGGAGAGACCGCGGTCGTCCTGGTCGGCGAGGGCTCCACCGACCCGGCGGCCAACGCCGAGATCCACCGCGTCTCGCGGCTGTTCTGGGAGACGCACGCCTACGACTTCATGACGGTCGAGACCGCCTTCGTCTCGGTCACACCGCCCGGGGTGCCCGGCGGGCTCGAGCGCTGCCGCCGGCTGGGCGCCAAGCGGGTGATCGTCGTCCCGTACCTGCTGTTCGCGGGCGGGATGCTGGAGCGCGTGTGGGCGCAGGCGCTGGCCTACGGCGCCGGCCACCCCGATCTCGACATCCGTTGCGCCGAGGTGATCGGCGACTGCGAGACCCTGGCCGATGTCGTCATCGACCGTTACGAGGAAGCGCTCCAACTGGTCCCCTGACCCCTACTCGGAGGTAAGCCGTGCTCGCTGAGACGCTCGCCGCGATTCACCCCGCCGACCCGCGCGCCATCGCCGACGCTCGGGCCTACCAGGACCGTCTCACCAAGCCGCGCGGCTCGCTCGGCGCGCTGGAAGAGGTCGCGGTACGTCTGGCGGGCGCCGCGGGCACCACCCCGCCGCCCATGCCGACCCCGGCGGCCCTGGCCATCTTCGCGGCCGACCACGGCGTCCACGCCCGGAACGTCACCCCGTGGCCGCAGGAGGTCACGATCCAGATGGTGGCCAATTTCCTGTCGGGCGGCGCGGTGGCCAACGCCTTCGCCAAGCAGGTCGGCGCGACGGTGACCGTGGTCGACGTGGGCGTCGCGGCGGACCTGCCCGACGCGCCGGGCCTGGTGAAGCGGAAGATCGGCTACGGTACGGCCGACCTGGCGGCGGGGCCGGCCATGACGGTGGATCAGGCCGTACAAGCTCTGGAAGCCGGCATCTCGGTGGCCCGCGAGCTGGTGGCGGGCGGCGCCCGCTGCCTGATCACCGGCGACATGGGCATCGCCAACACCACCGCCTCCGCCGCGCTGATCTCCGCCTTCACCGGCCGGGACCCGGCCGACGTGACGGGCAGGGGGACCGGGATCGACGACGAGACGCACGCCCGCAAGGTGAGCGTGATCCGTGAGGCGCTCCGGGTGAACGGCGTCAACTCCGTCATGTCCCTGCCCAACGACGCCCTGCGGGCCCTGGCCGCCGTGGGCGGGTTCGAGCACGCGGCGCTGGTGGGCTTCATCCTCGGCGGCGCCGCGGCCCGCGTGCCGCTGATCCTCGACGGAGTCATCGCCGGGGCGGCCGCCCTCGTGGCCGCGGCGCTCGACCCCGCCGCGCTGGACCACTGCGTCGCCGGGCACCGCTCGGCCGAGGTGGGCCACACCGCCGCCCTCGGACACCTCGGCCTGCGCCCCATGGTGGACCTGGAGCTGCGGCTGGGGGAGGGCACCGGCGGGCTGCTCGCCTACCCGCTCGTCTGCGCCGCCGTACGCGTCATGCACGAGGTCGCCACCTTCGACTCTGCGGGAGTGACCGAAAAACACGTGTGATGATGGGGCCATGTCGAGATACGGCCCCATGTACGGCCCCGATATCACCTTCCTCGGCGTCGAGCGGTGCGATGTCGGCGACCCCGCGACGTACGCGGGTGCCGACGTCGTGATCATCGGGGCTCCGTTCGACGGTGGCACCTCCAACCGTCCCGGGGCCAGGTTCGGCCCGA
The DNA here is from genome assembly GCF_040649695.1 of Nonomuraea sp. NPDC048901. NCBI lineage: Bacteria > Bacillati > Actinomycetota > Actinomycetes > Streptosporangiales > Streptosporangiaceae > Nonomuraea > Nonomuraea sp. NPDC048901. Next base: position 116,974 of record NZ_JBEZFW010000014.1, on the reverse strand, counting down.
TGGCCCTGCGCCAGGCCTGCTACCTGCCGCACGACGGCTCCAGGCCCAGTCTGGCCCTGCGCGTCGACGCGCTGCGGGACCTGCGCGTGCTCGACGCGGGCGACGTCGAGTGCTACTCCGGCGACGTCGAGTCCTCACTGGCCGCCATCGAGGACGCGGTCCACCGCGTCGCCGCCTCCGGGGCCGTGCCGCTCGTCCTGGGCGGCGACCACACGGTCGCGCTGCCCGACGCCAGGGGCACCTCCAGGGCGTACGAGCCGGGCCGGACGTCGATGATCCACTTCGACGCGCACGCCGACACGGGCAACATCGCCTTCGGCCACCTGTACGGCCACGGCCAGCCCATGCGCCGCCTCATCGAGTCCGGCGCCATCCGCGGCGACCGGTTCCTGCAGATCGGGCTGCGCGGCTACTGGCCGGGTCCCGAGACGCTCGGCTGGATGGCCGAGCAGAACATGCGCTCGTACGAGATGACCGAGATCGTCACCCGAGGGCTCGAAGAGTGCCTGACGGAGGCGTTCGGCATCGCGCTCGACGAGTGCGACCAGATCTTCCTGTCCGTCGACATCGACGTCTGCGACCCCGGTCACGCCCCCGGCACCGGCACCCCCGAGCCGGGCGGGCTGTCGGCCAGGCAGCTCCTCGACTCGGTCCGGCGGATCTGCTACGAACTGCCGGTGGCCGGTATGGAGGTGGTCGAGGTGGCTCCGCCGTACGATCACGCGGACATCACCGCGTTCCTCGGGAACCGGGTTATCCTTGAGGCGCTGTCAGCGATGGCCAGACGCCGGAAGGACGATAATGGCGGGCCCCGCTGGGATCCTCACCAGCCGCTTCTTGACGGCCGATAAATCTCTCGGTAAGACCCGGTAGGTTTACCTCTTAACACACCAAGCTTCGCGAACGGGAGATTCCCCAGCATGGGCCCCTACCTCCTCGGCCTGCGGCTTTCCGGGCGCAGGGTCCTCGTCGTGGGCGGCGGGCGCGTCGCGCAGCGCAGGGTGCCCGCGCTGCTGGAGGCAGGCGCCGAGGTCACCGTGGTGTCCACGAGCGTCACCCCCGCTCTCGACGACCTGATCGCCACCGGCCGGGTCACCTGGCACGCCCGCCCCTACGAGGTCGGCGACTGCGACGGAGCCTGGCTCGTCCAGGCGTGCACCGACGACAAGTCCGTCAACACCGCCGTCGCGGCCGAGGCCGAGGCCAAGCGGATCTGGTGCGTGCGCGCCGACGACAAGGACGCCTCCGCCGCCTGGACGCCCGCCTCCGGGCGGGTGGACGAGATCACCGTGGCCGTGACCGCCGGCGGCGACCCGCGCAGGGCGGCCGGCATCAGGGACGCGGTCGTGGGCGCGCTGCGCGACGGCACGGTCGACGCCCGCCGCAGCCGCACCAAGCCCGTCGGCGTCGCCCTGGTCGGCGGCGGCCCCGGCGATCCCGGGCTGATCACCGTGCGCGGCCGGCAGCTCCTCGCGCAGGCCGACGTCGTGGTCGCCGACCGGCTCGCGCCCCGCGCCCTGCTCGACGAGCTGGCGCCCGACGTCGAGCTCATCGACGCCGCCAAGGTCCCCTACGGCAGGTCCCTGTCGCAGGAGACCATCAACGAGTTGCTCGTCGACCGGGCCAGGCAGGGCAAGTTCGTGGTCCGGCTCAAGGGCGGCGACCCGTTCGTGTTCGGGCGCGGCGGCGAAGAGATGATCGCCTGCGCCCAGGCGGGCATCCCGGTGCTCGTGGTTCCCGGCATCACCAGCGCTGTGGCGGTGCCCGCCTCGGCCGGGGTCCCGGTGACGCATCGCGGGGTCAGCCAGGAGTTTCACGTGATCTCCGTGCACGTCGCGCCGGACGACGCCCGGTCGACCGTCGACTGGCCGGGGCTGGCCCGTTCGCAGGGCACGCTGGTGCTCATGATGGCCGTCGAGAGGCTGGCGAAAGTGGCCGAGGCACTCCTGAGAGATGGACGCCCTCCGGAGACTCCCGTAATGGTGGTACAGGACGGTACTCTTCCGACCCAGCGGGCGGTTGTGGCTCCACTTTCCAGCGTGGCCGACCGCGTGTCCGCGGCTGGTATACGGCCGCCGGCGATCGTCATCGTCGGCGACGTCGTAAGGGTCGGCCAGGAGGTCGAGATGGTCAGAGCGGAGCGCCTGCCGTGAACACGGCCATGGATGACGGGCGGCAGGAGTCGCCCGGGGAGCAGACGTTGAGCTTCCGCGCCTTCACGGACGAGTCCGCGGCGCCGGCGGCGGCATCCGCTGCTGACGAGGAGGCTTCGGGCTCGGGCTCGGCTGGGGAGTCGCCCGGCGAGCCGGCGGAGCTCGGGGCGTCGCCGTCCGGCGACGAGCCGTCTGACGAGGCTGATGCGTCGTCAGACGAGCCCTCCGACGAGGCTGAGGTGTCGTCTGACCAGCCACCGACTGATGAGCCTGAGGCGCCGTCCGATGAGCAGCCGTCTGTCGAGCCTGAAGCGCCGTCTGACGAGCAGCCATCTGTCGAGCCTGAAGTGCCGTCCGATGAGCAGCCGTCGGACGAGCCTGAAGCGCTGTCTGACGAAGAGGCTCTTGGTGTTGCCGAGGCGTCTTTCGACGAGGAGCCTTCGGGCGATGCCGAGGCGTTGTCGGAGGCTGAGGCGTGGGCCGAGTTGGTGGAGTCGGCCGCGTTGGCCGATCCCGGGGGCGATGAGCCCGCGGACGACGACCTTCGCCTCGCTGATGACGAGCCTGAGGGGTCGGCGGATGTCCGCCCGGAGCCGTCCGCGTGGCACTTCCACTTCCCGGACCCGCAGGCCGAACAGGGCTCAGACGACTCGCAGGCCGGACAGGATTCGGATGACGCGCGGGCCGAACAAGTCTCGAACGCGCAGGCCGTACACGCTGAGCCGGTTGAGCCCGTGGCTCCTGCGGAGCCCGTCGGCGCGGAGCAAGCCGCAGCCGAGCGGCCCCCCGTCCGGCGGGTCGAGCCGCTGCCCCCCGAGATGGTCGCCGCGCTGACGGCGGCGCTCGACGCGCTCCGCGAGAGCGTGTCCGACCTGCGGTTCGGCCTGGACCTGCCGGGCGCGGCCGAGGCCAGGCAGGCCCGCGCCGACCTGCTCGCCCAGCTCAAGGACTACGTGCTCCCGCGAGTACGGACGAACACCGCGCCCGCCCTCATCGTGGTCGCGGGCTCGACCGGCGCGGGCAAGTCCACGCTGGTCAACTCCCTCGCCGAGAAGAACATCTCCCGCACCGGCGTACGACGGCCCACCACCGGCATCCCCGTGCTGGTCTGCCACCCGGACGACCGGCAGTGGTTCACCAAGGGCGACCTGCTCGGCGGCATGCGGCGGATCGACAAGCCGTCGCCCGAGGACGGCATCGGCAGCCTGGTCGTGGTCGCGACCGAGAAGCTGCCGCAGGGCGTCGCGCTACTCGACACCCCCGACATCGACTCGGTCGTCGAGGAGCACCACGAGATCGCCCACCGCATGCTCGACGCCGCGGACCTGTGGATCTTCGTGACCACCGCCGCCCGCTACGCCGACGCCCCCGCCTGGAACCTCCTGCGGCTGGCCAAGGAGCGCGGTGCCCGGCTGGCCATCGTGCTCTCACGGGTCCAGCCGAAGGCGCGTGAGGTCGTACTGAAGCACTTCATCCGGATGCTCACCGAATACGGCTTGGGCGAGGTCGACCGGTTCGTCATCGGCGAGACGAAGGTCGTCGACGGCAGGCTGCCCGATCATGAGATGACCGATCTGCGCCTCTGGCTGGCCGAGCTCTCCGTCGACGAGGACCGCCGCGCGCAGGCCGTACACGAGACGCTCAACGGTGTGCTCGACAGCTTCCGTACCCGCGTCCCCGCCCTGGCCAGGCATCTGGAGGGGCAGGTCGCGTTCCGCACCGAGCTGCGCGCGGACGTGGAGGCGGCCTACATGAGCGCGCTCGCCGAGATCGACAAGGCGACCAGGAACGGCATGCTCGTCCACGGTGAGGTGCTGGCCCGCTGGCAGGACTTCGCCGGGTCCGGCGACCTCATGCGCACGATCCAGTTCCGCAAGCGGGGCAGGTCGAGCAGGCAGGCGCCCGAGCGCGTCACGGCGTTCCGCGCGGCGCTGCGCGCCGGTCTGGAGTCGGTGATCGTCGCCGCCGCCCACCGCGCCGCCGAGGAGGTGGTCGCCCGCTGGCGGCACCGCTCGGAGGTGGGCGGCACGATCGGGGCGGGCCTCGAACGGCCTTCCGACGAGCTCGTACGGCATGCCACCCGGGCCATCTCCGCCTGGCAGGAGCACGTGACGGAGCTCGTACGCACGGAGGGTGTGGCCAAGCGGTCGGTGTCCAAGTTCGTGTCGTTCGATGCCGACTCGCTATCGTTGATCTTCATGGTTGCGATGTTCAGCGGCGGCACCGTCGAAGGCCTGCCGCACCGGCTGGTCAATGCCCTGCTCGGCGCCGAGTCGCTGCGCGGCATCGGCGCCAAGGCGCTCAGTGACCTGCGAGCCAGGATCGGCATGCTGTTCGACGAGGAATCCATGCGTTACGTGCAAGCGCTCGACTCGGCCGGGATACCCGACGAGTCCACCGCGACCCGCCTCTACCAGGCGACGTACAACCTCGAGGTCGCTCGATGACCGCCGTCACCACCAGGCCGGGCCTGGCTCCGCGGCTGACCGCCCTGACCAAGGTCGTTGAGCTCGGGCCGGGTCGGCTCGACCAGAAGGTGCTCTCCGAGGCGAGCGCGCTGCTGACGCGGGCCGGCGACCGGCTCAAGCTGTCGTCGGAGCACACTGTGGTCGCCCTTGCCGGTGGCACCGGCAGCGGGAAGTCGTCGCTGTTCAACGCGATCTCCGGGCTGGAGCTCTCGCCGACGGGCGTACGCAGGCCCACCACGGCCCGTACCCACGCCTGCGTTTGGGGGCTGGAAGGCGCCGCGCCGCTGCTCGACTGGCTGCAGATCCAGTGGCGCCACCGCTTCGCCCGCGCCAGCGCGCTGGACAAGGGTGAGAGCCAGCTCCACGGGCTGATCCTGCTCGACCTGCCCGACCACGACTCGATCCGGGCACTCACCGACACCGAGGCCGACCGGCTCATCGGCCTGGCCGACCTGGTGGTGTGGGTGCTCGACCCGCAGAAGTACGCGGACGCCTCCACGCACCGGCGCTACGTCACCGACCTGGCCGGGCACGACGCGATGACCGTGTTCGCGCTCAACCAGGCCGACAAGCTGTCCACCGAGGAGCTCGCCGAGCTGGTCATCGACCTCAACGACCTGCTCCGCCGCGAAGGCGTCGAACATCCCAGCGTGGTACCCACCTCGGCGGTCAGCGGCCGGGGCATCGACAGCCTCAAGAGCGTCATCTCGGGCGCGGTCTCCCGGCGGCGGGCGGCCATCCACAAGATCGAAGCCGACCTGCGCCGGCTGGAGCGGCGTCTCACCGAGACCATGCCGGTCGGCGAGGCCCTCTCCGCGCCGGCGTCGGTCGACGAGGCCCGCAGGCTCGGCCTGACGGACGCGCTCTGCGACGCCGTGGGCGTTCCGGCCGTGGGCGAGGCCATGGAGAACGTCTACGCCGAGCGGTCGAGCCGCTGGGTGGGCTGGCCGTACCCGCGCTGGCTGGCCAAGTTCCGTCCGGACCCGCTCAAGTCGCTGCGCCTGGAGGATGTCAGCGACGAGATCCGCGGCATCACGACCGGTTCGGTGAGCGCGCAGGCCGCCGAGGTGTCCAACGCCGTCCAGGCACTCGCCGACGGGCTGTCGGTCGGGATGCACCCGGTGTGGCGTACGGCGGTGCACCGCGCGGCCCGCTCCCGCTCCAGCCAGCTGCCCAAGGTGCTGACCGAGGACCTCACGGAGGTCGCGCCGGAGCTCGACCGGGTGCCGGGTTGGTGGCGGATCCTGAAGATCTGGCAGTACTTCCTGGTCGGCGCCTTCATCGGCGGACTCGCCTGGCTGGCGGTGGGGCTGACCGTCCCCGGCCAACTCCCCCCGTCCCTCCAACTGCTCGGCGACAGCGCCGCGCTGCCCTGGGTAGGGCTGATGATGGCCTCCGTACTGGGGTTGGGGGCACTGTCGGGCATCGCGTCACGCAACTTCGTCGTACTCGGGGCATCGAGGGAACGCGAACGCCTGGAACGGGAGATGCGCCGTCGGGTGGCGGCGGTGTCGGAGACCATGGTGGTGGAGCCGGTGGAACGCGAACTGAGCCGCCACCACGCCTTCTACAGCGCCATGCGTGGGCTGTCCGGCTGAGTCCTCAGTAGGCTGGATGGCTTTTCTCTTACGGCGCTGAGTGCGGTCGGTTTTCTCGCGGTGCTGTGCGTGGTCGGCTTTCGGGGCGCTCGCCTGGCCTCTTTCGTGGGCAGCCGTCTTGGGGCAGCCTCGTGCACGGGCAGTTACGACAGGGGCGGCTCTCTCCAAGGGAAGCCGTCCCAGAGACCGTCTCGCTCCACGGGAAGCCGTCCCAGGGATGGCCCCATTCCACGGGCAGTTCCCACAGGGGTGACTTGTCCACGGGCAGTCACCTCAGAGGTGGCTTCGTCCACAGGCAACTGTCCTCAAGGCGACGCTATCCACAGAACCCCGTTCGGCCCCGCCCGCCCACGCCTACCTGAGGCACCGTACTCCCAGGCCGCGGGCACCCCGCCCGCCACAGTGGAGGCAACGGGATGAACGACATCTACATCACACTCACCGGCAACGTCGCAGCAGAGCCACGCCAATACAGCTTCGACGACGGTGCCAGGGTGACCTCACTCCGGGTGCTCACCACCCACCGTTACTTCGACAAGAGGACCGGACAGTGGGCCGACGGGGAGCGAGTGTGCTTCGCGGTCCGTTGCTGGCGTGCCCTCGGTGACAACGTCGCCAAATCCGTGCAGGTAGGACAGCCCGTGGTCGTCTCCGGCAAACTCCGTATCAGAGAGTTCGGCCCCGAGGGCGACCGGCGCTTCATGCCCGAGGTCGAGGCCAGCTCGGTGGGCCACGACCTGCGCTGGGGCACAGGCGTCTTCGCCAAGCCGGAGCGCGGCGGCGGCACCGGCTCGGTGAGCAAGGAGATGCGCGACCGCCTGGACGAGGAAACCCAGGACTGGGCCATGGGCGCCAAGCCCGCCCCCGACCGCCTCACGACAACCCGGGTGACCGCCCGAGTAGATGCCCGGATGGATGAAGGCTCCGCCCCCCGCGTCGCGGAGGAGCAGAAGAGCGGCCCTGACCGTCCAGCGGAGCCGCCAGCCGTCGCCGCGGCCAGGCCGACCGGGCCGGTGCTGGCAGACGAAGTTCTGGTACCGGGGGACCGCACGGCATCACAGCAGAACCACCCGGCTTCACCGCCCCACACGTCCGAGGAGAGCGGCACGTCCGAGGAGGGGCATGCGCCGACTCGCAGCATCAAGGACCAGATATCCGCCAGCGTGCTCGGCACCGGCTCCCGTAGCACCCGCGCCCTCGAAAGCCCCGCTACGGGAGCCGCCACCAAGCGGAGCGGCCCCGCAGCCACCAAGCAGCCCAACACCAAGCATTCCGCCTCTTCGCCGAGCGCCACCTCGCCCACCAGCGGTTCGTCAACCGATCTCGCGCCCGCCCACGCCGAGCCAATGGCTGCGGCGTCGATAGGTGCGGTATCAACGGGTGCCGCATCAACTGGCTCTGCGCCAGGCGCCGGACTAACCAGCACCGCGTCAACAGTTGCGGCGTCAACAGATGTCACGTCAGCAAGGGCGGCGTCGACGCGGTCCCAGTCCCGAGGTGCTCCGTCTCCGGCAGGCAGGAGCGGCGGCGCGACCGTACGGATCCTGGGTGCCGACGACAACGAGACCGAGGCGGAGGACGCTGGTTGGCCGACGGAGGAGCGAGCAGCGGCATAACGGACCAGGAGCGAGCGGCGGTGTAGCGGGCGAGGACCAGGCGGCGCCATAACGGGCGAGGACCGAGTGGCGACGGCGTAGCGGGCCAGCATCGAGCAGCGGCGGCGTAGCGAGCCAGGACCGAGCGGCGGCGTAGCGGGCTCTGCTGCACAACGGCTCACGCATGAGCGGAGCATCGGTCGATCAAGCCGGTGCCCGCTCATGCGCCCGCAGGTGAGAGCGGGAAGGAAGGGAGGGGTCACCGGCCGTACGCGGTGATGCCATGAAGCCCCACGGGGTGGCACCGAAAATTCGGCCGATGGTGTTGCCGGGGTGTCAGATTGCTAGAGCGTCTCTCAGGTCCAGGTCACGCCCTGCACCATGGCTGCTCCTTTCAACACGGTCCACTCGCGGAGTGAGCGGGTCATTCGCCGACTACAGCACGTATGTGGTCACAACGTCAAACGTAGTTGGTTCCCATCGCGCAACGCACACTCCGCAATTAATGTGTTACACATCGTTAGTCAGGGAGGGGACGAGATGGCGGCGACCAGTCACGCCTCGGTCAAGCCTCGCAACGGTGTTTCAACGCTGGCCGGCCGTTGGCCACTGCTCGGACAACGTCGTCCGCTTCTTTACTACCTGAGCGGGATCGTCATCCTGAATCTCGCCGCAACCGTCTTTTTCACGACATCTACCGAACTCCGGTGGCCGCAGCTACTGACGTTCGCCGCTCTCATGGGCTGCGGCGCGGTCTGCATCGAGGCCACCAGGCGTCTGGGCATGCCCGCCGGTGTCTCCCGCGACCTGCTGTCCGCGTGGTGGTTGCCGGTGGCGTTGCTGCTGCCGCCGGTCTACTCGCTGTTCGCGCCGATAGTGCTGCAGGTCCTGCTGCAATGGCGGGTCCGTGCGACGGTCCTCTACCGCCGGGTGTGCAGTGCGGCGGTCATCGGGCTGGCGGCCTGCACGGCGTCCGTGACGTTCCACTGGCTCGTACCCGACTCGGCGGTGCTCTCGCGGGGCAACGGACTCCCGATCCTCTGCGCGATCGGCTCCGCCGTGCTCTTCGCCCTGCTCAACACCATCCTCATCGCGATCGCGGCACACACCGCCAACCCCGACATCTCCTGGCGCGAGGTGCTCTGGGACAGGGAGAACGTGCTCCTTGACGTCGTGGAGCTCTGCCTCGGCGTCACGGTCGCGATCGCCTGCGGGCTCAACCTCGCCCTCTTGCTCCTCGCCTTGCCGCCGGTCGTCCTCCTCCAGCGCAGCCTCCTGCACGCCCAGCTCCAGGCGGCGGCCCGCACCGACGCCAAGACCGGCCTGCTGAACGCCGCCGCCTGGCAGCGAGAGGCCGACACCGAGATCGTCCGCGCCCGCCGCACCGGCGAGACGCTCGCCCTCCTGATCATCGACATCGACCACTTCAAACGAGTCAACGACACCCATGGCCATCTGGCCGGCGATCAGGTTCTCGTCGGCGTCGCGGCCACTATCCGCAGCCAACTGCGCGACTACGACGTGGTGGGCCGCTTCGGTGGAGAGGAGTTCGTGGTCCTCCTACCGCGCGCCGACATCCACGAGGCCCGCCGAGTGGCCGAACGCCTCCGCTACTGCATCGGCCGCATGTCCGTCCCGGCGGACGACGCGATGATCTCGGTCACCATCTCGGCAGGCGTGGCCTTGATGAGCGTCCACGGCGACGACCTGATCGAACTCCTCGCCGCCGCCGACCTGGCGCTGTACCGCGCTAAAGAACTCGGCCGCGACCGAGTCTGCGTCCCCGTCGTCCAACCACCTCCACCCGCCCTCCCTGAAGACCCCGCCGCCTGACATCTTCCCGAAGCCCTCGTCACCTGATCCCGAGTCATGGGCCTGCCGCCTGCCACCTGGCGTCGTGGCGGGGCTTCGGCGGGCTGCTGCCCAATGTCCTTCTGGGGAGGTCGTCGTGTGGCGTCACACCAGACTTCTGCAGCACGCTGCCTGGCGTCTTCCCGAAGATCCCGCTGCGTGACGTCCTCCCGAAGGCTTCGTCGCGTGATGCCCTCCTGGCGTGACGCCCTTCCTGAAGGCTGCTGCTTGACGTCGTATTGGGACTTTAGCGGGGTGCTACCTGATGTCCTCCTGGAAAGGTTGCCGTGTGATGTCGCGCTCGACCTCTGCGGCCCGCTACCTGGCGTGCTCCTGAAGAGGTCGCCATCTGACGTCGAACCCGCAATCCTCCAGCCCGCAATCTGCGCCCAGCGCCCAAGCCGGGGGCTTTGTATGCGTCCTTCGGACTGTTGCTACACGGCGAGGCAATGCATACACTTCGTCAAGTACGTACTTTACGATAACGTCGGAGTTCGCATAGATGGAGCCGCAGGAGACCGAGTTCGTCGACCGAATGGGTCTGGTCATGGAGCGTTTGGGCGGGACGCGGACGATGGGCCGCGTGTATGCGTGGCTGATGATCTGCGACCCCTCGCACCAGTCGCTCACTGATCTGGCCGCGCAGCTCGACGTGAGCAAGACCGCGATCAGCACGGTGGCCAGACAGCTTGAGGGCGCCGGGATGATCGAGCGTGTTCCCACGTCAAGCCGTGAGCACCGTTACCAGATAGCCGGCGGGGGATGGGAACACGTCCTGAGGGTTCAGCTGGGCGGGGTGGGATTCGGCCTGGAAACGTTGGACTTCGGGTTGTCGATCGTCGGCGAGAGCCGGCCCGACCAGCGAGCGCGGCTGGAGGAGTCTCGGGAGTTCTTCGCCTTCATTGAGCACGACACGAACGAGTTCCTTCTGCGCTGGCAGGACTATCGCGAGAAGTCGGGTCACGAGGATCGGAGCGCTAAATGAACGCGGGAAAGGGTCCACTTCAGCGGCATACCGATGAGGGGGTGACCTGAACACTTGTCGACATCCTCTACCTGTGGGGATGAGAGAGAGTCGTTCGCCACGGAGGATCCTCAGCGACCACTACGTGAGCGATGGAACCCCTACCTCGGATGCGTAGCGCATGTGCCCTTCATCACGCACCGCCACGGGACCAACGTATTTCCTCAGGCTCGCGGCATCACCACGCGACCCACGCACCAAAGCGTGATCCGCTCGCCAACGTACGATCAACGCGCCAACGCACAATAGCGGCGCTAATGAATGATCAACGCACTTAGGCACGTTAACGGCACTGCTGCAAGATCAACGTATTTCCATATATTTCCGGCACCACGGCAGGATCTGCGCACCACCGCAGGGCCCACGTTCCACCGCAGGACTCACGTTCCACCACAGGACTCACGTTCCACCACAGGGCCCACGCACCACCACAGGACTCACGTACCACCACAGGGCCCACGCACTTCCACAAGATCCCGGTACGGCGCTACCACGTCCGTTATCGGCCCCAGGCGTCCTGTGTCAGCGCTACTGAACGTGGCCAGCGAAAACCGATCCCTGCTCTAAGCGCGCCGATGTCACGAAATCGCTCTCGCCGCGCATGTCCACGGAGATCGTCGCGGAGTCCACCGCGACGTCGCGCGCCGGGATCCAGCACGGATGCAGCTGCACGCGTCTTCCCGGCTGAGGTGCTCGCCGCAGCGGGGAGAGACAGGCGGCCGTATGTAGATGGCCGCATCTACCTGACCTCGGGCCGTCCCCGGGTGGCCAGGGAAGTACATCTCGATCTTTCAAGAACTGATCCCCAACCGAAAACGGATCCACTACCAAGGGAGAGGCGATGGCCGACATCGTCGAGAGGTACAACATCCCCCAACAGCACTTCTGGCTGCACGGGCCGCGATCGGGTCAGCCGGTCGAGTACGACGCCGACATCGGAATGTGGAACGTCTACGGCTACCCGGAGCTACAGGAGGTCCTCGGGGACCCGGCGACGTTCTCCTCCGACACCATGCGGGTGATTCCCAAGAGCCTGATGCCTGCCGCCGAGGAATTCTCGATGGAGGGTTTCATCACCCAGATCGACCCGCCGGAGCACGGCAAGCTGCGCAAGCTGGTCAGCAGCGCCTTCACCCGTAAGGTCGTCGCGGATCTCGAGCCGAGGATCGCCGCCCTCACCCATGAACTGCTCGACGAGGCGCAAGAACGCGGGCAGCTGGAACTCGTGACTGATCTGGCCTACCCGCTTCCGGTCATCGTCATCGCCGAACTGCTCGGTGTGCCCAGCAGCGATCGCGCCCTGTTCAAACAGTGGGCCGATGCGCTGTTCCAGCGCGACGCCAAGATCTCACTCTCCAAGCCCACAGAAGAACAGAACGCGGACATTCAGGCCTCACTACGACCCTGGCATGAAATGTCCGCCTATCTCGCTGGCCATGCCGCAGAGCGCAAACGGCAGCCGCGTGCGGACCTGCTCACCAGGCTGGTGGAGGCCGAGGTGGACGGCGAACGCCTTCCCGACGTCCAGGTGGTCAACTTCGCGATCATCCTCCTGCTCGCTGGACACATCACCACGACAATGCTCCTCGGCAACACGGTGCTCTGCCTGGACGCCTTTCCCGAGCAGCAGGACAAGGTACGGGCTGACCGCGAATTGGTCCCGGCCGTCATCGAGGAATCTCTCCGCTTCTTCACCCCGTTCGCCGCCCTCGGCCGCTCCACCACCCGCGAAGCCGAACTCGGCGGCGTGACGATACCGGCCGACCAACTGATCATGGTCTGGCCCGGACCGGCCAACAGAGACCCTCGGCAGTTCCCCAACCCCGACGTCTTCGACCCCGGTCGCGACCCCAACCCGCATCTCGCCTTCGGCCGCGGCATCCACTTCTGCCTGGGCGCCCCCTTGGCCCGGCTGGAGGGACGGGTCGCCCTGAACATCCTGCTCGACCGGTTCAACCCCCTGCGCACCGATCCGAACGACCCCGTGGACTTCATGCCCGCGCCGACCATGACAGGAGTGCGCCGCCTTCGATTGATCTGACCATTTGCGCGTCGAGTCGCCTGGTCGAAGTGCACAAGCAACTCGTCGAGAACGGCATCCCGCGCGCGCCATCGGTCGGCCAGGGGCATGTCCGGTGAGGAGGGCGGCGCGTCGCGTGTGTCAACGGTCAGTTAGGGGGTTGTCCGGTGCGTCAACGGTCGGCCAGGGGCGCGTCCGGTGAGCAGGACGGTCGGCCCGCCCTGGACGGGATGCTCGCCGGGATGCCGCGCCCCTGCCACGTTGAACGGCCGGATGGCCACCCCGCGCAGCCCGTGCTGGCGGCTCCGCGCGTCAGCGGTCGGCCAGGGGTGTGTCCGGCGATGCGATCCAGCCGGTGAAGCCGGGTGGGGTGGCCGACCTCACCCGTGGCCTGGCCGATCCGTCGACGATCACCCGTACCGACAACCCCAAGGAGTTGGGGTGCGGTGCGCCGATCTCGGGTTGTGGTGCGGCGGACGAGGTCCTCCGTGGCGACGACCCGAGTTCGGGATCACGCCGCAGCCGATTGGCCGACACCCTGTGGAGCCCGGCCACACTGATCGTCAGGTGGCACGTACGGCTGATAGGAAGAGGTTCCAGACGGCCGACTGCGCAACGCGGCGGTGGACGATGGCGAAACGGACTCTGGTCGTTCACCTGAGCTCTTGGCGGGGATGGGTTCCGGCGCATAAAGCTGGTGTCGGGGATGGGTCCCGACGACCGAGGCCGTCACCGGGCATGGATCCCGACGACCGAAACTGTCGCCGGAGATCGCCCACTATCCGATGTGGCGCCTGCCGTCTCATGACCGTCCGGTGGAGCGGCGGAAGCCCGGGTCGAGAGCCCCTAAGCTAGATGCCATGCCGGAGTACATCTATACGTTGCAGCGCGTGCGCAAGGCGCACGGCGACAAGGTTGTCCTTGACGACGTCACGCTGTCGTTCCTGCCCGGAGCCAAGATCGGCGTCCTGGGTCCGAACGGCACCGGAAAGTCGACGCTGCTCCGGATGATGGCCGGCCTGGAGCAGCCGTCCAATGGCGACGCCAAACTTATGCCGGGCTTCACCGTGGGCATGCTCCAGCAGGAGCCCCCGCTCAACGAGGAGAAGACCGTCCTGGGCAACGTCCAGGAGGGTGTCGCCGAGACGCTGGAGATGCTCGAGCGCTACAACGCGATCGCCGAGCAGATGGCCACCGACTACAGCGAAGAGCTGCTCGCCGAGATGGGCAAGCTGCAGGACCAGCTTGAGCACCGCAACGCGTGGGACGTCGACAGCCAGCTCGAGCAGGCCATGGACGCCCTGCGCTGCCCGCCGCCCGACGCCGATGTGACCACGCTGTCCGGTGGTGAGCGCCGCCGTGTCGCCCTGTGCAAGCTGCTGCTGGAGGCCCCCGATCTCCTGCTGCTCGACGAGCCCACCAACCACCTCGACGCCGAGAGTGTGCAGTGGCTGGAGCAGCACCTGGAGAAATACGCGGGCACCGTCCTCGCCGTCACCCACGACCGCTACTTCCTCGACAACGTCGCCGGGTGGATCCTGGAGCTCGACCGCGGCCGCGCCTACGCCTATGAGGGCAACTACTCCACGTACCTGGAGGCCAAGACGCAGCGCCTCAAGGTCGAGGGGCAGAAGGACGTCAAGCGTAAGAAGCGGCTCGAAGACGAGCTTGAGTGGGTCCGCTCCAACCCGAAGGCCCGCCAGACCAAGAGCAAGGCGCGTCTGCAGCGCTACGAGGAGATGGCGGCCGAGGCCGACAAGCACCGCAAGCTCGACTTCGACGAGATCCAGATCCCGCCGGGCCCGCGTCTCGGCACCACGGTGATCAGGTCCGAGGACCTCACCAAGGGGTTCGACGACCGGGTGCTCATGGAGAAGCTGACTTTCGACCTGCCGCGCAACGGCATCGTCGGCATCATCGGCCCCAACGGCGTCGGCAAGACCACGTTGTTCCGCATGGTCACCGGCAGTGAGACGCCCGACAGCGGGTCGATCGTCGTCGGCGACACCGTCAAGATCTCCTACGCTGACCAGAGCCGTGGCGGCATCGACCCGAACAAGAACGTCTGGGAGGTCGTCTCCGACGGGCTCGACCACATCAAGGTCGGCAACGTCGAGATGCCGTCCCGCGCCTACATCGCGGCGTTCGGCTTCAGAGGGCCAGACCAGCAGAAGAAGGCCGGAGTTCTGTCGGGCGGTGAGCGCAACCGCCTCAACCTGGCGCTCACCCTCAAGCAGGGCGGCAACGTCCTCCTGCTCGACGAGCCCACCAACGACCTCGACACCGAGACGCTCTCCTCGCTGGAAAACGCGCTCCTCGACTTCCCGGGCTGCGCGGTCATCACCTCGCACGACCGGTGGTTCCTCGACCGCATCGCCACGCACATCCTGGCGTGGGAGGAAGGGTCGAACTGGTTCTGGTTCGAGGGCAACTTCGCCGACTACGAGAAGAACAAGATCGAGCGCTTGGGCGCGGACGCCGCCCGCCCCCACCGGATCACCTACCGCAAGCTCCACCGCGACTAATGTCCGCCCTCGGCCGGGACCGCGACTAACGTGCGCCCCCGGCCGGGAGCGCACGAGTTCCTCGACACTCCTGGCCCCAGACATCCGCCGTCATCAGCGCCCGGACGTCTGCGGTCATCAGTGGCCGGTGAATCTTGGCGGCTCGTCCGCCGTACGGGACCGGGGTGTGTCGTTGGACGTGGTCGGGCGTTTCTGAGGTGTGTCGCTCCGCGCGGTCAGGCTCGGCTGGCGCGCGAGGACGGCGGGCGGGCCGGGCTCGGGCCGCCCGGGGTGTGGGTTGTTGGCGGTGACGGGCTGTTTCCGTTGGTTTAGGCCTAGCCCGGTGTGTCGCGTGCCCCGTGCGGGGCGTGTGCCGCTGGACGTGGCTGGGCGTTCTCTTACCTGTTACGGCAGGCCCGGTGGGCCCCACCCTCTGTGCGTGGCTGGGGTCTGTCCAGGGGCACGCTCCTCCGGTGGAGGTGGCTGAGCGCCGTGACGTGCGTATAGTCGGCCGTCTGGGTGCTGACCCGACCCCGTGGATACGACGCTAGCCGTCCAGGAGGCGGCAGGCGCCAGCAGCATCCTGGCGAGCTCGGCGGACAGCTCGGTCGTCTTCGGCCTCCCCTGGTCGGCCACCCTTCGCCCCCAGGGACGGCCATCTTGGGCATCCCGAATGCGGCCATCCCTGCGGCCCAGGGCGGTCGTCGCTTGGCCCGCCGAGGGTGGCCGGCTTTCGGTGGTTCCCGAGTTAGATCGGTTCTTCGGCCCGCCGAGGGCGGTCGGCCTTCAGCCGACTTCAGGGGGGCTGTCAGCCTTCGGCCGACTCTAGGGCGACGGTGACAGGGGTGCGGGCGGAGCGGCGCCATGGGCCGTTGAACAGGACGATCGCCGGTATGAACAGGATCAGGCAGCCGAGAGAGATGAACAGCCAAATCTGCCAGTTCGTGGCCTCGACCACCCGAGGGATGACGACCAGCCCGATCACGGCGATGCCCTTGGTGAGGAACCCGAACAGCCCCCAAGCCGTGCCCTGCAGCCGCGGGTCGGCGTCCTCCGCGTCCTCGGAGTAGTTGGCCATCCAGGGTGCGTACGCCACGCCGAGCGAGCCGCCGAGCAGCGCGCCCACCAGCATGAGTGTGCCCGTCGAGACGCTTTCCTGCCCGAGCGAGACGGCGAGGTAGGCGGTGACGAGCACCGCGGCGATCGTGCCGCCCAGTGAGAACGGCTTGCGCAGCTGTGTGCGGTCCGAGAGGCGTCCGGTGATGATCAGTGTGATCAGGTTCAGGCTCCAGAACGCCGCCATGATGGTGGACGCCTGAGCGGTGCTGATGCCGAGCGCCCCGACGAGCATCGTCTGCCCGAACAACGACAGCGTGAGGTAGAGCACCAGCCAGAGCGAGATCCCCACCACGTGCGCCCAGATGTTGCGCCTGGCGAACAGCGAGCGGAGGCGGGCCGGCTGGCTCAGGTCGACCACCTGGGTGGCGGCCTGTTCGGTGTGCTGGATCCTGGCCCGCAGCTCGGGGGAGAGGTCGGCGATGTTGAAGGCGATGACGAACGAGATCACCAGCGAGAAGCAGCCCATGATGACGAACTGCGAGCGCCACGAATCGTGGAAGATCGGCAGCGTCCAGCCCGCGATGGCCGCGGCCAGGAAGTTGGCGCCGACCGGTCCCCAGGTCCAGAAGCCGAACGCCTGCGCCCGGCCGAGCCGCGGTGAGAAGTCGCGTACCAGGGGCGCGGTGCTGGCCATGGCCACGCCGTCCACGAACGCCAGCAGGATGCGGGCGAGCAGCAGGTCGCGCGGGCTGTGCACGAGCGTCATGACGAAGCAGCACACGGCGGTGAGCATCATCAGGGGAACCAGCAGTCGCACCCGGCCGAGCCGGTCGGTGAGCCGTCCGCCCAGGATGGAGGCGATCGCACCGGCGATGGCGGCGGCGCCCGACACGGCGCCGTAGGTGGCCAGCGTCATGTGCAGGTCCTTGAGCAGCAGCGGGACCACCGGCGCGATCTGCGCCTCGTAGGACCCGATGAGGATGGCGAGCACGGCCATCGTGAGGATTTTCATGCGCCGGGCGCCGGTGGGGTACTCGTCGAGTTCGCGGACGTAGGACAGTCTCATGACTCGCCTCTCTCGTCGTACAGGCCCCCGTCATGAGTTCTAGAAGGTAGCTCTAGAATTCATTTCTGAAATGCTGCTCCTCACAACGCCCCACGTCAAGAGTGCGGGACGCTCCGCTAAGATCTAGAATCGAATTCTAGGAAGGGAGTCAGTGTGGACCTGGAACTGGACGGGCTAGAGGTGACCTTCGATCACACGGCCGTGGCGGCGCCGCGTATCCGGGACCTGCTGCCGATCTATCGCGACCTGCTCGGGGGCCGTCACCTGGGCGGCGGTGGCGATAACCGTTCGAGCGGCTACCGCACTCTGCAGCTCACCTATGAGGGCGGCGGCAAGGTCGAGCTGATGGAGCCGCTGGCCGGTTCGGACTTCTTCGACAGCTTCTTCGAGCCGACCCGCGGCAGAGGCGGTGTCCACCACCTGAACTTCCACGTCAACGACCTCGACGCCGCCGTGGCCAGGCTGACCGAGCGCGGCTACCGGCTCCACGGCCTGAACGTCCGGGACCAGCGCTGGCGTGAGGTGTTCCTGCATCCCAAGGAGGCGCACGGCGTGCTGATCCAGCTGGCCCAGGCGGGTCCCCGTGGCACGGAGCACCGGCCGTCGCTGGACGACGTACTTGACGGCCGTGGCCGCAACGGCAACGGAATCCCCAGCCCTTGAGGTTCGCCCGAATCCAAATCTAGAGTGTCATTCTAGAACTAGATTGGGGAGGCTGATGAAGCCCGCACCGAGGCCCACACCGGAGACGCAGCCCTTCTGGGACGGCACGGCGGCCGGAGAGCTCAGGATCCAGCGCTGCCGGGCGTGCGCGCGGCACTACTTCTATCCACGCCCCGACTGTCCGCACTGCGGCTCCGCCGACGTGGACTGGGTGCGGGCCAGTGGCCGCGCGACCCTGTACTCGTACGTGATCAACCACCGTCCCGCGCCCGGCTTCGAGGACGACGGTCCGTACGCGATCGCCGTCGTGGAGCTGGCGGAAGGGGTACGCATGATGACGAACATCGTCGGCGTCGAGATCGTCCCCGAGAACCTGCCGCTCGACCTGAGCCTCCGCGTGGTCTTCGAGCGGCGCGGCGACGTGTGCGTGCCGCTCTTCGAGCCGGCTGAAGAGACCGGCCGGAGCGATCGTGAAGAGGCCGGTCGGAGCGACCTTGGAGGGACCGGCCGGAGCGATTCTGAAGCGACCGGTCGGAGCGACCCTGAAGCGACCGGCCGTAGCCACTCTGGAGCCACCGCATGAATCCGGCTGGAGCCACCGCATGAACATCGTGATCGCCGGCGCGGCCGAGACCGACGAGGTGGGCCGCCTGCCGTACCACTCGACCATGGGGCTGCACCTGGAGGCCGCGCGCAACGCGCTCGCCGACGCGGGGATGACCAAGGACGACATCGACGGCCTCGCCACCGTGGGCACGCCGGGGCCGGTACAGATCGCCCACGCGCTCGGCGTCACCCCCGCCTGGCTCGACGGGACCGGCGTGGGCGGGTCGTCGTTCCTCTTCCATGTACGGCATGCGGCCGCGGCGATCCGCGCCGGGCTCTGCCACACCGTGTTGATCACCCATGGTGAGTCGGGACGGTCCCGGGTCGGCGCGGCGCGGTTCGGGATGGGGGCCGACTCGCTGCTGGGGCAGTTCGAGCTGCCGTACGGGGTGGCGGGGCCGCCGACGCTGTTCACGCTGACGGCGCTGCGGTACATGAAGGAGACCGGGCTCACGCACGAGCAGCTCGCCGAGGTGGCGGTCGCGCAGCGGCGGTGGGCACACCTCAATCCGCGCGCGATGTACCGGGAGCTGATCACGGTCGAGGACGTGCTGGCGTCTCGGCTGGTGGCCTACCCGTTCCACCTGCTGGAATGCTGTCTGGTGACGGACGGGGGCGGCGCGCTGATCGTCACCTCCGAGGATCGGGCCAGGCGTGAGCCGGTCCACCTACTCGGCTCGGGTGAGGCGGCCGACTCGCCGATCATCTCGCAGATGGAGGACTTCACCTCGTCCAAGGCGTTCCGGCTGTCGGGGGAGTCGGCCTTCGCCGAGGCCAAGATCTCGCATGAGGACGTGGACCATGTGATGGTGTACGACGCGTTCGCGCACGTGCCGATCTACGGGCTGGAGGATCTGGGCTTCGTCGGACGGGGGGAGGCGGGGGCGTTCATCGCCGAAGGGCACACGTCGCCGGGCGGTCGGCTGCCGCTCAACACCAACGGGGGCGGGCTCTCGTACACGCATACCGGGATGTACGGGATGTTCGCCATCCAGGAGGCGGTCCGGCAGCTCCGCGGGGAGGCCGCCGCCCAGGTGCCGGGGGTGGAGGTGAGCGTGGTGCTGGGCAACGGCGGCATGTTCGCCACCGCCGCCACCTTGGTCCTGTCGAACCGGCTGCCATGACCGACCCGGCCCTGCCGAACCGGCCTCCGTGACGGACATCCGTAGTCCCGTCCGGCTGCCATGACGGACGTTCGCGGTCCCGCCCGGCTGCCATGACGGACGCCTGCCGTCCCGTCAGGTGCGCCATGTCACCAGCGCGTCCAGAGCCTCCACATGGGATCCCCTGACCAGCAGCGGGTTGATCTCCAGCGACTCCAGGCGGTCCCCCAGTGACTCCGCGAACGCCGCCACCCGCGCCACCACCTCGGCCACCGCGTCGAGGTCGGCGGGCTCACCACCCCTCACGCCTCGCAGTAACGCGGCCCCGCGCAGTTCCGTCAGCGCCTCCCGCACCGAACGGGCGTCCACCGGCAGGATCCGCAGGGCAGTGTCACGCAGCACCTCCACCCAGATCCCGCCCAGTCCCACAGCCAGAGTGAGGCCCCAGGCGGGATCCCGCACGACGCCCACCAGCAGCTCCACCCCGCCGTCGCGCTGGGGCTGCACCAGGGCGGCCGTCTCCCCCGCCAGCGCGGCGACCACGTCGCGGTACGCCTGCCGTACCTCGTCGGGAGAGGAGAGCCCCAGCCGTACGCCGCCCAGGTCGCTCTTGTGGCCCAAGCCCTCGGCGGCGGTCTTGAGCACCACCGGGAACCCGAACCGCTCCGCCGCCGCGACCGCCGCCACCTCATCGCCCACCAGCTCCGACGGCACGACAGGCACCCCAGCCGAAGCCAGCAGCGCAGCGGCGCGATGCTCCCCCCACACCCCGGCAGCCCCGACCAAGGCCGCCTCCTCACTTGCGAGGGCAGCCGCTCCGCCCAAGGCCGGGTCGGCGAGGGCGCGGGTGTGGGCCGCCAACCAGCGGACGGCCGCGCCGATCGCCGACATCCCGTGCTCGATCCCGCCCACCACGTACGGAAACCCGGTCTCCTCCTGCACCGCCCGGCCGAACTCCGTCACATCCGTCAGCACGTTGCTCACCACGACGACCGGCACCGGCGACTCGGCGATCCGCCGGGCGCTGGCCGCGTACAGGGCGAAGGCCGGAGCGGGGTCGGGCGGTGCGACCCGAGGCGGCTCCGACAGCAGCATGACCAGATCGATCCCCGGATCGGCGGTCACCGCTTCCAGCGCCCGGCCCAGCAGCGTCCGGTCGATCAGCACATAACCGGTCACGTCGAGCGGGTTCTGCACGGTGCCGAAGGACGGGACGATCTCCGCCAGCCGCGCCACCGTCGACGGCGCGAACGGCGGCAGCTCCAGACCCTCGTCCTCGGCCCGGTCGGCGATGATCTCCGACGCGCCGCCCGACGGCGTGACGACGCCGACGCGCCGCCCGGGCAGCGGTCCCACGGAGGCGAGCAGCCCCGCCGTGATGACCAGGTCCTCCAGAGACCGGACCCTGATCACGCCGAGCTGCCGCAGCGCCGCGTCGATGACGTCGTCGTCCCCCACCAGCGCGCCGGTGTGGGCCTGCGCCGTGTGGGAGGCGAGCCTGCTGCGGCCGATCTTCAGCGCCACGATCGGCTTGCCCGCCAGCAGCGCCCGCCTGGCGACGCGGGAGAACTCGGCCGGATCCCGGATCGTCTCCAGGAACAGCGCGATCACCTTGGTGGCGGGATCATCCACGAGATGGTCGACCACGTCGGTGACGCTCACGACCGACTCGTTGCCCATCGAGGTCAGCAGGCTGATGCCGACGTTGCGGGCCTGCGCGAAGCCGAGCACGGAGCTGGCCAGCGCGCCGCTCTGCAGCACCACGCCCACCGATCCGCGCAGCAGCGGCTGGGGGATGGGCAGTCCGTACGGGGTGATGCCGGCGGCGGCGTTGATGTAGCCGTTCCCGTTCGGCCCCAGGATCGTCAGATCATTTTCCTCAGCAAAAGCCGAAATTTCCGACTCTAGCCGCGCACCCTCAGGCCCCGCCTCCCCGAAGCCCGCCGTCAGGATCACGTAACACCGGATCCCCAGCTTGGCCCCCTCCCGCAGCACCCCCAGCACCGCGCCCGTCGGCACCATGACGTAGGCCAGGTCGACCGGCGCCGGAACCTCGGCCAGACTCCGGTGGGCGGGCTCGCCGTGCACGGTCCCGCCACGCGGATTGACCAGGTACACGGGCCCGGCGAAACCGTACGTACGCAGGTTGAGCAGCGTGCTGATCGACCACCCCGACTTGTCGGTGGCGCCGACCAGCGCGATGGATCCCGGGTTGAACAGCGCCTCGACCGACATATCACTCCCCAATGGTGCCCAAGCGGGCGTGTCCCTTGATCAGATTGCGGGCGATCGTACGGCGCTGGATCTCGTCGGTGCCCTCGAAGATGCGCAGCAGGCGCAGCTCGCGATACCAGCGTTCGATCGGCAGCTCCTTGGTGTAGCCCATGCCGCCGTGGATCTGCAGCACCCGGTCCACGACCTGGTTGGCCATGACCGCGCCGTTGAGCTTGGCGATCGACGCTGCGTGCCGGGCGTCCAGGCCCTCCTGCACCCGCCAGGCCGCGTACAGGGTCAGCCACTTGGCCGCCTCGATCTCCACCTGCGAGTCGGCGATCATCCACTGGATCGCCTGGTACTCGGAGATCGTCTGCCCCATCGACTTGCGGATCTTGGCGTAGTCGATGGCCATGCCCAGCATGCGCTCGGCCGAGCCGATGGCCCGCGCCGGGATCATGTAGCGGCCCTGGCCGATCCACTGCATGGCCAGCTCAAAGCCCTTGCCCAGCTCGCCGAGGATGTTCTCCTCGGGCACCCGCACGTCCTGGAACACCAGCGACGCCGGACCCCATTCGCCCATGGTCGGGATCGGCTCGGACGTCCAGCCCATGTCGCGGTCGACCAGGAAACAGGTCACGCCGTACGGCTCGGCCACGGCGAACACCATGACGAAGTCGGCCTCGCTGCCGCCGGTGATGAACGTCTTCTCGCCGTTGATGATCCACTCGGCGCCGTCACGGACCGCGCGGGTACGGATGTTGCGCGCGTCGGAACCCGCGCCCGGCTCGGTGATCGCGAAGCAGGAGCGGCGCTCGCCCTCGATCGTCGGGAGCAGGTACCGCGCCTGCTGCTCGGGGGTGCCCGCGTAGAGGATGTTGTCGGCGCTGCCGCCGAACATGAACGGGACGAAGGTCCGGCCCAGCTCCATGACGATGATCGCGGACATGACCGGGCCCAGCGCGGCGCCGCCGTACTCCTCGGGGGTGTTGATCCCCCAGAAGCCCATCTTCCTCGCCCTGGCCCGCAGGTCGCGCAGGACCTCCGGGGCGAGCGCCGGGCGGCCCTCGCGCTCGTTGCGCAGGACCTCCGGCTCCAGCGGCATGATCTCCTTCTCGACGAAGGAGCGCACGGTGTCGCGGATCTGACGCTCCTCGGCGCTGAGCGAGAAGTCCATGACCGCCTCCCCAATTTCTAGAACGTTCCTCTAGGAAGCCAGCCGGGACGCGTTCCTGTCAAGAATCAAATTCTAGAATTCGCCCCGGTACGATAGGACCCATGGCACGGAAGTCGTCGTGGGAGTGGAGCCGTACGGCCCAGACCCGCCAGAGCATGCTGACCGCGGCTCGCGAGGTCTTCAGCGAGCACGGTTTCGCCGAGGCGAACGTCTCCGAGGTCGTGGCCCGCGCCGGCTCCAGCGTCGGCAGCCTCTACCACCACTTCGGCGGCAAGACCGAGCTGTTCCTCGCGCTCTACGAGGACCACCAGGCGGCGCACGAGGAGGCCGCGGCCGCCAGCGTGTCGCGGGCCAAGCAGGCGGGCGTCCACGACCCCGTCGAGCTGCTCATCGCCGGGGCGCGGGCCTACCTCGCGGGCGCGTGGGAGCGGCGCGACCTGGTCCGGCTGTTCATCGACGGCGACGGACCGCCGGGCTTCGAGCTGGTCCGCCGCACCCGGGGCCGGGAGTGGGTACGCCAGAACGCCGTGCTGCTCGGCGCGGGCGCCGACCCGCTCGACCGGTTCACCGTCGCCGCGCTGACCAGCATCATCGGCGAGGCGGCCCGCGAGGTCGCCACCAGCGACACCGAGGACGCCGCCCGCGAGGTGATCGAGGCGGCGATGACGCTGATCCGCCGCCTCGACCCACTCAGGGTCCTGGCAGAGGGCTGATCACCCCGACCACACGCGGCGCACCACGTTCAGCTCTCCCGCCAAGAGATCGGTCAGCTCTCCCGTCCAGGGATCTGGCCGTTGGTCAGCGCGTTGGGCGCGGCCTTGTCGACCAGGGCGGGGATGACCGCGCCCAGCTCGGCCGGGTCCCACCGGCCACCCTTGTCGACGGCCGGACCGGCGTGCCAGCCCTCGGCCACGCTGATCACCCCCGCCCGTACGTTGAACACCCGCCCGGTGACGCCCCTGGCCTCGGCGCTGGACAGCCAGACCACCAGCGGCGCGATGTCGTCGGGGTCGGCGCCCGATGAGCCGGCGCCGGTCGGGACGAGGTTCTCCGTCATACGGGTGAGCGCCGCCGGGGCGATCGCGTTCACGGTCACGCCGTAACGCTCCAGCTCCTTGGCCGCGATGACCGTCAGGCCCGCGATGCCCGCCTTCGCGGCGCCGTAGTTGCCCTGCCCAGGATTGCCGTAGATGCCGGAGGACGAGGTGGTGTTGATGATCCGCGCGTCCACCCGCTCCCCGGCCTTCGCCTTGGCCCGCCAGTAGGCCGCCGCGTGCCGCAGCGGCGCGAACGTCCCGCGCAGGTGCACCCTGATGACCGCGTCCCACTCCTCGGCCGTCATGTTGACCAGCATCCGGTCACGCAGGATGCCCGCGTTGTTGACCAGTACGTGCAGGTCGCCGAAGTGGTCGACGGCCGCCTGGATCAGCCGGGCCGCCCCGTCGAAGTCGGAGACGTCCTCGCCGTTGACGATCGCCTCCCCGCCCAGCGCCTCGATCTCCTCGACCACCGCGGCGGCGGCGTCCGACGAGCCCGTGCCGTCGACCTCCGCGCCCAGGTCGTTGACCACGACCTTCGCGCCCTGCCGGGCGAACTCGAGCGCGTGACCGCGCCCGATGCCCCTGGCCGCGCCCGTGACGATCACCACGCGACCCTCGACGATCCCGCTCATGTCGCACCTCCTTGACTACCTGCCGATGCGAACTAGATTCTAGTATTGAAATCTAGAAAGGACAGGCCCCGTGGTGACGGTAGTCGAGGAACGGGAGCAGGTCCGGTACGCCTGGCGCACCCTGTCGGTGGTGAGCCTGGCCAGCGTCCTCACCGGGCTCGGCGGCAGCGCGATCAACGTCGCCCTGCCCGAGATCGCCAGGAGCACCCACGCCGACGCCACGGCCGCGAGCTGGATCCTGCTCGGCTTCCAGCTGACCAACACCGTGCTCATGGTGGTCTTCGGCCGGTTGGCGGACATGTTCGGGCGGCGCATGCTCTACCTCTGCGGGCTGGGCACCTACACGCTCGCGGCGCTGCTGGCCGGGCTGTCGCCGGACGCCTGGACGATCGTCGCTCTGCGGGTGTTACAGGCCGCCGGCGCCGCCATGCTGATGACCAACAGCGCCGCCCTGGTCACGGACGCCTTCCCCCGCGCGCGGCTCGGCGAGGGGATGGGCGTCTATGTCGCCTCGTTCTCGATCGCCCAGCTCGCCGGGCCCACGCTCGGCGGCTTCCTGGCCGAGCAGCTCGGCTGGCGCTGGGTGTTCTGGTACAACGTGCCGCTCGGGCTGGCCTGCCTGGTGTGGGGCGCGATCGTGCTGCGACGGGTCGAGCCCGCCGGGCGTGATCGCGGTCTCGACCTGCCGGGCAACGTGCTCGTCCTGGTCACCCTGGGCGGGTTGCTGCTGGCGCTGTCGGAGGTGACCAGGCTCGGCTGGGGCCACCCGCTGATCCTCGCCGGGCTGGCCGCCTTCGTACTGGGGTTGCCGCTGTTCGTGGTCAGGGAGCTCAGGGCCGCCCATCCGGTCGTGGACATCGGCCTGTTCGGGGATCGCGGCTTCGCCTTCGGCACGCTGGCGTCGTTCCTCAACTCCGTCGCCCGCGTGGGGCTGGTGTTCCTCGTCGCGCTCTACTTCCAAGCCGTGCGCGGCGACGACCCGGTGCGCGCTGGGCTGAAGGTGCTGCCGCTGGCCGCCGCGGGGATGATCGGCTCGGCGGGCTCGGGCCTGCTGCAGCGCCGAATGAGCCCGCGCACGCTCGCGGTCGCCGGGGCCGCCACGACCACCGCCGGGCTGTCGCTCCTGCTCTGCACGATCTCGTCGAGCGTCCCGTACGCCACCGTCGCGTTCGCGCTGGTGCTCATCGGACTCGGCTCCGGGGTGTTCCTGCCCTCCAACACCACCGCGATCCTGGACGGCCTGCCCTCGAACCGGCTGGGCATCGTCAACGCGATGCGGCTCATGCTCCAGAACACCGGCGTGGTCGTGGGCACCGCGCTGACGCTGTCCATCATCACCGCGCCGCTGCCCGCCGCGCTGCACGACCGGGTCTTCGCCGGCACGCTCTCGCGGGTCTCCGGCCTCGCGGTCGAGCAGCTGGTCACCGGCTACCGATGGGCGCTCGGGTGCACGGTCGCGATCTCGGTCCTGACCGTTCTGGCCTGTACGGCCCGGCGCAAGGCCACCTGACCGGGGCGGGTACGGTGGCCTGCGTGGTTGAACAATCCCTCGCCCAGCGGCATATCTTCCCCCGAATGGTGAGATTTGCGGACATCGACTCACTTGGGCATGTGAACAACGTCCGCTTCTTCGACTATCTGGAGGACGCCCGGCTGGGGATGCTCCACATCGATCCGTACAAGGCGGGTGACGCCCCCTTCAAAGGCCTCGTCGTCTCCCGGCACGAGATCGACTACCTGCGCCCGCTCGGCTTCCGCCCCGAGCCGGTCCGGGTGGAGACCTGGGTGACCGAGATCAGGCCGGTCCGGTTCACGCTGGAGTACGAGATCCGCGACGACGAGGAGCTGTTCGTCCGGGCCACCTCGGTGATCGTCGCCTACGACGTCGAACGTGCCGCGCCCCGCAGGCTCACCTCCGACGAACTCGGCTACCTGCGGCGGTTCATGTCGGCATGAAGCGCTGGCTGATGCTTGGTCTGGGGGTCAACGCGCACGCCTGCGTCACGCTGGGGCTGTTCGGGCTGCCGCTCGTCATGCCGGATATCCAGCGATATTTCGGTGTCTCGCTGCCGGTGGCCGGAGTCATCGGCAACGCTCCCGGTTTCGGCATCCTGCTGTCCCTGGTCGCCTGGGGCATGCTGGCCGACCGGCGGGGCGAGCGGCTGGTGCTCGGCGTCGGCGTCGGGCTGGCCGCCGTACTGTTCGCCGCCCTGGCCTTCGTGACCGAGATCTGGGCGGTGGTCCCGCTGCTCGCCCTGGCCGGGGCCATGGGGTCGGCGGCCATGGTCGGCGGCGGCCGGATCGTGCTGCGCTGGTTCGAGCCGCCGGAGCGCGGCGTCGCGATGGGGCTGCGCCAGGTCTCCTACACCCTCGGCATGGCCGTGGCCGCGTTCGTCCTGCCGCCGATCGCGCGGGCCCACGGGATCTCGGGCGTGTTCATCGTCTGCGCCGGAGTCAGCCTGCTCGCCGCCGTCCTGGCCGCCCTCTTCCTGGCCGAGCCGCCGCACGCGATCTCGGGCGCTCGTACGGCACCGGCCGCCTCGCCGTACCGGCAGCTCGCGCTCTGGCGGGTGCACGCGACCAGCGCGCTGCACGTGGTGCCGCAGATCGTCGTCAGCACGTACGGCGTGGCCTGCCTGGTCGGCGTCTACGGCTGGGACGGCGTACGGGCGGGACAGCTCTTCGGCGTGGCGGCGATCGGCGGCGCGGCGGTGCGTATCGCGGTCGGCCGCTGGTCCGACCGGAGCGGCCTGCGGATGGCGCCGCTGCGGCTGCTGACGTTCGGCTCGCTGGCCGTGCTGGCCCTGCTGGTGCTGGGCGCGGTCACCAAGTCGTGGCTCGGCCCGGCCATGCTGGCGCTGGCCGCGGTGATCACCGTGGCGGGGAACGGGCTCGCCTACCTCTCGGCGGGCGAGCTCGCCGGCCCCGGATGGGCGGGGCGGGTGCTGGGCACCCACAACACCATCCAGAACGTCGTCTCCCTGGCCGTCACGCCGCTGGCCGGGCTGCTGATCACGGCCACGGGCTACTGGGCCGGGTTCGCGGCGGGGCTGGCGTGCGCGCTGATCTCGCTGCCCGTCATCCCCACGCGCGGCGAGCGGCACGCCACCGCGGAACCGGAGGAGGCCCGCCCGTCAGGCTGACGCACGCAGCCAGACGGCGGTGTCGGGCGGCAGCAGGTCGCCGTCGAGCGGCCCGCTGGGCAGCAGGACGCCGTCGTGTGACGGCAGCCGCACCGGCTCGGTGCCGCAGTTGAGTGCGCAGATCAAGGACCCGCGGGTGAAGAAGAGCGCGCCTTCGGGGGAGTCCAGCCACTCCAGCGTGTAGGGCAGCGATCCCACCAGCTCACGGCGGCAGGCCAGGGCCCGGCGGTAGAAGGACAGCGTCGATCCAGGATCGGCGGCCTGGGCCGCCGCGCTGAGTGCCCCGAACGCGGCCGGCTGCGGCAGCCACGGCGCCACCCCGTCGGGCGAGAACCCGTACGACCCGCCGTCGGCCGACCACGGCAGCGGCACCCGGCAGCCGTCGCGGCCGGCCACTTCCCCCTTCGACTGGATGAAGACCGGGTCCTGCCGCGCCTCCGGGGGAAGATCCTTCACCTCAGGGAGGCCAAGTTCCTCCCCCTGGTAGAGATATGCCGACCCGGGGAGGGCCAGCATCGTGAGCAACGCCGCCTTGGCCCGCATCAGACCCGTGCCCGGATCGGCGGTGTCGTAGCGGGTGCGGTGCCGTACGACATCGTGGTTGGACAGCACCCACGTGGCGAACGGGACCGCGGCCAGCGTGTCGTCGATGACCTTCTTGAACGCGGTCGCCGACCACGGCGCCTGCAGCCAGGCGAAGTTGAAGCTCTGCTGCAACTCGTCGGGGCGCACGTAGAGCGCCAGATCCTCGGGGCTGTCCGTCCACACCTCGCCCACCGCCATGCGCTCGCCGGGATAGCCGTCGAGCAGCTTGCGCCAGGACCGATAGACCTCGTGCACCTCCGGCTGGCCCCAGATCGGGGAGACCGACTTGAACGACTGGTCCTGGATGTCGGGCAGCCCCCACGCCTTGTACAGGCCCATCGCCACGTCGATGCGGAACCCGTCGACGCCCCGGTCCAGCCAGAACCGCAGGATGTCGAGGAACTCCCGGTGGATCTCGGGGTTGCGCCAGTTGAAGTCCGGCTGGGCGGGGGCGAACAGATGCAGGTAATACTGCCCGTCCGGCAGCCTCGTCCAGGCCGGGCCGCCGAAGGTGGACTGCCAGTTGTTCGGCTCGGCGCGGAAGAGGTAGCGGTCGCGGTGCTCGCCGCGCAGCGCGGCCTGGAACCAGGGGTGCTCCGAGGAGCTGTGGTTGGGCACCACGTCCACGAGGACCCTCAGCCCGAGCCGGTGCGCGTCGGCGACCAGCGACTCGAAGTCGTCCAGCGTCCCGAACAGCGGGTCGACGCCGCGGTAGTCGGCCACGTCGTAGCCGCCGTCGGCCATCGGCGAGGGATAGAAGGGGGTCAGCCAGATCGCGTCGACCCCGAGCTCCGCCAGGTAGGGCAGCCGCTCACGCACTCCGGCCAGATCGCCGACGCCGTCTCCTGAGGCGTCGGCGAAGCTGCGAACATAGATCTCGTAGACGACGGCATCACGCCACCAGGGGATGTCCATGGGGCGGTCATGCCCGCTATGTCGGAGAGTTCACCATGCTGTGCGCCGCGTAGACCAGGTAGTCCCAGAGCTTGGTCTCCTGCTCCTGCGGCAACTCCAGCGACTCGACCGCGTCGCGCATGTGCCGCAGCCAGGCGTCGCGCTCGGCCTCGCCGATGACGAACGGGTTGTGCCGCATCCGCAGCCGCGGGTGCCCGCGCTCCTGGCTGTAGGTGGTGGGGCCGCCCCAATATTGAATGAGGAACCCCCGCAACCGGTCTTCGGCCCCGGTGAGGTCTTCCTCCGGGTAGAGCGGGAGCAGCAGCGGATCCTGCGCGATCCCCTCATAGAAGCGGTGTACGAGTCGCCGGAAGGTCTCCTCGCCGCCGACGGCCTCGTAAAAGGAGGTTTCAGTCACCGTACAAGCCTATGCGGTGGCGACCATGGGGATGCCCGCGGCGTCGAGCGCGGACTTGACCTGGAGCCTGAGCTCCCGCGCGACCTGCGCCTGCTTGGACGGCAGCGTCTTCGCGGAGATCCGGAACACCACCGAGCTGTCGGACAGCTGCTCCACGCCGAACACGGAGGGCTCCTCCACGATGAGCGTCTCGCGGAAGTCGGTGTCGGCCCAGATCTCCTCGGCCACGTGCTCCAGTATGGCTCTAACGGTGGTGACGTCGGTGTTCCAGGCGACGGGGACGTCGAGGTAGGCCCGCGACCAGCCCTGTGACTCGTTGCCGATGCGGGTGATGGTGCCGTTGCGGATGTACCAGACGCGGCCGTCGGCGTCACGCAGCCTGGTGACGCGCAGGGTGACCGCCTCGACGGTGCCGACCGCGGCGCCCGAGTCGATCACGTCGCCCACGCCGTACTGGTCTTCCAGCAGCATGAACATGCCCGCGATGAAGTCCTTGACCAGCTCCTGCGCGCCGAAGCCGATCGCCACGCCGAGGATGCCGACGCTGGTGAGCAGGGGAGCGATGGGGATCGTCAGCCGGTCGAGCACGGTCAGCACGGCGGTGCCCATGATGACGATCGAGGCGATGTGCTGCAGCACCGAGCCCATCGTCTCGGCGCGTTGCTTGCGGCGCTCGTGGAGCAGGGCGTCGATGCCCTCGGTCGCGGCGCCGGACCTGCGGAACCGGCCGGTGATCGAGCCGCCGGTGGCGGCGCGGCTGACCACCCGGGTGATCAGGCGCTTGGCGATGTTCCGCACGACGAGGGCGAGCACCAGGATCAGGATGACCGTGATGAGCGTGGCGATGAGCGGGGCGAGGAAACCTACAGGCAGCGAGGCTTGCAGGAACCCGCACAGGAACGTGTCCTTCTCACAGGCCGCACCCACATCGCTGATCATCTTCGACGGGTCCAGGGGACTCGGCGGAGGAGTAGTAGGCGTTGCCAGCAGGAACACTGGTTGGGTCCCCTTCCGGAAGCGGTTCGGTCGACGGACTTTTCGAGCGGAACGCTCAAAAAGATACCGCCGACCGAACCGGCCGCAGTCACATCACGCCGGGGAAGACGGGGACATCAGGCCTCTTGGGCCGCGGAGGGCGAGGCCTGACGCTCCGGTGACGTACGGCTCGGCTGGGACACACACCCGGAAGCATGTCCCAAGCCGTTTCCGGGAGGGGTCCCCCGAACACCCTCCAGGCGGACCTGGAGGGCATCTCCTGTGTACGGCTGGCTGGCCGTACAAGCACGAGTCCCGCGAGAAGCGGAACCGGCGGGATGGCCAGAGCCCCTGCCGTGTGCAGGAGACCCTCCGCACCGACCACCCCGCCGGCTCCGAGAAGCCGCCATGGATGCGGTGAGCCGTGGTGGCTGCGCTCCACCCGGACCACCGCGTCATCATTCCCCCACGGCGGCGAGTACGCGTGCGACCTTGGTCGCCGCACCAGCCGGGTCGTCGGCCGTATGCATGCGCTCACCCCAGGACCAGCAGTACCACCAGTCCGGAAGCTCGGCGACCGCAGTGGGCCGGCAGGTGACGCTCTCGGTCAGGCTGGTCGCGTTCGGGTTGATCACCCGGACGAACACCCGCCCGTTCTGGGTCCGAACTACTCGTGCGAGCAACCCGCGAGCGTCGAGTTCTGACACCAAACGCTCCAGGTGCCCGAAGTTGTCGTCCCCCACCTTTCGTCCCTCCCTTGAATCGTTGCTGGTGGGCCAAAGATGACTCAAGTCAACGGACTGCGCAACGCGAGGTTTCTGCTCACGGGGCGCCGGTTCTCACTCATAGGTGATAAGAAACAGTCCGCCGGAGGACGATCCTTAACCGGAACCTCCAAGAAGGCGTTTCCAACCCCTCATCAATGCGCCATAGTCATTGGTAGGCGCAGCGCGACGTTAACGCTACGCTCAGTTAGCAGTTTCGGACCGACGGGACTTGCGTGAGAGGGGCCGGGATGTCCGGCAGGCAGCACAGAGAGACGGAGATGGCGCGGCGGATCCGGGCCAGAGGGCTCGCCACCGGGCGCACCTCCGCTCAGATCGCTGAGGAGATCCACGAGCACTGTGGGCCCCAGTTCGGCACGACCAGGATCAAGGGACATCGCCTCTCGTACGGCATCGCCTTGGCCGACGTCATCGAGCAGGTCAGAGCCCTGTTCGAGCGCGACGGCAAGACTCAGCCCGGCATCGGCGAAACCCTGCTGTCCGCCTACGAGAGCGGGCTCAAGCGGCCGGGCCCCGAATATCTCCACTACCTCTGCACGGTCTACCGGGTCGAGCCGGGCGCGCTCGGTTACGAAGGGCCGTGCATCTGTGGCCACGGCCACCGGATGCCCGGGGTGGTCGCCGCCGACCTCAAGGAGCGACTCCCTGCCGCGAGCCCGCAGCGCGAGCTGTTGATGCCGCCGGAGAAGACGACGCCGGCCCCCTCCGATGAGGAGGACGAGAACATCCTGCGCCGCACGCTGCTGAACATGCTGTCCAACGGCCCCCAGGCAGGCAGGTTCGAGGGCCCGGTGCTGGGCGCCTGCGAGGGCATCAGACGGCGGATGGACGCCATGCTGGTGTCGGCCACCGTCTCTCCCGCCATGCTCGATCAGTGGGAGGAGGCCACGCTGGCCTTCGGGCGCCAATACACCACCACCGCGCCGCTACGGCTGCTGTGCGACGTGCTGCTCGAACTCAGCTCCGTCCACAGCGCCATGTCCTGCCGCCAGCCCATCGACCTGCAGGAGCGCCTGTGCCGCATGGCCGCGCAGCTGTCCGGGCTGAGCGGCATGATCATGATCAACCTCGGCGACCACCGGCTGGCCCGCTCCTTCTTCCGCACCGGCCGCACGGCCGCCGACGAGACCGGCGACCGCGCGCTGCGCGCCTGGGTGACGGCTCGTGAGGCGCTCGTCCCGCTCTACTACGGCGACGCCCGCGAGGCGCTCAACCTGGCCAAGAAGAGCCGCGACCTGGCCGGCCAGACACCGTGCGCCGCGCAGGCGATGGCGCCGGTCGTCGAGGCCCGCGCGCTGGCGATGATCTCGGGCGTCGACAGTAAGAAGGAGGTCGTCGACCAGGCCAAACGCGCTCTGGCGCGGGCCAGGAACGCTTTCTCGCACATGAAATCGCACGAGCGTGAGGACATGGCCTTCGGTTACACCGAACGGCAGCTCTACTTCTACCAGGGCGACGTGCTCACGAAGCTCGGACAGACCCTCGAAGCCGAGGTGGTGCTCGACCAGGCACTCGACAAATACCAAGATCACATCATCGACCAGACGCTGATCAGGCTGGACCGCGCACAGTGCCGCCTGATCGAGGGGGACATCGATGAGGCCATCGCCATGGGCAAGGAGGCGATGCGCCTGCTCGGCCCCGAATACCGCACCGATTTCATCATGCGCCCGGCTGTTGCGCTCGCACAGGCGATCAAGGCGCGCGACGCGAATCATCCCGACCTGGCCGTGTTCCTGGAGGAACTGCGTCCTTCTGAGCTGGCCACCGGGGAAGGGAGTGCATGAAGCTGAAGATCCGACGTTATCGTTGGTCTGACCTCGACACCATCCTCGCCCTGCACCGGATCTGCCTCGCCGAGGTGGGACTGGCGCCGGGCGACGGTGTTTACTACGACGACGACTTCCCTCGCATCCAGGAGCTCTATCTGGCGTGCGGCGGTGACTTCCTCGTCGGCGAGCTCGGCTCGCGGGTCGTGGCCATGGGCGGCCTGAGACCCATCGACTCGCAGACGGCCGAGGTGTGCCGGTTGCGGGTCCATCCGGGCTTCCAGCGGCGCGGGTTCGGCGCCACCATGCTGCGAGCCTTGGAGGAACGGGCGGTGGAGCTGGGATTCCACCACGTCCGCGGAGACACGACCCTCAACCAGGGGGCCGCCCTGGCGCTGTATGAGCGCCACGGCTGGCGGGAGATCGCCCGGCGGCAGGTCGGCGACCTCGTCGTCGTCTATGGCGAGAAGAGCCTGGTGCCGGAGGAGGGTGACCGCCGGCGGGTCGTCGAGTCGGCCGACGCGCTCGAATCGTAGTGCCATAACCCTGTGCCTGCCCGGGCCGAAGTGCGCGGGCAGGCACACTCCGTAGTCGCGAGGTCGGTCCGGGCGAGCGGATGTGACGGAAATGGTGCTCTGGGGACTCCTGCGGATAGGGATGTACGTACCCGCGGGTGAGGCTCGTTCCTCTCGGTGGTAGAGGAACATCTCCGGCTGCTGCCTGTACACCGATGGCTGCTGATTGTAGTGAGATGCTTTTTTGCATGGCCGTTGTGCCCGCTCCCCGGCCCCTCCTGGGAGCCGTGCTCCTGTTGTTCGTCAGCGCCGCCTGGGGGTCGGCGTTCCCGCTGATGAAAGATCTCATCCTCCGGTTACCCGTCGAGGATCTGCTCGCCGAGCGATATCTCCTCGCGGCGCTCACCCTCCTCCTGCTCCGGCCGCGCTGCCTCCGGCGCCTGCCGCGGGGGACCTGGGTCAACGGGGTCATCCTGGGGGTCATGTTCGGTGTCGGGCAGTGCGCCCAGGCCATCGCGCTCGACAGTCTCCCGTCGGCTGTCTCGGGGTTCGCCGTCGGGTGCAACGTGGTCATCACCCCGATCCTGGCCCTGGTGGTGTTCCGGGCCAAAGTGCTCCGCCGGGTCTGGGTGGGCGTGGGACTCGCCTTGGCCGGCATGACCGTATTCACGTTGATGCGCGGCACGGAGGACCGGGAGATCTCCTTGCTCGCGCTCGGGGTGACGCTCGGTGCCGCCGCTCTCTACTCCGGCCACACGCTGTTCCTCTCGCGGCTCTCTGGCGGCGAGAAGGTCTTCGACGCCTACGCGCTCACCGTCATCCAGCTCGCCACGATCGGCGCCATGGCCGGCGTGCTGGCCGTGCGCGACGGGTTCGCGCTGCCGGCCACCCTGCCCGACTGGGGGATACTCGCCCACCTCTCCGTCGTCTCGTGCGCTCTGGGCTTCCTGGCCCGCTCGTACGGCCAGGCGCACGTGCCGGCCATCCCCAGTGCCGTGCTGATGTCGTCCCAGCCACTGTGGGTGACGGCGATCGCGGTGATCTGGTTCCACGAGCAGGTGGGCCTGAGCATGGTCGTGGGCGGCGGGCTGATGGCGGCCGCGATGCTGCTGGCCGTGCCCGGCAGGGGCTCGCCGCGAGAGGTGGGCGACCGGGCCCTGGTCATCGTGACCAGGAGGGCCAGGAGGGTGCTGGCCGACCTGAAGATCAAGCGGGACGATCCGCTGAAGCTGGAGCGGCGCGCCGTGGCGTACCCCGCCAAGACCGCCTGCGCGCGCCCCGAGGCGTGCCCGTGGAACGACGGCTCGCACAAGGGGGCGAGGGAGCCCAGTCTCGATCGGTTGATGGAGCAGGCCACCAACATCGTCCGAGCGAAGAACCTTTCTCACGACGGTTGTCCGTCGGATGGTCTCGTCGGCCGTTGTTTGTGCGCGTTGGTCGAGGAATCTGGACAGAAGAGGTCGGTGTCAATCTCCCGCTGGTTTCGGTCCCAATAGGCCACTAATCGCAGTCAAAAAACCAGGGGTTCTTATTGATTGACCGCTCACTTATTCGCCAGAAATCTTGATATTCGCTGAGGTGTCCGATAATGGTGAGTAAACCCAAAGTGAGAGGTTCATCATGAAGCGCATCGCCGTCCGCAAGCCTGGCACCGCGAGGCTCGCCGGGACCTCCAGCGTCATACATAAGGGGTGATCGAGGGGAGATCCCATCTCAGGGCTCAGGGGGCCCCGCCCGACCGATGGGAGGCCGTACACCTGCTGATGCCGGTGATCGACGGGCACAGACGGCCCCTGGGCCCCTACACCGTCGGATCCGCGCTGCTGCACCACCTGGTCCCCGCCGCCTTGGACAGCTCCAAGGAGCTCGTGGCGGCCCATGACATCGAGATCCGAGCAGTGGCACCCGGTCTGTGTGACCGGGTGCCCCTCCGCAGGATGGCCCTGGACGCGGGGCTGTCCGAGGACGAGCGCATTCTGGTGCCCGCGCCGCGCCGCTCACTGCGGCTGGCCAACGGGATCGCGGAGTTCGTCCGCGCGGTGGTGCCGCCCGGCCGCACGCTGGCCGTGTGCAACGCCGACGCGGCCGATCCCACCGACGCCGAACTGCTCGACGTGCTGATGCGCAGGATCCCGCCGGACATCCTGACGATCATGGTCTACTCCGGCGGGCCGGAGCCTCCCGAGGATTCGCGCGATGCCGAGGAGCTGTGGGAGCTCGTCGACCGCTGCACGAGGGAAGGCTTCCTGCACGCGCTGGTCGAGCTCGGCCAGCTCGGTCTCGCGCGCACCGAGCCCGGCAGCCACCAATGGTGGCTCTTCGCGCAGCGCACCGCGACCGCGCTCGGCGCGCTCGGCCAGACGCTCGAGGCCCGCGTGCTGTGGGAGGCCGCCCGCCGCTCCAGCCAGGATCCGGCCGTCCACTCCGCCAGCGCGTACGGCACCGCCATGCTCGACGCCCGCCACCACGACGCCGCCCAGCGCGACCTGGGCCGGGCCACGGGCTGGATCAACCAGGCGATAGCCATCTCCAGCCTGCTGCCCGACCCCATGGAACGCGCCTTCAAACTCGGCTTCGACCGCAACGGGCTCGCGCTGATCGAGCTGCGCCAGGGCCGTCCCGAGGCCGCGCTCGCCCTGGTGGACTCGGCCCTCGACCTGGCCCGTGAGCTGGGTGAGCGGCACCCGGTGCACCGGATGGTGCTGCTGGCCAACCGCGCCCAGCTGCTGGCCTCGCTCGGGCGGGTCAAGGAGGCGCTGGAGGAGTACGGGGCGGCCATCGCGATCGACCCGATGTTCCCCGACTACTACCTCGACCGCGGCAACCTGCTCTTCCGGCTCGGGCGGCACGGGGAGGCGCTGGCCGACTACGAGTGGGCGATGCGGGCCGGGCCGCCGCTGCCCGAGGCGTACTACAACCGGGCCGAACTGCGCGTCGTACGCGACGATCTCGACGGCGCCCTCGCGGACCTCGGCCGGGTGATCGAGCTGGACCCGGACTACCTCGACGCCTACATCAACCGGGCGGGCCTGCTGGCCATGCTGGAGCGGGACGAGGAGGCCAGGACCGACGTGACGATCGGGCTCGGCCAGTCGCCGGGCAACCCGTACCTGCTGGTCGTGCTGGGCCAGCTGGATACCGCGGCCGGTCGGCTGGGCGAGGCCCGCCGGGCGCTGGACCTGGCGGTCGGCGCGGCGCCCGAGCTGGCGTCGGCCTGGGGCAACCGCGGCGTGCTGCGGTACGAGTCGGGGGACTGGGCGGGCGCGCTGGCCGACCTGACGCAGGCCATCACGCTCGAACCCCAGCAGCCGACCCTCTACGACAACCGCGCCGTGGTCCATCGCGCCCTCGGCCACCCGGCCGAGGCGGCGGCCGACGACGAGCGGGCGGCCCGTCTCCGGTCGGCCAGCCTGTAGAGGCATCGGCCAGTATGCATCGGCCAGTATGGAGGACATGTCGAAGCAACGGGCGGCCAGGGCGGCGGCGGTCTACGCGGCCCTGGGCGTTCTCTGGTGGGCCACCGCCCGCATCGGATGGACGGCCGTCGGCTGTGAGGCGTGGAACTGCTTGCCTCCGGCGCTCGGCACTCTCCTGGTGATCACCGTGGGCACGTTCGCCCTGTCGGCCGTGGTGCTCAACCGGGTGGAGGTACGCCCGGGGTTTCGCGTGGCCTGGGTGACGGCCGCCATGCTGATGGTTTTGAGGGTGGCGGGTGAGGTGCTTCCGTCCTCGTCGTCCAGGTTCGCCCACGTGGTGATGTCGGGGGTGGCGTTCGCGATGGCGGGTGCCGTGGCGGCCTTCGCGACGGACACGGAGGTCGCCAAGGGGAGGCGGCTGCTCGTGTCGCTCGGCGTCCCGGCTCTGGTGCTCGTCGCGATCGTGGTGGCCTGGTGGTGGCGCGGCCCTTGATCCGGCGACCCGCCGGACGCGGAGTGGCACGAAGGGCGCTGGCAGAGCCCTCCTACGGCTACGGTGGACCCGTGGCCTTCGACGAGCAGTTGCGCGACCTCCAGGAAGGAGCCAGCGCTCAGGCGGCGGGCATCAGGCGTGGCTACGGTGGCCCGCCCGCCCGCGCGGTGAGCGTCCGCTCCGGCCTGGCCCGGCTGCGCTGCGCCTCGCTGCTCAAGCCGCTGTACGCGTGGGTGGCGGCCGCGCACATCCCCGACGCCGAGCGCTGGCGCCGGCACGCCGAGCCGGCGGTGGTCGTCTCGTCCAACGCCGACACGCTCAACCTCTGGCTCGCGGTCGGGCCACGGGTCATCCTGGACGACATCTATCAGCGCACGGGCGTCGTCTGGGCGCCGCCCAACGGAGATCCGTCGCGCTTCGGCTCGGTAGAGGTGGCGGCCGACGAGGTCGCCACCGCCTACGCGGCGCTCGCCCAGACCGCCGCCGCCGGCGACCCGGTGGCAAGCACGGTCCTCGACTGGATGCGCCAGGTCTCGGGCCAGCAGGCGTTCGGCACCCGCGAGGCGCTCAGCTCGCCGGAGGCCGGGATCAAGTGCGGCTGGTACGGCGCGCCGGACGAGAGCTGCCTGCGCACACATGCCGTGGCCGTGCTCCCCAGGGGCGGCACCCGGGCGACGGTCGTGGTGGGGATGACGGCGCAGCCCTACACCGACCCGGGGGAGCGGGAGGTCTACCAGACTCGGGTGAACGAAGGGCAGCCGGTGGAGGGCGAGCACGAGAAGGTGGCGGGCGAGCTGCTGCGCGGGCTGATGCTGGCCACGCTGACGGAGCTGGGCCACCGTTATCCGTCCTGAGCCCGCTATATGCTGACCGGCGGCGGCCGGGTGGTCGCGTACACGGGAGACACCGGGCCCGCCCCCGAGCTGGCCGAGCTGGCCCGGGACGCCGATGTGCTGCTGGCCGAGGCGACGTATCCCGAACAGGTGCCCGACGAGGACGCGCCCTACCTGTCGAGTGCCCTCGACGCGGGTCGTACGGCGGCTCGTGCCGGTGTGGCCCGGCTGGTGCTCACCCACCTGTGGCCGGACAGCCCGCCCGAGCCCGCGCTGGCGGCGGCTGCCCGGACATATGACGGCGAGCTGGCCGTGGCCACGGGTGGCCTCACACTGGACCTGTGACCGTCCGTCAGGCCGGTCCCGTCAGCTTGGCGATCACCTCGGCCAGTTCGGGCGGCTCGACGCCGTGCGGCAGCTCGTCGGCGGCGAACCACCGGTAGCCGAGGTAGGCCCGAGCCTCCTCGTCCGTGAGCTCACCCGGGTCCACCTCGGGGGTTTTCCCGGGGAAGCGGGCCAGGTAGAACGGCTCGGTCTTCACGTACCGCACACCGAGCCAGGTGAAGTCCCGATGGACGGGCACCCACTGATCACGCACCGCCGACCCCGGGAGGCCGGTCTCCTCGGTCAGCTCCCGGGCGGCCGCCTCCAGGGGCGTCTCGCCGGGGTCGATCCCGCCACCCGGCGGCTCCCAGATCGCCTCGCCACTGACGTGGTCATGCCATCGCACGAGCAGCACCCGGCCCTCGGCGTCCACGCAGACCACCCGCGCGGCCGGACGGTCACTGCCGATCTGGTGGGACTCCACGCGGCCTCCTCACGCACGTACCGCGGTCAGCGTTTCATGGAACCGTCGGCGATGGCGTCGGCGGCCTCGCCGATGGCCATGCCGACGATCTCCAGGCGGCGCACCAGCTCACGTTGCTTCATCGCATCGGACGTCAGCTCGCCCGAGAAGATGCGGGCGATCTCGTACTGGTACATGCGCCTGATGGACCGGCCCGTCTTCTTCGCCTCCAGCGCGTCATGGAGCACGGCCGCGGGGCGGGCGGCGAGGTCGCGGACGGCGTTCTCCAGGGCGTCGATGCCCTCGATGACCTGGTCGAGCAGCGGCGCGAAGCGGAGCTGGTCCGGCACCCGATACAGGTGCGACTCGCGCACGAAGTCGCGCAGCGAGTCCAGGACGTCGTCGATCGAGCGGGAGAGTCGGTAGAGGTCCTCCCGGTCGATCGGGGTGACCAGGGCCGACTTGAGCTCCTCCACCAGGGTGCGCCGCTCCTGGTCGCCGAGGTGCTCGATCACCCGCATCTTCTCGTGCGCGCCCGTCCTGCCCACCTCCCCGCCGATCATGGCCATCGCCAGCCAGGCGCCCTCCTTGGTCGCCGCCAGCTGACCGAGCAGGGCCTCGGTGAGCGCGCTGTCCATGCGGCCCGACAGCAGCGCCTGGGCTCTTCGCAACCGCTTCATGCCGTCACCCCCCTCACCGCGTACGACGCGAGCGCGGCCACCAGCGCGCTCATCGGAAGCGTCAGCACCCAGGCGACGACGATCTTGACGGCGGCGTGCCAGCGGACCCGGCCGGCACCCTGTGCCACCCCGGCGCCGATCAGCCCGCCGGCGATGGCCTGGGTCATGCTCACCGGCATACCCAGGGCCGAGCTGCCGATCACCGCGAGGCCCGAGGCCAGTTCGGCCGTCACGCCGTGCAGGGGGCGGAAGACGATGAGCTCCCGGCCCAGCGTGCGTCCGGCCTTGGGCAGGCCGTACACGGTGCCGAACCCGAACAGCACCGCCACCAGCGAGGTGTAGGGGAGCGGCGCGTTCGAGAAGCTTCCCGCGACCATCAGGACGGCCAGCACCTTCTGGCCGTCGTTGGCCGAGTAGGCGACGGTCTGCAGCAGGAAGCCCGCCCAGTGCCAGCGGGGGAGCCCCTTGATGGTCGTCACCAGGAGCAGCAGCCGGATCACCAGCCAGCCCAGCAGCCCGCCCACGACGGGCGCGGCCAGGGCGAAGGCCAGCACCTGGGCGACCGACCCGGCCGAGACCGGCAGCCCCCAGCCCAGACCGGCCCCGGTGAGGCCGCCGACGACGGCCAGGGTGAGGCTGGTCGGCAGGCCCTTCGCGCTCAGCGCCATGACCACGCTCAGCGCGGCGACCACCGCGATCGACATCGCGATCTTCGCGCCCGGCCCCTGGAACGTGGCCAGCCGGGTCACGAACGTCCGCGCGACCTGATGGGTCACCAGCGGCACCAACGCCATCAGCACCACCAGGGTGAGGGTGCCGACCGCCGGCCGGATCGCGGGCAGTTTGAGCCCGGTCGCGAGCAGGGCGCCGCCGTCGTTCATCCCGGACACGAACGCGAACACACAGGCGATCGCGATCAGTACGGAAGCTTCCAAAGGCGGGCACTCCATCCCGTTTGGGGCGGTCTAGCGGGTGAGGCGCTCCGCATGCGCTGCCCCTCGGCCGGACGGCGATGTGGAGTCCGCCGCTGAGAGGTAGTCTGCCCAGGTCAACCGGAAGCCACCCCGTGATCTTCTGTCCGTGAGAGTGAAATGATGAGCTCTGCCGAATACATCCTGACCTTGTCCTGTCCCGACCGGCCCGGTGTCGTGGCCGCGGTATCGGGGCTGCTGGCCGGGCACGGGTGCAACATCATCGAGAGCCAGCAGTTCGGGGACCGGGAGGCGCAGCGGTTCTTCATGCGGGTCCAGTTCGCGGCGCCGCTGCCGGAGGACGAGCTACGTGCGGCCTTCGCCGCTCTGGCGCCGGAGTTCGGTATGGAGATCAAGCTGCGCGACGTGGCCAGGAAGCCGCGGGTGCTGATCATGGTCAGCAAGTTCGACCACTGCCTCAACGATCTGCTCTACCGGGTGCGCGCCAAGGCCCTGGACATCGAGATCGTCGCCGTCGCGTCCAACCACCCCGACCTGCGGCCCCTGACGCAGTCGTACGGCATCGACTACCACCACCTGCCCGTCACCCCCGAGACCAAGGCCCGGCAGGAGGCGGAGGTGCTGGCGCTGGTCGAGCACTACCAGGTGGAGCTGGTGGTGCTGGCGCGCTACATGCAGGTGCTGTCGGAGGACCTCTGCGAGAAGCTGGCGGGCCGGGCGATCAACATCCACCACTCGTTCCTGCCGTCATTCAAGGGCGCCAGGCCCTACCACCAGGCGCATGATCGGGGCGTCAAGCTGATCGGCGCGACGGCGCACTATGTCACGTCCAACCTGGACGAGGGGCCGATCATCGAGCAGGAGGTGGCCCGGGTGAACCACAGCCACTCCCCGGCGGACCTGGTGGCGATCGGGCGGGACGTGGAGTGCGTGGCACTGGCCAGGGCCGTCAAGTGGCACGCCGAGCAGCGGGTGCTGCTCGACGGCCACCGGACGGTCATCTTCCCCCGCTGACGCTCCTGTTTTCGGCTATTGGCCTGTCTCGGCTATAGGCCTGTCGCGACTACAGGCCGGTGTGCCGGGCCAGGAACGTCAGCGTGTCAGCCGACAGATCGACCGACCTGCTGATCGAACGGGCGCCATGGCCCACCTCGGTCTCGTTGCGCAGCACGATCGGCCCCTCACCCGTGGAGGCATGCTGCAGCGCCGCGCACATCTTCCACGCGTGCAGCGGGTGCACGCGAGTGTCCGACTGGAAGACCGTGAACAGCGTCGCGGGGTACGCCACCCCCTCGCGGACCTGGTGATACGGCGAGTAGGCCGACAACCAGCCGAACCCCTCGGGGTCGGCGGCCGAGCCGTACTCGACGTTCCAGGTCGCGCCCAGCCCGAACTGCTCGTAACGGATCATGTCCAGCAGCGGCGCGGAGCAGGCGACGGCCGCGTACAGCTCGGGACGTTGCGTCAGCGCCGCGCCGACCAGCAGCCCGCCGTTGGAGCCGCCGGAGATGGCCAGCTGCTCGGAGGTCGTCACGCCGGTCGCGATGAGATGCTCGGCCGCGGCGTGGAAGTCGTCGAAGACGTTCTGCTTGTTGCCGAGCATGCCGGCGCGGTGCCAGTCCTCGCCCTCCTCGCCGCCGCCGCGCAGGTTGGCGATCACGTAGACGCCGCCCGCCTCCACCCAGGCGAGCACCGAGGCGGAGTAGCCGGGGGTCATGGACAGCCCGAAGCCGCCGTAGCCGTACAGGATGGTCGGGCGCGGCCCGTCGCCGTCGACCGGCGAGATGACCAGCATGCGGACGTCGGTGCCGTCCTTGGACTGATAGACGACCTGGGAGGTACGCACCGGCGGCACGTCCACCACGCCCGGTGAGGCGGCCCAGAGCGTGGTCTCGCCGGTCCTGGCGTCGTAGCGCTGGATGGTCGGCGGGGTGGTGTTGTCGGTGTAGCCGAACCACGCCTCGTGGCCGCCTTCGGGACGCTCGGCGATGCCGCCGATCGAGCCGAGGCCGGGGGTCGGCACCTCGCCGATCCGCTCGCCGGTGGCCAGGTCGTGCACCGTGATCTCGCTGATCGCGTGGCGGGTCCAGCTCACCAGCATGACCGGGCGTTCGAGGTCGTCGAGGATCGCGAAGTCGGCCAGCACCGCTTCGGAGTCCTCCGGGATCAGGTCGCGCCAGTTGTCGAAGCCGGGCGTCTCCGGGTCGGTGACGCAGATCCGGACGCGCGGCGCGTCGCGGTCGGTGTGGATGTACAGCCTGCCGTCGCGGCCGAACGAGAACCCCGTCTGGGCGTCCACGCCCTCCTGCACGACCTGGAGGTCGGGGCTGTCGGGTGAGGAGGCGGTCAGGTCGGCCACCCACAGGTCGTTGCGCG
Source organism: Nonomuraea sp. NPDC048901 (assembly GCF_040649695.1). Taxonomy (NCBI): domain Bacteria; kingdom Bacillati; phylum Actinomycetota; class Actinomycetes; order Streptosporangiales; family Streptosporangiaceae; genus Nonomuraea; species Nonomuraea sp. NPDC048901. Next base: position 73,600 of record NZ_JBEZFW010000014.1, on the reverse strand, counting down.
GCGCCGTGCCCTCACTGGCGGAGATCTGGAGCCAGCGGCCGTCACGCGAGACCGAGACGCCGTAGTAGTTGGTCATCTTCAGGCCCTCGCCGAAGATCATCACGTCGTCCTCGGTGGACGTGCCGACGCGGTGCAGGTAGACGCGGCGGTGGAACTGCGACTCGCTCTCCGGCAGCTCCGTGCTCGGCAGCCGGCGTACGTAGTAGAACGCCTCGCCGCCGGGCAGCCACGCGATGGGGGAGTAGCGGCACCGGTCGATCGGGCCCTCGACGCGGGCACCGGTGGCCACGTCCATGACGTAGAGGACCGACTCCTCGTTGCCGCCCACCGAGATCTGGTAGGCGAGCAGGCGGCCCTCCTTGTCGGGCTGGACGGCGTCGAGCGTGGTCAGGCCCGACGGGTCGATGGCCATGGGGTCGATCAGGACCCGCTCGGTGCCGCCGGACTCGTCGTTTTCCGCGACGTAGTAGACCGCGTGCTCCTGGTCCGGCGTACGGCGGCTGAAGAAGTGGCGGTCGCCGCGCCACGCGGGCACCCCCACGGAGCCCGACCTGAGCAGCTCGGCGATGCGGTCCCCGAACCGCTGCGGCTTGCTCTGCCGCTTGAACAGGTCGGCCTGCGCGAGCAGCCATCCCTGCGTCTCCGGGCTGTCGGGATCCTCAAGCCAGCGATAGGGGTCCGCGACGGGAGTGTCGTGCAAAATCTCGGCGCTTTCCTCGCGGCGTGCTGTGGGGTAGGGCTCTCGCGTCATGCCCGAACCTTACTGCCAAGCAGGGCGCGTAAAGCCCTGGTGAAGTGGGCATAAAACGTACCGTGCGTCCCTCTGGTCATTCCGGCTGGGGGTTATGGGGTGGCGGGGACCACGCGGTAAACGTCAGACTTGGTGACAGGACGGTGCCGTGGTGACCATCCGCTGGACCGTCCGGCGGAGGTCCACGTGACGGAAGCACCAGTGCCCCAGGAGGGGCCGACAGCCGGGACATGCCACGGCATGTCCCCCTTGATACCCATGCAGCAGGGAGAGGCCCGATGACGCGCCAAGTCCTGCTGCTCAACGCTACTTACGAGCCACTCACCACTCTGTCGCTGCACCGAGCCATCGTGCTCGTGCTGCGGGAGAAGGCCGATATCGTCCACCGTGACGGCGGGGGCGCGGTCCTGCGCTCCGCGACGTGCACGCTGGAGGTGCCCTCGGTGGTCCGGCTGCGCAGATACGTCCGTATTCCCTACCGGTCTCGCATCCCCCTGACCAGGGCCGCGCTCATGCGGCGCGACGATTACCGCTGTGCCTACTGCGGCCTGCGGGCCGAGACCATCGATCATGTCGTCCCCCGGTCGAGGGGCGGCCCCCACACGTGGGAGAACTGCGTCGCCTCGTGCACGCCGTGCAACCACAGGAAGGCCGACAAGTTCCTGGAGGAGCTGGGGTGGACGCTGCGCGTCGCCCCGGCGGTGCCACGGGGCGCTCACTGGCGGCTCATCGGCGCCTCGCTCGTCGGCGATCCCCAATGGGCGCCCTACCTGGAAGCGGCTGCTTGACCTTCGGGCCCGGATCCCTGGGATCCGGGCCTGCAATGTCTTTGTCGTGCTTCACGGCTCCTGGCAGGATTCCAGGGCATGTGGACCTTTACCACCGACGTCGAGGAGTACGCGAGCGCCGCCGAGGCGTTCCTGCTGGCCGACCCCGTGGGCAACACAGTGCCGCTGACGGTGCTGGCCAACATTCGCGCCGGGATGCCCGCCGGTGACGCCTCCTTCGGCTGGTGGACCACCGACGGCGAGGTCCGGGGGGCGGTCTTCCGTACGCCGCCGCATCCGATCGGTCTGGCCCGCATGCCGGTCGAGTCCATCGCGTCGCTGGTCACGGCATGGCGGGGTTCGCAGGGCGAGATCACGGAGGTCCTGGGCCCGCTGGAGCTGACCGGCGCGCTCGCCGAGGTGCTCGGCGCGCCCCGATCCGTGCTGTCGGAGCGCCTCTACCGCCTCGGCACCCTGATCGTCCCCGACGCGGCCGGCCACGGCCGCCTGGCAGGTGTCGCCGACTTTCCCCTGCTGGTCGCCTGGTTCCAGGCGTTCGGCGAGGAGGTGGGTCTGGGCGTGGGCGGGGATCCCGTTCAGCAGGTCGAGCACCGGCTGGCCGGGCGGCAGCTGTTCATGTGGGAGGTGGACGGGGTCCCGGTGTCGATGGCCGCCCTGTCGCCCGCGGCGGGCGGGGTCTGCCGCGTCGGGCCGGTGTACACGCCGCCGTCCTGCCGCAGACGGGGGTACGGCGCCGCGGTCACCGCGTTCGCCAGCCGGGTGGCGCTGGAGATGCGCTGTGAGCAGGTGGTGCTCTTCGCCGACCTGGCCAATCCGACGAGCAACGCCGTTTACCGGTCGATCGGCTACGAGCCCGTCTACGACTACGCCCAGGTGACCTTCGCATCTTTGCCGTAGCCGTGTTTGCCGTAGTCTTGGGGGCATGCCGCGCTATGACTTTCGCTGCCGTGCCTGCGGGTCGACCTTCGAGGTGACCCGTCCGATGGCCGCCTCCGACGAGGCGGCCGCGTGCCCCGAGGGGCACGACGACACCGTCAGGTTGCTCTCCACGGTCGCGATGACCGGCGGCGCCGCCGCGCCGAGCTCGGGTGGCTGTTGCGGCGGGGGCTGCTGCGGCTGACGCCTCACCGGCCGCCCAAGCCGCCCCGCGATGCCGCAGGCCATCAGGCCGACCCGCCGCGCCAACAGCTGGGGCGCGACGGGTTCCGGCAGGGCACTTCTTAGGCGGCGCGAGCCCGCTTGCGTCGCTGGAACGGCAGGAACCGGTCCGCTAGGTGCGGCCGGGACGGGGTCAGCGTCGGTTCGACCGCGAGAATCCGGTCGAACCGGAACGCCCGGATGGCCCGCCGCATCCGGCAGATCCCGACGAGATACCAGTATTCGCGATGCACCAGGCACGTCACCGGTTCGACATCCCGAGCCGTGACATGTCCTGAAGCATCCCGATAGTGCAGACGAATCATCAGCCTGCTGGTGATGGCGTCCGCGATGAGCCTGGCCCGCGACGCGATGTCCACGGGCAGCGGCTCGGTGAGCGTCGTGAGGGTGGTGGCGATGACATCATCGTCGAGCTCCAGGTGCTCGAGCGCGTGCTGCAGACCGCGCCTGGCGGTGACGGCCTGCGGACCGGACCCCAGATGAGCGAGGGACAGAGCGAGGGCAGCGATCTCGGCGGTGGTCAGCGGGCGAGTGTGGGAGTTCACGCCTGTAGCCATACCCCCACAATAGAGACGACCACCGACAGTTTTCGAAAGCCTGTACGGCTGGTAAGCACCCTGTATCGAACGGATAAGGCCCTTCAGCCGCCACGCCACCACTGACGGAACCCGCAGGCCACACTGACGGAACCGCAACGTCCCCACCGGCGGAAGCCGCACGCCATCGCGGGCGGAAGCCACGGCCGACCATTGACGGAAGCCATGGCCGGCAAGACGCACGTCACGGCGCTCAGCCGGTGAACCGGAGGAGCGTGCCCCTGGACAGACCCCAGCAGGCACGGCGGGTGGGGCCCACCGTGCCTGCCGTAAAAGAAACTTATCGCGACAGCTGGGAGAGGTCGCGAGAGGCGCCCGTGGAGGCCGAGGTCGTCATGGCCGCGTACGCCTGCAGGGCGGCGCTGACCGGGCGGTTGCGGTCGCGGGGCCGGTAGCCGCCCAGGTCGGCGAGCAGGCGCGTACGGCGCTCCGCCAGCTCGGCCTCGGGGACCCGGAGCTCCATCGACCGGTTGGGGATGTCGATCTCGATCGTGTCGCCGTCCTCGACCAGCGCGATCATGCCGCCCTCGGCCGCCTCCGGAGAGGCGTGCCCGATCGACAGCCCGGACGTGCCGCCGGAGAAGCGGCCGTCGGTGACCAGCGCGCACGCCTTGCCCAGGCCCCGGCCCTTGAGGAACGACGTCGGGTAGAGCATCTCCTGCATGCCCGGCCCGCCCTTCGGCCCCTCGTAGCGGATGACGACCACGTCGCCCTCCTTGACCCGGTCGCCGAGGATGCCCTCGACCGCCTGCTCCTGCGACTCGAACACCACCGCCGGCCCGCTGAACTTCCAGATCGACTCGTCGACCCCGGCCGTCTTCACCACGGCGCCGTCACGCGAGATGTTGCCGTAGAGCACCGCGAGCCCGCCGTCCGCGCTGTAGGCGTGCGCCAGGTCGCGCACGCAGCCCTCGGCCCGGTCGAGGTCGAGGGAGTCCCAGCGGTTGTCCTGCGAGTATGGCTTGACCGTGCGGACGTTGCCCGGCGCCGCGTGCCACAGCTCCAGGGCCTCGGGCCGCACCGTGGGCGACTGGGGGTCCCAGGCGGCGATCGTCTCGCCGAGCGTGGCGCCGTTGACCGTCGGCACGTCGCGGTGGAGCAGCCCGGCGCGGTCGAGCTCACCCAGGATGGCCGGGATGCCGCCCGCGCGGTGCACGTCCTCGACGTGGTATTTGTTCGTCGCCGGAGCCACCTTGCACAGGCACGGCACACGCAGGGAGATCTCGTTGATCTCCTTGAGCCCGAAGTCGACCTCGGCCTCGCGGGCCGCGGCCAGGATGTGCAGGATCGTGTTGGTCGAGCCGCCCATCGCCACGTCCAGCGCCATCGCGTTCTCGAAGGCCTCGCTGGTGGCGATCGAGCGCGGCAGCACCGACTCGTCGCCGTCCTCGTAGTAGCGGCGGGTGATCTCCACGAGCTGGCGCCCGGCGTCCTCGAACAGGTTCTTGCGCGCCTTGTGCGTGGCCAGGATCGTGCCGTTGCCCGGCAGCGCGAGGCCGATCGCCTCGGCCAGGCAGTTCATGGAGTTGGCGGTGAACATGCCCGAGCACGACCCGCAGGTCGGGCAGGCGTTCTCCTCCATCTCCAGCAGATCCTCGTCGGAGACGCTGCTGTCGGCGGCGGCGACCATCGGGTCGATCAGGTCGAGCTTGCGGCCGGGCGTCTTGCCCGCCTCCATCGGCCCACCCGAGACGAAGATCGTCGGGATGTTGAGCCGGAAGGCGGCCAGCAGCATGCCCGGCGTGATCTTGTCGCAGTTGGAGACGCAGATCATCGCGTCGGCGCAGTGGGCGTTGACCATGTACTCGACGGCGTCGGCGATCAGCTCGCGCGACGGCAGCGAATAGAGCATGCCGCCGTGGCCCATCGCGATGCCGTCGTCGACCGCGATCGTGTTGAACTCACGCGGGATCGCCCCCGCCTCGCGAATCGCGGCGGACACCACGTCGCCGACGTCGCGCAGATGAACGTGGCCCGGCACGAACTGCGTGAAGCTGTTGGCCACGGCGATGATGGGCTTGCCGAAATCGCTCCCGGCTACGCCGGTCGCCCGGAGGAGGGCGCGGGCGCCGACCATGTTCCTGCCATGGGTGACCGTACGAGACCTGAGGGCGGGCATTGAACTTCTCCCATCGTTGCGAGTCCTCACATCGTACGACCATTTGCCCGGTTGCTGAGACAACTGTCCACGGCTCGGAACGCGTACGGCGGCGAGCTGGGTGGATCCCGCCCACGCGGGGCGTGCCTCCGGAACTGCCGAAGGCACGCCCGTCGGAACTGTCGACGGGCGTGCCTTCAGAGCTGGATCGGTCAGCCCTCGCCGTATCTCGCGGGCAGGACCTGGGCCGCGATGTCGTGCAGGCGGTCGATCTCGGCCTTGGTGAGCGCCCGCTCCCGCTTCGTGATCCACTTGCGGGCACGGCCGCCTTCATAGACGTCCACGCCGCGGATCGTCATGATCTTCCACGGCACGGGCGGCCCGTAGATGGCCAGCGAGGGCACGACGGAGATCTCCTTGCCGTAGGCCTCGCTGATCAGCTCGCTGGCCCGCGAAGCCTCCCATTTGGCCTCGGTGAGACGTGGCTTCATGTCGAACGGCCCATGGAAGAGCTTCTTGCCCATCTGGACGCGTACGGGCAGCCGTTTGTCCCACTTCTCGGAGTCGACCGCGTAGACGCCCGTCGGGCCCACCACGAGGTGGTCGATCTGGGCCTCGCTGTCCGGTATCGCCCGCGCGTGGAGCGTGCGATAGCCGTTGCGTTCGAGTTTGCGCAGTTGGGCCTCGGTGCGGCGCTCCGCGATGGAGGCACGGCGCCAGGCCGGCACGGTCGAGTTGGACCGCGCTCGGTAGACAGTGTCGAGGATGGCCGCGATCACGCCCGCGGTCACGCCTACCCGCCAGTCGCCCACGAGGATGCCCACGACCACGCCGACGGGGATCGCCAGCAGGGCGCGGTTGCGCATGCGGCGGAAGCGTGGCTGTTGGAGCAGGCTGCGCAACGACGCGCGCTCGATGGGCGCGTAGGTTGACGTGGGCGCCGATTGCTTCGCGGGGGCCGGCTCGCCTTCGGGTCGGTCACTCACCCAGATGGGTGAGGAGTTGTGACCGTCTTCTCGCTGATGGTCGGAGTCCACGTAACTCACCGTAGCCCGTGGTTCTTGTCGATTCCTAGTGCTGCCTTGTCCATAGTTTTATGGCCCAGCTCACTGTGTTCTACGCCCGTTTTCCGGGTATCTATTACGTTCTTCTCTAGAGATGCCTAGTGTGCGGTAGCGTGCGAGAACTTCACGAGCTTTCGGCGCTCGAGCAGGCGCAAGCCATCCGTGACCAGGAGATTTCGCCGGTCGAGCTCACGCGGCACTACCTCGATCGGATCGAGCGAATCGATCCACAGGTGGGTGCGTTTGTGACGGTGACCGCCGAGAGAGCGCTCGAACAGGCGCACCGTCTGGCCAAGGAGCTGCCAGACGGACCCCTCGCCGGAGTGCCGATCCCCATAAAGGATCTTAACCTGGTGAAGGACGTGCCCATCATGTTCGGGTCGTCGACATACCGGGGTTTCGTCGCCCCGATGGACGACACGGTGGTCGAGCGCCTGCGTGACGCTGGCACGGTGATGCTGGGGAAGACCGCGACACCGGAGTTCGGCCTGCCCTGCTACACCGAGACCGCCCTCTCGCCGCCCTCTCGCTCGCCATGGGATCCGCGTACCTCCGCGGGCGGGTCGAGCGGCGGCGCCGCCGCGGCCGTGGCCGCCGGGCTGGCGCCGGCCGCGCAGGGCAGCGACGGGGCCGGTTCGATCCGCATCCCGGCTTCGGTGTGCGGGCTGTTCGGCATCAAACCCACCCGTGGCCGGATCAGCTTCGCGCCGATCATCCCCGACCTCGCGGGCCTGTCGACGAACGGCCCCCTCGCCCGTACCGTCGCCGACGCCGCGGCGCTGCTCGACGTGATGGCGCACAACAACCCCGGCGACCTCTACCTCGCGCCGCCGCACGAAGGCACGTTCCTGGAGTGCGCCGGACGCGAGCCGGGCCGGCTGCGCATCGCCCGCTACGCCCGGCCGGTCGTGCCCGGCGCCGACGTCCATCCGGACGTGCTCGTCGCGTACGAGGCCGCCGCCGCGACGCTGGCCGCACTCGGCCACGAGGTCGTCGAGATCGAGCCGCCGTTCGGACCGGAGACCGTGCCGCAGTTCACCGTCATGTGGTACGCCTTCGCCTGCATGCACCCCGTGGCCGAGGACCAGGTCGATCTTCTCCGGCCGCTCACCAGGCGGCTGCGCGAGCACGGCTTCGCCACTCCTGCCCCGACGTTCCTGCAGGCTCAGGCCGCTCTGCAGCTGGCCACCAGGGCGGCGCTCACGGTGACCAACGCCTATGACGCGGTGCTCACGCCGACGGTCACACAGCCGCCGCGGCCGGTGGGCTGGTTCGAGGACGTGGACGACGTCGAGGAGACGTTCGAGCGGATGAAGAGGTTCGCCGCCTTCCCCGCGATCTACAATGTGACCGGCCAGCCCGCCGTGAACCTGCCCCTGCACTGGACCGCCGACGGGCTGCCGATCGGCGTCATGCTGGCGGGCCGCCTGGGCGCCGAAGGCACACTGATCTCACTGTCGGCCCAGGTCGAGTCGGCCAGGGGCGGCTTCTGGGGCGACCGGCGACCGGCGATCTGGTAGCCGTGTCGTGCCGCTGGCGTGATGGTCGGGGGCCGAGTCCGCAGAAGAAGCGGCCCATGGCGGGCTTGCGCCGCCACCCGGTCAGGCCCTCCTGTGCCCGCGCCGTCACCCGCTTCCGCCCTACCACCAGGGATCTACGCCTGCACCTCCACCTGCAGATGCGTCCGCGCCCGCATCTGCACTTGCGTCCGCGTCCGCGTCCGCATCTGCACCTGTGGCAGCACGGCCGCCCTGATCGGGGCCCGGCTCGACGGCTCTCTCGGATCGCATCCCACAGTTGAGTTGACCTTGTCTGGGGGATCTTGAGTCAGACTCTCTCACGACCGGGTCTGGCCGGACAGCCGAACCGGGATTACGTTCTTGGGTGTGGACAGCGCGCTGGAGATTCTGGCTTTTCTCTTGGGGGTTTCGCTCGCTCTGTTCGTGCTGATCAGCCTGGCGGTCATGGTGCCGGGGCGGGGTTCGGCGCGGAGGATGGAGACGGGCCCGGTGTGGCTGGGCGGTCCGTCCGGGAGCGAGCACGGCGTGAGCACCTCGGGCCTGGTGCTGGCCGACCGGGTCGCTCATTGGGCGCCGGCGCCCGAGTCCGACTGGGTCGCGATGGCGGAGACGGCCGAGCCCGGCAGGCGCGTCGGCGGCGCTTCGGCGGGATGGTGATGGCGATGCGCGGACTGACCTCGGCTCAGGCCGACGACATCAGGCAGGCGCTCCACGTCGCCGAGCGGCGCAGCGGCCTGCGCTTCGGCGCCTTCCTCGGCGCGCCGGTGGGCGGCCGGCGGCACTTCGCCGAGCGGCTGCACGCCGCGCTCGGCGAAGAGGCCGACGAGGCCGTGTTGATCTTCGTGGACGTCGCCGGCCGGGCGCTGGAGATCGTGACCGGCGAGAACGCCCGGCGGCGGCTGCCCGACACCGCGTGCCGGCTGACCGCCATGTCGATGGCCACGGCGTTCAGCGCGGGTGACCTGGTGGGCGGGCTGCTGTACGGCATCGGCATGCTGGGTGAGCAGGCCACCGCCAGGCGGTAGATCGGGCGTCGCCTGCGCCCCCGCGGTAGGCGACGCCCACCCCGCCTTTCTAAGCGAGGCGGGCGACGCGGTCAGTCTGGAGGCTTCCAGGGTGCCCCCGCCACCCCAGGCCCAGGGGGCAACGGCAACCCCAGGCCCAGAGGTCAGCGTTGGAGCAGGCCGGCGACGTGCTCGCTGACGCCCGCCAGCAACGTGGCGGGCACGATCGGGGTGCGGCCGATGGCCGAGAACAGCGCGGGCAGGCCGGGCAGCGGGAATCCGTCATCCTGGAGCGCGGCCGAGCCGATCTCGTTCTTGTCCAGCGCCGACCGGCTGCGCTGCCAGGCATCGAGCACCTCTTCCGGCGAGGGCACGCCGAAGCCGTGGCCGACGGGCGCCGCGTGCCGCAGGCGTACGAGCGGCGTTTCCGCGAACGCCAGCGCGGTGCGGGCCCGTACGTGCAGGTCGGCGCGTTCTTCCGCGTCGATCCAGTGCATCGCCGTGCACGGGTTGCGGCAGTCGGCGACGCAGACGGCCATCGCGCCGGCCACCTGGCTGTGCTGCCGGTCGAAGTACGCGCGCCAGCCCTCGGGCGGCTCGCTCGCCACCCGCAGGGTCCGGTTGGTGGCCGACTGCTCGGACTTGGTGTGGTCGCACTCGCGGTCGCCGATCACGCCGAACCTGCTGCCCGGCGCGCTCAGCCCCGCGGGCCAGCGCGCGGGGTCGCCGGCATGCCCCAGGTGCGGCTCGTAGGCCAGCAGCGGCAGGTATTCGCTGGCGATGTGGACGGCGGCGATCATCGAGCTCAGCTCGCGGCGCTGCCAGCGGACGGCGATGACCTCCAGCAGCAGCCCGTAGGCGGGCCGCAGCGACTCCAGCGCGCCGCGTGGCTGCTCGCGCGGGGTCTGCGGCATGTGGCAGGCCCGTGCCCGCCGCCGCAGGTCCGCGGGCACGGCCTTCGCTTCGACCGCGAAGTCTTCCGCGTCCAGCGAGAGCAGCCGGCTGCCGAACTCGCACACGCCGGCGATCTCCTCGGACGAGGCCAGTGCTCCGAGGTCGGAGAAGGCGTAGCGGCGGGCCAGCGCTACGAGCAGATCGCGAGTGGTATCCACCCGATCACCCTACTCACGACCGGATAGTCGCCTGTCCGGCCGAGACCGTCAGGAGGGCGGCTAGGTGTGGCAGGGCGCCTTGATGCACTGGATGGTGTCGGTCGGTGGCTCGCTGACCGGGGGCTCGATCGTGGGCGCCGTCGGCTCGGGTGTGGTGGGCTTGTCTGTCGGCTCGGGGTCGTCGGAGGTCGGGGTGGCCGTTGGGGCGGTCACGGTCGGGCGGGCGGTGGCCGTCGCGGTGGCGGTCGGTGTGCGGGAGACGATCGGCCGCGCGGTGGGGGAGCGCTTCGACGGAGGCGCCAGCGGCTTCTTGCTCGGCGTGGCGGGGGTCGAGCGTGTGCTCGAGGCGGTCGTGACGGGGGGCAGGACGCTGCCGCTCTGCTCGGCCGCCTGGTCGTCGCGGATCCACACCGACCCGGCGACCGCCACGGTCACCAGGACCGCGACGGTCACCGCCAGCGCGGCGGCCAGCGCGCGGCGGCCGCGTGGCGTCGGCGGCAAATCCGGCGTGGGTGGCAGGTCCGGCAAGTCCGGCGTAGGCGGCAGGGCCGATGAGCCCAGCGAGTCAGGCGCGTCATGGGCCTTCCTCGCCGCCTCGGCCATCAGCGTGGCCGTCGGCCAGCGCCGGTCCGGCGTCTTTTCCAGCGCTCGCGTCACGACCTGGCGCGGCCCCGGCGGCACGTCGGCGGGTAGGTCCGGGACGGGGGCGTGCAGATGCTTGTAGATGATCTGGACAGGAGTGTCGCCATCGAACGGCAACCGCCCGGTCAGGCACTGGTAGGCGACCACGCCGAGCGCGTAGATGTCGACGGCCGGGGTGACGTCGCTGGCCGTGGCCATCTCGGGGGCGCAGTAGCCGGCCGAGCAGAGCATGGCGCCGGTGGCCGTCAGCTGGACCGCGGAGACCGAGTGGGCGATGCCGAAGTCGGTGAGCGCCACGCTGCCGTCGGGCCGGACCATCAGGTTGGCCGGTTTGACGTCGCGGTGCACGATGCCCTGCGCGTGGGCGGCGGCCAGCGCGTCGCCGACCTCGGCGACCAGTCGCATGGTGGCCGCCGGGCCGAGCGCCTCGCGGCGCAGGACGCGGTCGAGCGACTCGCCCTCGACGAACTCCATCACCAGGAAGCTCACCTGGCGCCCGTCGACCTCGGAGGTGCCGTAGTCGTAGACGTCGACCACGCCGGGATGCCGCAGCGTGGCCATCGCCCTGGCCTCGTTCTGGAACCGCTGGGCGAACTTCGGGTCCTCGGTCAGGGCGGGGATGAGCACCTTGACCGCCACGGTCCGGCCGAGCACCGTGTCGGTGGCCCGCCAGACCTCGCCCATGCCGCCGCCGCCCACGCGGCTGATCAGCGTGTAGCGATCGTTGAGGCTGGTCCCGGATCCGAGCACGTCTTCGAGGCTAACACCGCGACCTCGATGGACGCGCCGGATCCGGCGCTCAGAACGCCCCTGTGGTAGTGCCTCCCGTTCCCGAGGCGGGGCTGGTGAAGGTGCTGTTGCCACCGGGTTGCCACTGGTCGGCGGTGTCGGGGAAGTTCGTCTCCTGGCGCTTGACGCACTTCCACTCGATGGCGCTGTTCGGCGGCAGCTTGCCGATGGTTCCGGTCCAGGTCGGGTAGGCGGTCGGCGACAGTTTGACCGCGCTGGCCACCGACCAGCCGCCGAGCTGCGGGACACTGCCCACGGCGTAGACGGACTGGCCCGTGGTGGTCGTGCCGTTGTCGCACCTGAACGTCATCGACGCCGGAGCCTGCCCGAGCGTGAACGCGAACGTCTTGGCGGTTGTGACGCTCGTGCTCGCCGACTTGGCGACGATCAGGTTGCCGCCCGCGTTGTACCAGCCGCTGGTCGCGGCGTCGAAGGCCGCCTTGGTGGCGTGCTGGGTGAGCGCGGTGCCGTTGAGCGTGACGGCGGATGCCTGGGTGTCCGAGACCAGCTCGACCACGTTCGTCCTGCTCGCGGGCGCGCCGGTGTAGGTGCCGCTGGAGGCGGCCACCGTGACGGTCGCCGTGCTACCGCTGAGCTGCTGGCTCAACAGCGTCGTGCGTACAGCGCCGCTCTGGTAGCCGGTCGTCGCCCCGTCGTCCTCGTACAGGGTGAAGTTCGAGGCGGCCGGGTCGGTGTAGACCCGGGCCACCAGCTCGTTCCTGGTGGTGGCGTCGGTCCGCTTGCCCACGACGTTCATGGTCTTGTCGTCCACGTACATCTTCGGGATGATCGCCCCCGCCCTGGCGAACGCCGGCAGCCGGAACGCGCCGCCGACCCAGAGCGGCCGGTCGGTGAACCACTGGCCGGTGCTGGTGAGCTTCTCGCCCGAGGCGTAGTCGAACCAGGAGCCCGCCGGCAGGTAGACGTCCCGTTTGCGCTCGTTCGCGCCGGCTACGACGCCGACGAGCAGGTCGCGGCCGATGAGCTTCTCGTGCCCCATCTCGCGGACGTTCGCGTCGTTCTGGTACTGGTACACCAGCGGCGGCACCACGGGCTCGCCGTATAGGTAGGCCCGGTGGGCCAGGGAGTAGTAGTACGGGGCAAGCTCATACCGTTGCCGGAGGTTGGCGAGGTTGCTGGCCGTGTGCCCGATCGCGTCCGGCGAGGTCTGGGCGCAGTTGCACAGGTTCTCGGTGTGCGGCCGGATCGGCACCTCGAACCAGGCGCCGTCGGCGAACCACTGGGTGTAGAGCTCGTTCAGGTCGGAGTCGAGCATCTCGCGGCGGAAACCGCCGATGTCGGAGCCGTAGTAGTCGATGCCGGACATCGACATGTGCAGCTGCGCGTTCTGCTGCTGGGCGAGCGCGGTCAGCTTGGAGCCGATGTCGGCCGACCACATGGCCACGCCGTAGCGCTGCATCCCGGCGGCGCCGGAGCGGGCCAGCACGAACGGCCGCTTGGTGCTCGACGCGTAGCCCCTGGCGATGCTCTCGGCCCACTTGAGGTTGTAGACGTTGTGGTAGTCGGCGTGGGCGTGCTTGCCGGGCAGCACGCCGGACGTCCAGTCGGCCGCGTCGTACATCTCCGGTTCGCCCAGGTCCAGCCAGTGGCCCATGATGCCCTGGTCGATGAGCGGCTGGCGCTTGGTCGTCTGCCAGTAGTCGGCCGCGGCGTCCTGCGTCCAGTCGATCATGCCGCCGCGGCCCCACCAGTCGTTGGCGGTGAGGTAGACGGGGGAGCAGGTCGCGCAGCCGGACCTGACGAGGTAGCCGCGGTTGGCGAGGTCGGCGTGCTCGGCGAGGTTCTTGCCGACGTACGACTCCTCGATGGTCATCAGGCCGATGCCCTTGTTCGCCTGATAATTGGAAATAGTGGTCGCTGGGTTGGGGAAGTTGGCCGTGTCCCAGGAAAGCGTGCCCATGCGGGTGTTGTCGGACCCGGCCGTCACCCCGCCGAACCAGGGCAGATCCAGGACGAACCCATCCACGGGGAACTTCGCCGCCCGCAGCCCGTTCAGCCGGCTGTCGATCTCGGCCCAGTTGTCGTAGCCGAACTCCGACACCCACATGCCGAACGCCTTCTTCGGCGGCACCGGCGGCCGGCCGGTCAGCTCCATGTAGTCCTTGCGCAGATCGGGCAGGTCCGGCCCGGTCATCGTGTACCACCTGAGCTGGTCGCCCCAGGTGTCGACCGTCCACGGGTCGCCGGTCAGGTTCCACTCCTGCTTGTAGACCTGGTCGAGCAGCAACCCGTAGTTCAGGTTCGACGCGCCGACCCCGAACAGCACGGGGATCTGCGCGTTGCCCACCGGGCCGTTGTCGGTGTCGTAGGCCATGGCGTTGCCGTAGGGGCCTCCCGGGGTGCGGGAGCGCCCCACCCAGTCGCCATCGGAGCTGCCGCCCATGAAGAACTGCTCGCCCAGCCCGTACGCGTTCTGGATCGAGCCTTTGGTGATCGTCAGGCCCTTCCACGCCTGGGTCAGGTTGCGCGGGCACGCCTCGTACAGCTGCCTGACCGGGTCCGAGACCCGCACGCACAACGTGCCGGCCGTGACCTCGACCTTCATCGAGGCCGTGGTCAGCGTGTTGCCGCTCTGGCTGAACGAGGACGGACCGGTGTAGTCCTTCTTCGCCACCTGCGGCGTGGTGAACAGCGCGGATCCGGTGCCGGGGCTGGTCCCTGAGGCCAGCTCGAAGTGGACGAGGTCGTCGTCGAGGAACTCGACGATCAGATAGGTCGATCCGCTGGTGAACTGCACCCGCTGGACCGCCGCCCGAGCCTCCCCCGCGACGAGGAAGGTGCCCAGGAGCACCGTCAGAAGGATGAGAGCGCGTTTCATGGCCGGCCCACCACCAGGTTGTCGAGGTTGATCCCGCCGGTGTTGGCCGCGTCATAGGCGATCTTGACGGTGTGCGCGCCCGCGGTGAGGGCCGTGGTGAGCATGGCGGTGCCCCAGGTGTCCCAGTTCGCCTGCGCGGGCAGCGTGAGCGTGCCCGCCGAGACGCCGTCGACGTAGACGGTCCTGGTGCCGGCCACCGTGGTCGAGTAGCGGAACTTGAGCTGATGGCTGCCCGCCGCGTCCGCCTTGACCTGGAAGGTCACCGCGTCACCCGAGCTCGCGAAGTTGTCGACGAACCCGGTGCCGGTGTAGCCCGCGTGGTCGGTGTTGGTCGTCGTGCCGGTGCCCGTCCCGAACTCCGCCTCGTACGCGGCCTTGTCCACGCCGTTGAGCGTGACGGTCCTGCTGGACGCACTGGCGGCCAGCTTGACGTAGGTGAGCTGCCGCACCGGGTCCCACCACCAGCCCTCGGCCGCCGCCTGGAGCGCCGCCAGCGTGGCCCGCGCGGTCGCGCCGGTCACCGTCGTCGGCTTCGTGCTCGCCACCTGCAGCGTGCTGGTCGTGGTGAGCGTGGGCACGGTGAGCGTCACCGAGTGTCCGGCCCAGTTCTCGGCCGAGCTGATCGTCCGGTTCGTGCCCGCCGAGTCCTCGAAGTAGGAGTAGGAGGAGCTGCCCGACGGGTAGATCCGGAAGACCAGGTTCGGATAGCTCGTGACGCTGTTGCCGATCTCGCCGCCGAGCTCGTAGTCGGCGTTGAGGTTGAGCGGGATGATCGCGCCCGGCCTGGCGTAGACCGGGATCGTGTCGAGGGCCGTGGCGTAGGACTTGGTGCCGGGGCCGGTGAAGCGGCCGCCGTTCCACAGGTCGTACCACTCGCCCGCGGGCAGGTAGACGTTCCTCGTCGTCGCGCCCTGCGTGGTCACCGGCGCGACGAGCAACTGGGAGCCGAACAGATACTGCTGGTCCTGCGCCGCGGCCGTCGCGTCGCCGGGGAAGGCGAAGCTCATCGCCCGCATCATCGGCGCCCCGGTGGTCGAACTGGCCTTGGCCTCGGTGTACAGGTAGGGGATCAGGTTCATCCGGACGTTGGCGAACTTCCGGAAGGTCGGCACGACCGTCGTGTCGCCGCTGCGCGCCTGGACGTTCCACGGCGTGCGGGCCTCGGACGTGCCCGGGTTCGACTTCTCCGAGTGATACTGCATGACCGGCGAGAACGTCGCCTGCGCCGCCGCCCGCAGGTAGAGCTCGGCGCTGGGGAAGTCACCGGTGAAGCCCGCCAGGTCCCAGGCCGTGTACGGCACGCCGGACTGCCCGGCGCTGAGCTGGGCCCTGACCGCCTCCTGGAAGGCGGAGAAGCTGGAATTCTGGTCACCGGCCCAGAAGATCGAGTTCTTCTGGCCGCCGGCGGTGGCCGCCCGGCTGAAGATGACGTTGTCCGCGCTCTCGGCCTTGACGTAGTCGCTGTAGGCCTTGGTGTAGCTGTTGGGGTAGGCGTTGTGCATCTCGTCGCCCTTGCGGCCGTCGGCGAACGTGACGCCCCGGCCGAAGATCGCCTCGCTGCCGTCGGTCTTGAAGCCGTCGATGGCGACCTCGTTGATCAGGTAGTCGCGCTTGCTCATCCACCAGGTGGTCGCCGCCGTACTGGTGAAGTCGGGGACCATGCTGTCGCCGAACCACTGTCCGGTCGGAATCCGATACGGCGCGTTGGACGGATTTTTCGCGACAAAGCCCTGCGCCTGGGCGTAGCTCTTATCGTTGAGATGCTGCTGCGGCGCGGTCGGGGGATTGGTGTCGAAGTTCTCCTTGAAGACCGGGATCTGCCAGAGGATCATCTTGATCCCCTTGCCGTGGGCGTTGGCGACCATGGCCTTCGGGTTCTGCCATTCGCCGCCCGCCGGGAACGTCAGGTCGCCGTAGGCGAGCTTCCCGCTGCCGGCGCTGGGCGTGTACGTGGCGCCGTGCCACAGGTAGAACGTGGCCTCGTCGCTCCACTGCTCCAGCACCATCGCCGTGTGCGGGATCTTGTACGTCCCGACCTTGTCCAGCTCGCTCTCCACCTCGGCCTGGGTGTTCCACTCGTTGGCCGACATCCACACGCCGAACGCCCACTTGGGCGGCAGCTGCGGCCGGCCGCTGACCGCGGTGTAGTCGTCCACGATCTCCGCGGGGGTGCCGGCGAAGAAGTGGTAGTCCAGCGTCGAGTCGAGCGCGCCGCTCGTGTCGACGGTGAACCCGGCCAGGTCGGCGAGGTGGGTGTTGAGGTTGAAGATCGCGTAGCGGGTGCTGGGGAGGTAGACCCCGTAACCGGCCGAGTTCAGGAAGAACGGCACGCTCAGGTAGGTGCGCCGGGTGCTGCCCTGGTCGCGATACTGGTTGTAGACGTAGTTGTGCACGTCGGTGCCGCGCTGGTCGAGGCGGTCATAGCGCTCGCCGAAGCCCTCGAACCGCTCGCCCGACGGCGACATGAAGTGGTCCTCGATCTTGGTGACCGTGGTGGCGCCGTCGCTGGCCCAGCCGATGTTCCTGAACGTGGCGGGGTCGTACTGCCGGGTGATCAGCGTCGTCCCGTCGCCCTTGTAGACCGACAGGCGGTAGGGCGACTTCTGGATCTTCAGCACCAGGCTCGTGGTGGAGAGGGTGAGGGTGCTCGCGGAATCCGTCACCGTATAGCCGGACACTCCGGAAATGTTCAGACCCTGGCCGCTGGGGGCGATCTGCGTGCGGAAGCGGTCGAGCGCCGGGAAGGCGAAGCGGATCTTCGGCGTGAAGCTCCCCGCGCTGTCACCAGTCGTGACATCTACCGACGTGCTGTTGTTGGTGTAGCCGGTCACGTTCGTCACCGTGCTCCACGAGGTGACCGTGAACGCGAACGGGCCCGTGCTCTTCTGCCCGCCCCCGTTCACGTCCGCGTTGACCGTGTAGGAGATCTTGTCGCCTCGGGCGAAGGTGCCCAGGTTGATCTTCCAGTAGCTGTTGTTGCCGTTGTTGTGGTCCCAGGCGGCGCCGATCGGGGTCTGGGCGGTCCCGTTCTTGGTCCAGGTCACCCAGACGGTCTGGCCGGACTCGATGGGCCAGGTGGTGGCGTTGATCTGGACGGCGTCCCCGGCCATCGGGTCACGGGGAGCGCGTTCGGTCGGCTCGCTGGAGTAGAGGTCGTCGATCCCGGTCGGGTTGTGAAAGATGCCGTCGAGCGCGTACGCGGGGAAGGTCACGAGGGAGGCCAGCAGGGCGATCACCGCGACGATGACGCCCGACCGTAACCGGATCACGGGGGAGCTCCTATCAGGTGGCGAACACGGGTGAGAGATGAGGCCAGTGCTCCGCCGCGCAGAGGACCGGCGGACGGTCGAGCGGCGCGGGCAGCGTGACCTCGCGCCCGCCGCGATGGGCGCGGCCGGTCCAGACATCGACCCAGTCGCCTGCGGGCAGGTAGACCGCCTGCTCCGCGACCCCGGGCGCCGTCACCGGGGCCACCAGCAGCGCATCGCCCAGCTTGTACTGCAGCGGACGCTCCCAGACGCGCGGGTCGTCCGGGTGGTCGAAGAACAGCCCGCGCATCAGCGGCGCCCCGCCGCCGACCGCCTGACGGGCCTGCCCGGCCAGGTACGGCACGAGCCGCTCGCGCACCTTGGCCAGCCGCCTGAAGACGGGCAGCACCCGGTCGTCGCCGGTCCGCTCGGCCACGTTCCACGGCGTGCGGTCCCTGAGGGGCAGGCGGTGGTGGTTGAACTCCGAGTGGTACTGCATGATCGGCATGAACGCCGCCGCCCCGGCCGCCCGCAGATAGAGCTCGGCATCGGGCAGGTCACCGGAGAACCCGGCCAGGTCCCAGCCCCAGTAGACGATCCCGCAGGCCGAGGCGGTGATCCCGGCCCTGATGGACGACTGAAACGCCGCCCAGGTCGAGTCCTCGTCCCCGGCCCAGAACACGCCGTGCGGCTGGGATCCGGCGAACCCGGCCCGGCTGAACGTCACCGGCGCCTTGCCGTAGCGCTCCAGCAGCTCGCCGAAGGCACGCGCGTAATGCACGGGGAACAGGCCGTTGCCGTCGTCACCCCTGCGCCCGTCGGCGTAGCGCAGGTCGTGGCCCCACGCATGCTCGCCGCCGTCGGTCTTGAACCCGTCCACGCCCACCTCATCCACCAGGTAGGCGCGCTTGGCCGTCCACCAGTCGCGGACCTCGGGCGAGGACAGGTCGGGCATGAGCGCCAGCGGGAACCACCAGCCCCGGTTCCGGTACGGCCGGCCGTCGGCCTCCCTGACCCCGTAGCCGCGCTCGACCAGCTGCCGGGCGTCCACGGCCGCCTGGTGCCGGGGGTGCGGGCGCATCTTCTGCAGCGGGATCTGCCAGAGCAGCACCTTGACGTCCCGCTGGTGCAGCTCGTCCACCATGCCCTTGGGGTCCGGCCACGGCCCGTCCGGCGGGAAGACGTAGTCCGCCAGCCGGTGCGGCTCCTCCGACGGCTCGTATTCGGCCCCTCGGAACGCCGTGAACGTCGTCTCGTCACTCCACGCCTCGATGACCAGCGCCCCGACCGGGATGTCGTGCTCGCGGTGCCGGTTCATCTCGGCCATCACGCGTTCCTGCGTGTTCCACTCGTTGCCGCTGGCCCACAGCCGGAACACCCACGAGGGCAGCTCCGTCGGCCGCCCCACCTCGTCCAGGAAGTCCCGCAGCACGTCGGCCGGGGTCGCGCCGTCATAGAGCCGGACCGAGGGCTCGCCGTCCGGCCCCACCTCCGCCTCCACGACCAGCCGGTCCGGGGTGGACGCGCCGACGTCGTACCAGGTCCGCCTGGAGGTCTCGACGTGGAACCCCCAGCTCGCCGCCCCGCCGACCACGAGCGCGAACGGCATCGGCAGGTACGTCCTGCCGTGCGCCCCTTGCGCCTTGTACTGCTCGAACACCACCGCGTCCAGCCGCCGCCCGCGCTGGTCCACCGCGTCGAACCGCTCGCCGAACCCCACCACGTGCTCGCCGTCGGCCAGCGCCAGCTCGAACCGCACCCGCCGCGCCCCGTCGCCGCCGACCAGCCACCGCACGCTCCCCGGCACCACCCGGTCGGCGCCGCGCACGACGAGCTTCCCGCCGCTCCGGCCCCACGCCGCCGCCGTCACCTCGAACCACCTGCTGGTACGGCTCCCGCCACCGTCCAGCGCGGCCCGGAACCGGTAGGCGTACCGGTGTCCGGCGCGCAACACGGGTGAGCGCGCCACCCATGATCCGGCGGCGGCCCGCGCCGCCCTGGCTTGCGCCGCGGCCAGATGCCCGCCGTCAACGGTCTCCGCCTCGGCTGCCTCCGCGGCCTCCGCCGCCTCCACTGTTTCCGCCATGTCCGGGTCCGGTGCGGCACCCGACCTGGCCAGCGGCAGGTCGACGGGCGCCTTCCCGTCGGTGGCCCACTCGCACACCACCGAGACGACCTTGGCCGAGGCCCGCACCCGCAGCTCCACCGCCTCGCCGTCCATCGGCCAGGCGGGCACGCGCTGGTCCTCGGTCGTGGCGTACGGGTGCCCGGACCCGTACGGCCGATGCCGGATCATGCCCGCACCCCCTGCTCGTCAAGCCCGCCCTGCTCGTCCAGCTCGTCCAGCTTGTTCAGCTCGTCGGCGAGGATCAGGTACATCCCGTGCGACCACAGCAGCGGCGTGGCCACGGCGCCCCATCGGTCCCGCCACTCCTGGAGCCGGTCGGGCGCCAGCAGCAGGTCGGACACCTGCTCGGGCAGGTCACCCTCGGCGGTCGCCTGGGCCGCCATCCAGTCCAGATACCGCCGGGCCTCCGCACGCCGCCCGGCCCGCGCGTGGTTCCAGCCGAGGAACCCGGCCAGCAGCACCCAGCGCCCGCCGCCGTAGAAGGTGTCGGCCCGGTAGCGGTACACGCCGCCGTCGACGGCGAGCTGCCGCTCCACTTCGGCCACCGTCGCCGCGCCGACCGGGTGATCGGCCGCGTAGAGCCCGAACGGCTCGACGCACGCGAGCAGACTGGCGTCCACGGCCTCGCTGCCCAGCCATTTCGTGAGATATCCGGACTTCTGAGCGGCGGAGCCCGAGACGCCCTCGGCGGCCACCAGGGCCGCGATCCCCTCCACCGCCCGCCCCGCCGCCTCTGACTCGGCCCCGCTCAGCACACCCAGCCCGACGGCCGCCCGCAGCCCGGCGTGCACCGCGCCCAGCGTCGCCACGTGCCGCTGCTCGACATGCTCCTCCCACCAGTCGTAACACGGCATGTCCCAGAACGAGGTGAGATACCGGGCCGCCGTCCGCACCCCCTTCTCCACACCCGAGACCGCCCGGCCGTGCCGGAAGGAGTGCTCGCGCAGCGCCCACAGCCACGTGCCGTACCCGTCGAGCTGGAAGTCCCACCAGTCGACGTCCCCGTCCACACCGTCGAGTGTGAACCGCGTCGGCAGCATCTCGGCGGGCGAGACCGGTTCACCGCGTCCCGCGCGCGAGACGAGCGAGTCGACCTGTCCCGCCCGGTCGCCGATCACCCGGGCGCACCAGGTGTGGAAGGCGTCCGCGCCGGCGGCGTCGCCGTGCCTGCTCACCCCCTCGGCGATGAACGCCCCATCACGCAGCCACGAGTAGCCGCGATAAGCGGAGAAGGTGGGCGAGGCCGGGTAGGCGCCGGTGGGGGACTGGAGCCGCTGGATCAGGTCGAGGCTGTGCGAGACAAGGGACAACGAACTCTCCTAAGACAGCAGGGCGTCTACGTCGGCGGCGGCGGTCTTGAGCGCCTCCTCCACCGGCTTGCGCCCGGCGGCGGCCTCGGTCAGCTGCTTGGTCACGGCGTCCTGCATCTCCTGCTGGCGCTTGATGACCGGCGGCAGCGCGATCGACTTCAGCGAGTCGAACACCGCCTGGCGGTTGGCGGGCTTGGGGTCCTTGAGATAGCCGGACAGCACCGCCTGGTCGGCGACCGGCGGCAGCTCCCACGACGACTCGACGCGGGTGGTCGCCGCGGTGTTCGACGACGACAGGAACCGGGCCCAGGCCCAGGCCTCCTTGCCGTGCTTGGTGCCGGAGGAGGCGGCGACGGCGTTGTGGAAGACGGCGCTGGCTTTGGCGCTGTCACCGGGCTCGACGACCACGTCCCAGGTGAAGGCGGCGTCCTTCAGCCCGGCGAACTGCCAGATGCCGTTGTGCCACATGGCGAGCTTGCCGGACTTGAAGAGGTTCGTGTCGTAGTCGGCGGTGCCGCCGATCTCCGCCTCGGTCGGCATCGTCTTGCCGACCTTGGAGACCAGCCACCGCGCCGCCTTGACCCCGGCCGGGCTGTTGAACGCCGACTTCTTGCCGTCGGCCGACAGGAACTCGCCGCCCGCCTGCTTGAGCGTCTTGTAGAACTCGAAGAACTGCACCGGCTGGAAGTCGCCGAACACGCCCTTCTTCTTGTCGGTCAGCTTCGCGGCGGCGGCCTGCTCGTCGGCCCAGGTCCAGTCGGCCGTCGGCGGGGCCACTCCGGCCTTGTCGAACAGGTCCTTGTTGTAGAAGAGCACGACCGTGGAGAACGAGGCGGGCAGCGCGTACTGCTTGCCGTCGCGCTTGAACGCCTCGAGCGACTCCTTGGCGTACACCGACGGGTCGCCGTCGCCCTTCACCGTGTCGAGGTCGAGCAGGGAGCCCGCGCTGGCGTAGGTCACGAAGTTCTCGTAGTTGAGCTCGAAGGTGTCGGGCGCGGTGCCGCCGGCGATGCTGGTCTGGAGCTTGGTGAAGTACTCGTCGAAGGGCGCGGTCTCCACCACCACGTCGACCTTCGGGTTCTCCTTCTCGAAGGCCTTCTCGATCTTGTCCAGGTCCTTCACGTGGTCGGGCGCGGCCGAGAATGTGAAGTAACGCAGTGTCACCTTGCCGCCCTCGCCGGACGGGGCCTTCGTCGCCGAGCCCTGGGAGCAGGCGGTGGCGAGCAGCGCGGCCGCTGCCAGGGAGGCAGCAACCCGGATTTTCTGTGACATGGGGGGACTTCCTTTACTTGTGCACAACTACTTGAGCCCGCTCTGCGCGACACTGGCGATGACGTGCTTCTGCGCGAAGACGTAGAGGATGAGGATCGGCACCACGCTGATCACCGAGCCCGCCATGACCACGTCCCACTCGGTGGTGAACTGGCCGTGCAGCGTGGCCAGGCCCAGCGGCAGCGTCATGAACTCGGGCGACTTGATGATGATCAGCGGCCAGAGGTAGCTGTTCCAGCTGGCCATGAAGCCGAAGATGGCGAACGTCGCCAGGGCCGGCCTGATCAGCGGCAGCACCACGTACACAAAAATCCGGAAATGTCCGGCGCCGTCCAGCACGGCCGCCTCGTCGAACTCCCTCGGCACCTGGTTGATGGCCTGCCGCAGCAAGAACACCCCGAACGCCGAGGCGATCGTCGGCGCCAGCAGCGCGAAGTACGTGTCGACCAGGTTGAAGGTGCGCATCTCGATGAACAGCGGCACCACCAGCACGGGCAGCGGCATCATCAGCGTCGCCAGGTAGACGGCGAACAGCGCGCTCCGCCCTGGGAACGGCAGCCTGGCGAAGGCGTAGGCGGCCATCGCGCTGGTGAGGAGTTGCAGCGTGGTGGAGGCCGCCCCGATCCAGGCGCTGTTGGCCACGATCCGCCAGAAGGGCAGTGTGTCGAGCAGCTTGCCGTAGGCGTCGAGGCTCGCGTTGTCGGGCGTGAAGTCCGGCGGTACGGCCAGCACCGCGTCGCTCGGCGTGATCGACGTGATCACCGCCCAGGCGAACGGGAACAGCATCACCACCGAGCCGAGGCCCACCAGCAGATAGCGGATCGCCTTACCCATAAGTCACCCACCGCCGCTGTCCCCGGATCTGCACGATCGTCACGAGCAGCACCAGGGCGAACAGCAGCCACGACAGCGCCGAGGCCGCGCCCGCCCGGCCGTACCGGAAAGTGAGGTCGTAGATCTGCGACACGACGACCTGCGTCGCGCCGCCCGGCCCGCCACCCGTCATGATCTTCACCTGGTCGAAGACCTGGAAGCCGTTGATCAGCGAGATCACCACCACGAAGAACGACGACGGCGACAGCAGCGGCAGCGTGATGTGCCTGAACCGGCGCACGGCGCTCGCCCCGTCGACCATGGCGGCCTCCTGGAACTCCTTCGGGATGGCCTGCAGCCCCGCCAGCAGGATGATCATCACGAAGCCCAGGTCCTTCCAGGCCGAGGCGAAGATGATCGACGGCATCGCCCAGTCGGGATCGGTCCACCAGCCGGGCCCGCTGACACCGAACAGCCCCAGCGCCCAGTTGACGACCCCGCTGGCCGGGTTGAGCAGCCACTTCCACATCAGCGCCACGACGACCCAGCTAGTGATGACGGGCAGGAAGTAGACGCCGCGCAGCAGCCCGCGTCCCGGCATCGCCCGGTTCAGCAGCAGCGCCAGCCCCAGCCCGCCCAGGTAGACGAGCGGCAGGTAACCGGCGATGAAGTACAGCGTGTGCAGGAACGCGGCCCGGGTCCCGGCGTCGCCGAGCAGTTCGATGTAGTTGCCGAGGCCGACCCAGCGCATCTCGGTGATGAGGTCCCATTCGTGGAGGCTCGTCCAGAACGAGGCGACCATCGGGATCAGCGTGTAGAGCGTCAGCGGGATCAGGCTGGGCAGCAGGAACACGGCCACGGTCCCGGCGTACCGCCAGCGCCGCCGCGGCGCCCGCCGCTCCTGCGTGCCCCCGGCCTGCGGCCGGACGGCGGTGAGGGTCATGCGCTCGCTCCTCTGTAACTGGCTCATGGCGTCGTCCCGATCAGGCGGGCCCGGACCAGGCGGCCCTGCTCCCCGGCGGCCCCGGCGGCGTCGAAGGGGGTGGCCAGTACGAGGGCCGCCGCGCCCTGGGCCCAGCTGGTGTCGTCCCAGCTCTCCACCTCGATCGAGATGTCCCTGCGCCCCGGGTACAGCTGCGCCCTGACGGCCGGGTCGAAGCCCACCTGCCAGAGCGGCCAGTCGGCCGTCCCCTCGCCGAGCACCACCACGACCTCGGGATCGACCACGTTGATCAGCCCCGCCGCGGCCCGCCCGAGCACGGCCCCCGCCTCGGCGAACACCTCCCGCGCCGCCGGATCGCCCGCCGCCCCGGCCGCGCCCAGCCCGGTAAGACCGGCCGAGCCGCCGTTCTTGGCGCGGGCCGCCGCCAGCAGTCCCGCCGAGCCGACGTACGCCTCCAGGCACCCACGCGCCCCGCACCCGCACACCGGCCCCGCCGGATCGACGGGCACGTGCCCGAACTCCCCGGCCCCGCCCCTGGCGCCCCGGTAGACCCGCCCGTCGGCCACGATCGCCGCGCCGACGCCGCGCCCGATGGTCAGCACCAGGAAGTCTCGGTGGGTACGCCCCCGGCCGTAGAGCCGCTCGGCCGCCGCCAGCGCGTTCACGTCGTTCTCCACCAGCACGGGCAGCTTGAGCCGCCGCCGCAGCCGCTCGCCCACCGGCATGGCCTGCCACCCCAGGGTCGGCGCGTTGACCGTACCGACCGCCTGGTCCTCCACGCTGCCGGGCACCCCGACACCGATCCCGAGCAGCGGCGGCGCCTGCCCGTGGTCGGCCGAGGCGGACGTACGCGCCGTCAGCCCGCGCCCGCTGCCCGAGACCACCGCCTCGACGGCGTCGGCCAGCCGGTCCAGCGCCTCAGGAGACGACGGGTCGAACGCGCACTCCCAGGCCCCCAGCACCTCGCCGTCGAGCCGCACGTCGACCAGCACGAGATGGTCGGCCGTCACCTTCACGCCGAGCGCGCGCCCCGCGCTGCCCACCAGCCCGAGCCGCTGGGCCGGCCGCCCGCCGCGCGACGGCTTGAGGTCGAGCTCCTCCAGCATCCCGTAACCCATGAGCTCGCGCGTGAGCTGCGTGACGGTCGCCGGGCTCAGGTCCAGCTCGCGCGCCAGCTCGGTGCGGCTCAGCGGCCCGACGGTGCCGAGGAGCGCGAGGATCGCCGTCCTCGTGAGATCACCGCGATCAGTGCCTGCCATGTGATGAGAACGACTTTCTTTAGAAATAAAGTTAGTGGTGAAAATATGAAGCCGCAGCACGCCGCTGTCAAGGGTCCGGGAACGCGAAAAGGGGCCTCCGTCGCCGGAGACCCCTTCTCAAGAGCTGTTCGCTAGGACGCGTCCTTCGCGCGGTTGCGCAGCGCCCGGCTGACGCCGTCAGCGCCCTCCAGGATCATCCGGCGCAGCGCCTGCGGCGGCTGCTCCTTCTCCAGGTAGGACTCCGCCGCCCGCACCGTCTCCGGCTCGATGAGCAGCGCGGGGAAGCAGCCGACCGTGAACGTCTGCGCCTGGTCGAACGTCCACTCCCGGTAGATCCGGCCGATCTCCGCGAAGTACTTCTCCCGGTAGGGGGCCAGCAGCTCCGGGTGGTGCGGATCCTGGAAGCCGTTGACCGTCGTACGGGCGATGTGGTTGGCCAGCTTGCCACCCACGATCGAGGCCCACGCGGCGGCCTTGCCCTCGGCCGTCGGGATGGCCGCCCGGCACAGCGCCGCGGAGCGCTCGCCGGTGGCGGTGGCGTCACGCGCCAGCTCGGCGTCGATGTCGGCGCCGTCCAGCCGGCCGCCCACCACCAGCGCGTGGACGAGCGTCCAGCGCAGGTCGGTGTCGACGGTCAGCCCCTCGGGTACGGCCGAGCCGTCCAGGATGCCGGCGATGATCGCCAGGTCGGCCTCGGAGGTCGCCGTGGGCGCGAACGCCTGCAGGAAGGCGAGCTGGTGGTCCGAGCCCGGCTCCGCCGTGGCGAGCAGCGTGCGCAGCTCGGTGGCCAGCAGCGACAGGCCCTCGGCCCGCCACGCCGGGTCGGCGTACTGCTGAATGGCCATCCGCGCCTGCCGGAGCACGGCCTGCAGGACCGTGATGTCCTTGACCGTGCCGACGCCCGAGACGACCAGCTTGACGTAGTCGCGGGTGGACATCTCGCCGTCGCGGGTCATGTCCCACGCGGCCGACCAGCACAGGGCCCGGGGCAGCGACTCGGTGAAGCCGGCGATGCCGCCGTCGACCAGGGTACGCAGCGACCGCTCGTCCAGCCGGATCTTGGCGTAGGTCAGGTCGTCGTCGTTGACCAGGACCAGGTCGGGCTGCTCCTCCCCGACCAGCTCCGCGACGCTCGTCTTGGCGCCCACCACGTCCAGCTCGACCCGCTTGGTACGCGTCAGCACACCGTCGGCCAGCGAGTAGAGGCCGACCGCGACCCGGTGCGAGCGCAGCGTCGGGTAGTCGGCCGGCGCCTCCTGCAGCACCTCGAAGGTCTCGAAGCGGCCGTCGGCGACCGTGAACGACGGGCGCAGCGTGTTGACCCAGGCGGTCTCCAGCCACTCCTTGGACCACGACGACAGGTCGCGCCCCGAGGTCCGCTCCAGCGCCCCGAGCAGATCCTTCAGCTCGGTGTTGCCCCAGGCGTGCTCGCCGAAGTAGTCGCGCACCCCGGCCAGGAAGTTGTCCAGCCCGACGTACGCGACCAGCTGCTTGAGCACCGAGGCGCCCTTGGCGTACGTGATGCCGTCGAAGTTGACCTCGACCGCCTGCATGTCGGGGATGTCCGCGGCGATCGGGTGCGTGGACGGCAGCTGGTCCTGGCGGTAGGCCCAGGACTTCTCCACGTTCGCGAACGTCGTCCAGGCGCCCTTGCCCCAGCGGGTCGCCTCGGCCTGGGCGAGCACCGACATGTAGGTGGCGAACGACTCGTTCAGCCACAGGTCGTCCCACCAGCGCATGGTCACGAGGTCGCCGAACCACATGTGCGCCATCTCGTGCAGGATCGTCTCGGCGCGCCGCTCGACGACGGCGTCGGTGACCCTGGACCGGAAGACGTAGTCCTCCAGGAAGGTCACGCAGCCGGCGTTCTCCATCGCGCCCGCGTTGAACTCCGGCACGAACAGCTGGTCGTACTTGCCGAACGGGTAGCGGACGCCGAACACCTTGTGGAAGAAGTCGAAGCCCTGCCGGGTGACCTCCAGGATGTTGTCGGCGTCGAGGTGCTCGGCGAGCGAGGCGCGGCAGTAGATGCCCAGCGGGATGCCGTCGTGCTCGGAGGTCACCTTGTGGTACGGCCCGGCCACCAGCGCGGTGATGTAGGTCGACATGACGGGCGTGGCGGGGAACAGCCAGCGCCTGGCCGCCTGCACCATGCCGTGCTTGCCGGCCTGCTCGGGCAGGTACTCGACCGAGGAGGCGGCCGCGTTGGAGACGACCTCCCAGTCGGCCGGGGCCAGCGCCGTCAGCTGGAAGCTGGCCTTGAGGTCGGGCTGGTCGAAACAGGCGTACATGCGGTGCGCGTCGGCCGTCTCGAACTGGCTGTGCAGGTAGACCTTCTGGTCCACCGGGTCGACGAAGCGGTGCAGCCCCTCGCCGCTGCGCATGTAGACGCAGTCGGCGTCGACGCGCAGCTCGTTGGACTCGGCCAGCGAGGGGAGCGGGAAGCGCCCCTTCTCCGCGTCGTAGGTGGAGACGTCGAGGTCGGCCCCGTTGAGCGTGACCTTGCGAACGTGCGCGCCGTGGAGATCGATGAACGTGGCCGAGCCCGGGCGGCTGCTGCTGAACCGGACGGTCGTGACACTCTCGAAGCGCTCGTCTCCCTCGGTCAGATCGAGTGCGACCTCATACGACTCGACCTTCAACAGCCGGGCGCGCTCGCGAGCCTCGTCCCGGGTCAGGTTGCCTGCCAAGTTCCACTCCTTTTCGCACTTCTTTTCGCCACTTTATGGAGGTTTGTCGGTATCCTGCCACGCGGGGAATAGGACATCGACACCCCAGGTTATGGCCCTCGTGACTGACACGACCCCCGTAGACCTTTGGTTCGATCCTTTCTGCCCATTTGCCTGGGTGACGTCACGATGGCTGCTCGAAGTCGAGAAGGTTCGACCGATCGAGCCTCGCTGGCGCATCATGAGCCTGCAGGTCCTCAACGAGGACAAGGACGTCTCCGACGAATACCGTGCGTCGTCCGCCCGGGGCGCGAAGCTCATCAGGGTCATCGCCACCGCCGCCGACCGCTTCGGCGAGGAGTACATCGGCCGCCTCTACACCGAGTTCGGCACCCGCCTGCACAACGAGGGCCGGGGCCGAGACATCGATACCCTGCGCCTGATCGCCGAGGAGTCGCTCGAGGCCGTGGGTCTCGACAAGGGCCTGGCCGCCGAGGCCATGGAATCGACCGAGTACGACGACGCCATCCGCAAGTCGCACAACGAGGGCATCACCCTGGTCGGCCAGGAGGTCGGCACCCCCGTCATCCGCGTCGGCTCCAACGCTTTCTTCGGCCCGGTGGTCACCACCATCCCCCGGGGCGAGGACGCGGGCCGGCTCTGGGACGGCGTGCTGCTGGTCACCGAGTTCGACGACTTCTTCGAGCTCAAGCGCTCGCGTACCCGGCGGCCGAGCTTCGACTGACTTTCACCTCGCAGTGACTTGTAGCGGCGCAATCCGCGCCTATCCGGTGTGTCCGGCCGTACTCTTCTGAAAGAGCAGCACCCTTCTGAAAGATGCAGCCGAACGAGGCGCCACGCCCTCGCTCAGCGACGGCCGGCGCGCAAGGATGGGGGCTATGCGTCAGCTGTACATCGGCGGTGTCTGGACCGCTTCGGTCTCCGGCGAGCCCATCGAGGTCGTCAACCCGGCCACTGAGCAGATCATCGACCGGGTGCCGGCCGGCGCCCCCGACGACGTCGAGGCGGCCGTACGCGCCGCCCGGAGCGCCTTCCCCTCCTGGTCCGCCACTTCCGCCGCCGAGCGCGGCAAGCTGCTGGCCGCCGCCGCCGAGCTGCTGACCGAGCGCGCCGGCGACATCGCCAAGACCATCGCGACCGACATGGGCTCACCCCTGGGCTTCGCGCTCAAGGTGCAGACGCTGATGCCCGCGGGCGTACTGGCCGGCTACGCCCGGCTGGCCGAGAGCCATCCGCGCGAGTCGCGCGTCGGCAACTCGCTGGTGCTCAAGGAGCCGGTCGGCGTGGTCGCCGCCATCACCCCGTGGAACTACCCGCTGCACCAGATCGTCTGCAAGGTCGCCCCGGCTCTGGCCGCCGGATGTACGGTCGTGCTCAAGCCGTCCGAGGTGGCGCCGCTGGCGGCGTACGCGCTGACCGAGATCTTCCACGAGGTGGGCCTGCCCGCCGGCGTGTTCAACCTGGTCAGCGGGCGCGGACCGGTGGTGGGCGAGGCCATGGCCGCGCACCCGCAGGTCGACATGATCTCCTTCACCGGCTCGACGGCCGCCGGCCGCCGGGTGGCGTCGCTGGCGGTCGAATCGGTCAAGCGGGTGGCGCTGGAGCTCGGCGGCAAGTCCGCCAACCTGATCCTGCCCGACGCCGACCTGGGCGCCGCCGTCAAGGTCGGCGTCGCCAACTGCTTCATCAACGCCGGCCAGACCTGCTCAGCGTGGACCCGCATGATCGTCCACCGCGACCAGTACGACGACGCGGTCCACCTCGCCGTCGACGCGGCGCGCCGCTACACCGTGGGCGACCCGTTCGACGAGGCCACCCGCATCGGCCCGCTCGTCTCCGAGGCCCAGCGCGACCGCGTGATCCACTACATCAACCGGGGCCAGGAAGAGGGCGCCAGGCTGGTGACCGGGGGCACCGAACGCCCGCACCCGCGCGGCTACTACGTCGAGCCGACCGTCTTCGCCGCGGTCGAGCCGGGCATGACGATCGAGCAGGAGGAGATCTTCGGCCCGGTCCTGTCGATCATCCCCTACACCAGCGAGGACCAGGCCGTCCGCATCGCCGACGACACCCCCTACGGCCTGGCCGGCGCGGTGTGGGCGGGCACCCAGGAGCGCGCCGTCGCGGTGGCGCGCAGGCTGCGCACCGGGCAGGTCGCGATCAACGGCGGCGCGTTCAATCCGCTCGCACCGTTCGGCGGCTACAAGCAGTCAGGCATCGGCCGCGAACTGGGCGAGCACGGGCTGGAGGAGTTCCTCGAGGTCAAGTCGCTGCAGCTCTGAAGCCGTCGCGGCTCCGCAGTCGTCGCACCGCGGAAGCCGTCGCGGCTCAGAGGAGCAGCCCGCCGGCCGCCAGCAGGTTCTGGCCGGTGATCCACCGCCCGTCGGGTCCGGCCAGGAACGCCACCACGGCCGCGATGTCGTCCGGCTGCCCCAGCCGTCGCAGCGCGGTCATCGCGGGGATCTGTTCGAGCGCCTCCGGCGGATTGCTGCCGTGCAGCATGTCGGTGTCGGTCGCGCCGGGCGAGACGATGTTGGCCGTGATGCCGCGCCCGCCCAGCTCACGCGCCGCGACCTTGGTGAACTGCTCGACGGCCGCCTTGCTCCCCGCGTAGAGGGAGATCCCCGGGCCGGGCACGCGCGTGTTGAGCGTGGAGATGTTGATGATCCGCCCGCCGTCGCGCATCACCCGCCCGGCCCACTGGATGGCCAGGAACACCGAACGCGCGTTGACCGTGAACACCCGCTCGTAGGACTCGTCCGTGATGTCGGCGATGAGCCCCTGCCCGGTCTCCGCCGCGTTGGCGACCAGGATGTCGAGCCCCGGCAACAGCTCCTCGGCCGTGGCGAACAGCCGGTCGAGATCCGCCCTGCTCGCCTGATCGGCTTGTACGGCATGCGCTCCGGTCGCCGTGGCCACCTCCTTGGCCAACTCCGCGTTGCCGCGATAGGTGAAGACCACTTCGGCGCCGTCGGCGGTCAGCCGTTCGACGATGGCCCGGCCGATGCCCCGGGAGCCACCTGTGACCAACGCGCCTTTCCCCGAAAAAACTTGTCCCGAAGATTCACTCATACCGCCAACCTACGTTCTGAGCATGATCTTGCGCGCCTCCGGCTTCGGCAGCCGGTCGACGTACAGCCGCCCGTCGAGGTGCTCGGTCTCGTGCTGGAAGCAGCGGGCCAGTGAGCCGCGTGCCTTGACGCGCTGCGGGCGGCCGAGCCGGTCGAACCCCTCGACGGTCACCCCCGCCGCCCGCGCCACCGGGGCGTAGATCGGCGTGCCCGTCTGCCGGTCAGGCACCGACAGGCAGCCCTCCTCGTCCAGCACCTCTTCGGGATCGTCCACGGTCAGCACGGGATTGATCATGTGACCTTTGCGGCGGTTGATGTCATAGACGAACAGCCGCCTAGGCACGCCGATCTGCGGCCCGGCCAGTCCGACGCCGTCCACCGCGTACATCGCCTCGAACATCTCGTCGATGAGGCGGCGCAGCTCGCGGTCGAAGCCTTCGACGGGCTCGGCGGGTGTACGCAGCACAGGATCGCCGAGGACGCGGATCTCGCGCATGATGCTCTACTTCCGTAACTTCCGTAAGGGCTGGATAACCGATGAGGTCCTTACTCTAGCCAGCCGACGCGCTGGTGCGAGGCCCGTGTGCGGCGCTGTGGAAGACTGGGCGCGTGCGTGTCTATATCGGTGCCGACCATGCCGGCTATGAGTTCAAGAACCACCTTGTGTCCTGGCTCAAGGACAACGGGCACGAGGTGACCGACTGCGGTCCGTTCGTCTATGACGCCGAGGACGACTATCCGGCGTTCTGCCTGCGGGCCGCCGAGGGCGTCGCCGGCGATCCGGGCAGCCTGGGCGTCGTCATCGGGGGGTCGGGCAACGGCGAGCAGATGGCCGCCAACAAGGTGCGCGGCATCCGGGCCGCCCTGGCCTGGAGCCAGGAGACGGCCAGGCTCGCCCGCGAGCACAACAACGCCAACATCGTCTCCATCGGCGCGCGCATGCACTCCGACGACGAGGCGACCGGCTTCGTGGAGACCTTCCTCGCCACGCAGTTCTCCGGCTCGGAGCGGCACGCCCGCCGCATCGCGCAGGTGGCGACCTACGAGACGATCGGCCAGCTGCCCTCTCTGCCCTAAGCCCGCCGCTTGGGCTCGCGTCTGGGCATCTCGTCACGCAGGGGCCGCCTGTCGGCGGCCTCCTGCTGCTCCTTCGAGGGCCGCGACACGTCGCGGGCCCGCATCGCGGTGATCGCGGTGATCTGCAAGCTCTGCAGTGCCATGCCCGCGAGCCTACGTCAGAGGGGCCTGTGTCGGATGGGACGGCGTCAGAAGGACAGTCCGCCCCACGGCTTCGGGCTCCACGCCATGGCGGCGTCGAGCCTGCGCACCGAACCCGCCGAGTGCTCGCGCAGGAGCCCCGCGTCGAGCTGCGCCGAGAGCAGGCCGTCGCCCATGTACGCCGAGCCGAGCGAGGAGACCCGCAGCGACATGTCGGGCTCGTCCTCCACCGGCTTGCACTCCGCGCCGGAGGTGTCGGCGCTGAGCCGCCAGCGGCGGGCGTTCCACGGGCACACGTCGTCCTCGACCTCGATCACCACGTCGACGGCCGACGAGTACGCCCGCGAGGTCAGCGCCCGGTCCACCTCCACGAGGCGTACCCACAGCTCGTCGGTGCAGCTCGCCCGGAGCTGCCGTGGGTCGGCGAGCAGCGCGAGGAGCGCGTCGTCCACCGGCCGGCTGCCCTCCACCCGGGAGATCAGGTCGCGGTCGAGCACGCTGCGCCACAGCAGCGCGCGGGCGGCGGGGTCGGCCGCCTCCAGCTCCGCCAGCTTCAGCAGGCCGTTGGGCACGCCGTTGTCGTCCCAGCTCGCCTTGACCCTGAACAACGCGTAACCGCGTACGCCCCGGTCGTCCTCGGCGATCACCGAGCGGAGAGCCCCGTCTCCATGCCGGTCGAACTCCTCGTCGGCCAGTAGACCATCCCAGAAGTGCTTGTTACGGAGATAGCGCCCGGGACGGGCGGTCACGACGGAGGCGAACAGCCGCTCGAACTCGGCTCGGGCCTCGGCCGGCTTGGCCACCCTGAGGCGCAGCGCGGGGTCCGTGGGGGCGTTCGCCACGAACGCCGAGCCGTGCTTGGCGACGCTGAATCCCATCTCGGTCGACGCCCTGCCGTACCCGAACCTGCCGTAGATGACGGACTCCGAGGCGTACAGGGCGGCGACGGACTCGCCCCGATCGCGCACGTCGGACAGCTGCCTGCGCATCAGGCTCGACAGGACGCCGCGACGGCGGTGGGAGGGGAGCACACTGACGGCCGTTACTCCCGCGACGGGTATCTGCGCGCCGGGGACCGTCATGGTGAAGGAGAAGACGGCGGTGACACCGGCCATGACATCGCCGTCGAACGCGGCGAGCGTCCGATCGAACTCGGTCTGCGCCTTGGCTCGTTCGAATTCCTGGGGATGCGGCGTCCAGTTGAAGCCTTCGGAGAGCACGTCGGCGAACTTCGGCCACTCGGCCTCGTCCACCGGACGGATCGGATACGTCATCCGTCCACGGTAGGAGCGGGCAAAGGGGAGGGGCCACCCAATATACGTGCTTAATGATCAAGGCCTTGGTCAAGTGGGCTGCCCAAAGGGAGGCCAGAGCGCTACAGTCAGGCGCATCATGAGTTCCCGTTCGGCGCTGCAGATACCGCCACGGCTCCGCGCGCTCCTGGTGCGGGTGCCATTTCTGGTGTCCGTCGTCCGGTTCCTCAGGAGAGGCTCCTTGGCCCGAGACCGCAACCTGCTGGTCACGTTGACGATGCTCACGCTCGTCATCGGGCTGCTGGCCGCGCAGATCTCGACCGAGTGGTTCTCGCCCTCGCTGCTCATCCTCATCCTTCTGGTGGGCGGCCTGCAGCTGCGGCTGAACAGCCTGATCAAGCTGCTCGTCGCGGTGATCATCTCGCTCGGTTACATCGCCGGCACCCTCGGGGTCGGTCAGATCGGCCTCGGGCTCATGGTGACGATCGGCTTCACCACGGTGCTGGCGGTGCTGATGGCCCGCACCCGGGGCAAGCTCGGCGTGCAGGGGCTGCGCGGCGACGCCATGCTGCTGGAGCTGCGCGACCGGCTCAGGAGCCAGGGCGAGCTGCCCGCGCTGCCCAAGGACTGGGGCGGCAAGGTCGTGCTCAAGCAGGCCGGCGGCTCCTCCTTCGGCGGCGACTTCCTGGTCTCCATGCGCGACGAGGACAAAGTGGAGATCGCGCTGGTCGACGTGTCGGGCAAGGGCGTCGACGCGGGCACCAGGGCGCTGCTGCTGTCCGGCACGTTCGGCGGGCTGCTCGGCTCGGGCGTCGAGTTCCTGCCGGCCTGCAACACCTACCTGCACCGCCAGCGCGGCGACGAGGGGTTCGTGACGGCCGTCCACGTACGCCTCGACCTGGCGACGGGCGACTACACGATCACCTCGGCCGGCCACCCGCCGGTGGTCAAGTTCGACGCGGGCACGGGCAACTGGCAGGTCGCCACGGCCAAGGGCGTCGTCCTCGGCGTGGTCCCCGACCTGCACTGCGAGCCCGACAGCGGCACCCTGCGCAAGGGCGACGCGCTGCTGCTCTACACCGACGGGCTGATCGAACAGCCGGGGCGCGACATCGACGCCGGGCTCGACAAGCTGCTCGGCGAGGCGGAGCGGCTGCTGCCCTCGGGTTTCCGTGACGGCGCGCGGGCCCTGGTCAACGCCATGGCGTCGGGCCACAACGACGACTGCGCGCTGGTGCTCATCTGGCGTCCGTGACGAATCACACGGGTCAAGGCGTGAACAAGGTCACTGGCAGCGCTTGATCGACTTTGAGATCCTCGAAGAGTTCACCACTCCGGGTCCCGGCGGAGCGGCGCGGCTTCACCGGGATCCGGTCTTCGCCTCCGGCTCTCAGAGCCAGCCTGAGTCGCTCGCGATGCGTACCGCGTCGAGGCGGTTGCGGGCCCCGGTCTTGCACATGATGCGCGACAGATGGTTGCGTACGGTGCCCACCGACAGGAAGAGCTGGTCGGCGATCTCCGTCGACCGGGCCCCGCCCGCCGCGATCCGCAGCACGTCGAGTTCGCGCCTGGTCAGCGGATTGGCGACCGACTGGAGGGCGGCGATCGCCAGGTCGGAGTCGACCGCGCGGCGTCCGGCGGCGACCAGTCGCAGGCTTTCGGCGAGCTGCTCAGGCGCTACGTCGAGGCTCATGAACCCGAGCGCGTGCGTGGCGAACGCCCTGCGCACCTGGCCGGGATTGGGCTGCGCCGACAGGATGAGTACGTGACAGCCCCGCTCGCGCAGTCGCGCCGCCGGGAACAGGCCGCCTCCGCCGGGCAGGTCCAGATCGACGATCGCCGTGTCGGGCGCGCACGCGGCCGCCGCGGGCAGGACGCCGTCCGCGTCTCCCACCTCGGCGACCACCCGCAGGTCGGGCTCCGCGTCGAGCGATGCCACCAAACCGCGCCGGACCAGCGGCAGATGCTCGGCGACCAGAATCCGGATCAAGGCTCCCACCTCCGTCATCCCCCAGAGTGATCGCCCGATCGCGTACTGTCAACGGAATGTGGCGCTGTGGCAAAGGGTGCGCAAGCCATCGAGGTGTGATGACTTCGACTACTCTGGGGCTGTCGGGACCTTCTGTCTGCCCTGGAGCGGGACTAGATGAACTGGCTTTACCTCGCGGGGATCGTAGTCTTCCTGATCGGGCTGATGGCGTCTGTCGCGTTGCACGAGCTCGGCCACTTCGTGCCCGCCAAGATCTTCGGTGTCAGGGTGCCCCAGTACATGGTCGGCTTCGGCTCGACCGCCTGGTCCATCCGGCGAGGTGAGACCGAGTACGGCATCAAGTGGATCCCGCTGGGCGGCTACATTCGCATGATCGGCATGCTGCCGCCACGGCCCGGCGACGATCCCACCAAGCTCAGGGGTTCCTCCACCGGCCCGTTCCAGGGGCTCATCGAGACCGCCCGCGACGCGGCGCAGGAAGAGGTGCGGCCGGGCGACGAGGAGCGGGTCTTTTACCGGAAGAAGTGGTGGCAGAAGGTCATCATCATGTCCGGTGGCCCGTTCATGAACTTCGTGCTGGCCTTCATCCTCTTCTCGGTCCTGCTCGTCGGCATCGGCCTGCCCGCGCTGACCCCGGTGGTGTCCCCGCAGACCAACACCTGCGTGATCCCGATCAGCGAGCAGCGCACCGACTGCCGCGCCTCCGACCAGCCGACGCCCGCCGCCAAGGCCGGCATGAAGCCCGGCGATCGGCTCGTCTCCTTCGGCGGCCAGAAGATCGCCTCCTGGGACGACGCCACCCGCTTGATCCGCTCGCACGGCGCCGGCCCCGTCGCCGTCGGCATCGTCCGCGATGGCAAGCCGATGACCCTCAACGTGACGCTCATCTCCCAGGACCGGCCGTCGCCAGCCGACCCGACGAAGATCGACAAGAACGTCGGCTTCCTCGGCGTCATGCCCACCGAGGTCATGGAGCAGCAGAGCCTCGGCGTCGTGATCGGCTACATGGGCCAGCTCACCGGCCGGGTCGCCGACTCGCTGCTGAACCTGCCGCAGAAGATGGTCGGCGTGTGGCACGCCGCGTTCTCCGGCGACAAGCGCGACCCCGAGGGCCCGGTCGGCGTCGTGGGCGCCGGACGCATGGGTGGTGAGATCCTCTCCTCTGACCTGTCGGGCGAGAAGAAGGTCGCTTTCCTGGTGAATCTGCTGGCCGGGTTCAACCTGGCGATCGGCATGTTCAACCTGATCCCGCTGCTGCCGCTCGACGGCGGCCACATCGCGGGCGGCCTCTGGGAGGGCCTCAAGCGCGCCTTCGCCCGTGTCACGCGGCGTCCCGAGCCCGCGTACGTGGACATCGCCAAGGTGCTGCCGCTCACCTACGCCCTGGCCTTCGTCATGATCATCATGGCCGGCCTGCTCGTCTACGCCGACCTGATCAACCCGCTCACGCTCACCGGCTGACCGTCGCAGAGCACCCCTTCACGAACTTCTCCAATGCCTTCGAGAACACCCGCGCCACGTCGATCTCGGCGTCCCCACTGGTCGGCGGGCTGCCCTCTCAACGTTGCTGTGAGCTAGATCACGGTTGAGGTTGACCTTGGGTCAGGGTGGAAGCTCGGCGCAGCGGCACGACGCCGCCCCGGACGTAACACTCTCGAAGGATCGAACCACCATGACGATCACCCTTTCCGACCAGGACAAGAGCACCCTGCGGACTGCCGCGTACGGCGCCGTGTCGCTGATGGCCGCCGCCGGCGCCGCCGGCAAGCCCCACAAGATCGCCGCCAACGGCGGTATCGCGCTGGGCTCGGCCACCGGTCTGATCGGACACGTGCTCGCCGACTACCCCAAGGGCAAGGACCTGGCCGGCAAGTCCGTGGCCGAGATCGCCGACCGCGTGCTGCCGGCCCTGACCGAGGCCATGAGCCTGCTGAGGAAGCAGGACCCGGCCGAGGCCGACAACTTCCGCGGTACCGTTCTCATCGCTGTCGAAACCGCCCAGATTCACCAGGACCAGCCGAGCCCTGCCGCGGTCGAGATGGCCCGCAAGATCACCGCAGCCCTCGACGCCGCAAGGGTAGCCACTGCCGACAACGGTGCGGCTGCCGGGCAGGATCGCCCGGAGCTGCGGAAGGCAATCGAGGAGATCGTCGAGTCCGGCTTCCTCGCAGTGTCGCTGCGCGTACACGATGAGCGGGGCGAGTGGGCCGGTAGCGCCGGGGTGGCCGAGCTGGGCGGGACCGCCAAGCCGCCGGTCAACGGGCATGCCCGGATCGGCAGCAACACCAAGACCTTCACCGCGACCCTGGTGCTGCAACTGGTGGCCGAGGGCAAGATCGAGCTGGACGCCCCGGCGGCGGACTACCTGCCCGAGTTCGTCTTGGACGAGCGGATCACGGTGCGGATGCTGTTGCAGCACACCAGCGGGCTGTTCAACTTCACCGGCGAGGTATACGAGGACGGGTCGATCGTGCACGGGATCCCCGTGCCCTACGGCACCACGGGCAAGGAGTGGGTGGACAACCGGTTCCACACCTACCGGCCCGAGGAGCTGGTATGTCGGGCGCTGTCCAAGCCGGCCCGGTTCGAGCCGGGGACGGGCTGGAGCTATTCCAACACCAACTATGTGCTGGCCCGGCTGCTGATCGAGAAGGTCACCGGCCGCTCGCTGGCCGAGGAGATGCAGCGGCTGATCCTGGGGCCGCTCGGGCTGTCGGGCACGGTGGTGCCGGACGCCTCGCCGGAGCTCCCTGAGCCGCACGCCCACGTCTACTACCGCTACGAGGAAGCCGGCCGGCAGAAGACGATCGACATCACCCGCCACAACCCCTCCTGGGTCTCCACCGGCGGTGACATGATCTCGACCAGCCAGGACCTGGCCACGTTCATCTCCGCGCTGGTAGGCGGCAAGCTCCTGCCGGCCCCGCTGCTGGCCGAGATGTGCACCCCGCACGCCACCGGCCTCCCGAACATGGACTACGGGCTGGGAGTGTTCGTCCAGAAAACGGATTGCGGCGGCACCGTCATCACCCACAACGGCGGCACGGTCGGCTCCATGACGCTGATGTACAGCACGCCCGACGGCAGCAAGACCCTGACCGCCGTACTGAACTGGGTGGACGACGCCGACCTGTCCATAGCAACAAAGGTCCAGAACGCCCAGCAACGGCTCGTCAACGAGGTGTTCTGCGGCGAGCAGGCCGATCCGGCTCAGCCGTCGGACTGAACACCTGTGACCCGCACGCCTCCAGAGGCACCCCCTTCCGGTCGTGCATCAGGGAGAAACCCGAACGGGGCCACGCCGAGCTCGTCGACCTCGGCGTGGCCTGTCCACATGCTCGGCTGTGATCCGCCTAGTCGCCGAGCTCGAGCACAAGGCAGGATTGCGCAGATGAACGGAGTCACGATCGGGCAGGCAGCGGCATTCGTCGGCGTCACAATGAAGACGGTGCGCCACTACCACAAGCTCGGCCTGGTCAAGGAGCCGGAACGCGACAGCTCCGGCTACCGCAGGTACGGATCGGCCGAGCTGTTGCGGCTGGTGCAGGTCCGGACGCTGGCCGTCGCCGGGGTGCCGCTGGCCGAAGTCGGGCCCCTGCTCGATGCCGACGCCGCCCAGTTCGCCGCCGCGCTCGCCGACGTCGAGCGGCAGGTCACCGAACGGATCGAGGAGCTGATCGCGCGCCGTGACATGCTGCACCGGCTCGCCGACGGAGACCGGGCTCTGCTGCCCGACCGCGCCGTGGCGCTGCTGGAGCGGATGTCCGGCCTCGGCCTCCCCACGGAGGAGGTGGCGGCCACCAGGGAGGGCTGGGTGCTGGCCAGGGCCCTGGTTCCCGAGGGCTTCGACGACTTCCTCACCCATGTCGAGCACGCCCTCGACGACCCCCGCTTCGTCGCGTTGATCAAGCGCGCCACCGAAGCCACGGCATGGCAGCCGGACGACCCGCGCCTGGCCGAACTCGCCACTGCCATTGCCGACCACTTCCTCGCCAACCCCGCACACCTGAAGATCGTGACCGGCCTGCAAGCCCGCACCGACGCCGCGGCCCGATACCACCTGATCGCCCACTACGGCGAAGAGCAGGGATCGGCCACGGCCCATGGGATCGCGCTCGTCGAGACCAAGCTCCGCGCCGCCGGCGTCCACATCCCCAGACCAGGCACCCACTGACTGACCTGCTCCTGCGACCGACGGTTCGGCGGCCATAAGGGAAGAG
Source organism: Nonomuraea sp. NPDC048901 (assembly GCF_040649695.1). Lineage (NCBI taxonomy): Bacteria > Bacillati > Actinomycetota > Actinomycetes > Streptosporangiales > Streptosporangiaceae > Nonomuraea > Nonomuraea sp. NPDC048901. The sequence continues at coordinate 33,824 of NZ_JBEZFW010000014.1, read as the reverse complement.
CCGCCGCTGGCGGAGGGTCTTATTCAGAGTGTGGGAATTCTTAGGTCGGTCCGAAAGCCGAGCGTGACTCAGTCTCAGCTGTGGATCGGGTAAGCGGCCTGGAAGGTCAGCCTATGGTCAGCGGTGTCGCCGATGTGGGTGAGGAGTTCGTCGAGGGCGGCGTATTCCTCCCACGGCTGCCGGCCGGTCGCCTGGGCCAGGTGGGTCACGATGAGGTCTTCGAGGTCCGGGACGCGCTTGTTCTTCCAGATCTTGTCGGCGAGGCTCACCAGCAGGTCTTCGAGGGTGATGTCGGTGTCTGCCCAGGACGCGTGAGTGGCCGCGAAGCGAGCGCGGGCGTCATCGAACCCGTAGCGGATCAGCAGGTCCCGGCCGGCGGGCTCGTGCGCCGAGCCGGGGCCGGAGAGTTCGGCGACGTGCAGGGACTTGCCGATGTCGGGCGTAACGGTGGCCCGGCGGGGTCATTCAGTGCGTGTGCGAGTGCGGCGGAGTTCGTCGCCGTGGGCTCGTTCAGCCCGGGCCGGGCGAGGTGCTGTCTGGCCTGGATCCAGATCGCCTCGAACTCCTGGCGGGTGATCTCGGCGGCTTGATCGGCGTCCTGCCAGCCTTCGAGGCTGCCTTCGGCGAGAACGCCGAAACGATGCTCGTAGGCCTGAAGCTCGGCCAACCCGTGCTGATCGCGAAGCCGGAACACTTCGTCGAGGGCTGCCGCTGCGGTGGGGCACTGGTCAGGGCCTTGAAGATCGATCTGTCGGACGGCCCATTCCTGGTCATCAAGTTCGTAGTAGAACCAGGTGTCTTCCGCAGGGTGATAGAGGCGTATCCATCGAGCCATGGCGCCATGGTGTCACGACCAGACGCCCCTTCAGCGTCCGGTGAGCACCAGGTACGCCGCGACCTACGTCACCCCGAACACCCCCTCACACCAGATGCGAGAAGGTGCCCGGGCACCTAGTGGCGGAGAGTCTTTTTCAGAGTGTATGAATGGCAGCGGTCCCGATCAGCCCATGTCGGGTTGAATCCACCTGGCCGGCATGTCGTCAGGGACCGAAGCTCCAGACGTTGCCGACCGGGCGCCCGCCGCGTCGCAGGACGGTGCCGAGAAGCGCGGTCAGTTCTTCGTCCACGTGCGCCAGGAGCTCCTCGCCGAAGACACACAGGGAGGCTTCACGCCAGTTGCCGAACGTGCCCATTCTGAGGTCTTCGGTGACCTGGATGACGTGTTCATCGACGAGGTAGGCGTAACTTGCCCAGCGTGGTTGACCTGCCTCACCGGCACGGTGCGGATCCATGCGGGACCCGCTGGTGTGCCACTTGAGACAGTAGAGCCGATCTCCAGGCTGAGCGCTGGCGCGTATGCCGCGCTTGATGACCTCCTCCACCTGGGTCAGCAAGGGATCGTTCGAGCGCTCGACGGCGGGGAGGTGCCAGGTGACGGAGTCTGGAGGTTCGATGATGCCGCGATCGGCGGTCTCATAGGTCACCTCGAATCGGGTCTCGAACCGCTTCCAGATCTCGTCGTGCTCGGGGTCGGACAGGAGTTGCTTCGTGGCACGGTCAGTGGCCGGCTCGCCTGCGGGCGCCCAGCGGTAGGTGCTCACCTGGGCGATCTCATGAAAGCCCGTGGTGACGTAAGCGGGCACCAGCGAGTCGGGCGCTTCGGCTACGAGATATCGCGGCGTACGGGGCCGGAACACGCGTAGACCACGCCATTCGGCCCAGGCGGCCGCGGCTTGGAGCAGTTCGCGGCGGGGGCCGGTGATGCCTCCGATGGCTGCGAAGTCGGTGCCGCCCACGCGTTCTATCCAGAGCGTGTCCAGGATTCGCCCGTCGTACTCCAGCACCAGGATCTCCATCTCCGATCCCGCCCCGCGGGCCGTCCCGTCGGCCTCCATCTCGGAGAGCGGCCGTCGTTGCTCGGGTGCGGCCACGGCCTTACGGAGCAGTCGCTCACGTTCTCCGGAGAGAGGGTGCCGTACCCTCATGCCCGGCCGGAGGACTTCGGGCGACGGAACGTCCGCGATGTCAACCACGAGAAGGGAGCGCTCCGGCCCCGGGACGAACCCCGCGGCCCGCAGCGATTCGCCGAGCAGCGGGGAGTCGTGAGCGTAAACCTTCCACTCGATTGGCTCGTGGCGCGCGGCGAAGAGGTCCTGCTGTCGACGGATCAACTCCGCCAGGTCGTCGCCGGCTGGACCGGTGTGGGCGACGGTTCCGTGGGTGCCATAGTGGGTGCGAACCAGCGACCCGTCCCGCTCGACGACGGCTCCCCATGGCAAGTCCTGCGGAACCAGGCCTCGTAACTGGCTTTCAAAGACAGACAGCAGCATCTCAGGCACTTCGGCCACGTCATCCACCTCTACTCAGTCCTGATCAGCCCATATGCCGCAGCTGGCACGCCTCTACCGGTGATAGCCCTATGACCCTTCTCGTGCTGCGGCCGTCTGGACTCGGGCTACCTCTTGAAGCAGAGCATCGTGCAGATCAGGCCGCATGGACGCGTGACTGATCGCGTCGGCGATGAGTTTTGTGGCCAGCAGTTCGCTGGGAAGCAGGCGCTCGACTGTGTAGGTGTCACACTCTCCCTCATCCGGCTGGGTGTAGGACTCCCACCAGGCAGGGCCTGCGATATAGGCCAAGGCGGCCTTCTCATCCAGCTGAACCTCGTAGTCATCGCCTAGGACCTGCGTCATCGCCTCCAAGAACTCGGCGTGAGGAGCTTCGTCGGCCAGCATCGACAGGGCGTCATCGAGGTCGCCTGTCTTGATGATCTCTTCACGCATGAGGGTTACCTCCTCGAGTGATCGGGTTTGAATCCTGCAGGAGTCAAGGAACCTATGTCCACGAGCTGGGGTAATTCAGATCCTGGCTCTCGACGGCCTGGCTGTTCACGACAGGAGCCAGCGCCGGTTCTTGGACTTCTTGCAGCCCGTCATGTCCGATCGGGCGTGCGACTAGCCATGTTGCTGTAGCGGGCCCATCGCCCACCGGAGATCGTTGCCCACCGGTCGACGGTTCCTGGCGCGAGACCGAGGAGTCTGCCGATCACGGGTGGAGGGAGCTGACGGGCGTAATCGAGCAGGGCGCTGTTGCGGTCGGGGCGGGCGTCGATGCCGAGCTGGGCTAGGCGGCGGGACAAGGTGGTGGGGTGGAGGGGCTGGCCGGGGCGACGGCCGGGGAATAGCCAGGTTCCATCGTGGAGGTGGCGAGCGGTGCCATCGCTGCGCGGGGTGGGAAGTTGGTTGATCAGGTCTGCGAGCGGACCGGGAAGAACGACGTTCGTGGCGCCGAGGCTGAGCTCGGTGAGTCCGTCGTCGCGATGGTGGATGTGGCTGCGTGTGAGTCGGGCGATTCGGCTGACCTGCTGAGCGAACAGCAGGACCAAGAGGCCGGCGACCCGGTCGGCGGTCGGGAGAGTGTCTTCGGTCAGCAGGCGTCGTGCCTGCGCCCATCGGTGGTCGTCCGGGGTGAACTGGGACGGCTCGGTGTTGATCCTGATGGGGATGTCCAGGGGCGGCAGGTTTCTCATCTTGATGGCCCAAGACCAGAAACTGCGAGTGCTGTTCGCGAGCCGAGGACTGGCAAGCCAGGCGTCCAAGTCGATCTGTCGACAGGTGGCCAGGGTGCGGCCTCGGCGGCGCAAGTGGGCGAGGAAGCGACTGCTGGCGGCGAGTTCGGCGCGTGCCCGGTAGGCCGCTCCAGGCTGGAGCGCGGAGCCGTTGAGGTGTCTGCGGAGGCGTCGCAGCAGATGGGTGCGCGAACAGAGCAATGATCGTCCTGTCGTCAGGGTGAGCAGAGGCCGCAATAGTGCGGGCGAAGGCTTCCAGCCGGACTAGGTGCTCGTCGCGGGCGGGGAGGGCATGGGCGGCGACGAGCAGCGCGCGCAGGTGATCGATCGATCGGCTGGAGCCGTGCTGGTCCAGGGTGGCATGGGTGAGCGAGGCGCGTCCGGTGGCGATCTCCGCTAGGACGTTATGGGCTCGGCTGCGGCCTAAGTTGGAGAGGGCAGCCTGGGCGTTGTTCGTCGCGAGAATGGCCTCGCGCAGCGGCATCAGTGTCCCTGCGATGCTCCCGTCAGGCCCCGTGAGCAGGACGTCCACGCGATCGGCGAGCATGCAACCGAAGCACGCCGGAGCATCACCGATGCCGGTGTGCCGACCACGGTCGCGCCGACCACAGATCGCGCAGGACACCTCGGGTGCCTGATAGCACGTAGGGCAGATGTCAGGGCTGATGTCAGTGGCTTTCAGCGCGACCCGGCGGGATCGTCCGCAGACCCCGCAGGGGCGACGAGGACGTGCATAGCAGCGGGAGCAGAGGACGCGGTTGGTGTCGCTGCGGCCGCCCGGAACCACGACGGGCGGCGCCAGTTCGCCGCAGTCGGAGCAGGTTATCTTGGCCTGGGTTCGCGGGTAGCAGGTGACGCAGAGTGCAGGCTCACCGTGATCCGCCCTGCCGGCGTTGATGATGCGGAGCCGGCCGCAACCATCACATAGGCGCTTGGGCCGGGTGGCCCGATAGCAGATCGAGCAGAGGGTCTTGCCGCTACCAGAGCGTCCGCCTGCCTTGACCGCGGGGAACCGCAGTCACCGCACGCATCGCAGCGATGCTTAGGCTTGTAGGCGCGATAGCAGCTGCCGCAGACCTGAGCGCCGTCCGGACGGCGCCCGCCGATCTGGCCATCACGACCGCAGTCGGCGCATCGGCCTAGGCGTCGGCTCATGGCTCGTCGGGCAGAATTCGGGCCCGATGTGGCCGACGGACCTCGCCCGGCGAGACGGCCGGGGCCGGGCCGGACTCTTCGGCGGTCTTGCGGCGAGCCCGCTCCACCACAACCGGCTCGAACAACTCGGCGGGGCTGGCGTCCAGGATGTCGCAGAGCGCGGCGAACACCTGCAGGTTGAGCCGCTCCGGGGTGCCGGTCACCAGTCTGTGGACCTGGGAGGCCGACATCTCGATGCCGCGTTCGGCCAGATGCGGGGCCAGGTCGGTGGTGTTGAACATGCCGCGGCGGGCCATCAGCTCCCGCAGATGCCACCGGTAACGGATCGTCTGCATCACTCGGTTCCCCTCAGTCCGGCGTCCAGCACCTCTCGCAGGGCATTGTTCATGAAGTCCGACCCGGCATGGGTGTAGATGGCAGTCGTCGACCCCCACGCGTGCCCGACCTGCCGCTGCACGAAGAACGGATCGGCGCCGTCCTCGATCAGATGCGTGATGTAAGAGTGCCGCAGGCAGTGCGGATGCAGCACCTCCTCCAGACCTAGTGCGTCCCGATACTCGGCGAACCTGCGCGTGATGTGCCGTCCCGTGATTCGTCCTCCGCGTTCCGAGGGCCAGAGCAACTGCCGCTTGCCGACCCCGAACAGCGGCCGGACCTCCTCCACGTACTCGGCAACAGCCTCGACCGACCAGTCCCAGACCGTCAGGACCGTCCGCCGCCGGGGAGGCGATCCCTTCACCGCCTTCCCGAACCTCACAAAGCACGCGCCGTAGCGTCCGAACTCCGGTGCCTTGGGGTTCCGGGAGAAGTCAGCGAGATCCAGATTCTCTGCCTCCCGCCGCCGTAGTCCCCACGCGTAGATCACCTTGAACAAGGTGGCGTCCCGGAACGCCGGCAACCATCCCTTCCGGCCCGAGGCACGCGCCCTCAGCACCTGCTCGTCGGCGTAGTCGAAGAAGTCCTGCAGCTCCTGCGGGTCAGCGCCCGTACCTCCGGCCGTCCCTCATAGGGCGAGGAGTGGGACGGCATGTTGTCCTCATGGCAGACCTGGGACGGATGCGTCCCGAAGTACTCCACGCACTGGTCGGCCCACCCGTAGCGGGCGTCGGTGAGATAGTCGCAGAACATCGCGATCTGGTTCAGATAGGTCCGGACGGTCGACCGCGCCAGCGGGCCCGGCGACGACAACAACTCCGTCGCCCAATCCTCAATGTCCCCCGGCAACTGAGACCCGTTTCACCCCAAACACCACCTCGCATCAGATGCGACATGCTCGCATCTGATGCGAGATACCGTCCGGCGAACCCGGAAAGTGGCAGGCAGTTGGCCACGCACCAACGCACAGAACGACCTTGGAGGACGCCACCCTCGCAGACCGACGACCGGCCAAAACGCCTTCTTCAAGAGCGCGAATAGCTCATCAGATGCTATTCGTCCCCTTTCTAGAACATCGAGATGTGCACGTGGTCGAAGTGGTTCTGGGTGATGCTGCCGCGGTCGGACATCGAGCTCCACCCCGAGCCCTGGTTGATGCGCTGCTTCCAGATCACGTACTTGACCCCGAGCTTGTCCTTGTTCTCCAGCGCCCAGGCCGCCACGCGGTCGCCGAGTGCCTGGTTGGCCGCGCTGGGCATGCTGCCGCCGGTGCTCATCATGAAGTCGCACGCGCGCCCCAGCGGGTGCTCGCCGCCGCCGCCCGAGCGGAAGCAGCCCACCTCGTACGGCAGCGCGAAGTCCTTCTGGATCAGCCCGCGGATCACCCGCATCCGGGCGGTGATGTTGTCGGTGCCTGAGGGCAGTTCGGGCGCCCAGCTGCCGTCCGAGCGGCGGCCGGGGCCGAACGGGATGAGGCCTTTCAGCTTCTTCTGGATGTCCTTGATGACGCCCTGCGCGTCGTCGCGTTGCTTGGCGACATTGGCGGCGTCCTCGCGGATCTTCGCCTCGAGGGCGGCCGCCTGGTCCGCGGCCGCCTTCTTCTCGTCCCGAGCGGTGGCCACGCCCTGCACGACCGCCTGTTGCTCGGCCGCGAGGTGGTCCAGCAACGCCGCGCTGGAGGCATCGGTCGGGAGGGTGAGGTTCGGCAGCGCGCCGGTGCCGTTCTGGTACTGCAGGCGCGCGAGTTCGGTGACGCGTTTCTGGGCGGTGATGAGCTGGGCCTCCGCCGTGGCCAGCCGTTTCTTGGTCGTTTCCGAATCCTGTTTGGCCTTGGCGAGTTCGACGCGCTTGAGGTTGTAGGTCTCGATGAGCTTGTCGACCTTCTTGTCCAGCTGCTTCAGCTCCGCGCGGAGCTGGGCCTCGCTGGGCTTGGGGGCGGCAGCGGCGGGCGTGGCCGTGAAGGCGCCGAAGGCCATGGAAGCGGTGGTGATGAGAGCGATGGCGAGACTCGAGGGGGACGCAGCCGCCACGAAGGGTTTCCTCTCCCTATGCCGGCCGGGTTAGCTGACGGGTTCGGGCAGGGAGATGCCGCCTTACCACCTGAGTGGATTCACCCCAAGACGCGATGGGTCCCCGGCTCCCGGGCCACGCACCCGGGATTAGGCCAGCACCGACCGTTTCGGTCGGCGCTGAAAAGGGATATTAGTGGTAAAACCAAGGTCATGCGACTCCAAGCGGCAACCAATTAGAGATCTACCTGTGATTTAAGCATGCGTGCGGCTTCCTCCGGCAGGACATCGTTGACGAACGCGCCCATAGCCGACTCCGAGCCCGCCAGATACTTGAGCTTCCCGGGCGCCCGTCTGATGCTGAACAGCTCCAGGTGCAGATAAGCCAGGTCACGATCCTGCCGCACCGGCGCCTGGTGCCAGGCTGAGATGTACGGCATGGCGACGCCGAACAGCCCGTCGAGCGCTCGCAGCACAGAGGTGTAAAGCGGGGCGAAGGCGGCGCGTTCCTCCTCCGACAGCGCGGCCAGGTCCGGCACCTGCCGGTGCGGATACACGTGCACCTCGAACGGCCAGCGGGCGGCGGCCGGCACGAACGCCGTCCACAACTCGTTGGCCGCCACCACGCGCACCCCGGCGGCCCGCTCGGCCGCCAGCACGTCGGCGAAGAGGTTGCCGCCCCGGTGCCGGGCGGCCGCGCCGAGCTGGAGTTTGGTCCGCGGGGTCACGTACGGGTAGGCGTAGATCTGCCCGTGCGGGTGCGGCAGCGTGATGCCGATCTCCTCGCCCCGGTTCTCGAAGCAGAACACCTGCTCGACGCCCTCGATCGCGGACAGCTCGGCCGTACGGTCGGCCCACGCCTCCATGACCAGGCCCACCTGCTCGTCGGAGAGCCGCGAGAACGACGACGAATGCTCAGAGGTGAAGCACACCACCTCACACCGCCCCACCCCCGGCCGGACCTCACTCAACCCCCCGACATCCCCGTAAGTCCCGAAATTTCCGGAAAACGAGGGGAAGCGGTTCTCGAACACCGCCACGTCATAGTCGTACGCCGGGATCTCCGAAGTCCTCGTCTCGGACGACGGGCACAGCGGGCACTCATTGGCCGGAGGCAGGAACGTACGCGTCTGGCGGTGCCCCGCCATCGCGATCCACTCCTCGGTGAGCGGGTCGTAGCGCAGCTCCGACGCCATCGGCCTGGGGTCGAGCGCTCGCCGGTCGATCGCGCTCCGGTCGGCGTCGTCGCGCCGGTCGAAGTAGATCAGCTCTCGGCCGTCGGCCAGGTGGGTGATGGTGCGTTTCACTGCGAGTCCTCCGCGATGATCAGTTCGCCGGCGCGTTCGCCCAGCTCCATGCGTGCTTCCTCAGGTAGTCCCGAGTCGCTGATGACCGCGTCTGCCTCGGTCAGATCGGCGATCGTGCTGATGCCGACCGTGTTCCACTTGGTGTGGTCGGCCGGGATGACCAGCCGGTGCGCCGCGTGCACCAGCTCCCTGTCGGTCTCCGACTCCAGCAGGTTGGGCGTGGTGAACCCGGCCCGCACGCTCATCCCGTGCACGCCGAGGAACAGCGTGTCCACGTGCAGCCGCCGGATCGCGGCCACCGCGACCGGGCCGACGAGGGCGTCGGACGGCGTGCGTACGCCGCCGGTCAGCACGACCGTGCGGTCGGCGCGCGGGTTGCGGTGGAAGACGTCGGCCACCGGGATCGAATTGGTGATGACCGTGAGCTCGGGCACCGAGATGAGGTGGTGGGCCAGGGCCCAGGTGGTGGTCCCGGCTGACAGGGCGACCGCGGTGCCGGGCCGGACGAACTGGGCGGCGCGGCGCGCGATAGCCTCCTTCTCCTGCTGCTGGCGGGCGGACTTGGCGGTGAAGCCCGGCTCCTCGGTCGAGCCGGGACCCAGCGCGGTCGCGCCGCCGTGCACCTTCTCCAGCAGCCCGCGCTCGGCGAGCACCTCGAGGTCGCGGCGGACCGTCATGTCGGAGACGCCGAGCTCGCGAACGAGGTCGGCCACCCGAACGCCGCCGCTGCTGCGCACGCGTTCGAGAATCGCCTGCTGGCGCTGCTGTGCGAGCACGCCCCCGCTCCTTCCAACAGATTCCACCAAATTATGACACGGCTTTGTTGGGGAATGTTAGGTCGTACGGGTTGTGCGGTAGACCACAGCGCGAGACGTTGGGAAGCGGACCGATCACTGGAGGTATCCATGGCGAAGCGATCTCGCAAGACCAAGGCGCGCAAGAAGAAGAAGGCCAACCACGGCAAGCGCCCGAACGCGAACTGACGGCCGGCCGGCCGCGGTGAGCTCCTTCACCCCGGCCGGTGCGACGGCTCAGCTCGGGAGACCGTGCAGGGCCTCGTCGATGCGCTCCTGCGGGAGCGGGTAGTCCTCCATGCGCCCCGACAGGTAGCGGTCATAGGCGGCCAGATCGAAGTGGCCGTGCCCGCACAGCGCGGTCAGGATCACCTTCTCCTCACCGCTCTCCCTGCACCGCAGCGCCTCGGCGATGGTCTCGGCCAGCGCGTGCGTCGGCTCGGGCGCCGGGACGATGCCCTCGGTACGGGCGAAGCGCACACCAGCCTCGAAGCACTCGGTCTGTGACTTGGTGACCGCCTCGAACAGGCCCAGCTCGTACATGTGCGACAGCAACGGCGACATGCCGTGGTAACGCAGCCCGCCCGCGTGGATCGGGTCGGGCACGAACCCGTGGCCGAGCGTGTGCATCTTGAGCAGCGGAGTGAAGCCCGCCGCGTCGCCGAAGTCGTAGGCGTAGACGCCCCGCGTGAACGACGGGCACGCCTCGGGCTCCACGGCGCGCAGCGTGACGTCGAGATTCCCGGCCAGCTTCTCGCGCAGGAAGGGGAAGGTGAGCCCGGCGAAGTTCGAGCCGCCTCCGGTGCAGCCGATGATCAGGTCCGGCATCTCCGCCAGCTGGGCCAGCGCCTCCTCGCCGATGACGGTCTGGTGCATGAGCACGTGGTTCAGTACCGAGCCGAGCGCGTAACGGGCGTCCGGGTTCGCGCCGGCCACCTCGACCGCCTCGCTGATCGCGATGCCGAGGCTGCCGGGCGAGCCGGGGTCGTCGGCCAGCACCTTGCTGCCCGCCCCGGTCACGGTCGAGGGGCCGGGGTACACCGTCGCGCCGTACACCTGCATGAGCGAGCGCCGATAGGCTTCTGGTCGTAGGAGGCGCGGACCATCCAGATCTGGCACTCCAGATCGAACTGCGCACACGCGAACGCCAGCGCCGACCCCCACTGTCCCGCTCCGGTCTCCGTGGTGAGCAGCCGTACGCCTTCGCGGGCGTTGTAGTACGCCTGGGGGACGGCGGTGTTCGGCTTGTGCGACCCGGCGGGGGAGACGCCCTCGTACTTGTAGTAGATCCGCGCGGGCGTGCCGAGCGCCTTCTCCAGCCGGCGCGCCCGGATGCAGCGGCGGAGGCGGCGGCGCCGGCAGATCGGGCACGACGTTGTACCAGCGACTGGGAATGCTGGAGCTCATGACCTCAGTCTGCGCCGGTTACCGCCCGTCCTCAATCAGGATGGCCATTCGTCCGGGATGGTCCGCGCGTACGGCCACATCGGCGGTCCGCAGCGGATCGGCCTCCCGCTCGTAGCGCGCGTAGGCGGGCAGCCGCCACCGCTCGTCCTCCCCGGTCATGCGCCCCAGCGCCCCCTCGGACAGCCACAGATGCGCACTCACCTCGAACGGCAGCCCGCGGCCCAGCAGCAGCGTCCCGTCGAGCAGCAGCACAGCCCCCTGAGGCAGCGTCTGGTACGGCAGGCGGTACGCCCGGTCGGCCCGGCTGTCCCAGAGCGCCGGCAGCACCTTGCCGGTCCCCTGGGGCCCCAGCGGCCCGAGCACCTCGCGGGTCAACCCGCCGGTGTCGAGCCAGTCGTCGTAGAAGGCGTCGGGGTCCGTCCGGCCGTACTCGAGCCTGAGGGACGCGGGCCGCAGGAAGTCGGCGGCGGACACCCGCAACACGGCCCTGCCCCGCGTCCTGAGCGGCGCGACCAGCTCGTCCGCCAGCCGTTCGGGATGGGCGGGCGGGGCTCCGTCGACGGCGACCCGCGCGTAGGAGTCGCGCGGCAGGCCCGCGATCCGCTCGGCCAGCTCCTCGACCAGGGCCTCTCGGGAGATCGCTCGCGCACGCATCACCCAGAGCCTACGCGCTCACCTCGCGACTCAACCCGAGCCTGAGCGCTCACTCCGCAACTCAACCCAAGCCCAAGCGCTCGTCCCGCGACCGCTCAGGTGGCGCCGGGACCGCTGGGGCCCTCTCCGGGGCCACTCGGGCGGTTGCGGGACCGCTCAGGTGGGCCCGGGACCGCCCAGGCGGTGGTTGGGGGCCGCTCAGGCGGTGCCGCGTGACCACGAGTGGCCTTCAGGCGGTGCCGCGTGGCCAGGTGGGCCCGTCGTCCTGCCTGGCGTGCCGCCCTCGGCGCACGCAATCGGGGCACACAGGTTCCCGCCGCGACCGAGCCAGGGCTTCCGGCGTGGGCTCACGCTGTGTACCTGCGGGAGCTGAGGTGTCGAGGTCGACCAGGAACATCGTGACGCGTTCCGGGTCGTAGCCGAAGGTGCGCTTGCAGCCGTAGCACCGGCCTATCGTCGTGATCCCTTTGTCCGCCATGCGGCCTCCCTATCGGGCACGCCCGGTACCGAGATCAAGAGCGTAACCGAGCTTGACTCACGAAGTGCGATATCAGCCGAAACCACCACAAGATCGTCTGGCACGGACCGCGTGCGCGGGAGGCCTGACGCGCGCACTCGCATGATGGCTACGTTGATCTCTATGCGCTCACTGACTTTGGCGGATATAACCACGGCATTAGACATGGCGCTCGAGGCGCTCGGAGCTGCGAACGCCAACCCGGCATATCGCGTGTGCGGCACAAGCGCCGCACTCCTGCAAGGCGTCCCACTCCGCGCTGGGGACATCGACATCCTGCTCGCCAGCCGAGAAGACGTAGAAACGTTCGCCGCGGCGCTCTCCTCGTTCCCCTGCCTGAATGCCGCCTCATGGCTCCCCGAATCTTCCCAATACTTCACCAGGTTCGAGGTGAATGGCGTCGAAGTGGAGCTCAGCACCGTCGAGCGGCAAGTCGATTCGGACGGTTGGGAATGTGTGGGCAGCGGCCCATGGCAGCATTACGTCCTGGTCGCCTGCGGCTCTCACCAGGTGCCGGTAGTCCGGCTGGAGCTCCGGTTGGTCACGGAGCTCCTACGAGATCGGGCTGATCGATACGACCCGCTCCTCGACCACATGGGCACGCACGGATTCGATTCCGCTCTGTTGCAACGGTCGATGAACGCCCACCACATCCCCGCTCACCGCCGGCGTCAGGTCCAAGACCGCCTCGCGCGGTCTTCCCACGGCCCCTCGTCCCTGCCCCCTGCCTGACGCTTCCCGTCTGCCTGGACGTGGCGGCCGGTCGCAGGAGCGCGACCGGGTCATCGCACAAGTGCTCGTGGCCGATCGGGCGCACAACGGGCGAAGCAGAACGAAGATCGCAAAGGCCAGGCTCCCCGTACTGGATGACCTGGCCTTTTGCCGTTACCGTCCTGCACTGTCCACACTGTGCGGTGGGATGCGACATCGCGAAAGAACGCCGCCGCCTGTGCCCCACTCTGACTCACTCCGACACGGTACCTATGACCGAAGTCGTGCGTAATGCACGCATCGGTTGCACATAGGAGCGTCAGGCCTCACCTCAGCCACTCATCCACCGGTCACCGATGGTCGCGATCATCCCGGAGCCGAGCGCCCCCGCCGGAGGCATGGGTGTCCTTTCGCCGTTCGGTGACTGCGCAAACGAGCGCTCCGAGCATCATCCCGAATCCCACCTTCACCGTAATATCGAGGGTTTCATCGCTGGCGGCGAAGGAATTACCGAACAAGCCAGATGAGCTGACCAGGGCAAGAAGAAACAAAGCCACGCCAGCGCCGAGGAAGCCGGTTCGGAAGGTCGTAACTACGGCGCCAGGATTCATGCCAGCGCGCCATATGGCGTTGCCGAGAGCGGTCAGAGGGAGAGCGACGAGGAGCACGTCAAATAAGGTCGTCACAGCGGCTGATCGTAGGGCAATGGTGCCGGGACCGGAATAGTGGAGGAAGGTAGCGCATCCCGATTGCGGCCCGAGTGGCGGACCGCACGCGAGAACGGTCCCCAGACCGCACGCGCAGCACGCGGCCCGAAGGGTGGCCGGCTGCGCCGCTCGGCCTTCCGGCGCATCTGGAACAAAGTCCAGATCACGGTGAAGCTGCCCGACCTTCACCTCCATGACCTCCGGCACGCGCGAAACACCCTCGCCGCGTCCACAGACGCGAGCCTCCGCAAGCTGATGACCCGGATGGGGCACTCCTCCACCCGAGCGGCGCTGATCTACCAGCACGCGACACAGGACCGTGACCAGGCCATCGCGCAGGCGCTCGGCAAGGCGCTGAAGGAGCACGGAAAGAAGGCATCGGGCACGCGACAGGCACGGAAGATCGAGAAGAAGTGGCGGAGATCGCAAAGGCCAGGTCGCCTCATGGGGCTGACCTGGCCTTTCGCCGTGAGAGCGGACGACGGGAATCGAACCCGCGTAGCTAGTTTGGAAGACTAGGGCTCTACCATTGAGCTACGTCCGCGCGAACCGGTCGAAGTCTGGTCTAGACTTCATCCGGTCGTCAGGGCGTAAGCGTACCGGAGTCACGGAGCGCGTGCGTACCCGGCGAGACGGGGCGTGGCGCAGCTTGGTAGCGCGCTTGCTTTGGGAGCAAGAAGTCGCAGGTTCAAATCCTGTCGCCCCGACCAGCTCAAAGGCCCCTCCTGGTGTGGGAGGGGCCTTCTGCTTGTCTAACTGCTTGACTGTGGCGTCAGACGTGGTTCGGAAGCCGGAGCTTTACCATGACGCGGACCGAGACCTAGATCACCACGAACCGTGTCCACGACTTCGTGGTAGCTGTCCACGACGACGTCTTGGGGATGCTGGTTGCCGGGAACAAGCTTGCGTGCGCGCAGTTCATACATGGTAAATCGGTAGAAGTCCACAACTTCCATGCACGTGTTGTAAACTTTGCTTGATCCAAGTAACGATACTCGCGCCATGACTTCGTCAGCCTCACGTTCCATCGGCGACATCGCTTCTAGGTTTTCCTCGCTCACGGGGTTCCCTCGAAGCATGTTCTCCACCTCCTCATAGAGAAGGGGTTCCCAACGTCCGAGGACTTGCGTGAGTCGGACGTATGCCTCAAAGCGTTCATCCCGCCAGTGGGCCTCTACGTCGCGCTCCTGGTCACGGTTCCACCGGAGCTCTTCGCGCTCCACCTCTCGCTGCCACCGGCGATCTTCCCGCCGGAAGCTTAGAAACTGTCCTGCTAGCACGCCCAGGATGCCGAGTACTGCAACAGCAATCGGAACCCATACAGAGACTTGTCCTGCTGGCATGTGCCAATGTTAGGCATGGGCGCGGGACCTGCGGTCGGAATGGCTGGCTCTGGTATGGGGCCACACACGAGGCGCGTGTCCCCATACCCGTCAAAGCCTGAAAATGTGATCCATAGCTACGGCCCCCGATTGGACTACCGGACGGATCTGCTTCCGGTAAACGGCTTCGGTCGTCGCTGTGCTGCTGTGACCGACCAGCCGGGAGATCTCTTCGAGCGGTAGCCCGTTGTCGGAGAGCAGGGACACGAAGCTGTGCCGCAGCTCTCGGGGCGTCCACTCCTTCGGATTCAGCCCGTCGGCATCCTTGATGACGTTGCGGAGCGCGCGGCGTACGTTGGCCGCGTCCAGCTCGGTTCCGGCCGTGGACGCGAATACCAGGCCGCTTGTCTTCCACGAGTCGCCCTGTGCCTTTCTCTGGATGCCCTGGAGCCCTCTGAGTACATCAACGCACCTCTTGGGCAGTGCCAGCGTGCGCCGGGACTTCCGGGTTTTGGTGTCCCCGCCCGCCCGTACGGAACGCCATACGGCCATATACGGCGGTACGGGCGGGTCCGCGTTCGGGAGCCCTGTCAGGTCCACGTGATCCCAGATGAGAGCTCTCAGCTCCTCTGTCCGCGCCCCGGTGAGGAGTGAGAGGACGATGTAGGCATGCATGCCGGTCCCCTCAGCGGCTCTGAGGACCGCGTCCGCTTGGGCGTACGTCATCGCCTTGGACTGTCGGCCTTCCTTGCCCGCGGTGACGCCACATAGTTCCACGACGTTCCGCTTGACCCTGTCGCGGGCCATCGCCCGCTTGACGGCTCGACTCAGGCGGGACCGAATGATCTGCAACGTCCGGGTGCTGAGGGTCTTGGCCCTGGCGGCGAGCCACTTGTCCACGTCTTCCGTACGAAGCTCGCGGAGCTTCCGCTTGCCCAGTGCGGGAATGATGTGCTTCTGGCACTCGGTGGCGTACAGGTCCACCGTGCTCTGTGCGCGCCCGCTGAGCCCGTAGGTCAGCCAGTCCATGACGGCCTGCTCTACGGTGTAGTCGCCCGGTACGGTGGTTAGGCCGTCTTCGTAGTCTCGGACGATCTCTTTGAGCTTGTTCTTGGCTTCAGTCTTAGCCTTTCCGCTGCCTGTCTTGACGATGCGCTTCCGGCGGGGGTGTAGCCGACTGTCAGTGTGGCGATCCAGCGCTGGCGGCGGGCGTCCCAGTGCAACCCGCCGTCGCCTTTGCTGCGGCGTTTGGTCATCAGGCTGCTTTCTCGGCACTCTCCGACTTCTGCCGCGAGAACGGCATCCGTCAGGGCTACATCCCCATGTTCCTCGCGGGCTTCCCTGAGGCGGAGATCGTAGGCACGTGCGAGAAGCTTGAAGACCCCGACGCTCCGATCTGGTCCGAGGTCCACCTGACCAACGCTGAAGCCATGGGATGCGGGACCATCGCAGCGGACACCGAGACCGGCGGCATCCTGCCGCACATCCACACCACGCTAGGGCTCAAAGAGCGGTCCGCAGTAGGCCACACGAGCCACCTGCTGTCAGCTCGCGTGCAGTTCCTTACGGAAATGCTCGTAGTCGAGGTGGTCTCACCGTCCATGACGAGGCCCCGACAGCCGAGTCTCTATGACGTTCCGCTTCTTACATTCGGAGCTTGAGTCCATGTCATCGACTCCGCTGTCTAGATGTCCCCGCTGTCCCCGGTGTCCCTGAACTGCTTCTGACCAGCACAAAAACGGCCGATTTTGAGGGACACGCCACCACGTCGGGTGTCCCCGTTGTCCCTGCGCGCCGAGAAGCTCCCTAACAAGACCATGTTCGTCCGCACATCATGAACGTCAAGCTTCTTGCCTTAGGCGCCCTGCGACGCTCTCAGGAGGAGCAAGAGGCGCTACGCACGCGGCTCCAAGCTGCGTGCCAAGGCCACCGATGACTTCTAGATCACCTGGCGCGTCGTCCGGTGACGGTCCGACTTCGCAAGCCCCTTCCACCTGGCATTGCCGTCAGTGAACCGTCACCGCGCCCTCGCTATGCGACCTGTCCGCGAATTCATACTGTCCAGGCATGGCGGCCAAGAAGAAGAGCCACGTCAAAGGGCACTATCGGAAGCGGCCGGGCGGCGGACGCACATGGGTTCGGCCACACACCCGGAGCGTGCGCGGGACGCTCCTCGCAGGAGGCGCTGTGATGCTCGCAGTGCTCGTCGGCTGGGCGATGTTCGCCAAGGGTGAGGCGAAGGAACCCGGCGAGGCTCCGCAGCCTGCAGTCGCCTCCATCACGTCCTCTCCATAGCCCCTGGAGTCAGGGGAGGAGCAAAAGGCACTACGCGCGCCCTCCCTGCGCGCTGCGCGCGATGACGGCTGCAACATGTTGCAGCGCTTCTCCCGTGCGAAGCGCGGTTCGTGGAAGGGCGCGCGAAGCGCCTATCTGCTTGTCGTTCTGCTTGACAATCGGGGCGGACGGCCGCGCACACGGACGGACTCCAGCGGACGCTGAAAGTGTGTCTACCTAACGGCTGGCACATATAGAATATGAGTTCGATCTGATTTGGGAGAGAAGTCGCAGGTTCAAATCCTGTCGCCCCGACCAGCTCAAAGGCCACCTCGAACTCAGAGGTGGCCTTCTGCGTGACTACCGTCCCGCGCCGGCCAGGGTTCGGGGTCTATCTACGGACATATCGCGCTGGGCATGGAACGGCTGATCGCAAGGCCCTGGACCCGCAGCCGGGACGCGGTGTCCCGGCGGGGTGTCGTCGCCACCGGCTACGGGGTGGACTGACCGGTGTCTCCCGGCGGGGTCTCTTCGTCGGCACCCTCATCGGTGGCGGGATGTTCGCTGCGCCGCCTGCGTCCGTGGTACTCCGAGTCAGGGTCGCTCTCCGCCGGGGCGAAGGGGTCGAACGGGGAGGTCTCCGGGAGGTTGACGACGCTATTGCTTGGTTCGGAGCTGAAGAGCGACTCCAGGGGGCCGGGGGGATTGAGGGGCTCGAATGCTGGAGTCCAGGCGGCGGTCTCCTGAGGGTCCGTGGCGGAGCCGAGTACCGGCGAACTGTTCTCGGGTCGCGGGTTCTCCTGTCCGTAGCGTGCGTCGGGTAGGACATTTTCCCGTCGGTCAGCGGCGGCGGCCTCGATGGCTTCCAGGAGTTGCCGCCTCCACTGGTCGCCCTCGTCGGCCTCGGCGGTGCTGTGGTGGGGGGTGGACATGGATGGGATGGGTTCCACGTATCCGGCGGTGGCCAAGCGCGTCCTGTGGCGGGCCTTGGCCACAAGCACGGTGAGCACAGCCAGCAGGGCCGCCACGACCACCACGGCCGAGGTGATCATCGTTGGAGTGGACAAGCTCGGCAGCGGGTCGGTGACCGCGGCGTTGACGTGTGTGGGGAGTGCTCTTTGAGCCATGGTGCTGGACGACGTCGGCGTGGCTGGGGTGTCCTCCGCAATGGCGGGCTCGGTTGTGGAGCTCGTGGTTGGCATGGGCGAGGACGAAGTCGTGGTCGTCGCCTCAGCGGAGGTGGCGGCCGGCTCGGCTTCGGAGGTGGCTGTGGCTGACGGCGAGTCCGACGTCGTGGCGGTATCCGAGGGCGAGGGCGAGCCGGATGTTGTGGGGGTGGGGGTGGGGGTGACTGACGATGAATCCGACGGCGTAAAGGTGGGGGTGGATGACGGTGAGCCTGACGATGTAGGGGTGGCAGCGGGGGAGGACGAGTCCGACGCGGTGGCGGTGGGCGTGGAGGAAGGCGTATCGGAGGTGGGGGTGGCAGTCGGTGCATCTGAAGTTGGCCGTGGAGTAGCCGTGGTTGAAGATGCGTCGGATGCCGAGGTGGGTGTGTCTGAGGAGGGCGTCGGTGCGGTCGCGGATGGCGGCGTGTCCGAGGCGCGGGTCGGTTCAGGTGTGGGGCGGGTCGCGCTCGGCGACGGGTTGACGCCCTCGTGGTGGGAGCCGTTTCGGCTGGTGCCGTCTTCGTCGGGGCTCGCTGGGCCGGTCGGCTTCACCTGAGTGCCCTGACGGTTCTCGTGAGAATCCTGGCGGCCTCCGGCATCCGTAGGCGGTTGCTGAGAGCGCTGGCCCGCCGGCTGGCCCGCGTGGTCATCGGCTGCCTGTGGAGCGGTCGGGGCAGTTTGGTGCGTCATGGAGTCGTGGGACCTCCGGGACGAGGCCGGATTTACCCATACAGATCCTGACAGAAGTGATGACTATGGACTGATGTGGCTAAACCGGAAGCTTGTGGTAGGGCGAGAGTACCTCGCCGTTTCCGCAGGTCAAGTGCCTCTAAAGAGGTAGCTGGGGGCTCCGTCGAGAGTAAAAGACCAGGTCAAGGACTGTGTCGGAAATATCGCATAACGGGAAGTATGTGTAGAAGATCTACCAATTTTCGTAGCCCCGCACCCGTCATCAGCAACCCGTAGACGCGTGGGCTCTCCATTTTGGAGATCGCCCGACATCAAGCTTCCCGGCCTTTCGCTCCAGGCGGCACCGAGAGACAACCTCGCGCCCGAGTTGGCCCGGGGAGTGAGTGACAAGCAGCGCGGACGATCATGGACGTGGGCGTACGCCAGGGCCCCGCTGACGTCTGTTCCAACAGCTCAACCCACGATCGAGCGCGCATTCGATCGATCCTCCTATATGTCGTCAAAGCCGCCGCCCGATGGGGCGGCGGCGCGGGCGTGCGGCCTCTCCTAGTCGGTTCGCCTCGACCGCTCCGCCGTACATCGACCGCAGACCCTGTGCCGTAAATAGGCATGAACCCTCGCATCCCGCAGTGTTACGCTCCGCACATCCCGACAACAGGCGCACGAGGGCGCCCGAGGCTTCGGCCGAACCGGTGGGTGTAAGAGGCGGTAGGCGGGAGGTCCGCGCGATCGAGGCGCACGACCGGCGCTCTGAGTAGTCCCCTCCGGACCTCGCCAAGCCCCAGGAGCCCACGGCGGATCGCGGACCTCTCCTCTGGAGCAGCGCTTGTCTAATGCCTCAAGACCTCTGACGCCGTCCGCTTGCCATTTGCCAGACGTCGCGGCCTTCTACGTCGCTCAAAGCGGCTTTTCCACGCCAGGCGGGCTGGCCACGCTCTATGCCGACCTGCCGATGGATCTGGCCCGGCTCGCAAGCATTGTCCGCGGTCTCATGATCCATCGATGGGAGGGCGACCGCTTCCGGTACGACATCCCGAGGGATCGGCTCCACAATGATGCCGAGACGCGCTATGCCGACGACATTCTGGCGATCATCGTCGGACGGAACGATGAGCCCTTGGCGCGGCGTCGCGAGCCTGATGACCGGTTCGTTGGGGTCTGCCGGGATTTCGCGCTGCTGTACTGCTCGTTCCTGCGTCACGTGGGGATACCCGCGCGTCTACGGTCCGGCTTTGCCGCCTATCTCGGCCCCGCAGGCTTCCATGTGGACCACATGGTTACGGAGTACTGGGACGATGAGCGTGGCTGGTGTTTGTCTGATCCGCAACTCGCCGACGTAATGATCGCTGAGCCGCTCCGGGTGGACATCGACCCCCTGGACATCCCGCGCGACCGCTTTCTCGTCGCAGGCAGAGCCTGGCGGATGCTTCGTACGGGTGAGGCGGATCCACGAGCCTTTGGGCTCCACTTTCCGGGCCGGATCATGTCCGGGGAGGGCTTCGTGGCCGGGAATCTGCTGCTCGACATCGCAGCGTTGAACAAGATGGAGACGCTGTTATGGGACGTCTGGGGCGCGATAGCCGACATCGACCATGGGATCACGGAAGCCGACAGGGAACTGTACGACCACATCGCGGCGCTGACGGCCGACGATGTGCCGTTCGGTGAGGTGCGGAAGGCGTTCGTGGAGAACGAGAGGCTGCGGACCCCGGCAACGGTGCTGTCGCTGGCGCCGTTCAACGGACCGCGCGACGTGACCCTCCGCGAGGAGGTCTTTGCGGATGTGTGACGCCGGGCGCGCCATGCCGTCCGCAGTCCTACTCCGCCACAGTGATCGACAAATGTTCGTCGAGGGCAGAGATGAGCCGGTCAGCCAACCCTGGGGCGGCGGCGGTGGCCCATCGCTGGGCGAGGTCGAGGAATCCGGTGAGTCGCTGTTGTGCCGTGGCGAGCAGGTCTGAGAGCTCGCTGCGAGTGATCTCGATGGGGACGCCCTGATCGTCTTGCCGGAGTTGGAGAATCTGGCCATTGTGGGTGACCTGTGGCGTGGGGTCGTGGCCGAGCCAGGTCTCTTGCCCGTGGACTACGCTCCACCAGTCGCGCCAGTTCTCCAAGCCGAAGCAGCACCCGGGCGAGACGTTGACATTCGTGGTGGTGTCGCGGAAACGCAGCCCACCCGGAGCGATGAGAACTTGCCTTTCGGCAAGATGCTGTTCCAGGTGGGCGTCGGTCATGCCGGCGGCGTGGACGACTGGGATGTGGTTGTAGCTGAAGATGACGGCCATGGCCGTTCCGACTTCGGCGGGGGACATCTGGCCGGAGAGAGCGAGCAGACGGTCACTCGACGGCTCTGCGATCGGCCAGGCCGTGAAGTCCACCGCGTCGTAGGTTTCCAAGACGACGTCGACGATGACCATGACCGCCAGTATCCAGTCATCCCGCGCATGGACGGCAACGAAATGTCGGAATCCGTGTCGCGGCTGTCATCCGGTTCAGGCCCCCAGAGAGTAATGACCGGTGATGGATGGATTCGCGGAGTATGTGACAGCTCGGTCGGGCCGGCTGCGCCGGATCGCCTACGTGCTCACCGGCGACTGGAGTACAGCCGATGACCTGGTGCAGACCACCCTGGCCAGGGCATGGCAGGCGTGGCGCCGCATCAAGGGCGACCCCGACCCGTACGTCTACCGCATCCTGACCAACACGCACGCCTCCTGGTGGCGCAGACGATGGCGCGGCGAGGTGCCCACGGAGTCGCTCCCCGACACGAGCGCCCGCGGCGACTTCGCCCGCGAGCTCAGTGAGAAGGACGCGCTCTGGACGGCGATCAGAGGGCTGTCGGACCGTCAGCGGGCGGTCATCGTCCTGCACTACTTCGAGGACCTGACGCTGCCGCAGTGCGCCGACGTGCTCGGCTGCTCTCTGGGCACGGTGAAGACCCAGCTCGGGCGGGCGCTGACGCGGCTGCGGGTGCATCCGACGATCCAGCTGATGGAGGTGGAGCAATGAACCATACCGAAGACGACCTGCGCGAGCTGCTCGTCGAACGTACGACGTACGGACCCGGAGGGGACATGGACGTGGCCGAGATCGTACGGAGAGGCAGGCGCGGCCGGTTCGCCCGGTGGAGCGTGGGCGCGGTGCTGGCGGGGGCCGCCGCGACCGCCGTGGTGTGGGTGCTGCCGGGGGCGGTGACGGCCCCGGCGCCCGTACCGGCGGCCCAGTTCGTCGCGTCGGCCGGCCCGTCGAGCGCGGCCTCCGCGCTACCGGCGCGCGTGCCCGATCCGCCGGCCACTCTGGACGGCCTGACCAGGGTCGCGGCTGTGATGAACTCGATGTCCGCGACCGGACATGACCTCCAGATCAAGCCGACCAGCCACGCCACCACCGTGGCCGTCATCTGTGCGAACCCGCGGTCGTGGGTGGTCACGGCCGTCAGGGGCAGCCGCGCGGGACAGGTCAGCCGGTGCCAGGGCGGCACGGCCCGGCACACCTACAACCGGCGGTCGCTCCCCTCCGGATGGTTGAACGGGAGCCAGTCCATCCGCGTATGGGTCTTCCCTCCCACCGAGCTCATCGGGCAGGCGTCACTGGACGGCTGCGCCGTGCCCGACAAGCGGAAGGGGACCTGCAACGGCAGGTACGCGGCCCAGGAGCTGATCAGGTACGACGTCGCCCTGGAATTGGCCGCCGACCTGGGAGCCAGGCCCGGAACGTGGTCCGCCGGGGTCTACGACAAGAGCTGAGGGAAATGACGCTTACCAGGAGTTCTATATCGCCATAAAGCATGACGTACTACCGTGGCGCGGTGCATTCGATCATTTCCCTCTTACTCACCGCGGCGGTAGCCGTGCCGGGCGCACCCGACAAGGGGCTCTCGGAGCCGGTGGCGGACCCGGTCTACCCCGCCTACGGCAACCCCGCGATCGACGTTCTCCACTACGGGCTGAAGCTGGACTGGAAGCCGTCCAAGCGCCTGCTCACCGGTACGGCCCGGCTCACCGTCAGAGCCGTCAAGAAGATAGACAAGATCTCGCTCGACTTCGGCCGCGCGTTGCGCGTGGACGGGGTGACGGTCGCCGGGAAGACGGTCAAGGCCCGGCACCCGGGTGACCACCTGGTCATTCCACTGGTGATGGCGGCGGACGAGCGGGTCGAGGTGTCCGTCCGCTATCACGGTGTTCCCAAGCCTGTACGCACGGGGCAGTACCGGTCGGACACGAGCAAGCTCGGCTTGCGCTCGGCCGCCGACGGGTCGGCGTGGGCGCTGCAGGAGCCGTACGGGGCCTTCACCTGGTTCCCCGTGAACGACCACCCGTCCGACGAAGCCCGCTACGACGTGGCGGTCACAGTGCCGCGCGGGTGGGCCGCGGTGGCGCACGGACGCTTCGAAGGCCGTAAGGGGAACACCTACCTCTGGCGGTCGACCGAGTCGGTGGCCAGTTACGTCACGCTGCTCGCCGTCGATCGCTACCAGCGCTTCGACGCCAAGGGGCCGCGCGGGATCCCGATCACGTACTGGCTGCGCCGGGGTGACCGGAAGGAGTACCTGCCCGTCGTACGGCAGACGCCGGCGATCCTGCGCTGGCTGGAGAAGCGGCTCGGTCCCTACCCCTTCAACAGCGCGGGGGTGGTCGTCACCAGCGACTCCGGGATGGAGACCCAGCAGATGGTGACGCTGGCCCCCGAGTTCCTCACCGCCAATGTGGTGGCGCACGAGATGGCGCACCAGTGGTTCGGCGACGCGGTCACGCCCCGGACCTGGCGTGACGTCTGGCTGAACGAGGGCTTCGCGATGTACTTCGAGTGGGCGTGGTACGCCGACCACGGCGGCTCGAAGCTGGAGAGCTACCTCCGCGACGCCCGGGCGCTCGACGGGAGGCTGCGCAACCAGTTCGGGCCGCCCGGGCATTACCAGGCGAGCGCGTTCGGGGCGAGCAACGTGTACTACGGTCCCGCGGTGATGCTGCACGAGATCCGCAAGCGGCTCGGGGACGAGCGGTTCTTCGCGACCCTGCGTGCCTGGGTGCAGGAGCACAAGGGGACCACGCAGGACCGGGCGTCGTTCGTGAAGTGGCTGAACGAACGGACGGGGGACGACTTCACCGCCCTGGTCGACGACTGGCTCGACTCGCCGACCACACCGACCGCCCAGTAAGAGGGACTACCCCATGAGCCGCCGCACCCGTACGTGCACGTGCGGGTGCGTGGCCATCAGGGAGCCCTTCTTCGTACGGCAGGCCACCAGCCCCAACGCCGGCACCCCGCGCCGCAGGTCGGTCAGCGGGATGCCGTCCTCCGCGTGCACCTTGAGCAGCGCCGAGGCGAGCAGCCCCGGCTGGCCGAGCAGGTCGGCGGCGGCGCGGTCGGCGGCCAGCTCCCTGGAGCGGCTGAGCCAGCGCAGCGGCAGGTGCGCGAGGTAACTGGCCAGCCCCGCGGCGGCCCCGCCCGTCAGGATCGCCAGCCCGACGAACAGCCCGAAGGGGAACTCCTCGAAGAACAACCCCGGAGCCTCCACCGCCGCCCGCCCTGTGCCCTTGGCGAACGCCGCCAGCGCGATCGCGAACGAGCTCGCCAGCGTCATCACCGCCACGTCCCGGTGCTGGATGTGCGCGATCTCGTGGGCGAGCACCGCCGTCAGCTCGTCGGCCTCCAGACGGGCGCGCAGCCCTTCGGTGACGATGATCGTCGCGCTGCGCCGCGAGCGGCCGACCGTGTAGGCGTTCGGAGCGGGGGAGGGGCTGATCGCCAGCCGCGGCTTGGCCACGTCGCTCAGCGCACAGAGCCGATCGAGTACGGCGTGCAGCTCGGGCTCCTGCTCGGCCGTGACGTACCGGGCCCGGGTCATGCGCCGCGCCAGTACCTCGGTGTACCACCACTGCACGAGCAGAATGAGGGCCGCCCCGAGGGCGACGTACACGACCGGAATCCCGAGCAGCACCAGACCGGCCAGAACGGCCGAGTAGATGGCCGCGAGCAGGGCCATGGGGATGAGCATGCGCACCTTCGGAACCTCCAGCCGACGACGATGGGCCGGAAGGTCTCCCTCGCCACACAGGGCCCACCTGACCGGGCCGCGCGGGCCGTCATGACGATCAGGCGTGTTCGGAGGTACTCCCCTTCACTCCAAGAAAGAGTAATAAATCAGGAGTCAGTACGGAAGAGGGCCCACACGGCTTTGCCGCCACGAGCCAGCGGGTCCCAGCCCCAGCATTGGCTGTAGGTCTCGACGATGTAAAGGCCACGCCCGTTCTCGGAGATGAAGTCGGGCTCCTTGGGCGTGGGAATCTTGTCGCTCGGGTCGGCCACGGCCAGCAGCACGTGGGGGACGACCCGCATCAGCAGCAGCTGGATCTCTCGCCGGCCACGCGCGTACATCGCGTACCTGACCGCGTTCGTCACCAGCTCGGACACGACCAGGGCGGCGTCGTCGCCCAACTCCGGCAGGCCCCAGCCGCGTAACGTGGAACGGGTCACGTCCCTGGCGGTCTTCACGGAGTCGGCCTGGAAGGGCAGCGGACACGAGGTCGTGTACGGCTTGCCCGAGCTCAACAGGCTGTCGAACCCCACTTCACGGGTGATCTGCAGGCAATCGGCAGTGGCCAAAGGGTCCTCCACCATCCCGCCGATACCTCCCGATTGTTCCTGGGTTCGTGCATGTTTGGCCCAATATGCACTAGGCCATCATGGATCACGATCCCCGGCCGCTGCAAGACCCAAATGCACGTGCATGTGCAATGTGCAGCAGCATGAGCGGCTACGGGTAGGGGTATCCGAATCGGACACCAGGTTGAGACCTTGTCATACCCGGCAATGTGGTGTCACTGTGTGTGCGGACCTTGATAGGAGGCAGAGTGACGCAGAACCAGCCGGGTTCCGGCCCTACGGCGCTGCGCATCCTCCTGGGCTCCCAGCTGCGCAGGCTCAGGGAGGGGAAGGGCGTCACCCGCGAGGAGGCAGGCCACCTCATCAGGGGCTCCGAATCCAAGATCAGCCGCATGGAGCTGGGACGCGTCGGCTTCAAGGAGCGCGACGTGGCTGATTTGCTGACCCTTTACGGGGTGGTGGACACCCAGGCGCGCGCAGCCGTACTCGACCTGGTGGCCACGGCGAACGAGCCCGGATGGTGGCACCGGTTCAACGACATCCTGCCCACGTGGTTCCAGGCCTACGTCGGGCTCGAAGAGGCCGCGGCCAGGATCAGGACCTACGAGGTCCAGTTCGTGCCGGGGTTGTTACAGACCAAGGAATACGCCCGGGCGGTCGTCACGGCCGGCTCGGCAGGCATCGGCGCGGAGGAGATCGCCCGCAGGGTGGACCTCCGGCTCGAACGCCAGCGCATGTTCGACCGGCCCGACGGCCCGGTCTTCTGGGCGGTCATCGACGAGGCCGCGCTGCGCCGCCCCATCGGCGGCGCCGAGGTGATGCGGGCCCAGCTCGAACACCTCATCGACCTGATGCGCCAGCCCAACATCACCATCCAGGTCATGCCGTTCAGCTTCGGGGGCCACAGCGCCGAGGGCGGCGCGTTCAGCGTCCTGCGCTTCCCCGACCACGACCTGCCGGACGTGGTGTACGTCGAGCAACTCGCCAGCGCCCTCTACCTGGACAAACGCGAGGACGTCGACCGCTACACCGAGGTGATGGAGCGGCTCTGCGCCGTCAGCACGACGCCGGACGAGACCATCGAGCTCCTGCGGGTGATCGCCGAGGAGTTCTGAGGGTCGTCACGTCGTTGTTGGGTACGCATCTACCCTAGACTGGCGAACGGCGCTTGGATCCCGCCAAGGCGGAGCATGCCCAGCGCCGCTCATGTGGGCGCGGCGCGTGAGCCGTACCAAATCTGGACGCGCCCGCGATCACTCGAAGCTTGATCAAGGAGACCACCCCGTGAAGACCGCTGTCGAGGAGCTCAGCCCGACCAGGGTGAAGCTCACTGTCGAGGTGCCGTTCGAAGAGCTGCGCCCGAGCCTGGATGCGGCGTACAAGAAGGTCGCGCAGCAGGTGCGCGTCCCCGGGTTCCGCCCTGGCAAGGTTCCGGCCCGCATCATCGAGCAGCGCTTCGGCCGCGCGGTGGTGCTGGAGGAGACCCTCAACGACGCGGTGCCCAAGCTGTACGGTCAGGCCGTCGACGAGGTCGACCTCTTCCCGGTCAGCCAGCCCGACATCGAGATCACCAAGATCGAGGATGGCGAGCAGGTCGAGTTCACCGCCGAAGTCGACGTCCGGCCCGCCTTCGAGGTCCCCGAATACGCGGGCACCGAGGTCACGGTCGACTCCGCCGAGGTCGCCGACGCGGACATCGACGCCCAGCTCGACGCGCTGCGCCAGCGCTTCGCCACGCTGACCGGCGTCGAGCGCGCGGCCGCCGCCGGCGACTTCGTCGTCATGGACCTGCGCGCCGAGATCGACGGTGCCAACATCGAGGAGCAGCAGGCCAACGAGGTCTCCTACGAGGTCGGCGCCGGCTCCGTGCTGCAGGGTCTCGACGACGCCCTCGCGGGCATGTCCGCGGGCGACGAGAAGACCTTCAAGACCGAGCTGGTCGGCGGTGAGAACGCCGGTGAGGAAGCCGACGTCATCATCAACGTCAAGACGGTCAAGGAGAAGGTCCTGCCCGAGCTGGACGACGAGTTCGCCCAGCTGGCCAGCGAGTTCGACACGCTCGCCGAGCTGAAGGACAGCATCCGCGAGCAGGCCCGCCGCAACAAGCTGGTCGACCAGGTCGTCCAGGCCCGCGAGAAGGCCCTCGACTCGCTGCTCGACAAGATCGAGATGCCGATCCCCGACAGCGCGCTCAAGGCCGAGGTCGACGCCCGCAAGCACAACCTCGAGCACCAGATCGCCGAGAGCGGGCTCAGCCGCGACGCCTTCTTCCGCCTCTACCAGACGACCGAGGAGGAGCGCTTCGCCGAGTTCGACAGCAGCTCCGCCAAGGCCATCAAGGTCGGGTTCGTCCTCGACAAGATCGTCAAGAGCGAGGACCTGGGCGTCTCCGAGCAGGAGCTGACCAACTTCGTCGTCCGCCGCGCCATGGAGATGGGCGTCCAGCCCAACCAGCTGGCCCAGCACCTGGCCGACAACGACCAGCTGACGCTGGCGATGGTCGAGATCGTCCGTGACAAGGCCAAGTCCGTCATCGGCGACGCCGCCAAGGTGGTCGACACCGACGGCAACGAGGTCGACCTCAAGGCCATCTACACCGAGATCAACGGCGAGGAGCCCACCGAGGAGCCGGCCGACGAGCCGGCGGCCGAGGAGAAGGCCGACGCCTAGCCCCAGAAACGGCACCAAGCCCCCGATCCGGACGGTTCGGGGGCTTCGCGCTGCTCTGGGCGGCCTTACCTGCGCCGTCAGCGAACAGTAGGCAGACCGGGCATGAGCTGTGTGCCCCGCGCGTTAGGGTCACAAGCAAAGCCAATCGATTACGACGCATCGGAAGGTGACGCTGTGACCAGCCCGCCGACCTTCTATCAGCCTGAGTCGCGAGGCCGTGAGAACGGCTCGTCCTTCCGGCTTGAGGACCAGCTTTACCAGCGCCTGCTGCGCGAGCGCATCATCGTGCTGGGGCAGGAGGTCAACGACGAGATCGCCAACCGCATCTGTGCCGAGCTGTTGCTGCTCGCGGCCGACGATCCCGACCGTGACATCTGGCTCTACATCAACTCGCCTGGCGGGTCGGTGACCGCCGGCATGGCCATCTACGACATGATGGAATATGTGCCCAACGACGTGGCCACGGTCGCCATGGGGCTGGCCGCCTCCATGGGGCAGTTCCTGCTGTCGGCGGGCGCGAGAGGCAAGCGCTACGCGCTGCCCCACGCGCGCATCATGATGCACCAGCCGTCCGGTGGCATCGGCGGCACCGCCGCGGACATCGCCATCCAGGCGGAGCAGATGCTCTATGTGAAGAAGACTCTGGCCGAGCGGATCGCGCACCACACGGGCCAGTCGCTCGACCAGATCGAGTCCGACTCCGATCGAGACCGCTGGTTCACGGCCGAAGAGGCCAAGGACTACGGCTTCATCGACCACGTCGTGCGCAGCGCGAGGCAGGTGCCCTCGCAAGGCGCCGTCTCCTAGGGGAGTTGAAGTGAACATCGAAAGCCGGTACGTTCTCCCCTCCTTCGTCGAACGCACGTCCTATGGCGTGAAGGAGATGAATCCGTACAACAAGCTCTTCGAGGACCGCATCATCTTCCTCGGAGTGCAGATCGACGACGCGTCGGCCAACGACGTGATGGCTCAGCTGCTGACGCTGGAGTCGCTCGATCCCGACCGTGACATCAGCATCTACATCAACTCGCCGGGTGGCTCCTTCACCGCCATGACGGCGATTTACGACACGATGCAGTTCGTCCGGCCGGAGATCCAGACCGTCTGCCTGGGGCAGGCCGCCTCCGCCGCGGCCGTGCTGCTGGCCGGCGGGACTCCCGGCAAGCGGTTCGCGCTTCCCAACGCCAGGGTGCTCATCCACCAGCCGTCCACCGAGGGCGGCGGCCAGGGAAGCGACATCGAGATCCAGGCCCGCGAGATCCTTCGCATGCGCTCCCTCCTGGAGGAGATCGTGGCGAAGCACTCCGGAAAGCGCCCTGCGGAAGTCCGAAAGGACATCGAACGCGACAAAATTCTCAACGCGGACGAGGCAAAGGCGTATGGTCTGATCGACGACATCATCCCGTCGCGGAAGAAACGAGCTCAGGCCGTCGCTTCCTGATGAGATGTGACGCACCGGAGCGCTGCCCAATAGGGCACGTTCCGGTGCGACTCGCCGCCAGGGGGCTCACTGAGGGCCCAGAAGACGGTAACGTCGAAACCTGAGCGGTTCGGACCCGGTCCGGAGGATACGGATCGCGGGAGCAGGGCGGTCCCACGCAAAGGAGTATCTGGGGTGGCACGCATCGGCGACGGGGGAGACCTGCTGAAGTGCTCTTTCTGCGGGAAGAGCCAGAAGCAAGTCAAGAAGCTCATTGCCGGTCCAGGCGTCTACATCTGCGATGAGTGCATCGATCTCTGCAACGAGATCATCGAAGAGGAGCTCTCGGAGTCCTCTGAGCTCAAGTGGGACAACCTGCCCAAGCCGAGGGAGATCTACGAGTTCCTCGACGCCTACGTCATCGGTCAGGACAAGGCGAAGAAGGCGCTCTCGGTGGCGGTCTACAACCACTACAAGCGGGTGCAGTCCGGCGACCGAGGTAGAGACGACGGTCTAGAGCTGGCCAAGAGCAACATCCTGCTGCTCGGCCCCACGGGCTCGGGCAAGACGCTGCTCGCGCAGACGCTGGCGAAGATGCTCAACGTGCCCTTCGCCATCGCCGACGCCACCGCGCTCACCGAGGCGGGCTACGTCGGCGAGGACGTCGAGAACATCCTGCTCAAGCTCATCCAGGCGGCCGACTACGACGTCAAGAAGGCCGAAACCGGCATCATCTACATCGACGAGGTCGACAAGATCGCTCGCAAGAGCGAAAACCCGTCGATCACCCGCGACGTCTCCGGTGAGGGCGTCCAGCAGGCGCTGCTCAAGATCCTGGAGGGCACGACCGCGAGCGTGCCGCCGCAGGGCGGGCGTAAGCACCCCCACCAGGAGTTCATCCAGATCGACACGACGAACGTGCTGTTCATCTGCGGCGGTGCCTTCGCCGGTCTGGAAAAGATCATCGAGTCGCGCATCGGCAAGAAGGGCATCGGCTTCAACGCCATCATCCGGTCGAAGGAAGAAGTCGACATGGCCGACATCTTCTCCGACGTGATGCCCGAGGACCTGTTGAAGTTCGGCATGATCCCCGAGTTCGTCGGCCGTCT
Organism: Nonomuraea sp. NPDC048901; assembly: GCF_040649695.1. Classification (NCBI taxonomy): domain Bacteria; kingdom Bacillati; phylum Actinomycetota; class Actinomycetes; order Streptosporangiales; family Streptosporangiaceae; genus Nonomuraea; species Nonomuraea sp. NPDC048901. The sequence goes on along the minus strand of NZ_JBEZFW010000014.1, from coordinate 3,360 downwards.
GCCGGTCATCACCTCGGTGCACAACCTCGACCGCGAGGCGCTCATCCAGATCCTCACCGAGCCGCGCAACGCGCTGGTCAAGCAATACCGCAAGCTGCTCGAGCTCGACGGCGTGGAGCTGGAGTTCACCGACGGCGCGCTCGAGGCCATCGCCGACCAGGCGATCCTGCGCGGCACCGGCGCGCGCGGCCTGCGCGCCATCCTCGAAGAGGTGCTCCAGTCGGTGATGTACGAGGTGCCGTCGCGCCAGGACGTGGCCCGCGTGGTCATCACCCGCGAGTCGGTGCTCGAACACGCCATCCCGACGCTCGTACCCCGCGACCAGCTCGCCGCGAAACAGCAGCGCACGCCGCGGGAAAAGTCCGCCTGATCCTTCCCTTACGGCAAGCGCCCCGCGGAGACAAACTCCCTGGGGCGTTTCGCTTTCCACCACCTCCCTAGAATTGGTCACTGTGACAACGCCAGAGCTGCCCACCCAGTACACCCCGGCCGACGTCGAGACCCGGAGCTACGAGCGCTGGGTATCCGAAGGCTATTTCCACGCAGACCCGGGCAGCCCGCGCGAGCCGTACAGCATCGTCCTCCCCCCGCCCAACGTGACCGGCGTCCTGCACATCGGGCACGCGCTCGACCACTCCATCCAGGACGCGCTCACCCGCAGGGCCCGCATGCAGGGCCGCGAGACGCTGTGGCTGCCCGGCATGGACCACGCCGGCATCGCCACCCAGAACGTCGTCGAGCGCGAGCTGGCCAAGGAGGGCCTGTCGCGCCACGACCTCGGGCGTGAGGCGTTCGTGGAGCGTGTCTGGCAGTGGAAGGAGGAGTCCGGCGGCCGGATCCTCGGCCAGATGCGCAAGCTCGGCGACGGTGTCGACTGGGAGCGCGAACGCTTCACCATGGACACCGGCCTCTCGCGGGCCGTCCAGACCATCTTCAAGCGGCTCTTCGACGACGGCCTGATCTACCGGGCCGAACGCATCATCAACTGGTGCCCCCGCTGCCTCACCGCGCTGTCCGACATCGAGGTCGAACACAGCGAGGACGACGGCGAGCTCGTCTCCATCCGCTACTCCGACGAGATCGTGGTGGCGACCACCCGCGCGGAGACCATGCTCGGCGACACCGCCGTGGCCGTGCACCCCTCCGACGAGCGCTATGCCCATCTGATCGGCACGCTCGTCGAGGTGCCGCTCACCGGCCGACAGATCCCCGTGGTCGCCGACGAGCACGTCGATCCGGCCTTCGGCACCGGCGCGGTCAAGGTGACGCCGGCCCACGACCCCAACGACTTCGAGATCGGTCGGCGGCATTCGCTGCCGTCGCTGACCATCATGGACGAGCGCGGCGTGATCACCGCGCACGGACCGTTCGAGGGGCTCGACCGGTTCGAGGCGCGACCCGCCGTGGTCGCCGCGCTGCGCGCCGAGGGCAGGATCGTCGCCGAGAAGCGCCCCTACGTCCACTCGGTCGGCCACTGCTCGCGCTGCAAGACGGTGGTCGAGCCGAGGCTGTCGCTGCAGTGGTTCGTCAACGTCTCGCCGCTGGCCAAGGCCGCCGGCGACGCGGTGCGCGACGGGCGCACCCGCATCCACCCGCCCGAGCTGGCCAAGCGCTACTTCGACTGGGTGGACGACATGCACGACTGGTGCATCTCGCGCCAGCTGTGGTGGGGGCATCGCATCCCGGTCTGGTACGGCCCGGCCGGCGAGGTCGTGTGCGTGGGCCCCGACCAGGATCCGCCCGCCGGCTACGTCCAGGACGCCGACGTGCTCGACACCTGGTTCTCCTCGGGCCTGTGGCCGTTCTCCACGCTCGGCTGGCCGGACGCGACACCGGAGCTCGCGCGCTTCTACCCGACCTCCGTGCTGGTCACCGGCTACGACATCCTGTTCTTCTGGGTCGCGCGCATGATGATGTTCGGCCTGTACGCCATGGACGGCGAGCCGCCTTTCCGCGTGGTGGCGCTGCACGGCATGGTCCGTGACCAATACGGCAAGAAGATGTCCAAGTCGTTCGGCAACGTGGTCGACCCGCTCGACTGGATCGAGCGCTTCGGCGCCGACGCCACGCGCTTCACGCTGCTGCGCGGCGCCAACCCCGGCGCCGACGTCGCGGTGAGCGAGGAGTGGGCGGGCGGCTCGCGTAACTTCTGCAACAAGATCTGGAACGCCACCCGCTTCGCGCTGATGAACGGCGCGACCACCGGCTCCCTCGACGGCCTGGACCTGACGGCGGCCGACCGGTGGATCCTGTCCCGGCTCCAGAGCGTGATCTCCACGGCCGACGCGGCCTTCGAGGAGTTCGAGTTCGCCAAGGCGTCCGACCTGCTCTACCACTTCGCGTGGGACGAGGTCTGCGACTGGTACCTGGAGCTGGCCAAGATCCAACTCGGTGAGGGGCTGGAGCACACGCGGCTCGTGCTGGGTCACGTGCTCGACACACTGCTGCGGCTGATGCACCCGCTGGTGCCGTTCGTGACCGAGGAGCTGTGGCGAGCCGTCACGGGCGGCGAGTCGGTCGCCGTGGCAGCATGGCCACAGGTCGATGCCGCCCGGATCGATCCGGCGGCCGAGGCGGAGATCGTCGCTCTGCAGGAGCTGGTGACGGAGGTGCGCAGGTTCCGTTCGGATCAGGGGCTGAAGCCCGGTCAGAAGGTGGCCGCGCGGCTCGGACTGACCGGCACGGCTCTCGCGGGGCAGGAAGGGGCCATCCGCTCACTCCTGCGGCTCACGGAGCCGTCTGACGCCTTTTCCGCCACTGCCCGCTTCACTGTGGGCGGGGTGACCGTGGAGATCGACACCGCCGGCGCCATCGACGTGGCGGCCGAACGCAAGCGGCTGGAGAAGGATCTGGCGGTCGCGCGCAAGGAGGCGGCTCAGGTCGCGGCCAAGCTCGGCAACGAGCAGTTCATGGCCAAGGCGCCCGAAGATGTCGTCGCCAAGGTCAGAGGGCGTGCCGAGCAGTCGGCGGCCGACATCGTGCGGCTCGAGGCGCAGCTCGCCGGCTTGGGTGTTTGAGCGAGACACACCGGGGGAAGACCTATTCGTTACCGAAGTTGGGTCTTCTCCCGCACCAGGACTGCTAGAGTCTTCAACGCAGGGCAAGTTAGCCCGGCAAAACCCAGTGATCTCTCCCGAACTTCAGGCTGTGTCCACATGTGATTGGACATGAGTCAGAACTTCAGGTAAGTTAGCAGGGTTGCCCGGAACGTACCGGATTGGCCGATTTGACAAGGATCGCGCGGATCTGATAAACTGGGCAAGAGGAAATGTGCGCCTCTCGCAGGTTGGGGAGTACGCGTCCGTTTCTTGAGAACTCAACAGTGTGTTAAAAGCCAGTGCATGATGCACAACCCCGTCA